>NZ_JAVRCP020000001.1:0-859175 GCF_034530675.2 Nostoc sp. DedVER02
GTCCTTTGCGGTTCGTTTCTCTTTCTTATTTCTTGTACTTCAATATGGTTTAGCGCATCTTCATACAGAATTGGTATAAGTTCTGTTAAAAATAAAATTGGGAATTATAACACAATACAAACACTTGTAGAGACGGCGATTCATCGCGTCTTCAAAACCCGAAAACTCAAAAATCTAAATCTCATATCAGGAATCAGATGGCACAACCAAAATATGAAGGTTATTGCGAATGTACTCCTACCAAATTAGTCCGAGAAAAGTTTGGAGATGTCAATGTTTATGCACAAAATGCTAAATCACTCTTAACAAAAGCTACAGGTTTTATTGCTGCTTATGATTTTACCCTGAATCCTTATCGCGGTTGTCAATACGGCTGTAGTTATTGCTATGCAGCAGCATTTAGCCCTAACACTCAAATGCGCCAAGATTGGGGTAAATGGGTAATTTTTAAAGAAAATGCTACTGAAATTTTAACTAAAGAATTAGATAAATGGTATCAAAAAAATCCTCATCAGCCTCCTAGAATTTACATGAGTAGCGTTACAGATCCCTATCAACCACTAGATTCTAAACATCAACTGACTCGTAGCTTGTTAGAAGTCATGATTGATTATCGTCCAACATTAGTAATTCAAACTCGTAGCCCAATTATTGTTAGAGATATTGATTATTTACAACGATTTCAGCGATTGCGAATTAATATGAGTATTCCCACAGGCAGCGAATTAGTTAGAAAAGATTTTGAACCGCGATCGCCAAGTATTAAAGCCAGACTAAATGCCATCAATAAAATTAAACAAAACATCGATCGTCTTAAAGGTTTTCTTCCCAAAATTTCTATCACTGTTACCCCTCTCCTTCCTACTTTACCAACTGACGAGGCTGCTTTTATTAAAAAACTAGCGATCGCCGATAGAGTTGTAATTCAAGCTTTCCACTCTACAAGTCAGAGCCGTTCTCTTGTAGCATCAACTCGTCAAGAAGCTGAAGAAATTAAGCAAAAATACCCTTGGTGGTATGAAAATGAGAAATTAAGCTATATGAAATTTAAGGAAAAATTAGTTTCTCAGCTTCCCGGTGTAGAAATTATGGAAGGCAAAGAAGGATTTGGTTATGAATAAAATTATAATCAATTGGTGGCGAAGTCAGCAGTTCAAACTATCTTTAAAACGTGGTGATATCCAACGTGCAGTCCAATTATTGCAAGAGATTCAAAAATCGGGTGCAAGATTCTCATGGTTAGAAAAACTATTTAGAGATAAACTTCAACTTGAACGTTATTCCCAAGAATATAAACGGCAAACAGAAACTTTAAGTCAACAAATAGCCGAAAATTTAAAGACAAACGATAATTTTATTTTAATGCCAGATGAGGAATTTGTTAAATATATCTATAAAGTTTTTAGTTTAATCCAGCACGATGAATATAAACTGCAATCTACTGGAATTGATGAACGTATATTTGATGAATTAGAATCAAAGTTAGTTGAATATCTTAAAGAAGAATTTAGTAAGATTCCTGATAAACAGTTATTTATTAAGTTAGAAGACGCTCTTGAGGATATTAATAACTTAAAAATTGGACAAGAACCAGACTACCGTTTTAGTCTAACTCCTCATGTCTATTTTATGAAGTATTTTTTAGAAAATGTATATTGCACATATTTAGCTTGGTTTCTGATTTACCAGGATGCTTTACTACCAAGCAAGGTTAATATCCTTGATATTGCAGCAGGGCCAGGAACAGTTGCCTATGGTTTAGCTTTATTTCTCCAAAGTAGTAGCGGTTTTTTTGATATCCCACAAATGCACATATCATACTACTCTTTAGAAAAACAAGATGCCTTCCAGTTTCGTGGACTTCAGTTTTGGCGACGATATATAGAGTCGCGCTTAACTACAGTGAATGCTTATTTTCGTTTTGTAACTACCGATATTTTTAATTGGGAAAATAAATCGAATAATCTGCCTAAAGACTTTTTTGACTTTATCGTAATTTCCCACTGCTTTTTTACAGATCCAGCCAAGAGGGTTGAATCTAATAATACTTACAAGCAAATATTTGCCACTAGCTTAAAAAATTCAGGTTATATTCTGCTAATTGTGCAAGATAAAAAGTTATTCAAAATTTACGATGTTCATCAAAGTGAAAACAAAGAGCAGGAAAAGATTGTAGTGGATAAATTTCTGGCAGAACTTGGATTAGAAATGGTCTGGTATAAATATCTAACCTCAACAAGTTCAAGAATACCTTTGTCAGGTGCTAAATTTGGCAAATTTGCTCAAGAAAACTTACCAGAGCAACTGTATATGAGTCAGATACTCCAACAATATTTTAGTCAGAAATATCAGTCATGTTATACATTAGATGATTATGTAATTTTGGCGAAAAAATCATGATAAATTGCAGGTAAAGCAGCAAATAATGCATTAAATAAATATAAGGTATCTGAACTTTAATCTTAGATTTATAAATGACCTGCAACTCACAAATAGCAAAAGGCTGGCATGGCAAACTAAATTTAGTCTATGCCGATCGCAAAAACACAACCCAATTAATTTACGATCGCCACCAAGCACCCCTAAAGGTACAACGCCCATTTTATCCAGAAGGGGAAATTTGTCATAGCGTCATTTTACACACGGCTGGGGGCATGGTAGGAGGCGATCGCTTATCTTCTAACATCCACCTCCAACCCCAAGCCCAAGCTTTAATTACTACAGCAGCAGCAAGCAAGATATATCGCAGTAATGGCTTACAAGCTAGACAAACTATCGATATGCAAGTTGACGCTGGTGCTTGTTTAGAATGGTTGCCGCAAGAGACAATTTTATTTAACGGCGCGATTTATCGACAAGATTTACGGGTAGAATTAGCAACCGGGGGGAGTTGGTTAGGCTGGGAAATTACCCGATTTGGTCGCACTGCTAGGGGAGAAAAATTCTTACAAGGAGAATGGCGATCGCATACCGAAATTTGGCAGCAAGGCGTTCCCTTATGGATCGATCGGCAATTGTTACGGGGTAGCGAAGATATTTTCCACAGTCCCCACGGCTTGGCTGGAAAACCAATAGTAGGTAGTCTTGTTTGGGTTGGTAGTGCAGTTTCAGCAGAAATAATTGAAAAAACGCGAAATTTGTGGGATGGGGAAGGAGAAGCGGGTGTTAGCCGATTACAGCATGGATTATTGTGTCGATATCGCGGTTCTTCTACATCTGAGGTGAGAAACTGGTTTATTGATGTTTGGCAGATGCTACGAATTTCTTTCCTGAATCGTGGTAATTGTATACCAAGAGTTTGGCAGGTTTAAACGAACCGCAGAGGCGCAGAGAACACAGAGGAGATAAAAATGCAATTGACACCCCAGGAAAAAGATAAACTATTGATTTTTACTGCTGCTTTATTAGCAGAAAGACGTAAAGAAAGGGGTTTAAAACTGAATTATCCTGAAGCAGTTGCTTATATTTCTGCTGCTATTTTAGAAGGGGCGAGAGATGGGCAGACTGTAGCAGAATTAATGAGTTATGGTACAACACTATTAACGCGGGAAGATGTCATGGAAGGCATACCAGAAATGGTGCATGATGTACAAGTTGAAGCTACTTTTCCTGATGGTACAAAGTTAGTGACAGTACATAATCCAATTCGTTAAATTTGTTTTATGCTGCGTTGCTTTCAATTGCTGTTTAGACTAAGAAAAGACAAAAATACCCAGCAATGCTAAGTTGAGAATCTCAAAACTTACATAGTTATAAATCGAGTTTTATTGTTGCTTGTGCGCTGTCTGTATAAGCCAATACGGTTCAGTTAAGGCTAAAACTCTGTTACCAAAGTCACTTTTTTAACGAACCGCCAAGGCGCAGAGAACGCAGAGAGAAGAAAGAGATGCTTAACTGAACCGTATTGCTGTATAAGCAAGTATTCTCTATAGAAATCCGGTTTGATTTTTGAAAATATACGTAGGATGTGTTAGCGACAGCGTAACGCATCAAACCTATGATAATAGTGCGTTACGAACTCCGTTCTAACACACTCTACAATACCTAATTCCGTTCAAAAATCAAATAGTAATCCTATATTAGGAAGATATGCAGGATGAATTAGAGATTGTGAATCCGTTTAAATAAAAGTAGATAATTAGATTTACAGTTATATACTTTGGTTATTAGATATAAACTATACCAGTTATCGCTTGCGTAAATTACAGGTGATAGTAGAGGCACAGCATTGCTGTGTCCCTACTCTGTATGTTTAGTCTCCTAAATAAATACCCATGCCACGGGCGGTTTTAACTAAAGTACCATCGGGATCGACAGCACTATATTGAGCGATCGCTTCTGTAATTGGTACACTTAAAACTTGGCGATTTTGCCATGTCACCATGCGATCGTATTTATCCTCTGCAATCAGATTAACCGCCGCTACGCCAAAGGCTGTTGCAACTAATCTATCCAGTGGTGAAGCAGTTCCACCACGTTGAATGTGTCCTAAAACTGTAACTCGCGTTTCTACACCGATGTGTTCAATAATTTTATCTGCCAAATATTCACCAATTCCACCGTATCGAGATTGACCTAAGCGATTTGTAATCGTTACATTTTCCCCGTCATGGGTACGAACCGCTTCAGAAACAATTATCAAACAATAGTTTTTGCCTTTCTCTTGGCGTTCTTTGATTTTGTGGCAAATGTGTTCAACGGTATAAGGGATTTCAGGGATTAAAATGACATTTGCTCCCCCCGCAATTCCCGCAGCTATTGCGATGTGTCCGGCATCACGCCCCATCACTTCTAAAATCATGACTCGGCTATGACTGGCAGCAGTAAAATGTAACCGATCTAATGCTTCCGTGGCAATATTAACTGCTGTATCAAAACCGATAGCGTGTTCGGTAACACCAATATCGTTATCAATGGTTTTGGGAATACCTACTAGATTAATGCCACCTTGTTGGGCGAGACGGCGGAGAATTGCCAAGCTACCATCACCGCCAATACCAATCAAAGCGTCTAAACCTAGCTCATGATAACCTGCAATGATTTCTTCGGAGCGATCGCATAAACTCCCATCCGCCATTGGAAAAGCAAAAGGGTCGCCTTTATTGGTTGTCCCTAACATTGTGCCACCCGCAGTTAACAGCGAGTCAACTCGATCGACTTCCAGCTTAGTGAATTGTGGCGGACGCGCCATTAATCCTAGAGTCGCTTGACGAATTCCCAAAACCTCCCAGCCGTAAGTATCCACAGCACAATTTACTACAGCCCTAATTACGGCATTTAAACCAGAACAATCACCTCCACTGGTAAGAATTCCAATGCGTTTGGGTTCTCCCATATTTTTTATTGACATTTTGATCCAAATATATATTGAGTAGCCGATGAAACTTAAGACATTAGCAACAGATTAAACCTAAGCAAATGCGCCTCTAGTAAATACCAAAGTAATTTTATGTTTGTTTTGGATCTAAAAAAACCAAATCTAAGAATTCAGAACTCAGGAGCCAGAAGTCAGAGTTTATCTAGGTTTGCTTTCATTACCGACGAAACGAGGGAAATTTAGAGTTTAATTTTTTTAATATTCTGACTACTGAATTCTGACTCCTGAATTCTACAACTAAGGTTATCTCAGCTGTAAAATATAGGTGTAGAGCCAGTAGTAGATTAAACCTCGGCAAAAGTAATCCCTAAAAGTGCCCCTAAAAGTGCCAGGGTAATTTTATGTTTGTTTTGTGTCTAAGAAAAAACCAAGTTATCCCAGCTATAAAATATGAGGGTGGAGCCAAAGGTGACTAGTATTGATAATTACAACTTCTCTTTTTCAGGAGAGGTGAAAATTCCACAGGCTCCTCCTGACTTTAAATCAGGTTTTATCGGCATTGTTGGTCGTCCTAATGTCGGTAAATCTACTTTGATGAATCAATTGGTAGGACAAAAAATTGCCATTACATCACCAGTAGCACAAACTACACGTAACCGTTTGCGCGGCATATTAACTACACCAGAGGCGCAGTTAATATTTGTAGATACGCCAGGAATTCATAAGCCCCATCATCAATTGGGCGAGGTGTTGGTGCAAAATGCCAAAATTGCCATTGAATCGGTAGATGTAGTGCTATTTGTGGTAGATGGAGCCGTGGCTTGTGGATCGGGCGATCGCTATATTGCCGAATTGCTCAGTCGCAGCAAAACCCCGGTGATTTTGGGCATGAACAAAACCGACCAACAACCGTCCGATTCTGAGTTTCTAGATGATAGTTACGCCCAAATGGCCCAGTCCCATGAATGGGAAATTGTGAAATTTTCTGCCAAGACGAGTGTAGGATTACCGCAACTTCAAGAATTATTAATTGAACATTTAGAAATTGGGCCGTTATATTACCCGCCAGATTTAGTAACTGACCAGCCAGAACGCTTTATTATGGGTGAATTAATCCGAGAACAAATTTTATTATTGACTCGTGAAGAAGTACCCCATTCAGTAGCGATCGCCATTGACTTAGTAGAAGAAACTCCTAGCATTACTCGTGTACTTGCTACCATCAACGTTGAGCGTGATTCTCAAAAAGGCATACTCATTGGCAAAGGTGGAGGAATGCTCAAAGCAATTGGTAGTGAAGCCCGCGAACAAATCCAAAAGTTAATCGCTGGTAAAGTTTACTTAGAATTGTTTGTCAAAGTCCAGCCAAAATGGAGACAGTCGCGGATTAGTTTAGCAGAGTTAGGCTATCGCGTCGAAGAATAAAATAAATTTGTCATTAGTCATTGGTCATTGGTCATTTGTGATTGATCACTTGTACTGAGCGAACGCGAACATCGTCTCGTAGACAAACTGTTGGTGCAGCCTATCATAGAGAAGTATTTTTCATTGCTTATTACCAGGAGAAAAAAGCAAATAACAAATAACAAATGACAAATGACAAATGACAAATGACAAATGACAAATGACTCCTAATTAATAAATATGTCTTTAGACACTCGTTATCCCTTAAATTTACCAGCCAATGCTCCGCCTTTGCGGGTGTTAATTGTCGAAGACGATCCGATGATGCAACTGGGATTAGAGCAATCATTAATGGCTCATCCTCAGTTGGAGATTGTTGGACAAGCAGAAGATGGTTATTTGGGAGTTCAAGCTGCACTGCAACTAAAACCCGATTTGGTGGTTATGGATATAGGATTACCGCGATTGGATGGCATTGCAGCGACACAGCAAATTAAAGCGGCACTACCAGCAACTCATGTAGTGATGCTGACATCTCATCAAACGGAGACAGAAATAATTGCGGCGCTATCTAGTGGTGCAGATGCGTATTGTATTAAAGGTGCAAGTGTGGAACGATTGTTAAGTGCGATCGCAGCCGCAGTTGATGGTGCAGCCTATCTCGATCCCCAAATTGCGCGGCGAGTAATTGACAACCTCAAACCGCCTGCACCCAGCAGCAACAACGCCAACTTATCTGGGCGCGAGTTAGAAGTGTTGAAACTCATGGTAGACGGCTTAAGTAACCCAGAGATTGCCGAAAAACTCTATCTCAGTCCCAACACTATCAAAACTCACGTCCGAGGGATTATGAATAAATTAGCAGTAGACGATCGCGTACAAGCAGCAGTCGTTGCATTGCGTTCTGGGTTAGTTTGATATAGGAATCCGGTTTTATTTATGAAAATATCCGTAGGATGTGTTAGCGACAGCGTAACGCATCAAACCCTTGATAATAGTGCGTTACGAACTCCGTTCTAACACACGCTACAATACCTAATTTCGTTCACAAATCAAATAGTAATCCTATATCAGAAAAAATTATAGATCAGGGTGTGTAGCCTCCCTACTTTGTTTGCAACTTTCAAAATACTAAATGTCAACCTTCGGATATATTTCTAACTATCAAAATAGTTGTAAAACTTTTAAAGTTAGCTGATTTTTGTTCCATGCGCTCATTACTATTTCAAAACTTGAAGCTGACTATTCCTACAGCTTTAGTATTTACTATTCTTGGCTATATTCTAAGTCTACCTCTGAGTTATCTTGGCAACTCAGAAGCAGCAAGATGGCAATTCAATTTCGAACGCACAATATTTATTGAAACCCGAAAGCTTGATGAGCTTGGAAGTTTTCAAGCTAGCGTAGCACTTGGTGGTACAGCCCTGGGAATCCTAGTAGCTCAAACAACTTTTATTGCATATATATTTGGACTTAGCAATCGTAGCACTAAGCAGTAAGCGACTAATGCAGCAAAATACAGAAATAAATCTTAGCTTTAGTAAAGATAAGAAAACTGGTGCATCCAAACTGAACAGAGAAATTCCCACTTTCTGCCCCAATAGCCGCGAAGAATGGCGGATATGGTTGGAAAAAAACCATAGCACTTCTTTTGGTGTATGGCTTATTCATGATCACATTATCTGATACAAGAAAACTTATGCCGCTTGCCTGTGAAGTTGCTCTAGAACTTGGGGCTTAAGCCCCAAGTCTTACTCTTTAAACCTTAGTCGTGAGAAATCTTGATATTTCCGCATGTGCCAACACAGCAGCAGGTTCACTCTGGAGAGCATTGTAATACTTTCTCTCGAAGGTATTGCCCGTTTCTAACGGTATAATCAGCGTGCGGACATCAGCAATTAACTTTTCAAAATCTTCTATTGCAATCGGTTCATCTGCTTGCAGCATTTCGTCAACTTGCACAACCACCTCAGAAATCCGATGTAGCCAAGCAAATTGTTCATGAGCGATAACTAGCTGAAGAAGTTCTCCGCTTGATACTCGTCCACTAACCTGTTCGTAGGCAATACGTTCGGTGTCCAGCAACATTTTGTGCAGATGAAGCAATTTGTTGCGTAAATCACGCAAATATTGATGTTGACGTATTCTTTGTGAAAGTGTGTTAGAAGTCAATGTTACCCATCCTCTCGTTACAATAGTCTTTTACTAATTCGTAATTAAAGTTTTAATTCTGCGTCTGTGCAAACAGCACCATTAACTATCTGCCCAAGCTCGCTTCATGAATTCGGTTTCCTTGTTAAGGTGCATTACATTATAACTGTTGAATCTTATATGTGATTAATCATATAATAGCATAAAATTATAGGAAGTACATCTATTGAGGAAATGTCAATTATGGGAAAACTGTCTTAATGTCCCTAGCATACGTAATTCTAGGTTTTCTTCAGCAGCAAGAAATGACGGGCTACGACCTCAAAACAAGCTGCTTCGATCGATGTATTGCCCATTTGTGGCCAGCAGACCAAGCACAAATTTACAGAACTCTTGATAAGCTAGTTGAACAAGGGTGGATTACCTGTACAGTTGAGATTCAACGCGATCGCCCCAACCGTAAAGTCTACAGTGTAACGGAGCCAGGAAAAGCTGAATTTGCGCGATGGCTTGAAACTCATCAGCCTTTACCGACTATCCGAGAACCTTTGCTCCTCCAGTTGCATTTTGCAGAGCAATTGCCGAATGAAACCATTATTCATCTACTAGAGCAACAATTGGCGGCTCGAATCAAAAAGCTTTCTGAATGTGAAATCATTGATTTGCCATCACTTGGTGATGAGTCTGCCAACCGCGAGCAAGTAATGCAAAGGCTGGTGCTAGAGTTAGCGATCCGAAGAGAACAGACTTATATTGATTGGCTGAAGATAGTGATAAATGTTATCAGTAAAGAAAAGCCATGTACATCACATTATCAGATTTTATAAAATGGCAACAATAGCAGTTAATCCTTATCTTAATCGCAATTTTGCTCCAATCCGTGAAGAAATCACCACCGACAAACTGCTAGTCATTGGAGAATTACCTCTTGACTTGTCGGGGATGTTTGTGCGAAATGGCCCTAACCCTCAATGGACACCTATCGGTCAATATCACTGGTTCGACGGAGATGGGATGTTGCACGGTGTACAAATTAGTAACGGCGTAGCAACTTATCGCAACCGTTACATCCAGACAGCCGGGTGGAAAAAAGAACGAGAAGCGGGTAAGGCTTTGTGGAGTGGGCTTTTAGAACCACCGCAAACGGATAATCCTCATGGCCCCCGCAAAAACACCGCTAATACTGCCTTAGTGTGGCACGCGGGTCAGATGTTGGCACTGAATGAGGGAGGTAAACCTCACGCTATCAAGCTTCCTGAATTAGAAACCATTGGCGAGTATAACTACGATGGGAAACTGATTTCTGCCTTCACAGCCCATCCGAAAGTAGACCCGGTTACGGGTGAGATGGTCTTCTTTGGCTACTCTCTGTTTGCACCACCATACGTCCAATATAGTGTAGTGTCGGCAGAAGGCGAACTGTTGCGGACAGTGCCAATAGACCTGCCCATAGGAGTGATGATGCACGATTTTGCCATCACTGCAAACTACACAATTTTCATGGATTTGCCATTGACTTTTAGCGTCGAGCGATCGCACCGGGGAGAACCCGTTATGATGTTCGAGCGCGATCGCCCCAGTCGTTTTGGTATTGTACCACGCCACGGTGACAACAGTAATATCCGCTGGTTTGAGACTCCTGCTTGCTACGTCTTCCATACCCTCAACGCTTACGATGATGGCGATGAAGTCGTGCTGATTGCCTGTCGTATGAGTTCTACTACTGTTTTGAATCTAGATAATTCGCAACCCGACCCAGATGCAAATATCCCGCGTTTGTATCGCTGGCGGTTTAACCTGAATACGGGGACAGTGCGTGAAGAAATGTTAGACGATGTAGCTTCAGAATTTCCCCGCGTCAACGAAAATCTATTGGGGCGGCAAACCAGATATGGTTACACCAACAAAATGGCGAATAGTCCCCTACCTTTATTTGAAGGTATCATTAAGTACGACTTAAGCAGTGGAAAGTCCCAAACTCACCTATTCGGAGAGGGACGCTATGGCGGTGAAGCTGTGTTTGCGCCACGTTCTGGTGCAATTACTGAGGATGATGGCTGGCTTGTAACTTTCATCCACGATGAAAATTCAAACACTTCAGAATTAGTAGTGGTCAATGCCCAAGATGTGACTGCCGAACCTGTAGCACGGGTGATAATTCCCCAACGAGTGCCTTATGGATTTCATGGTACTTGGGTTGCTGAAGAATAGGGGATTAGGGACTGGGGGTAGGGAGCAGGGAGTAGGGGGACAAGGGGACAAAGGGAGAAGGAGAATACCCCATTCCCAGTCCCCAATTCCCAATTCCCAATTCCCAATTCCCAAAAAACCTTCTTTAAAACCGCGTTTGATACTCTACTACTGCACGACTATCATCGGTTAAATTAGTGGAAGCACGCACACGAAATTCATCGTTTATTCGGTAATTAACACCCCATTGAAAGGGATCATTTGTTGTTAAAATTTTGATACTAGAAACCGATATTTTGGAAGAAATATCAACCCCAGCCTCGGCTGCTAATTCCAAAGTTGAACTGCTCCTTCCCGCTTCAGGATTTTCAGAAATAACGGTAGGAAATATCCGCAGTTCACTTAAACCAAAAGTACTCCCAATCTGGTTAAAAGCTGACTGAAAATTGTTAAACACAGCCGAACCTGCAATATTAATCAAACCTAAAGTACTGTCACCACGTCCTTGAGTGTCTACAAATCCACCTCCTAAAAGAGCAACAATTTCGGTTTGACTACGTGACGGACTGCTTGTTAGTTCTAGATTGTCATTTAGTTTACTAGCAAGACCGTTGATAGTAGCTTCGACTCGCACACTCTCTAATGCTGATAAACCTGTAGAATTTATCCGGCTAAAATCATTACTTTGAGTAACATCTAGTACTTTGGCAAATAGCCGAATATCTAAGTTGGGATCGCGAGGTTGAGAAGGGCTAAAAGTTGCGGTGTGTTTATAGCCACGAGCAAGGTTAAATTGGGTAGTAAATAAATTCACCCCTCCTTTTTCTAAGCGGATAGTACCATCGGGTATCGGCTGATTAATGAAGCCGTTAACAATGAGATTACCAGTAGCGCGAAAATTGAGAATCGGCGGACGAGTAATTTGGACATTTTTTCCAAGTTCTAAATCTAGATTATTAAATTTAGCGATGCCATTTCCCATGCCATTCCCAATTTCATCTTTACCCTGCTTATTCTCTTTTGTGGGTGATACACCAAGGCTACTATTTGTAGATGAATCTGTGTTGGTAGATTCTGCCAGTAATACCTGACCATCAAACAAATTCACTTTACCGCCAATTACCGGGTTTAGAGCAGAACCAGTAATCTGTAAATTGCCGCTAGCGCCTCCTTGGTAAAGTCCTTTGAGATTTAACGCTAGTTGTTCGAGATCAACAGTTAGGGGATTGTCGATGGTGGCGTTCTGATTGTTAAAAATGGGAATTTCTCCAGCAGCTTGTACCTTCCCACGGCTAAATCTACCCTGAAGATTTTCTACTAAGATGCGGTCAAAATTAAACAGTACTTTACCTGTTACACCTCTGAGCTTACCTGGCAAAGCCTGGGCTGAAAAAGTAGCATCATTAACAGTAGCAATTCCCTGTACTTCAGGTTTTTGCAATGTTCCGCGTACCTTCAGGTCTATTTCTCCTTCACCTTTTTCAAAGACCACTTGATTAGTCAATGCGTTTAACAGTCCTAATCCCTCGTTTTCCAACTTCATATCCAAATTGATTTGGTCATTATCTGGTGCTACAGATGCAAAAGGCAATTTATAAGGGATGCTGCCATTAATATCAACAGGTTTTGGCCCAGCAATTGCTACACTACTACCAAAGTTTAAGCGTCCGTTAGCATAGCTGAAACTTGCCCTTG
This sequence comes from Nostoc sp. DedVER02, assembly GCF_034530675.2. Classification (NCBI taxonomy): domain Bacteria; kingdom Bacillati; phylum Cyanobacteriota; class Cyanophyceae; order Nostocales; family Nostocaceae; genus Nostoc; species Nostoc sp. DedVER02. The sequence continues at coordinate 12,758 of NZ_JAVRCP020000001.1, forward strand.
CTGATTCTATTGCTTTCTGATTTAATAATCCTTCCGTGATTTGTAATTCTCCCCTAGCTTGAGGATTAGCAATGCTGCCGGCTATTGCTGCTGTACCGTTAAGATTCCCTGTAATTCCAACTGGCAGTTTGACAAAATTATTCAATAGTTGTAACGGAAAATTATTTACCCGAAACTGTCCAGATTGTTCATCACCACCAACGTTACCCGTAAAGGCAATCAACCTGTTTTCAGATTCAAGCCGTAAAGGTCGCAAACTCAAAACACCGTTTTCAAAATTACCTTCGGCAATCACTTTGTCGGCAGTATAATAACGATTTCGTTCTTCCTTTTTACCCCAAGCAAAGTTTTGTCCATTCAAATTAAAATCTACTGATAATCCGTTGGCTGTAGCTGTATTTACAGCTACTTCTCCATTGAAAGTTCCCTTTAAGTCTGCCAAATCTGGTATTGGAGTGGAATTAAGTCGCTGTTCTTCCTGTTCTTCTACCAAAGTTTCAATTTCAGAAAACCGTTGGATTTGGGTTAATAAGGGTTGATTTGGCACTCCTTGGGGGGTGGTGGTTAGATCCTCTGCTGTGCCATAGATTTCTGCTGAACCACCCGGCAAATTTTGTAAATCAAATATCTGTGCTACAGTCAGAACATCTTGGATCTCTCCCTGGCTGACGTTCAGTTTACCTTGTAGTTGAGGCCCTTTAGGGCTTTGGGCAAACGTACCGACAAGGGCATAGCTACTTTTACCTTTGATAAATTCGCTACTGGTGAGTGTGGCTTTACCGTTATCGTAGCGGAATTGAGCAGCTAAACGATCGCCTTTGATCCAGCCAATTTGCGGATTAGCGATCGCTAAATTCCCTGTAGCTGCCAATGTCTGCTGATTAAATAGCAAATCCCCAGTTAATAAACCAGCTATCTTACCAGCACCCAATCTAGTAATTGGTGGCGGAGTCAAATTAAATATTTGTAAGGGGAAATTTGCAACTTTGAGCGCCCAATCATTCCCTTGAACGTTACCTGTGGCTGATGCTTCCTGCCATTTAACTAAGAAAGATTTCGGGCGATTATTGGCATCTAAATTAAAAGCCAAGCGATCGCTATTTCCTGCCAAATTTAAACTCAAACCGCGTCCCTGTGCTGAATCAATGTTTCCAGTTAACAACGGTTCAAAAGCAATATCTTGAACAACTAAATCCCGTAAATTAATTTGTCCTACCACATTTGGTAAAGGCAGCTTACCAGTGATTTGACCATTAAAATCTACACTCCCCGCCACAGCAACCTGATTAGGTAGATTTATCGGTAACTGTTTTAAGTTGTAATTCTGCGCTTGGACGTTGAGATTTAATGCCGTAATTTCCGGTATGCCCGCCTTTTTTGCATTGGCTAATATGTTACCAGTAACACTTAAACCGGGAGCAGTTGCTCGTTCAATGGTAAGCCTTTCACCACTCCAGGCGATCGCAGCCGTCAAGGGTTGCTCAAGACCAGGGATACCTTGAGATAATTGCACCTGTCCAGCAGCACGCACATCAGCTAATTTGGACGATCCGACAGTGCCAGCTAATTGTAACTGACCGCCAAACTGACCCCGCAATTGCGGATTGAAGCGATTTAATTCTACACCAGAAGCATTAACTACAGCTTGATAACGACCGTTAGCCAATTGGATATTAGAAGCTGCGATCGTTCCACCTGCAACATCGAGCCGTCCCTGACCGTTAGCTTGGATAGTTTGCGGTTGAAAGGACTCAACAGAACCCGCCACGTTTGCTTCACCAGTTAACGTCCCTCTAAACTGCGGTGGTACTGCTGCCAACTGCTGCAACGGGACATTATTTGCCTGAACTTGCGCCTGGTATACACCATTAGCCAGTTGAATATTAGAGGCTGTAATAGTCCCACCTGCAACATTTACCCGCGCCTGACCAATGGCTTGGATAGCTTTAGCTTGGAAGGACTCAACAGAACCCGCCACATTTACTTGACCAGTTAACGTCCCTCGAAACTGCGGTGGTACTGCTGCCAACTGGCGCACAGGAACATTCTTAGCTTGAACTTGCGCCTGATAGACACCATTAGCAAGTTGAATATTAGAGGCTGTAATAGTCCCACCCGCAACATTTACCCGCGCCTGACCGCTAGCTTGAATAGTTTCTGGTTTAAAAGAATCAACAGAACCCGCTACATCGAATTGACCACTTAATGCCCCTGTAAACTGCTTTGGTACTGATGCCAACTCCTGCACAGCTACATTTTTAGCCTGAACTTGCGCCTGGTAAACACCATCAGCAAGTTGGATATTTTTAGCTGTAACCGTACCACCGCCAATAGCAAGGCTACCTTCACCATTGCCACGGAGAGTTTTCAGACTGAAATTATCTCTGCTGCCTGCAATTTGGAACGTACCCGCCAATGGATTATTTAAAGCTGGGGGAGACTGTTTTAATATTTGCCCTAACCGTACACCATTAGCTACAAGTTGAGCAGAGAAACCTTGGTCTTGTAGTTTGACATTAGAAACTGCAACTGTGCCGCCACCAATTTGAACCCCTGCGCCATCTGTGCGAATCGTGGCAATTTCAAATGGTGCTGTGCTGCCTGAAAGGATGAGACGACCATTAAACTGTGCCTCCGCCAAAGAGACATTTTGCAGTTGACTTTTATCTACAAAGGGTTCTAATTTTACCCTAGAGGCAACAGCCACAGCTTGCCAACGTTGATCGATATAACTCCCAGTTGCTCTGACTGTACCACCACTGACATTAAGAGCCACATTACGGAAAGAGACATTGCGATTTGGAGCGATCGCAACTTCACCAGTTCCAGGGTAAGTTCCATTGGGAGCTTGAAATTGTACCAAAGTTTGGACATTGGTAGAAGCACCGATTAGTTGGGCAGTACCGGAGACATTGCCGATTTGGAACGCAGGTGTTGTTTCATAAACTTTTGCGATCGCATCCCCCGGAACATTCTTCGCAGCGAAATTTAAATCTATTCGTGGTGTTTTACCAAGTTGAATTGTACCAACGCCCGTGATATCACCACCAACTTTGGCTTTACCTTGAATATCTTTTAAGGTCAGTAAAGAGGAACTAGAACTAGTAACAAGCTCAAATTTACTACTGATGTTATTAAAATCAACTTTATCAATCCGGGCAGTTTGGATTGTGTTAACTGAACCTGAGAGAATTGGCGCTTTAGTCGATCCGGTAATCAGCAAATCTGCTTGTACTTGTCCTGCGATCGGCACAGGTAGTTTTACCTTCAGGGTATCCTGGGCATTAGCCAAACTTACCGCATTTACCCGCCCTGATAATTTAAAGCCTGCTTGAGTGTCGATAATTCCTGTAGCCACTACCGGGATTTTGCCGTAGTTGGTAGTAACATTGTTTAACTGCAACTCCGTTCCTTGAAAACGCAGGTTTCCTTGGCTATTACTCAACAGTTGCGGAACTTTGGGTATTTGAAGTGTTACCCCTTGCACAGCCGCATTGCCATACAATAAAGTCTGCTGTCCTGGTGTCAACCGAACTGACAAGTCGCCATTAGCTCGACCCGCCTGTAAGTTCACTGGTAACTTAATTAGGCGAGTAATATCCGCAGCGAAAAAATCTTGTGCTTGCAATTGAAAGTTACCTGCTAGCACTTTAGAACGTGTCTCTCCCTGAATAGAAATATTGCCACCACTATCTGCTTGCCCCCCCACATCAAACCGGATTAACTGGTTGTTTGCTAAAAGTTGGGCAGATCCATTCAGTTGAGAAAATGTTATGGGGGAAGTGGGAGACGCGGAAGATATTACTCCCCCTGCCTCCCCTGCTTCCCCTGCCTCCTCTACTCTCTTATCCGGCATCAAGGCCAGCTTGGCATTGCGAAACCGCAGATAATCCAAATCAGTTTTAATTGCACCATCTTTACCTGATGAAGCGATGCTAGTAGAAACCCAGCGCCCTTCATCATCCTGATCGATGTAAATATCTGGGTTGACTAAGGTAACATCTAGCTTTAGATGGCGGTTAAAAATTAGTTGTAACAGGTCAAAACCCACCTCCACAGATTCGACTGCCGCCCGATCTGCATCTGTGGGTGTGGCTGGGATAGCTGAAGCCCCAAACTGCACTCCCGTCAAGGAAAATTTTGTGACTTTTCCCAATTTTACCGGACGGTTGAGTGTAGTAGTCAGACTTTCTTGTGCCAACGGGGTTAACTCTGTTTCGACAAAAGTCCACAACCGCCAAATCCCAACGATCACTCCTAACAGCAAAAGTCCGCCCAAAGCAATGCTACCCCGCTTCAACACCAGCAACCACAGACGCTTGCGGATAGGGCAGGGGGAGTGAATATCTTGATTGGGAGATTTAGTCATTTGCTTTCACTGTATTAATTGCCGGATGTCGCTGGCACACACAAGCATTAACTGACACATTGATTCAGTATGCCATTTCCAGGATACGCCAACTAAATCCAAGACTTCATTGGTTGAGTTACGGTATTTGCTTGCTCCAATACTTATGCTTAAGAATATTGGCGTTTTCAGGTAAATCTGATCTGAATAGATTGAAAATTGTTCCTTTGACTTTCGCACAGGTACAACCTAGAACTTTAATATGAATAGACTTTAAAAAAGACAGATGATTACACCTATGCGTGTTTTTGTGTTGATTTTTAATGCTCGGACGGAAAATGAGGGGATTCACACGATCCGAGAGGGCGATGCCTACGGCGGCAAGCTACGCAATAAAATTCTGATGTTCGAGTCAGAAGATGACGCGACGCGCTTTGCCCTAATGCTAGAAGCCCAAGATTTCCCCTCACCTACACCAGAGCCAATGGATGCTGAGGAAATCAAGGAGTTTTGTGAAAGTGCTGGATATGAATGGGAAATTATCCCAGAAAACAGCAATTTAGTTGTCACTCCCCCAGAGTTGAACGTCGATCAAACGGACTGGCAAGTAGATGCCCAGAAGGAGGATACTATTGAGGACACCTTCCCTCTCAATCAACAGCCACTAGAAGAACCAGAGTTATCTGATTCTGAACTAGAGAAGATGCGTCGCAAATTGGAAGGATTACTTTAATTAGTCATTAGTCATTAGTCATTGGTAATTGGGCACTTGTACTGAGCGTATCCCTACGGGGAAGCAAGCTATGCGTAGCATCTCGTAGAGAAGCCGTTGGCGCAGCCTCTCGTAGAGAAGTATTAGTCATTGGTGGTCGCTAACTGACTAATGACAACAGACAACAGACAAAGGACAAGGGATAAATGACAAACTTGCAAGAACGTGGGCATCTTTTAACCGAGATGGTAAATCTTAACAGTCTTAACTTAGACCAGCTTAGTTCTCTGGACTTGGTAGAACTGTTTAATAGCGAAGACCAAAAAGCAGTTGCGGCGGTGGCGGCGGCAAAAGTTCAATTGGCACAAGCAATTGATACCATCGCAGAGCGTTTGCGCCACGGGGGACGCTTATTTTATATTGGTGCGGGCACAAGTGGTCGGTTAGGGGTATTAGACGCTGCTGAGTGTCCACCCACTTTTTGCACGCCTCCAGAATTGGTACAGGGGATTATTGCTGGTGGTGCGGGTGCGCTGCTACGCAGTTCGGAGGGTTTAGAAGATAGTATCGAAGATGGTGAAGCTGCGATCGCAGGGCGACACATTACCCAGCTAGATGTCGTAGTTGGCATTACTGCTGGTGGAACAACGCCTTATGTCCACGGTGCGCTTCATGCTGCTCGGCAACGGGGAGCCAGCACTATTTTTATCGCCTGTGTTCCGGCTGAACAAGTTAGCTTTGATGCTGATATCGACATTCGCCTATTGACAGGGCCAGAAATCATTGCCGGCTCAACTCGTCTGAAAGCTGGTACAGCCACAAAGTTAGCTTTAAATATCCTTTCCACTGGGGTAATGGTCAAACTAGGCAAAGTTTATGGCAATCGGATGGTGGATGTGGCCGTCACAAATCAAAAGCTACGCGATCGCGCTTTACGAATTTTACAAGACCTCACAGGTTTAAGTCGGGAAGCTGCTGGTTTTTTATTAGAACGCAGTGGCAAGTGGGTTAAGCTAGCATTATTAATGCACTGGACTGGTTTGGAAAAAGATGAGGGCGATCGGCTTCTTTCAGAACACCAAAGTAATCTTAGGGCAGCTGTTATAAGCTATCAAAACCACAACCAACCTTAAAAATTTTCCTAAATACTCTATAGGTGGCTGCTACTTGTCTGAGTAGGACACCTTTTTTTAAAAACATTAAAAAATATAAACTTAAATAAATATTTATAACAGTTATAGTTGATCTCAATAACTAAACTAAAAAGCTTTAGAGACTGCGTAACCTTTATTTTAGCAAAAAAATCAGAACTTATACGGATATAATACCTTAAGAAATTCCTTAAAATAATATACGAATACTGAATGTATCTTAATGATGTGGACTATAGCAATCTACTTCAGTTCTAAAGTCTGCCAATAATAAGCTGTGTGCAATAAAATTTTATGAACTATCAAGATTTTTGCTATTTTATCATCATCGTTGATTTTAATAAATTTGATTTAAACTGCTATATAAGTAAGTGGGTCAAATTAAATATAAAACCTCATCCTGCCTCCGAATTCCCTCTCATTAATAAGCAGAGGAATTGAAGGTGAGGTTTGATCTTATATTTAATTACGCCTACCTACTTACCAAAATGGATTTAAACTTTTTGAGATGTCTATTTGACAACTATATAGCTAGTGTGGGTTCTTAATAACCTGGCTTTTTAATATAAGGAACAAAGTATGACCCACTCGGAACTTATTCTTTCAAATAATCTAGTAAATGAATTTAAAACTTGTACTCAACTACAATATAATGGCAAATTAAATATTAAAAGTTCAAAAGGCAGCCAATGGACTTTTTACTATCGGCTGGGACGGATAGTTTGGGCAACAGGTGGAACTCATCCCTTCCGCCGATGGCGTAGACAGATGGCTCAAAATTGTCCTCAAATTGATGTTGATAAGTTGCTGTTGCGTTCGCAAGACGTATCAGTAGATTACTGGGATTACCGTCTTCTAGAAATATTTCATAAAAAACAGAAAATTCAGAGAGAACAGATTCAGTCTATTGCTGAAAACACCATTACAGAACTATTATTTGATCTAGCTCTGCAAGGAAATTTTGCTTCTATAAGTTGCAATCGCGATCAAGAAGTTATCTTAGAAACACCAATGAGCTTTACAAGTGCAGAAATGTCTGTAAAGCACATGCAAGATTCATGGAAAACTTGGTCAGAAGCAGGTTTAGCAAATTTTTCTCCTGACTTAGCACCAGTTCTGCGGCGACCAGAACAACTCCAGCAGATGGTAAGTCCGTCTGTCTACAAAAACTTTGTGAGTTTAATCAACGGTAAATTGACTCTGCGAGATTTAGGGGTGAAAATGAAGCAGAATGTACTGCCACTTACCCGTTCCTTGCTTCCTTATATCCTTAAAGGAATCATCGAATTAGTGGAAGTAGATGACATGCCCTTAATAGTGACTGAAGTAAATAATAAGCCTGTCACTACACAACCGAAGAAACCGAGTACTCCACTAGTAGCCTGTGTAGATGATAGCCCTCAAGTCTGTAAAATGCTAGAGGATATTATCACTTCCAATGGACTAAGGTTTATCAAGATTCAAGATGCTGTACAAGCACTTCCAACCCTCATTCAAGATAAACCAGACCTAATTTTTTTGGATTTGATTATGCCAGTCGCAAGTGGTTATGAAATCTGCACTCAGTTGCGGCGAATATCTGCCTTTGCCAATACACCAGTGATTATATTAACAGGTAGTGATGGCCTTTTAGATAGAGTTCGTGCCAAGGTTGTCGGTTCTACAGATTTTATTACTAAACCCGTAGTGCCTGACAAGGTAATAAGTATACTACGTAAGTATTTACCTACATCAAGTGTCCCTATTGAGAAGAGTAAAGCCAATGCCAATATGTTTCAGGAGGCAGGAAACAGAAGGCAGCAGGAAGCCACGCTTAAAAAAGCAAACTTATCTTGATAATTAGAGAAAATTAGTCATTTTTCTTTAAATTAATTATTAGCCTATTGCTTACAAACAGCCAGACAAAAATTTACCACCTTAATAAGCATTAAGTTAATGGGGTGATAAATAAGAAATTAAAATTCAAAATTTAGAAAAAGATTAGGTAGCGATTTGAAAGCTACCTAATCTTTTTCATAAATATCAAAACTTAGTAAGGAATTTAAAAACAAAAATATATATTAAGCTCTGTTCATTACGTACTTCTTCTGAGGTTAATACATAAAGATTGAATCAAAATTAGACAAATACAATTTTTGTATTTGTCTAATTCTATTTGAGTTGTGAAATATTAAGTATGACCGAAACAGACTCATGATACAAGCCCCTAAATTTATTTATGGAGAAGAAAAAAATGTATTTCGATACAAGGGGTTAGCCACTAGGATTTTCTATATATTTGTTCATCAATCATTTAGGATTTGTATGTCTAATTTGTTTACATACTTAAAAAAATTAAAGGATAATTAACATGAATACTGTTTTAGTTGTTGAAGATGGCTTAACAGATATGGAAATAATCAGCCGTTACTTGCAACAGGCAGGTTATTCAGTGATTAGTGCTACAAGCAGTGAAGAGGCTCAAGACAAAATAGATCAAAATAAGCCAGACCTAATATTTCTCGACGTAATTTTACCAGGGAAAAGTGGTTTTGAAATTTGTCGAGAACTGAAAAATAACCCTAATACTAGCAAAATACCTGTAGTTTTCTGTTCTACAAAAAATAGTGATGTAGATAAAATATGGGGTAATATGTTAGGTGCTGAGGGGTATTTATCAAAACCAATTAATCGAGAGGAATTAGTGGTAATTGTCAAGCAGCTAATTAACAAGTAGCAATTTATTAAATAGACATACAAAAAAGTTAATATTTCTAATTTAGAAGTAATAACAGATTAAATAATAACTGCAAGTAGTCGCTAAAGATAAATCATCAAGGATAAAGGATCGATAACTTTGGAAACCAAAGATAAGTTTTTAAGTTTTAATTTGGGAGTCAGGGATACAGCTGTAATTTCATTACAATATATCACAGAAGTTTTGCAAGTATCATTACCAGAAATATGTGGTGTTCCTCAGATGCCTAGTTGCGTTTTGGGTATCTATAATTGGCGTGGTGAGATGCTTTGGTTAGTAGACTTAGAGGCAATGTTAGGTTATCCTCCAATTTCTCAAGGAGTAAATTTACTTTCAAAAATGATGGCGATTGTTTTGGAAAACAATGGCAAGTATTTGGGACTATTAGTGCGACAGCTTATAGATATTGAATGGCTGGATACTCAACAGATGAAACCCCCAAGTGCCGAATTATTTTATCCTAAAATATCACCTTTCTTAGAGGGATATTTTATTAATGAATCTGAAGATGTGATTTTCAACTTGGATGCCATGACAATTATCCAAGCGCCAATGTGGAAAATTCATCATTGAACATTTGATAATGAGTGATTTAGGTATAGTATTTTGACAAATTCTAATCTTTACTTACCAAACAATAGTTCATTATTATCTGCGAAATTCTCCATTATTATCCATAAAATATTTTGAGGACAATCTAATGACATTTTTGTATAACAGTAGCCATGAAACTGAACATCTAATCCCTGAAGTTGAAAATATGAACGGGAAGGTTGATATAGCAAATATTGCTAGCAATGAAATATCTTTATTAAATGCGATCGCTCAGGAATTTAAAACTTGGCGGCGACAGTTGCAAGACATCACAATTCATCTGCGCCAAGCGCCGGATATAGATACACTACTCAAAATTACTGTAGCGCAAATTAGAGAAAAAATTGGCTGCGATCGCGCCTTAATTTATCAGTTTAATTCCCTTGATTCAGGCAAGGTTTTAGCAGAATCTAGAACGCTAGGTTGGACACCTACTCTTGGTGAAAATATTCCGGGAATTATTTTTGGTTTATATACTAATCAAGACTATCTAGAACCTGTAGTTATTGATGATATCAGTCAGATTCAACTCACTCCTTATCAAAAGCAACTGCTAGATAAATTTCAAATTAAAGCTAGTTTGAGCGTACCGATTGTAGTAGAAGGTAAAGTTTGGGGTTTACTGACAGTAAATAATTGCTACTCAACACGGCAGTGGCAAGAAGTAGAAATTAGTCTCCTGTCTCAAATTACAACAGAATTAATCTACAAACTGCAAAGCTTTGAATTCAAAAAAGAAGAACAACAGCGAATATTAGCAAAAAAATCAGTAGCTAAAGTTATCGACAAAATTTTGCGGGCATCAAGTGTCGATAAGATTTTTCAAACAACCACTCAAGAAGTACGTCAATTACTAAAATGCGATCGCGTCGGTGTTTATCGCTTCAACCTTGACTGGAGTGGCGAGTTTGTCGCTGAGTCAGTAGGTAATGGCTGGATAAAAATGGTCAGCCCTGATTTTTATATGGTGTGGGAAGATACCCACTTACAAGACACCCAAGGAGGACGTTACGCTAAGGGTGAAAGCTATGTGGCCAAAGACATCTATAAAATGGGTCATGCTCAATGCCACATCGATATTTTAGAGCAGTATGAAATGAAAGCTTACATCATTGCCCCCATATTTTCTGGAGAGAAATTATGGGGTTTACTGGGAGCTTATCAAAATTCTGGGCCTCGTGATTGGCAACCTTGGGAAGAAAGCTTTGTAACTCAAATTGGAATGCAATTTGGCGTAGCTATTTCACAAGGTGAATATCTCGAACAAATGTATAAGAAATCTGAGCAACTAGCTCAAATAGTTGAACAAGAAAAAGCTTTCACTAAGATAGTAGGCCGCATCCGGCAATCTTTAGATGTAGATAGCATCTTCAAAACAACCACTCAAGAAGTGCGTCAATCACTAAAATGCGATCGCGTCGCCGTATATCGCTTTAACGCTGACTGGGGTGGCGAATTTGTGGCTGAGTCTGTGAGTTCTGGTTGGACAAAGCTGGTAGGGCCTGATATTAAAACCGTTTTAGACGATACCTACTTGCAAGATACTAAAGGGGGTAGGTATGTCAGAGGTGAAAACTTTATCGTTAATGACATCTATGAAGTAGGGCTTGCTCCCTGCCATATTGAGATTTTAGAGCAGTTTGAAGCCAAAGCTTACATAATTGTTCCTATATTCTTCGGGGAAAAATTATGGGGTTTGCTGGCAGCTTATCAAAATTCTGGCCCTCGTGAATGGCAAACCTGGGAAGTGAACTTTTTGGTTCAGACTAGCTTGCAATTTAGCCTAGCTAAATCGCAGATAGATTATTTTGAATTAGTGCGATTGAAATCTGACAAACTAGCTCAGATAGCGGAACAAGAGAAAGCTGTCACCAAGATTAGTAACCGCATTCGGCAATCTTTAGATGTCGAAGAAATCTTCAAAACAACCACTCAAGAAGTCCGGCAATTACTACGCTGCGATCGCGTTGCAGTCTATCGGTTCAATCCTAACTGGACTGGCGAATTTGTAGCGGAATCAGTAGCTCATAATTGGGTAAAACTAGTAGGCCCCGATATCAGAACTGTCTGGGAAGATACCCACTTGCAAGAAACTCAGGGAGGTCGATATCTCCAAGGTGAAAACTTTGTCGTAAATGACATCTATCAGGTAGGTCATTCTCCTTGCCACATTGAAATTTTAGAGCAATTTGAAGTCAAAGCTTATGTAATTGTTCCTGTATTTGCTGGAGAGCAATTGTGGGGATTACTGGCAGCTTATCAGAATTCTGGAACTCGTGATTGGGAAGAATCAGAAGTCACCTTGTTGGCACGCATTGGCAACCAGTTAGGACTTGCATTACAACATACTGAATATTTGCAACAAGTACAAGGACAGTCAGCAAAATTAGCAGAAGCAGCAGCACGAGAAAAGGCAGCCAAGGAGTTACTACAACAACGATCTATTCAACTCCTAACAGCCCTTAGACCTGCTCTCAACGGCGACTTAACAGTACGCGCACCCATTACAGAAGACGAACTAGGCACGATCGCTGATGCTTACAATAATACTCTGCAAGCACTGCGGCAAATAGTTCTTCAGGTACAGGGGGCTGCTCAACAAGTTGCTCAAACTTCTACTAATAGCGAGACTTCACTAGCTGGACTGAATAATCTGGCGCAACAACAATCTGAGGAAATTACCGCAGCATTAGGCGAAATTCAACAGATGGTGGACTCTACTCAAGCTGTGGTAGCCAATGCTGAGTTAGTGCAACTAGCAGTGCAACAAGCCAATGAAACAGTAGAGTCTGGCGATACTGCGATGAACCTAACTGTAAAAGCAATCCAAGGAATTCGTGAAACCGTTGCTCAAACCGGCAAAAAGATTAAACGCCTTAGTGAATCTTCGCAAAAAATCTCCAAAGTGGTGAATTTGATTGGTAATTTTGCTACACAGACAAACGTACTAGCTCTGAATGCAGCTATTGAAGCCACCCGTGCTGGTGAATATGGCAAAGGCTTTGCGGTTGTAGCTGATGAAGTTCGTTCTTTATCTCGCCAGTCAGCAGCAGCAACTATCGAAATAGAAAAATTAGTTCAGGAAATTCAAGCAGAAATTGGGGAAGTTGCAGTAGCAATGGAAATCGGTATTCAGCAGGTAGTAGAAGGCACAAATCTAGTTAGTGACACTCGCCAAAACTTGAATGCGATCGTTTCTGCAACTGCCGAAATTAGTCAGCTAATCGAGCGGATTACCGCAGTAACCCAAAAACAAATGACTCAATCTGTAACAGTTACAAAATCAATGCAAGATGTAGCAGAAATTGCTAATAAGACTTTTGCTGAATCTCAAGAAATTGCGACTGTGTTTCAAGATTTATCAGGAATGGCACAAGAGCTATTAACAACTGCTAGTAAGTTTAAAGTCAAATAAAAAATAGTTAGGAGTTAGGAGTTATTAGGTCAAAGCATTAATTATATAAAGCACTATTTTATTGGCAAATGTAAAATGCTTTGACCTTAATTACTTATAACTTTTTAGTTAAAGAGAGGAGAAGAGTAATTATCAGAGAGTGTTATTCAACAAAAAAGTTTTAAATTTGCTTTAGAAATTATTCACCTATATATCAAATTGCAAGAGCAACGTGAATATGTGCTTTCTAAGCAACTACTACGAAGTGCGACAAGTATTGGCGCGAATGTTGAAAAGCCTAGCGGTGGTTAGAGTAGAAAAGATTTCTTGGCAAAAATGTATATTGCATACAAAGAAGCTAGAGAAACCAAATACTAGCTACGTCTACTACAACAGTCCAAACTAGTAAATATTGATTTAACAAATGAACTAATCTATGCAAACGAAATCATTCGGATTTTGAGTTCAATAGTCAAGACAACTGAAAAATCAATTGGTCACTCAACTCCTAACTCCTAACTCCCAACTCCTAACTCCCTAATTATGATTACTGACGCTGCAATTCGTGAACAAGGATACATCTACTTTCTAGCTGAAGCCCCAGAATTAGTCCAAATTATTGAACAAGAACTATTTACTTTATCAGAAGATTATAGCATTGCTAAAGTGCATAACTTAATGCGAGCTACTCATACACTTAAAGGTGGCGCTGCTAATGTTGGGCTAGAAGTAATTAAGATGATAGCCCATTTTTTAGAAGATGTTTTTAAAGCTCTGTATAATCCCAAGGTGATAGTTGATGCTGAATTGCAAACACTTTTAATCCAAGCTTATGAGTGTCTTAGCATAGCATTAAATACCGAACTAATAGGCAGCACTGTTAATGATGAAGAACTGCTCCATCGAGCAACTTCAGTGTTTGCACAATTACAAGAAAAGCTGGGTGATGCATTTGGTGATGAAGCCCATATTCCTACTTCTGAGGAATTGGGATTTGATATTGTGCAGTCAGTTTTTGAAGTTGGAGTAGAACAACGTCTAAACAGTATTGCTGAAGCTCTTAACAATCCACCAAGTATTGATGATTTTATTGATTTTTTACACTCTCAAGCTGAAGTTTTTCTTGGTTTAGCAGAATCTCTAAATTTACCTGGATTGGGAGAAATTTCTCAAACAATTCTGTTAGCACTCCAAGCAAATCCCACTCAGGTACAGCAAATTGCAGAAATTGCCCTTGCAGATTTACAACAAGCACAAAAATTGATATTAGAAGGCGATCGCACATCTGGCGGAGAAGCTTCTCCAGCTTTGCAAAAACTCACGATAGCGACAAATAATGACATCTCTAAAGAATTGCAAAATAATTCATCTATTGATACATTCAACGAAGAACAATTTTACCAGTTCCTCACTACATCTGATAATAATAAAAACGAATCTGTAAAGCCAAAAACTGCCAAATTCTATTTAAAAGTAATTCGCTACATTTTTGGCTGGTTTAATCACGAAATACTCATACCAGAAACAGACCTTAATTTGACTTTATTAGTTCCTAGCTTAGAAAGAGATACTTTACTTGATTATATCGAAAATTGGCTGAAAAAGTTTCTTGATTTTATCCAAGATGAAGAAGATAGTAAAAGTCTTTATATTTATCGGAATGGGATCGTATTAATTATCTTATTTGCAGTAGCCAAATTTCAGTACTCTGTAAGTAAAACCGATAATTATATTTCGGTAGTTAAAATATTACAAAATCGAATTCATGCATTAGCAGAAGAATATAAAAACTATCCTCCTGTCACCAGTAAAGAGATAAATTGGCTTGACAGTCCTAAGTTACAATCACTGTTAGTTATTAAAGAAATACCCAAATCGATATCTTCTCAAATTACTGATAATTTACTAGAAACAATATGGGGAGAAGAAACTAGCCAAAACTTTGCAGGGCGAGTGCTGACTACTCTGACTGATGATTCTTCAGAAAACCTTAATTCATTAACTGTTAATGAGCAGCTAGCTATAGATGCTCCTGAAACAGCTATTGAAGTTATGCCTGATTTAGCAACACAAATCAACAAAGAAATAGAAGATAAATCACAGTATGTTCAAACTAAAAACTTTCGCCAACCTTCATCTATTCGAGTAGATACAGAAAGGCTACAACACCTCAATTATCTAGCTGGAGAATTGCTGATTTACCAAAAACGGCGTAGTTTGCAAGATGAACAAGTTAAAGAAATCATCGATCAATTAATCCGGCAAATTACGAGACACCAAACAACTTTAAATGAATTACGTGATTTACCATTACAAATTTCCAATATTTCCTCACAAGAAACACAAAATTTTGCAGTGAAATTTGACTCTTTAGAAATGGATGTCTATACAGAATTCCATACGACATTGCATGAGGCAATAGAAGAAACACTGCAATTACAAGAAACAACAGAATCTCTTGAGTTGCTTGTAACGCAAGCTGCTCAAATTAGTGACAAACAGGAGAACTTAACTCTTAATATTATAGAAAGCTTAGTCGAAGCACGAATGTTGCCTTTAGGTAATATCTTAAATCGTTTCCCACAGATGGTAAACAAATTTGGGAACGTTTATGCCAAACTTGTAGAATTGAAGCTTACTGGTACTGGAGTACTAGTAGATAAGGCGATCGCAGAAAAACTCTACGATCCCTTATTACATTTAGTCCGTAATGCTTTTGACCACGGGATTGAAGCTCCGCAACTTCGCCGGGAGCTTGGTAAACCAGAACAAGGGTTAATTGAAATCCGCGCCTATCATCAGGGTAGCCAAACTGTTATCGAAGTTCGGGATGATGGTCAAGGATTGAATTTAGACAGAATTCGTAGAAAAGCTGCTGAATTATATCCCATACAAACTGAAGAAAAAATTAGAAGTTATGCTTTTAATCTGGCAGAACCGGAGCTTTTAGACATGATATTTTCGCCTGGATTTTCTACTGCTAATAAAATAACTGAAATCTCTGGGCGTGGTATGGGGTTGGATATTGTGCGGACTCAGATGAATGCACTTAATGGTTCAATTTCAGTACAATCCTCACCCAATCAAGGAACAATATTCATACTCAAAATTCCTTTTTCTATGACTACAGAAAAATTAATGCTGGTTCAAGCCAAAGGTATTGTTTACGCTCTTCTTTTAGACAGCATCGAAAAAATATTGATTCCCTCTGAACAACAGATCAAAGAAATTGAAGGTCAAAAAGTCTTACATTGGAATACAGACAATGATGAGACTATGGTCAGCCTCCGCAAACTTTCAAAATTGATTGATTATAATGATTCATTTTTGAATACTGGTACTGCATACACTACTGACAACTCAAGCATAGAGACAAATCCGGTGCTTTTGCTAAAACGAAATCAAGGAATGTTTGCCTTGGAAGTTGACCAAATAATTGGTGAACAAGAACTGGTAATCAGACCTTTAGGAAATGCGATTGCCCAGCCAAAATATATTTATGGTTGTAGTAGTTTAGCTAATGGCAATCTTATCTTAGTGATTGATGCTTCTGTACTGGTATCTAATAGGCTTCAACAAACAACACTTGATATCATGGCGCTACCAATACCTTCTCCCTCAAATAAAAAAGCCTTGGCGATATCGGGAGACACTTTTGCATCTACACCATTACTTCCTACATCTACTTCCACAAAAACTATAGAAACCCAATCCAGTTATTCTCAAGAGTCAGAGAATAAATTACCAAAAGTTGTTTTAGTAGTAGATGATGCAATTAGTCTACGCCAAACTATCTCTCTCACTCTACAAAAATCTGGCTATCAAGTAATACAAGCTCAAAATGGTGTAGAAGCTTTAGAAAAGTTGCAGTTACATCCAGAAATTCAAGTTGTCGTCTCTGATTTAGAGATGCCACGAATGAATGGTTTTGAGTTGTTGGGCAATTTCCGTCAATATCCTAATTTAACCAAAATTCCTGTTGTGATTCTCACTTCTCGCAGTTCTGAAAAGCATCGCCAACTCGCGCAAGAATTGGGTGCAAAAGCTTACTTAACCAAGCCTTATTTAGAACATGAATTCCTTTCTACAATTAAAACTTTAATTAACAGCCGTGCAGATGATTTAAACGATTTGATTATGGTATCAAATAATTAGTAATTGGTAATTATCTTCTTTATCAATAGGCTCAAGTATTATTAAGAATTACTAATTAATTACTGATAATTTTGGAAATGCGATCGCTTTAATTAAGTAGGTAGATTATTTGGATCTACACCTAAAGACCGTAAATACTGCGCTAACTGTTCAGCCCTTTGTCGTTCTTGTTCAGCCCGCGATCGCTCTTGTTGTGCTTGTTCTGCATCTGTCAAATAACGGTTTCCTTGCTCATCATACCAACATAAAAATTCCTGTTGTATCCCGGCAATTACAGCTTGGTGTCGCCCAATACCTAACCCCACCTCTGGCATTAAATAAGGTTCACCTATTTGTAGTTGGTAATTTCCATCTATCAACTTATACACTTCAAAGGGTTGATGTTGGTCACGTCGCCAAAATTCAGGATTATAAATTACGTAGTACAATACACCCAGTTTTCTGTATATATTTAGCTTCTCTTCATATTCACCTCCGGGAGTGTGGGATACCATTTCTAATGTGAATATTGGAACTATGCCATTTTCTTCCCAAACCGCGTAACTTTTGCGTGATTTACCTCCCTTTTTCCGTTCGACTCCCACACTTAAAAAGGCATCTGGCACTACAGGTACTCTAGGATTTATCCCTGTGGTGTGATAAACACCCATATCTACTCCGAAGTACCAATTTAGGCTATTTGCCCAAATGGAGTTAAGTAAGAAAAGTAAAATATTGGGCAAAAAATTTTGATCTTCGTTATCCACTGGCGTATCGTCAGAACAGGGAAGTTCATCAGTAGTTGGTAACGCATTTTTGAGATCGGGTGAGAACATAACCGTTGTCTCGCTGGCGTTTGATGCCATTATTATAAATGAGTGACGAAAAGTTAGCGTTTGGCTTCAGGTTCGCCAAACTTAATTAAAAGTGCGATCGCAATACTAACAAGCAAAATTAACGTCATACTTAAAGCTGAACCAAATCCCCAATTTTGGGTTGCCCCAAGAAACTGGTTATAAACTAACCGCGCTGCTGTCATACTAGAAGCACCACCAAGTAATTCTGGATCGACAAAATCCCCCAAGCCTGTGATAAATACCAGCATAGAGGCAGCTGTAATTCCAGGTAAAATTTGTGGTACGGTTACTTGGAAAAAAGTTTCCACAGGATTTGCACCTAAATCAGCCGCCGCTTCTAGCAGACGCTTGTCTAGTTTTTCGAGAGACGCATATAAAATCAAAACCATATAGGGTAATAAGCTGTAACTCATACCAATAAATACAGCTTGACTCTGGTTAAGTAATTGCAAAGTAGGTAAACCGAAAGTGTTGAGTAAACTATTCAATAAACCAGTAGGACGAAGGATTGTAATCCAAGCATAAGAGCGGAGTAACGAGGAAGTCCACAAAGGCAAAACAAAGCCTAATAGCAGCAAATTCCGCCAACGTTGCGGCGCTATTTGAGCAATCCAATAGGCGACTGGAAAGCCCAAAATTAAACAAATTATGGTGGTTCCAAAGGCGAAAAATAGCGATCGCCCAATTACTTGCACATAAAGCGGATCGAATATTCGGATATAGTTTTGAAATCCATTAGGATTAACCAAATCTCCCGGACGGATATCTGCAACTAAACTCAACTCGAAAATTATCAAAGTTGGCAGCACCAACAAAAGTAATAGCCAAATACCCGATGGTGAAAGTAATATCAAAGGTTGCAGCCAATTTCCTGGTAGGCGATTAAATTTTTCCATCTGGGAAATCCCATTTTTATCAATATTCATCACTTATAACTCCTAACTCCTAATTCCTTTAACTACTAGTTAATTCAGTCCAATAGCGATCGTAAACCTCTTCAAAATCTCCGACAGGAGTAACCCGTTCACAATTTGCTAAAAGCGACTCTGAGGGAAATAAATTACCATTGTTTTGAATTATTTTTGGCAATTGCTCAAATCCAGCCTTATTAGGCGTAGAAATACTCAGACGTTGACTGATTTGGGCTGCTAATTCTGGTTGCAGAATCATGTTGATCCAAGCATAAGCTCCTGCTAAATTGGGGGCTGTTTTAGGAATTACAATAGTGTCTGTCCATAATGAAGAACCACTGCGAGGAATTACATATTTGAGTTTAGGGTTTTCTTGAGATATTCTCACCGCATCTGCTGAATAGCACATTGCTAACAGTAAATCTCCTGCCAGAATTTGATTTTGCCAAGCATCGGTGTCAAAACGTGCGATCGCAGGTTTTAGAACTTTCAACTTTTCATAAGCTTGTTTGATTTCTTGTTCGTTTTTCGAGTTGTAAGAATAACCTAACATCCGTAATGTTGCACCCATCACTTCTCGAACATCATTAAGCAAGGTCATCCGTTGATTAAGTTTTTCTTGGTTCTGCCAAAGGTAATCCCAGTCTTGTGGCGCATCTTTGATTTTTTCGGAATTGTAAAGTAAACCTGTTGTCCCCCAGTTAAAAGGGATGCTATATCGGTTATTGAGGTCATAACCAGGATTCTGAAACCGGGGGAATAAATTCTCTAAACCGATTAAGCGATCGTGATTTATTTCTGTTAACAAACCTTTGTTTACCATCTTCTGCACCATGTAATCAGATGGGTAGATGATGCTGTAAGTACCACCGCCTCCAGCTTGCAACTTAGCCAGCATGACATCATTAGAATCATATACATCCGCTAGCACTTTCATACCAGTTTGGGTGCTAAAGGTTTTCAGTAATTGGTTGTCAGTATATTGTGTCCAGGTAAAGATATAAAGTTGGTCACGCTGACTAGAAGTATTAGAATTAGCACGCACTTCAGCCAGCCTCCAGCCACAACCAGCTAAAGATAAGCTAGAAAGTGCTGCTATCCCTTTGAAAAATTGCCGTCTGTTAGTCATTAAGTTAGAAGTTATTCATCGACAACTTCTAGATTACGGTATACTTCCTAGTCCCTGGTGTGATTGTCTGGGGTAAATGTATCATTCTTAACAGTTACTAAACGTATCCTTTTCTTCTCAGGCGATCGCCCGCTACGCAAATATAACGCTGTGCAAACTTTGAGATGTAGGGCTTTCGTCCGAGTTAGCTAAAGACTTTATTTTACTTTCAGACTTAGTTAATCTATGATGGTTATCCTCCCTCAAAGAGATCCTTGAATGAAAGGAGTTATTTAGCATACGGGTATCACTAGGACAAGAAACCAGAAGTTTTTACAGATGAAATTATGTAGATTTTGAGTATATAGATTAGACTAGTAGGTTTATCATCATATTTCTCATATATAGCTTCAATCAATCGGTTGTTATGCTCTTACCAAGAAAGCCAAACAAGTTTGTAGAGAATTGCGGCACAAAGTATTTAAATATGTTGTTAAACATTTGTAAACTGTTAGCAGCCGAGTAGCCGCGTGTCACATCTTGTTAAGGAATTATCATGAGACAACTTGTTATCGCTGAACGCGTATGCCTGATTGGTCATATCGTGTCAAAAGCCTTTGGACTGGTAGGGATGCTACTAGTCGTACCTAATGCCGAAATAATTTTCAACTTATCGCAGGTTGGAGAAACGGCCGTACAGTTAAGTATGGCTGGTGGCGGTGTAGTTGATATCATCTTGGGGACAATAGCTGTCTCTATTTATGCCTACCGGACGCTAGGATTAGGAACTTGGCTAGCATTTATGCTGCCGGCTATGTTTATCTCTTTGGGAAGTGAACTACTGGGAACCAGTACAGGTTTCCCATTTGGTGATTATAGCTACTTAAGTGGTTTGGGTTATAAGATTGCGGGGCTAGTTCCTTTCACAATTCCTTTATCTTGGTTCTATGTTGGGCTGTCATCTTATTTAATTGCGAGAAGTGGTTTGAAAGTGGCTCAAAAACCCAGTTGGGGTCGCCATATTGCGGCTATAGCCGTTGGTGCTTTACTCTTCACTTGTTGGGATTTTGCCCTTGAGCCAGCTATGAGTCAAACTTCTCTGCCTTTTTGGTATTGGGAACAACCAGGAGCTTTCTTTGGTACACCTTACCAGAATTATGCAGGTTGGTTTGGTACTAGTGCCCTGTTTATGAGTGTGGCAGGCTTGTTGTGGAGAAATACATCGATTAAATTAGAGCGATCGCAACTCAATCTACCCTTAGTCGTTTATTTAACTAACTTTGCCTTCGCCGCCGGACTAAGTTTAGCTGCTGGCTTCTCCATTCCTGTATTGCTGGGCTTAGTCCTTGGTGTGGTTCCCGCCGTGACGCTGTGGTTGAGGAGTTCAACCACACCCAATCAAGTTGCTGTTGAACCAGTAACCCAAGAAGTATCAGTAGCAAAGGTTGAAGTTGCCTTGAAATAGGTAAGGGACTAGGGACTAGGGATTGGGGACTGGGGACTAGGATTGGAGACTAGGAAATAATCTATTTCCAATTCCCAATTCCCAATTCCCAATTCCCAATTCCCAATTATTTTGTATAGTCGTAATTTTAATTGATAAGTATTTTGACAACAGTAGACAAAGCTTTAATATTAGAAAGTGCCATATCCCTTTTATTCCTACTTATCCAAGTACCAGCAACGGCGATTCTGTTTTCGCGTCTGCTAAAGGGGCCAAGACGGCTGCCACCAATAAAACCACAACAGCCAACACTGGAACTTTTGGGTAAGGTTAGTGTCGTTGTTCCCACGTTGAATGAGGCGCTTCGTATTAGCCCTCTGTTAGCTGGTTTAAGTCAGCAAAGCTACGAAGTTCGGGAAATTATCGTTGTAGACAGCAACTCTAGTGATGGCACACCAGACTTAGTAAAAGCGACACAGCAAAAAGATCCGCGTTTTCGTGTGATGACGGACGATCCTTTACCTTCTGGTTGGGTGGGGCGACCTTGGGCGTTGCATAACGGTTTTCTATATAGTTCTGAGGGTAGTCAGTGGTTTCTGGGGCTAGATGCTGATATTAAACCACATCCTGGCTTAGTTGCCAGTTTGGTACAAACGGCCGAAGCACAAGGCTATGACTTGATTTCCCTTTCACCTCAGTTCATCCTCAAATATCCAGGAGAGTGCTGGCTACAACCAGCTTTGTTAATGACTCTGCTTTACCGATTTGATCCTGCTGGGATCAATGCAGAGCAGCCTGAACGGGTGATGGCAAATGGGCAGTGTTTTTTGTGTCGTCGCTCCGTTTTAGCTGCTGTGGGTGGCTATAGCAGTGCCAGTAGTTCTTTTTGTGATGATGTCACCTTGGCAAGAAATATTGCAACTCTTGGGTATAAAGTGGGCTTTTTAGATGGCGCAAAGGTGTTAAAAGTAAGGATGTATGAAGGGGCGATGGAGACGTGGAAGGAATGGGGGCGAAGTCTCGATCTTAAAGATGCAACTTCTCGTTCGCAGTTGTG
The DNA here is from genome assembly GCF_034530675.2 of Nostoc sp. DedVER02. Taxonomy (NCBI): domain Bacteria; kingdom Bacillati; phylum Cyanobacteriota; class Cyanophyceae; order Nostocales; family Nostocaceae; genus Nostoc; species Nostoc sp. DedVER02. The sequence continues at coordinate 35,205 of NZ_JAVRCP020000001.1, forward strand.
GGGAGATTTATGGCTACTTACATCTGTTCAAGGTCTACCCCTTTTAATTGTCCTCAGTTTTTTATTGATTTCTCCCCCACAGACGCGATTAATCGCGTCTCTACCCACTCCCTTAATCCTTTTATTGGGACTGAATTTATTCTTAGTGGTGATTCGCTTTGCAATGCTTTTTGCGATCGCACCTTCTTACGATCGCAAAAATGCTAAAGGTGGCTGGTTATTCTGGCTTTCACCTTTAGCAGATCCCCTAGCTGTGCTGCGAATTTTCTTATCTGCATTCCGCAAGCCACGCGAGTGGCGAGGACGCAAGTATATATAGTGGGGAATTGGGAATTGGGAATTGAGCATTGGGAATTGAGTATAGTTATTCTCCTTGTCCCCATTCCCCATTCCCAATTCCCTACTCCTCTTCACTTCCTACTTGATCCCCGCGTTCTAGTTCCCAGAGAATTTGATTTCCTTCACGGCGTACCCGTGACACTATCCAGTTTCGCCAGCGCCATTGATCTCCTCGACTAGTAACAGCACTGGCGTGAACATCCATCAAGTCTGCTAACTCAGAACTAGTGATTAAGTAGCCTTTTTCGGAAATTTCGTCAGCGATACGCAGAGTTTCGACCAAGCTACGAAGTTGCGAAACCCTCATTTCTGGAGGTTTCTCATCGGTAGCGGCCGCATTTGGCCCAGTTGATGGTTCCATAACGGTTATTTCGGGTGCAGAAGTACTGATTTCTTGAGGACTTTGGTTAATTATTCGAGAGTTTTTTTCATAATCAGCTACTTTTGCTACATTTAGGTCATTTTTGGCAGGTAAAGATTTATAAAAATTTGTTGGAGTTAATTGTTGTAGCGGAGGAATTTTGCCAGTAGCATAGCTGCGAGCGATCGCATCACAACGTTCGTTACCTATGTTACCAGAATGTCCCCTGACGTGTTGCCATTTTACCTGTTGCGTATTGAGTTCATCAAGAGTTTCCAAAAGTTCTTGGTTTTGGACAGGTTTACCATCTGACTTTTTCCAACCTTTCTTTTTCCAGCCCTTCACCCACTTGGTAACGCAGTTAATTAGGTATTCGCTATCGGTATGGAGGGTGATTGGTTCAACTTGTTGAGATGTTTGCAGGAATTGCAGGGCTGCGATCGCAGCTTGCATTTCCATTTTATTATTAGTGGTATTAGGGGATGCATCACCCATTTCGTGGATTGAGCCATCGCTAAAGTAGACGACAACTCCCCAACCGCCAGGGCCAGGGTTCCCGGTGCAAGCGCCATCGGTATATATGCTTTGGATTGTAGGTTGAGTAGACATGATTTAAGATATCGAACCGCAAAGGACGCAAAGCTAAAAGTGATTAGCGACGAATTTTTTTAAAGAATATCCAGGCTATTATACTGGTTAGCACTCCAGCAACAACGCTCCAAAAAAAGGCTGTTGTAAAGAAAAATGGTGTTTTGCAATTTCAGCAATTAACACTGAAGATGTAATTTAGCTGGTTACTAACCCCATATCTGCGCTACTGATGAAGTTTTCTAAGTTGCGATCGCTTTTTGCTTGTCAATTCTACTAACTAAATTTTGCAGCCGAGTTAAGTTTAGGCTGAGGTTGATGTAATCTGTTTATATTTGCGGCAGATATTTATCAGCACTGAATTCGCTAAATTTGTTCATAAATGGTATTAAAATCAAGATTTTATTCATATTTTCATAAAAACTCTATGCAGCTAATCAAAAAAATATTCGCACTACCACAAATTATTTTCTTATTCATAATTATTTTTGTTATAACCTTTTTATTCAAAAGCTTACCATTAAGTGCTGTTGAAGTTAGTAGCATAGAGTTTATCGGAGAAGCAACTTTACCAAAAGGTTTAATCTTCAAAAATATTGAACTCGGAGGTTTATCTGGAATTACATACGATGCAAAAGAGAACCTTTATTATGCTATTTCCGATGACCGTGGGCAAAAAGGTAATGCCCGTTTCTATACCCTGAAAATAGACTTAAGCAAGGGTTCTCTACAAAAGGGTAAAGTTCTTCCTGTAAGTTTAACCACATTATTAAATGAAAAAGGTCAAGCATTTCGCCCTGGTGAAACCGATACAGAAGGTATTGCATTAACTAATAAAGCAACTGTATTTATTTCTTCTGAAGGCGATGTCACAAAATTAATTAATCCTTTTATTAAAGAGTTTTCAATATCTTCTGGAAAGGAAATTAAAACACTCCCTGTTCCAAACAAATTTTTGCCAGATAAAAGCGGTCAACAAGGTATCCGCAACAATTTAGCTTTTGAAAGTCTCACCATCACACCTGATAACAAGCATCTATTTACAGCTACCGAAAATGCTCTAATTCAAGATGGTGTCGCCGCTAAACCCAATATCGGTAGCCCTTGCCGCATTTTGCAATACAACTTGCTCAATAGCCAGCCAGAAAAGGAATTTCTTTACAAAACTGAACCAGTTTCACCTTTTTTGAATTTGACTGGCAAATTTGCTAGTGGATTACCTGATTTACTTGCTCTTGACAATCAAGGACACTTCCTAAGTTTAGAAAGGTCTTTTACTGGTTTAGGGTTTGCTATTTCCTTATTTCAGATTTCTTTAGAAGAAGCTGATGATATTCATAAGATTGATAGCCTTTTAGCAGTTGACTCCACAAAGATTAAACCAGTTCAGAAAAAACTACTGTTAGATTTGAGAACCCTAGATGTATTGCTAGACAACATCGAAGGCTTAACTCTTGGCCCTAAACTACCCGATGGTCAACAATCATTAATTCTCATCAGTGATAACAATTTTAACTCGCTGCAACGTACCCAGATATTAGCTTTTAAAATAAAAATTGAAACACCACTGATGAGATTATTACGCCGTTTTCTGCCGAATCTCAACCGTTAACTGTACAGAGTATCGTCCTTTTACAGCTATTTACTTGGTTGAAGCTTATTCCTGTGTATTCACTGAATCTATTAAGCAAATTTATCTAGACTATTTGTACTTTACGTGTAATTTCTCAACCGTATTCCTTAATAAATATGTTACACAATGTGTAGGGAGCTTTGCAGACAGATTAATCATAATGGCAGTATATGATTATTTGCCTACAACCTCTGATATTTTTAGATTTAATTTTAGTAATTATCTAGACTTATTAAAGTAATTTGCCAACACTATTTTTCATAAATGATTTTTATGGCACCAAAAAAACTTGAGAATATGGTAGGGCAAAAACCAGAATTAGACAATTACATTGGACAATTTTTAAATAATCGCTATTTAATTACAGATTTGATTGGCAAAGGGGGGATGGGTAGGGTTTATTTAGCAGAAGATACTGCTAAAGGCGGTATGCCGATAGCAATCAAAATTTTATCACTCAGTTTAGCAAATCAGCAAATGTCGCAACGCTTTGCTAGAGAAATTTTTATTGGCGCTCAATTGGGGCGTAAAAGTAAACATATTGTTCGCATCTTAAGTTATGGCGTTACTGAAGATAAAACCCCCTTTTATGTAATGGAATATCTCCAAGGAAAAAATCTCAAACAAATTCTCAAAATTCAGCCCTTAACAATACCGAAGTTTTTGAAGATTTGTAATCAAATTTGTTTAGGCTTACAATGTGCCCACCAAGGTATTAGCCTCAAAGGAGAGATTTATCCCATTGTTCATAGAGATATCAAGCCCGAAAATATATTTCTTTGTGAAGAAAGTAAACAAGGAGAAATTGTTAAAATACTCGATTTTGGCATTGCTAAATTTTTAACAGAGCGGAGTGGGATGACTCTGACAGATTCTTTTATTGGTAGTTTACCCTACTGTTCTCCAGAACACATGGAAGGGCGCAAACTCTTAGATGTGCGCTCAGATATTTATAGTTTGGGAGTACTAATGTTTGAGATGTTAACAGGAAAACATCCATTTCAGACAAAAAGTAATTCCTTTGGTACTTGGTATCAAGCGCATCGCTTTCAAATGCCACCTACAGTTGAAGAAGTTAATCCGCAAGTCAAAATCCCACAGGTGTTACAAAAATTATTGATGAGTTGTTTAGCTAAGGAAGTGAGCGACCGCCCACAAAATGTCAACCAAATATTAGAAGATTTAGAAAAGGTTAATATTCAGTTCAATGATGGTATACCTAGTAATAGTAGTGAGATGATTAAACTCTCACTTCCAGTTCAATTAGTACCTGCAACTTTATTGTCAGAACAAGAGTGTTTGCAGAAAAATTGGCCTAAGAATAAACCAATTGCGTCAATTGGTTTTCCCCATTTACTACAAACTATTCAAAGACCTATACCAACTTTTTGGGCAATGTTGCCTAAAGAAGAGATTACAAAGTTTTTAGATAAAATACATGGTACTGAATTCATTAGTCAAATTAATGTATATCCGATGCTTCTGTGGGTAACAGTATTATATGATGAACAACCTTCTATGACTAAGTGGCTACCTTATTTCCTAGATTTAAAAGATAATAAAGGACAGAATATAGCACGTAGTTTAGCAGAGATAGGTTACTATCATCTACTATTTTTTTCCCTAGAAGATCCAAACCGTTGCTCTCATGTAACAACCCTAAGCCTCACGGCTAATCAGCGCCAGCAAATTGTAGATTGGTTAGATATAAGTCAACGGTCAAATGAATTAATTTTGCCTAATCAAGCAAAAAGTCTTCTAAGAGCAGAGTACGAGAAACTAAAATTAGACATTTTACAAAAATTAGCCGCAGATCAAAAAGCTGAGAAAGAAGGTTTAAAAAATTGGATGAATAAATTATTTGAAATTTTTTTTAAACTTTTATCGCGCTCTTGAAAGTGCGTTGTCAAAATGCTTCCCAACATTACCTAACTATATTTTTATGATTTTTATGTATGTATTGCTGACTTTAAATGGACTCAGTAGCAGAGGTTAAGAAAGTGAATCAAAGCCCATTTACATCTCCAAATAGTACGGGCTTGCTTGCCAATCGTTATCAACTAAAGCAATTAATTGGTAGCGGTGGTATGGGTGAAGTTTTCTTAGCAAATGATATTTTGTTAGGAGGCATACCAGTTGCTATCAAATTTTTGACTCAAACTGTTGTCAATATCAAGATGCAACAAGACTTTGTTCGTGAAGCTTTAATGAGTGCAGCTTTGAGTCAAAAAAGTTTACATATAGTGCGGGCGTATGATTATGGTGTAAATGAGAAAGGAAAACCATACTACGTTATGGAATATTTATGCGGTAAGAGTTTAAAAGATTTAATCCCCTTGCCGTTGCCGATGTTTTTAACTCTCTCTCGCCAAATTTGTTTGGGTTTACAATGTGCCCATCAAGGCATTAATATTGACGGTAAAATTTGTCCGTTGGTTCATAGAGATATTAAGCCTGCCAATATATTAGTTATTCCCGATCCGATATTGGGTCAATTAGTTAAAATTCTGGATTTTGGGATTGCTAAATTTGTAAATTATGCATCAACAGCTAGTACAAATAGAGGATTTAATGGTACTTTGCCTTATTGTTCTCCAGAACAGCTAGATGGAGAAAAATTGGATAGTCGTTCTGATATTTATAGCCTGGGTGTGATGATGTTTGAAATGCTCACAGGCAACAAACCCTGGGAACCAGAAACTGATTATTTTGGTGCCTGGTATAAAGCACATCATTTTGAAGCACCAAAAACGATCGCAGATGTTAAACCCAATCTCAAAATACCTCAGAAGCTAAATAATTTGATTATGTCTTGTCTTGCCAAGAAATCTTGCGATCGCCCACAAAATATTGCTCAAATTTTGCAAGTATTAAATAGCTTAGAACAATCTAATCCTAGCAGTTTACCAACAAATTTATCTTCTGATTCCATCCTGAATCGCCCCTTAGATTCTGGATTACCAATTGCAGTAGAACAAAGCTGTCGGCAACTTTTGTGGCCTCAAAATAAACCAACTCAAGAAATTGTTTTTCCCCAGCTTATAGATACTGCACAAGGATTTATGACAGCACTATGGTTGATGTTGCCTAGACAAGAAATCAAAAACTATGCTCTTTCTACCCGTTACAACCAATTTATCTTCATGACATCCCCGCACCCAATGCTGTTGTGGGTAACTGTACTCTACAATCGGCAATTGACTCCTAAGTGGCTACCCTGTTACTTAGATATGCAAAATTCCCAAAATCTTAGAATGGTAACTTTACTGGCTGAACATGAACACTATCCGTTGATTTTATTTTCTCTGGAAGCACCACATTCCTGTACTAACGTTCTCAGCAGTCGTATTGAGCCAACTCAGCGACAAATGTTGAAAACTTGGGTGCAACAAACTCATAGCCTACCATCCACTTCTGTGCCCCACATGAGCAAACAGCTATTAAAACAGCAGTATAAACAAATTCAATCCCGGATATTGCAGCATCTGGAATCTAAGCCCCAGGTTGTATTATCAAGGTCTATTTAACGGTATTGCACCTTGGAGAGATGGGGTAAAAATAACTTCTAATTTTTCTCTCCAAAATGCTTGACAAGCAGAAAAAAAATAGTGATAATAGCAAAGTTGACCAAACAAGGGACTGTAGTTCAATTGGTTAGAGCACCGCCCTGTCACGGCGGAAGTTGCGGGTTCGAGCCCCGTCAGTCCCGTTCTAAATTTATGAGTAGTGAATCACCAAACCCAACTTCGGTGATTTTTGATTTGGAATTCCCCAAAAGGATTGACCCAGAATTGGGGGTTTGAATATAAGCTACATTTATCATGCTTTCCGAAAGAGAGAATTAACTGTGACTGTCAGAGTCCGTATTGCACCGAGTCCAACTGGAAATTTACACATTGGTACAGCTAGAACGGCTGTATTTAACTGGTTATTTGCCCGTCACCACGGCGGTAAATTTATACTAAGAATAGAAGACACAGATTTAGAGCGATCGCGTCCCGAATACACCGATAATATTCTTGAAGGATTGCGCTGGCTAGGTCTTAACTGGGATGAAGGGCCATTTTTCCAATCTCAACGCCTGGATCTTTACAAAGAAGCAGTACAAAAACTGTTAGATCGAGGATTAGCCTATCGCTGCTACACCACCAGCGAAGAACTAGAAGCGCTAAGAGAAGCTCAGAAAGCTAGGGGCGAAGCTCCCCGCTATGACAACCGTCACCGCAACCTCACACCAGAACAACGTGCTGCTTTTGAAGCAGAAGGTCGTTCTTTTGTAATTCGCTTCAAAATTGAAGATGGGCGAGAAATTGTCTGGAATGACCTAGTAAGGGGAAAAATGTCTTGGCGAGGTAGCGATTTAGGTGGTGATATGGTCATCGCCCGCGCCTCAGAAGAGGGTAGCGGTCAACCACTGTATAACTTTGTCGTTGTAGTGGATGACATCGATATGCAAATCACCCATGTCATTCGCGGAGAAGACCATATTGCCAACACCGCCAAGCAAATTCTGCTGTATGAAGCTATGGGTGCAAAAATCCCAGAGTTCTCCCACACACCGTTAATTTTGAACATGGAAGGGCGCAAGCTTTCTAAGCGGGATGGAGTTACTTCTATTTCTGACTTTCAGAAAATGGGCTTTACCTCTGAAGGCTTGGTGAATTACATGACATTGTTGGGTTGGTCGCCACCAGACTCGACGCAAGAAATATTTACCTTAGAAACAGCAGCCAAAGAATTTGGTTTTGAGCGTGTAAATAAAGCAGGTGCAAAATTTGACTGGGACAAGCTGGATTGGTTAAACAGTCAGTATATCCACCATGCGCCAGTAGATAAACTCACAGATTTACTTATACCCTATTGGCAAGCGGCTGGGTATAAATTTGATGGTGGAAGAGAACGCCCCTGGTTAGAACAGCTTGTAACTTTAATTAGCCAAAGCTTGACTCGTTTAGTAGATGCAGTATCTCAAAGCCAACTGTTCTTTAGCGATACAGTTGAATTTAGCGAAGAAGGCAGCACACAACTGAAACAAGAGGGTTCTACTGCTGTCCTTGAGGCGATTGTCACAGCTTTAGAAAATCAGCCGCAGCTGTCAGAAGCCGCCGCCCAGGACATTATCAAACAAGTGGTGAAAGAGCAAAAAGTTAAAAAAGGCTTAGTAATGCGATCGCTCCGAGCAGCCTTAACTGGAGATGTTCATGGCCCCGACCTTATTCAATCTTGGTTACTGCTAAATCAGATTGGTTTAGATAAGTCACGCTTGAGTCAGGCAATAACAGAAGCTAATTAGCAATTACTTCCGAATTTTAGAAATATTTTCGATTTTAGGGGCGCACAAAGGTGTGCCCCTGTTTATAAGGCAATACAGTTCAGATAAGACCAAAACACTTGTAGAGACGGCGATTTATCGCGTCTCAAAAACCCAAAATTTTTACCAGTAGTCCTTAACCCAAGCGTATTGATTTATAAGGTAGAGCAACTATAAGAACAAGAAATCATTGACTAATTACTAATGAATTATCCTTAATTTTAAATCTAAAATAGGTAGTCAATTCTCCTCATGTTGGGAACTTGGTGTGTAAAAATGATGTCTTCAAAAACACTTAGAAGCGAACGTAATTACAATGCCGACAAAAGCGCTCAATAAAGGGATGAGATTATCGTTGATGATAGTTACGCTCTTAATCACATCGACAGTTAACGCTGTGACTGATGCTCAAGAAGCGCCAACGATATTTGGAGATGTAACTATTAGCCCCCAGTTTTCGCCAGACCCCTTGACAGTTCGTGGGATGAGTGGTGGTTCAATACCTGGGAGTAAAGTAGGTGGGAGAAGCGAAACAGCCACTGGCCCTTGTACCGGATTTGTTGATGAAACACCAGACCACACATTAGCGCTAACAAGTAAATTCGACTACCTAAAGTTGCAAGTCCAAAGTCCTGAAGACACCACCATAATTGTCAAGGGCCCGGGTGGTACTTGGTGCAATGATGATTTTGATGGCAAAAATGCTGGCATTATTGGTGAATGGCTGCCTGGAAGTTATCAGATTTGGGTTGGTTCTTACGAAAAAGGCAAGTACCTTCCTTACACTCTAAAAATTACAGAAGTTAAGTAGGGAATTGGGCATGGGGCATTGGGCCTTGGGCATGAAGAAGAGACAAGGAAGAGGGGGGAGACAAGAGAGAGACTTGTTCAATTGTTCAATAATTCACCCCTATCCCCCTTGTCCACCTTGTCCCCCCTGCTCCCCCATCTCTGCTATGTCACGGGTTGGAACAACATTAGCTTACATCCCGTTGCGCTCCCTTTTCTCGTGCGATATTGTATTAAAATTAAGTTAACTTTGATTAAGATTCTTGTTGGCATCGCCATAATGCGCCAATCGCTCTATGGCAATGCATAAAAGAGATCAAATTAAACAAAATGGATTTATAGACATCCGTTTAACAGCTTAAAGTGACAGAGTGATTAAACATTCGGTTGCTAATGCTAACGAGTTGTATAGGCATCTAGAGGCAAATTAAGATGAAATTCTCTTGGAAAGTCGTAGTACTCTGGACATTGCCGGCTTTGGTAATTGGCTTTTTCTTCTGGCAAGGGGCCTTTGCAGGCGCTCCTACTGACATGAGTAAGAATGCAGCCAATACCCGCATGACTTATGGGCGCTTTCTAGAATACTTAGATGGCGATCGCGTCAGCAGTGTGGATCTGTACGAAGGCGGTAGGACAGCTATTATCGAAGCCCGCGATCCAGACATCGAAAATCGCGTCCAAAGGTGGCGGGTGGATTTGCCTGTTAATGCTCCTGAGTTAATTAGCAAGCTCAAAGAAAAAGATATTAGTTTTGATGCTCACCCCATGCGGAATGATGGCGCAATCTGGGGATTGTTGGGCAATCTCATATTTCCAGTTTTATTGATTACTGGGCTGTTCTTTTTGTTCCGGCGTTCTAGCAACCTCCCTGGCGGCCCAGGTCAAGCAATGAACTTTGGCAAATCCAAAGCGCGTTTCCAAATGGAAGCGAAAACTGGAGTCAAATTTGATGATGTAGCTGGGATTGAAGAAGCTAAAGAAGAACTGCAAGAAGTCGTTACCTTCCTCAAGCAGCCAGAAAGATTTACTGCTGTAGGCGCACGAATTCCCAAAGGAGTGCTGTTAGTTGGGCCTCCGGGAACTGGTAAAACTTTATTAGCAAAAGCGATCGCTGGCGAAGCAGGCGTACCTTTCTTCAGTATTTCCGGTTCGGAATTTGTAGAAATGTTCGTTGGTGTGGGTGCATCCCGCGTCCGCGATTTGTTCAAGAAAGCCAAAGACAACGCCCCCTGCATTATCTTCATCGATGAAATCGACGCAGTAGGACGGCAACGGGGCGCTGGTATCGGTGGCGGTAACGATGAGAGAGAGCAAACCCTCAACCAGTTGCTCACCGAAATGGACGGGTTTGAAGGTAACACAGGCATCATTATTATTGCTGCTACTAACCGTCCCGACGTATTAGACTCAGCTTTATTACGTCCCGGTCGTTTTGATCGACAAGTAACAGTCGATGCACCCGATATCAAAGGGCGTTTGGAAATCTTGGAAGTCCATGCGCGGAACAAGAAACTAGACACTAGCGTATCTTTAGATGCGATCGCTCGCCGCACTCCTGGATTTACTGGTGCTGATTTAGCTAACTTGCTCAACGAAGCGGCAATTTTGACTGCGAGAAGACGTAAAGAAGCGATCACCCTCCGCGAAATTGATGATGCGGTGGATCGGGTAGTCGCAGGGATGGAAGGCACTCCTTTGGTAGATAGCAAGAGCAAGCGCTTAATTGCCTACCACGAAATTGGACACGCCTTAGTTGGCACTTTGTTAAAAGACCATGATCCAGTGCAGAAAGTTACTTTAATTCCAAGAGGACAAGCACAGGGTTTAACTTGGTTTACTCCCAATGAAGAACAAGGATTAATTTCTCGTTCACAGTTGAAAGCCAGGATTACTGGTGCTTTGGGCGGTCGCGCTGCTGAAGAGGTGATTTTTGGGGCTGCGGAAGTAACAACTGGCGCTGGTGGAGACTTGCAACAGTTGTCGGGAATGGCGCGGCAGATGGTGACTCGTTTCGGGATGTCTGACTTAGGGCCGCTGTCGTTAGAAAGCCAACAGGGTGAAGTATTCTTGGGTCGTGATTGGACAACCCGATCTGAATATTCTGAATCCATCGCTTCCCGCATTGATGGACAAGTACGAGCGATCGTGGAAGAATGCTACGAAAACGCTAAGAAGATTGTCCGTGACCATCGCACTGTCACCGATCGCTTAGTCGATTTGCTCATCGAAAAAGAAACCATTGACGGCGAAGAATTCCGCCAAATTGTGGCTGAGTACGCTGAAGTTCCTGAGAAACAGCAGTACGTACCGCAACTGTAACCACTGTTCTAAAATCACTGAAATGGGTATGCTCAAAAGGCTATACCCATTTTTTTTAAGTAAAAATAGCACAAGCCTTGGTGGTTAGGACATCAACAGATGATGAAACTTAATTTAAAGCTTTCTCTGTCACCTTCTCATAATGGTTGTCATAATCTTAAAAAAGCCGAATGCTCCATTTAAAACACCTGCTGTTTTCACTCCACCCATCATCGCTCCCATAATGCCGAGTGAAAGTGTATCGACTCCGGTCAGGTATAGATTTTTAATTGGTGTTCTAGCCCCGATCCAGGATTGATCCAGGCGTTCAGGAATACAGGGAATGCCGAAGATAGCACCGCGATCGCTAGCATCAAAGTGTTCCACCGTCAGTGGAGTCGAGAGTTCGGCATACTCAATCAAATCCTGAAAGCCAGGGTAGTGGTACTCCACTAACTGAATCAGGGATTGGGTAATTTGGGTTTTCAGTTCAGTGTAGTCCGCGCCTCGCCGTCGCCAGGATTGTTCCCGCCACTGCGAAAAGAAATCATAGTCAACGTGGGCAATGATTTCTGCCGTATGCACCTCAGCTAATGGATCTTTGAGCGATGGAAATGAGAGATAGCAGAATTTAGCTAAATTATCGGTAGGAATGGGTGGAGCTTGGGCAATTGCGTCGTGGTTATAGGTCGTGTAAATCCAATGGTTCTCACCCTGAAACCCTAGTTGCTGTGGACTCTCTTTGAACCCTAAATATACCGTCACCATACTGTTACTTTTTGGAAACGCTTGAATTTTCTGGCGCTCTGCCAGCGCGTAGTTGGGTGGAATCAGCTTCACATAAGTATTGAAGGCTCCGGCATCAGACACCACAATAGGTGCAAAGTACGTTTCCAGGTCTGCCTTGGGATGTGCTGTATCTTGGGCTTTCACCCCCACTGCCACCCCGGATTCCAACAAGATTTCTGTGACTCGGCGTTGGGTGATGACGACACCACCCCCCTGTTCAATCACGGGAATAATGGCTTGGGCGATCGCCTTTGCCCCACCCACAGGATACCAGCCGCCCTTAAAATAATGGGTAACAATCGCACCATGAATGCCAAAGCAACTTTGGGATGGCGGTAAGCCATAATCTGCCCACTGGGAAGCCAGTAATGCTTTGAGTTGGGCATCTTGAAAATGTCTGTTCAAATAATGCTGGGTCGTTTGTCTAGCAATAGCCCCGAAATGACGAACAAACCGCCTGAGTAGAGGATGCAGCAATACCGGAAATAGCTCCAACATTGAATGCGCTCCAAACCAAAATGCTGCTTTCTGGACATCCTTAAAGTACCGCCGAATGGCTGTCTGCTCGTGAGGAAAGCGCTGGATTAGATCAGATTCAAAGCGATTGGGGTCAGAATAAACCTCAAAGGTGAAGTCCGGGTAGACAAATTTTTCAAACGGATCGGGCATCTTGTGCCAATTCAAATTGCCATTGGTGAGATAGTCAAACACAGCTTTGCCAGTGCCTCCATCTCCCATATTTCCAACATAGTGCAGCCCCACATCCCAACTAAATTTTCTCTTGCGCTCGAAGGTATGGGTGAATCCCCCAGGGGTGAAATGCTGTTCTAACACTAAAACGCTTTTGTGATAAAGCTTAGATAGGATCGCGGCAACCGTCAACCCACCAATTCCAGAGCCAATCACAATTACATCAAACCGCTGCTGTCGAGTTGTTGTTACCATAGATTACTCTCATAAAGAATGTAGGTGTTGGGGTATGAGTAGAATGGCACTAAGATAACGGCGAATCCATTATTTATAAGGCTTTTGAGTGTGGGAGGTACTGGGTTGCTCCCAAGCGATAGATGCCGTACCCATTCTCAATTCCTCCTCATTCTCCCCACACTCCCCACACCTCCTACACCCACTCCAGGCAAAGCTTTCAGCTTTTCTTAGTGCCATTCGGGTATGAGTATCATCAGAACAAAAAATCGGGATAAACTTAAAAGCCTTATTCGCTAAGGATTTTCCTGATAACGAAGGTCATTAACTTCAACTTATTACCGACTCACTACTCAACGAGAAAACAAGGGTTTCAGCCTTTGAATATGCTTGTATTACTCCTGTAATACCTCTTAACCTGGTTTTCTGCGCGAATGCTACTCATACCCCTTAATGCTGAATTTTTATTATTATTGTTTGTTTTTGGTACAAGCCCAGCAGGAAAGTGGGCGGAATAAATCTAAAATTGTCAATCTCAAATCTACAATCGGCATCCAAGAGTGGGTGCAGTCAATCTCAAAGACGCTCTCTACGAGACGCTGCGCGAACGCTATCGTCAATCTCAAATCTACAATTGTTTGAGGCAACCTGGGGGAACAGATTCAACATTAAATCTACAAAAATTTACCCCGTTTTTGACCCCTTGTTAAGAATTCTTCCTAAAAGGCTAAAACGCCTATACCGTAATCCCTTCAGCCTTGTTTCTTAACTTATTACTCTCAAAATCGTCAGCAAAGAATTGAGCAGATCAGAAAAAATAGGCAACAACAAATTGAGCTTACAACTGCTGCTTTACGTACAAATCCCAATGATGTCGATGCTTATATCAAGCGATCGCGGGCGCGTATGGGATTGCATGATGATAAAGGCGCACTAGCAGATTATGACCAAATTGTGCGCTTAAATAGGTACTGTATGTAAAAATCTACCTACCTTTATTCCCACAATTTATGAATAATAAAGTCAAATTATTGACTCTTGCTTCCTTAACATTGGCAGTTTCTTTTCTAACTGTCGGCACAGTTGTAGCACAGACGAAACTGACAAATAAATCGAAATTGTCCATCAATGGTATCGGAGAGGTAAGAGTTGGGATGACTGTTTCCCAAGCGGCAAAAGCTGCTGGTACTAAGCTAGCGGGAGATTCGCCGAATAATAGTTGCTACTATGTTAAGCCACAAAACGAACCCAAAAATCTTTTGTTTATGGTTACAAAAGGTCGCATTTCTAGAGTAGATGTACGGCAGAATACCCAAATTACTACCCTTAAAGGTGCAAAAATTGGCGACACCGAAGCGCAAATAAAGTCTCTCTACCCAGGACAAATTAAAGTCACACCTCATAAATACGTCCAAGGCGGACACTACTTGACATTTGTCCCGAAAGACCGTGTTAACCAAAACTATCGTGTGGTATTCGAGACTGATGGTAAGCGTGTCACTCAGTTTCGCTCAGGTAAACTACCGGAAGTTGAATTTGTTGAAGGCTGTTCTTGATCTGAGATATCATCAAACTTACTTTCTTAGCGATGCCTAACAAGATCATACTATGCAGTTAAGCGTGATTGAGGGGTGATACAGTGCCGTACAGCGCCTTTAATCTTAGCAAAGTAAAAACAGACTTTAAATTAATCTTTGTTGAAAATCAAGATTTATTTACAGATGTGCAGATAGTTTCACCTACTGAATATCTAAATTTGATTTTCTCTGAGCATCTACCATTGGTGACAGCAATAAATACAGAAAAAGCTCGTTCTGAACTAATTATTATGCCTGTTTTAATTGAAGTTAAACGCTTCTTTAAATACCAAATTAGTATATTTTCTGGTTCAGAGTTTAATGTAGATGCTGCTAAAGGCTTAGAAGGGCGCTGTGATTTTATTCTCAGTTGTTCACCAGAACAATATGATATTACTAGTCCTGTCGTGACTATTGTAGAAGCTAAAAATGAGAGTATTAAATCTGGTTTAGGACAATGTATTGCGACAATGATTGCATCTCAATTGTTTAACCAGCAACAAGGAAATATTATCGATGAAATTTATGGTGTAGTTACAACAGGAACAGATTGGAAATTTCTCAAACTTTGTGGAAATACCATCTTTATCGATAAAAATGATTACTTTATTAAAGAAATAGACAAAATCTTAGGAATTCTGACAACTACCCTGATGGCTTGTCCTCAATTTTAGTTTGGGGATGGTACGAACCATCCCCATTTTTTATCTTTCTACTTCATCCACTGCTTTGGGAACTCCCGCAGTTAACACCTCATGTCCATCAGATGTAACTAACACATCATCCTCAATGCGAATACCAATGCCAATCCATCGAGGATCGGTCTGTGGTTGATCTTCTGCCAGTTTGGTGTCAGGCACAATATATAGTCCCGGTTCCACCGTCAAAATTTGACCTGGTTGTAAAATCTGCGGTTTATCTTCACCGTGCTGGTAAACACCCACATCATGAACATCCAAACCTAACCAATGGCTGGTGCGGTGCATATAATATGGCTTATATTTCTCTTCTTCAATTAACTTATCAATTTCACCTTTGAGGATGCCAAGTTCAACTAAACCTTCTGTGATAACGCGCACTGCTGTATCATGAACTAATTTGAAGGAATTACCTGGTTTAATTTGAGCGATCGCTTGTTTTTGCGCCTCCAATACAATCTCATACAGTGTCTTTTGTTCTGGCGTAAATTTACCCCCAACAGGAAATGTCCGCGTAATATCCGAGTTGTAATAACCGTAAGCACAACCAGCATCAATTAGCAGTAATTCTCCATCCTGCATTTGACGATTATTTTCAATGTAGTGGAGTACGCAAGCATTCACCCCAGAGGCCACAATCGAAGGATAAGCTGGCCCCATTCCACCCCGCACTCTAAAAATGCGTTCCATCTCCGCTTGAATTTCATACTCATAACGTCCGGGTGCGGTGATTTCTTGGGCGTAATTGTGTGCTTCGACTGCGATCGCAACGGCTTGACGCATCAATCCCAATTCTGCTTCACTTTTAATTAGTCTCATGCTGTTGAGAACAGGGCCAGTATCTTCAATAGCTATCGGCCCAGTACCGCGTTTAGGATAAGTCCGCAGCAAACTTTGGTAATGTCTCAGGATTTGGTCATTGAAAGTGCGATCGCGTCCTAAATGATAATAAAGGCGGCTAGCTTTTTCTAAAT
Source organism: Nostoc sp. DedVER02 (assembly GCF_034530675.2). Lineage (NCBI taxonomy): Bacteria > Bacillati > Cyanobacteriota > Cyanophyceae > Nostocales > Nostocaceae > Nostoc > Nostoc sp. DedVER02. The sequence continues at coordinate 51,486 of NZ_JAVRCP020000001.1, forward strand.
ACTGCGGCAACTTTTCATCTAACTCATTAATGGGGTACGCTTCATCAGCACCATACATTTCCTTGGCTGCGTCTACTCCAGAAAGATAACCAGTCCATACTTCCTTTTCGCGATCCTTCGGTTGGACAAACAGCACAAACCGATGTTCTGAATGATGCGGTGCTAATACTGCTACTGCCTGCGGTTCGTTAAAACCAGTCAGGTAGAAAAAATCACTGTCTTGGCGATAAACATACTCGACATCGTTGTGCATTACTGCCATTGGCGCACTGCGAAAAATGGCTGTACCATCACCAATTTTTGCCATTAACTGCTCACGACGCTGCCGATATTCTGCTTGCATAACTGATATATGTATTAAAGTATCGTGTTATTTTACACTCTTGGCAACCAGCGACTGCACAATTCATGCTTTTCGTTAATTGCTAATCTAAATTATTTTAACCAATATTTGTTTCCACTCAAGTCATAAATCATTGGAAAACAATCAATTATCTTGAAAAACTCATTTTTTAGAATTTTTTAATAACTCGAAAGCTCTGTTCTGATTGAGGAATTTAGAATATTCATAAAATAAGTTTTTTACCATTTATATGTACATAAAATACAGCTAGATATTCTTGAATGATTTATGTGAACTTTAAGTTTTAGTTGCAATTATTTAAAATAAACATAATTTTATCTTCAAAGACTGACATTTATCAAAAAGAAATAGTTATAAAGAAATATGGAAAACTTAGTAAATGTTATTTGATTACAGAAAAGCCTTTCCAAAAAAAGCTAAAAAAATATGACAACCAGTAATAAAAACACATCATGTTTGGAAAGTCAGATTCCTCAAACTTGTCTTTGAATACATCTAAATGGGCATCAGACTCTTTTACAAAATCACAAAGCTTGACAACTTTAAATTCTGATTTGGAATTTAAAAGTAATAGTTCCTCGCAAACATTACAACCTGAATTATCTACCCAAGCTAGCAATACCATCACAGCATCAGCAAATCCTAATCCTAATCCTTACTTAACTAGCGCGGCGATTACTCCTGACTTCAACGCTGATGGCAAAACAGACAAAGTTTGGGTCGATTCTACAACCGGTGAGATTGTCATTCGGTTGATGGATGGCACAAAAGTTCTTGAACAGGGTTCTTTGGGTAAATATGACCTATCCGCATACGATTACAAAATTGCGGATTTCAACAATGATGGCAAAACCGACTTCTTATTACGCAATAAGTCAACCGGTGAGAATAGCGTTGTGCTGATGGATGGAACCAAAGTTGCTAATGCAGCTTCTCTAACTAGCGTTGATGCAGCTTGGAGTCCTCAAATCGGGGATTTCAATGGCGATCGCAAAACCGATATCTTCTGGCACAATAGTACAACCGGTGAGAACGCTATTTGGGAGATGGATGGCACAACAGTTTTGAGTGCAACTGTTCTAGACACTACAGACCCAGCACTAACTCCTACCATTGTTGATTTCGACGGCAATGGCAAGAGTGATATCTTCTGGCGCAACGCTACAACTGGCGATAACAGCGCTTGGTTTATGGATGGTACGCAAAAGACTGAACTTGGACTACAATCCCAAGACGCAGCCTGGACTGCTAACCTTGGTGATTTCAACGGCGACTATAAGACTGACATTCTCTGGAGAAACGCTGGAACCGGCGAGAATAAGGTTTGGACGATGAATGGTATCTTAGTCACAGAAGGCGCTTTGGGAACACTTGACTCATCCTGGACTTCCAAAATTGGTGATTTCAACGGCGATGGTAAGACCGATATCTTTTGGCGCAATGGAACCACAGGCGAGAACACTGCTTGGTTGATGGATGGTACAACAGTTACTACTGAAGCTTTCTTACCAACTAATAAGGCGGACTTGACACCATCTTTTGGCGACTTCAACGGCGACGGTAAGACCGATATCTACTGGCGCGATCAGACAGCAGGTTCAGACAGAATTTGGACTATGGATGGGACAACAGCAATTAGAGATACTATCAGCGATGCAGATAAGCTTGGTGCAGGCTGGTATACGTTCTAAAAGTCAAGAGACGCGATTAATCGCGTCTGTACAAAAGGTGGGAGTAAAGACGCGATTAATAGCCTTTGTTTTTTCTCATTTTCTCCTACTCCTTCATCTCCAGATCGTTAAAATTTGTAAGTCAAAACCTGAATTTCCCCATTTTCTGGCAAATCTTTAGGGCTAATAGAAATACTATCTCCGTTGCTGCGTCGTACTTTCATGCCTTGCATTAAAGTCAAAAAATCATCAAGTGGTGAAATATCGCACTTAGCAGCATCAGCCGCCTGTGTCCGGTAATGGGTTGGAATCACCAGTTTAGGGTTTAATACTTGAATAGCCTGCTTTGCTTCCTGAGCATTGTAGGCTTTTGCGCTGCCTCCTACTGGAATGAATACTACATCGGGCCGTCCCATCAAGATTTTTTGCTCAATGGAAATAGGTGCAGCAGCCCCGCCTAAGTGTAGGATATTAATTCCACCTTGCTTCCAACTCCAAGCAGTATTTGAGCCAAACTGTTTACCACCTTTGCGATCGTGGTCTATGGCAATTCCTTGGAACTTAATACCTTTAAACTCGTAAACTCCTGGTTCGTAGATGAGTTTTGCATTTCCCGGTAGTACATCTACAGCACCTTCATCTAGCAGTTGACTGCTAATTAGTACCAAATCTGCTGCAACTTTTGGTGGACGATACTTAGCAGTACAGCCGACCGACCGAAATGGATTGACAAGAATTTTCGCACCGCCACCAGTAAAAAGAAAGCAAGTATGACCTAGCCACTGAACTGATAAACCGCTAGATTGTGCGTCAGCTTGAGATTCAGTCAAGGTAGTAACTAAAGCTGTGGCCAACCCCGCCCCAGCATAGCCCATCAATTGTCGTCGTTTCATTAATTATGTTCTCGACTGTAACTGTTCCAGAAAATTTCGCAATAACTGTTTTCCTGAAGATGTCAGGACACTCTCTGGGTGAAACTGGACTCCCTGAATGTGAGGATAGTTCCGGTGTCGCACTCCCATAATGGTGTTATCTTCAACCCAAGCGGTGATTTCTAACACATCTGGGCAAGTCTCACGTTCGATGACCAAACTATGATACCTGGTGGCGGTTAGAGGATTTTCTAATCCCCGGAAAACCCCCACTCCAGTATGAGACACTTGAGAGGTTTTGCCATGCATCAATTCTGGAGCAGGAATTATTTTACCACCGAATACTTGACCAATGCTTTGATGTCCCAAACAGACACCCAAGATTGGCAATTCTTGGCCTAGCTGTTTAATTAACTCTAAGGAAATACCGGCATCTTCCGGGCGACCAGGCCCAGGAGAAATAACCACAGCTTCCGGCTTTAATGCCCGAATCTCATCTATGGATATCTTGTCGTTACGAAAAACTTTAATATCATCTGCCACTGGGAATTCTGCTGCTAATTCTCCCAGATACTGCACTAAGTTATATGTAAAACTGTCGTAATTGTCGATAACTATAATCAAAGCTCATCACCCCTGGTTTTTAGCTCTCATCAGATTACTGATGCTAATTGTTCGCTAGATATAAAAATAACGCTAAAGTAGACAGATAAATATAAAGCGGCTACTTTACAACCGGCCACTTCTAAAATTTTGAATTGCTTATAATGTCTTCCTCAAAATGCGGGTAGAGTGCAATCCTTTTACCAAGTCACTTTGCGATACCTGGGTTGGGCTACGCCTACGCAAATCATATTTACAAAGTCGATATAATTAACTTTACCAAAGGAGGGAGCAACAGCGTACCAGCTACCAGTACGGCTACCAAAGCAGACACAAGAACTGCACCAGCCGCACAATCTTTAGCAATTTTCGCCAATTCATGGTATGTCTGCTTAACGGTTAAGTCCACAAGAGACTCGATCGCTGTATTTAATAACTCTAATGCCAAAACTAAACCACTAGTTATACCAATTACCGCTATTTCCACGGCTTGCAGGTGCAAAAAGACGCTTAAAGCGATCGCCATTGCACAAACACTTACGTGGATGCGAAAATTACGTTGAGTTTGAAAACTATAGCTGATTCCAGCCCAAGCATATTTAAAACTCACAAATAGATTAGAGGCTACTTTCCAGGAAAATTCCCGTTCGTTAGACACCAGTGTTTGTAACGAGGTAGACGTTGGTGATGGAGAAATTTTTGGGGACATAGACTTAAAAATACAAAAATAGAGTTGCTACAGTGGGAATATTCGCCGATCTTAATGGCAGAATTAACTTTGAGGCAATCTTTAAGCAATTTTCCACAGAAGTATTATAAAAGCATTACCCAAAATTAACATTAAGAACACATAACTACTGCTATTCAATGTCAATAGCAATACCTATTGCGTTCAGCAATCTTACTTGCTGTTTTAACATTCGCCCCAAACTTTCCTCGTCAGGATGATCCCAGCCCAAGAGGTGTAATAAACCGTGAGATGCTAACCAAGCTAGCTCAGTTTGTAAGCTATGTTCCTGCTGTTGAGCTTGACGCTGTGCTATATCTACAGAAACAATAATATCACCTAAGTATAATGGTACAGAGGCAAGCATTTCTTTGCTTTGTGGAAAATCCACTTCTAAAGCAGCAAAAGCTAAAACGTCTGTAGGCTTATTTTGTTGACGATACTGAGCATTCAGTTCTTGAATTTGCGAGTCGTCTGTCAAACGCAATCCGATTTCATAACTTGGCGCTGGCGGAATGTGAGGGTGAAGTATTTCCAACCAGTGATTAAACCAATTTTCCCAAGTTTCAGGAGAAATTCGGGAATCAGCGTCCGCAATTTTTACAGATGTCGTTGGGGACAACTCGTAAAAAGAATCATCCACATATAGTTCAACACTCAGCGGCACATAGTCTCCTTATCTGAGGTTTACGGTTTTGTCGTTAGTGAGTTAGATAAGCAAGACCAACCAAGAGAGCTAAAAGCCCTACGGCGGTCAATCCAAAATGCTTCAGGGAAGTTGCACCCTTCCGCACCATGTTTCGCATGGCAAGTTTTACGTAGCTAGGTTGAGGTTCTGTTGAAGGAGAGTTGCTCATAGTTATTTGTCTACAGACTCTTTTATAACTGTAACAGTTGGTCTGGGCTAGAATAGCGATCGCCTGTATATTGCTCAGAAATTCTCTGAAAACGCCCCAAGAAGGGAATGGCAGGGGGGCAGGGAGCAGGGGAGAGAAAATCGTTTTGATTCGGTGAAATCGGATAATTTATTTTTTGAAAGTCCCTAACCCGGATTTCTCACCACATCTCGAATGGAGGAGTAATGAGTAGTGAGTAATGAGTTATGAGCGAATACTTCAATATCTTATTTCTTGTTTCTTACTCATTACTTCTTACTTCTTACTATGCAACCAGTAGTGAGTAAGGAGTGCATAGTAAGAAGTAAGAAGTTCTTGCACGCTTTTTTGCGCCTGTTGCTCTTTTACTTATTACTCATTACCCATTACTTATTACTCATTACCCATTACTTATTACTCATCATCAATCGCTTTGGAGCTTGTGAGAAATGCGGGCTAAGAGGGAATTTTATGCGATGTCTACGACGGGCTATGACCCTTGAATACTTGCTAAAACTTCTCTAGGAGACGCTGCGCGTAGCTTGCTTACCCGCAGGGATCGCTATTGGTGTCGCGCTAATCTGAAATTCTCAAAAATAAATAACAAGTGCTAAGTAATATAAAAATCATTACTTAGCACTTGTAAATAATTCCAAATTATGCAGAAGTGTTTTCTACTAATTTATTTTCTTGACGCAGATAAGCTTGAATGAATGTATCAAGTTCGCCATTCATTACATCGCCAATTGCCGTTGTTTCTGTGTTTGTGCGTAAATCCTTCACCATTTGGTAAGGATGAAATACATAGTTACGGATTTGGTTTCCCCAGGAAGCCTCTACCATATCACCACGAATCTCGGCAATTTCTTGGGCGCGTTGTTCCTTAGCGATGACCAAAAGCTTTGCTTTGAGGCGATTTAGGGCTTTCTCTTTATTTTGCAGCTGCGATCGCTCTTCTGTACAGCGCACTGCAAGACCTGTAGGAAGGTGAACAATCCGCACCGCAGTTTCTACTTTGTTGACGTTTTGCCCACCTTTACCACCAGATCGAGTTGTGGTGATTTCCAAATCTTTATCTGGAATATCCAATTGCACAGAGTTATCAATCTGCGGCATCACTTCCACCCCTGCAAAACTGGTTTGTCGTTTGCCGTTGGCATTAAAAGGTGAAATCCGCACTAAGCGATGTGTACCCATTTCCGATCGCAAGTAACCATAGGCATAGCGACCAGTAATTTCTAGGGTTGCCGATTTAATTCCGGCTTCATCACCCTCGGACTCTTCAGCTAAAGTTACCTTATAACCGTGAGCTTCAGCCCAACGGGTGTACATCCGCATCAGCATAAATGCCCAATCTTGAGCATCTGTGCCACCAGCACCAGCACTAATTGTCAGTACAGCACCTTCGGCATCATAGGGGCCGGAAAGTAACTGTTGTAACTCCCACTGATCTAGGTCACGATTCAGTTTAGTGATGGTAGATTCTGCTTCTTGCAGTAGTGCCTCGTCAGTTTCTAACTCTAACAATTCAACAACTGCCCTAGTATCTTCTAGATTGGCGTGCCAGCGATCGTATTGTTCTAGGTGGGCTTTCAGGTCGTTGAGTTCTTGTAGCGTTTGTTGAGCTTCGGTTTGGTTATCCCAAAATTCTGGCTGCGCTGATATTTTTTCGAGGTCTTGAATTTTGGCTGTCAGTGCAGGTACGTCAAAGATAGTCCTGGGTTTTACCCAGGCGGCTAGACAACGTTTCGATTTCGCGTTTGAGTTCTAAAACTTCCATAGTGCTTGTTGAATGATAGATAGAGCGCTTTGGATTCGGAAATTGCTCATTATTCTACTGACATTTATTAATTTTAGCTGTAGTTGAGCAATTTCACTCTGCACCACTTATATTAAGTTACAAAAGTTACTTGAAATTATCAAGTGCTTCTTTGTCCTCTGAAGTAGTGCGATTTAACTGTTGCAGATAGGCTTTGATAAACAGATCGATTTTACCGTTCAAAACCTCAGTCGAAGCAGGTGTTTCTACATTGGTACGTAAATCTTTCACCTTGGTGTAAGGATGTAAGATATATTCACGGATGAGCTTACTGGATAGAGATTTTATCAGTCGAGGTTGAATTTTATCAAGCGGGACATTTTGGGCTAGTGCGCTCGCAAACAGTTTACTCTTGAGAATAGCTAAGGCTTTCTCTCTGTTTTGCATCTGACTGCGTTCCTCCTTACAAAATACACTAATCCCAGTAGGAATGTGAAATAACCGCACCCATGTTTCTGGGCGGTTGACATTCCGCCGATGGCGCGGCAAAGTAATTTCTAAATGCTTCTCTGGAATCTCAAAATCAACAGACTCATCTAAAATCGGGCTGACTTCTACGCTGGCTAGGCAAGTATGCCGTTTGCCATTGCCATGAACAGGAGAAATTCGCTCTATTCTTGCATGAGTTCCTTGTTCCGATTTTAGTCAGCCATAAGCATAACGCCCTATAATTTCCAGGGTGGCATGTTTGAACCCTCCTAAATCACCTGCTGACTCTTCCACTAGATACACTTTATGGTTATGGTTTACTGCCCAACGATAATATAGCTGTAATAACATAGCTGCCCAGTCTTGGGCATCTATACTTCCAACCTCAGCCGTAATTGCCAAGAATGCCCCCTTTTGGTCGCAGGGGTCGGACAGTAATTGTTGTATTTCTAATGTTTCGAGTTCTTGCTGGAGTTGGGAAAGGTTGGTTTGCACCTCTTGCAACAATTCTTTATCAGCAGACAATTCTAGTAGTTCTAGTGCAGCCTCGATCTCGTCTAGAATGAAGTGCGATCGCTGATATTGTTTCTTTGTAGCGTTGAGTGAATCAATTTCTTGAAGTGTCTGACGGGAAGTGACAGAATTATGCCAGAAAGTAGTTTGAGAAACTAATTGATTCAAGTCCTCAATTCTCGCACTCAGTTCTCGAACGTCAAAGACAGCCTTCAGCCTTAGCCAAGATATTTGATAACCTTTCTACTTCGCGTTTGATGTTTAAGAGTTCCAGCATGATTTTACTCACTGTGGTTGAAAACTTACTACATATTGTATTACTAAAATTGCTTTAGTTCCTTATTCCACAAAAAACCGTGGCTGCTAATGCTTGACCACGGTTGATATATTTGTTAAATTTTTCTACTTACGGGTGCTTAATCGCGGCCATTGATAGCAATTAGTAATCGCAAGATAAAGACAAACAAGTTGATGTAAGTTAAGTACATCGACAAAGCAGCAGGCAGATATTGATCATCGCTGTAAGTGCGGGGCAAGATGTAAAAATCGACAACAGAAACCCCAACAAACAGGAATACTCCTAAACCAGAGATGGCGATTTCTAACCAATTTGGTGTGTAAACACCAAACATGGCAAACCCGAATTGGACAAGGCACACAACCACCAATGCCATAACACCAAGATTGATGGTTTTCGTCAAAGCCATGCCGTCTTGTTCAGAAAGATTTGAACCAATTTGACGGGCAGCAATAAAAGTAACGCCACAACCAAGGGCAGCCAATCCAATGCCTTGAATGCCAACACCTTGGGATCTCAAGGCGACAAATACCAACCCACTGAGGGTATATCCAGACAAGAGGCTGTAGGTTGCTAACAAGGGTAGCGCAAGTCCCTTGTTACCTTTTTGGGCAACATTTTGGGCAACAAAGAACAAAATTAACTCCAAAATCACCGCACCGATGAAGGTGGGAAAGAATATTTCAGGGTTAGTACGGATAACTCCCAAACCGCCGTAGGTTCCTAATGCCGTTAGCACTAATCCACCACCGACGTAGGGGAGGGCGTTGGCAATCACGTTTGGGCCAACTAGGGCGTGAGATTTAGCCTCACGCATAGCTTCACGAAAATTACTGGTATTGCTCATATTGAAAAACTGTTTTTTAGGAAAACGTTCTGCTTATTCCTATTCTTACCAATCTTTGCAGTTAACAGCCAAAAATTTAGACGCAACCAGTTTAAGATGGCTAAAGAATAGGTGATAGATGCAGTTAGTACCATTTTGGATCTGGTTAAGTTTTTCCCACGTGATTTTCATTATTCACCCTTCTGTTTAGCACAAGGAAGTGTGACACCGACCAAACTGGCATGTCAATCACCTGTTTTTATTTTTCTACTAGGTTTCCAAAGTTTCCATCTTATCAATATTGAATAGAAATGTATCCTCAGACCCAACTAAGTACAAATCCCCATAAAAATGAATCGGAATTCTGTTTTTTGTAGCTTGGGTTTTGTTTCTCAACTCAACTTCTAATTTTGATTCCCGACCTTTATTAATGACAGTGCATACTCAGAGATAAAATTTCCCAGTCTCTTTTGCGATTAATTAAGTACCTAACCACGCTGCACTCAGTATGACGGATGGCCATTAGGTCAGTAATGCATTGTTCAGCATAAATAGCTAGTTTTTGTTGCAAAAGCTAAACATTCTCTGCCATTCAATAGTTATGTAAAAAATAAAAATAACCTGCAACAGAGAGGTTAGAAAAATCATGCGTACAAATACCGAATTGTGGAGTTAGACCCCTGATAAGTTCAGTGAAACGACGATGGCTTATTCTTCCCTGACTAAGCAAAATAATAACAGCTTAGAAGAAAATATACGCAACTCCATTTTCTGAGGAATGGGGTTACAACAAGGGAATGTATATGGCAACAAGTGAGTCCTCTTTACGAACTGATGGTATAGAATTATTACACTTGTACCACCAGAATCCTTCTATTAAACTTCGTAATAAACTTGTACAGTTACACACTGGCTTAGTACGGAAGATGGCTCATAAATTCAGCCATCAATGTAATGAACCTTATGAAGATTTAGAACAAATTGGGTATTTTGGTTTGATTAGGGCTATTGAACGTTTCGATCCTAGCCAAGGATATGCTTTTAGTTCCTTTGCAGTGCCATACATTCGCGGTGAGATGCTGCACTTTTTGCGCGATCGCAGTACTCTATTAAAAATTCCCCGTCGTTGGCAAGAATTATATAATGAGGGGCAAAAGATTCGCAAGGACTTAGCAATGTCTTTAGGTCGTCAGCCCAAGGATGCTGAAATTGCCAGCCAACTCCGGGTATCTGTGCAAGAATGGCAAGAAACCAAATTAGCCGCTCAAAATCGGATGCCTTTGAGTTTAGATGCAACCGCAGTTAACTATGTTGATTGCCAAATAACTTTGGGTGAAGCACTTCCTTGTCCTCGTTCTCATGTTCTTCTGCAACAGGAAGAAGAACGCCAACAACTGCAAGGTGCAATAAATATGTTGGAAGAAAAGCCCCGTATGGCAGTCGAAATGGTATTTTTAAAGGAACTTTCTCGCAAGGATGCTGCTAAAAATATTGGCACTAGTCCAATGACGGTAACGCGGTATCTGCAAAAGGGAATCCAAGATTTGATTTGCTATTTACAACCACAGGTAATGCCCACTGGTTCATAGTCAAAAATCCAATGACAAATGACCAATTATCTAGATTTTAAATCAGCGATCGCACCTTTGGTCATAGCAGCAATAGCTTGATCTGTCGCTTTTGGCAAATGATAATATTTACCGCCTGCTGTTTGCGATAATTCTTTAGCAAAGCCAGTAGACACAAATTTACTTTCCGTATCAATTACTAATAGTTGCATCCCCAAAGCACGAATTCTAGCAGCAATTTCTAATAATTCTCCTTTGATATCTGGCTTTTCTCCTGGTTCTAGCTGTTCACCCAAAGAACGCGCTAAGGGAATATTACCCCGCCCATCGGTGATTGCTACAAGGACAACTTGCCCAATATCTCCACTCATCTGGGCATTTAAGCCGACGCGCACAGCTTGAGTTAAACCATGCGCTAAGGGCGAACCCCCACCACAGGGCAACCTTTCCAAACGGTTACGCGCTAAAGCAATAGAACGTGTTGGAGGCAATAATACCTCTGCCTGTTCTCCTCTAAAAGGAATTAATGCTATTTGATCGCGATTTTGATAAGCTTCTGTTAATAGTTGCATCACTGCACCTTTCGCCGATTGCATTCGATTCAAGGCCATTGAGCCAGAAGCATCTACCACAAATACTACCAACGCCCCGGCTTTGCGTACTAGGCGTTTTGAGCGAATATCAGGCTGTTCGACAATAACTTTTCTATCTGGTTGTCTTTCTCTGCGTGCTTTTTGATAAGGAGCAGCTGCTCTTAGGGTAGCATCTACTGCAATGCGTCGCGCTTTCCCTTTGGGCAACATCGGCTTAATGTAGCGTCCCCTGTCATCGGAAAAAATGACACTGCGACTACCAGATTTACCTTGCCGCTTCGCCGTTTGAGTAAAATACAGCACGCTGTCATCAAGGATTACCCCTTCTGGATCAAATATAAATTCTTCCGGGATGTCGGGGGGTTCTTGCTCTTGATTTTCTTCCTGTTCTTCCTGTTCTTCTTGTTCCTCTTCTGATTCGTCTTGGGTTTCTTCTTGATTCTGTTGCGGTGGCGGTGGAGGAGGTGGCGGCGCTTGATCTGGTGGTGTCTGCACAACTGTGGCGCGTGGTACAATCACCAGTTCCACCGCACGGCGCAAATCTTCGGCATTAACTGTTGTTCGTCCCTCCAAAGCCGCCGCAGCTTTGGCAACCCGCGTGGCGAATAACTCGGCGCGATGTCCCTGAACTCCTCCGCGAATGGCCTCATCTACTAAATAGGTAATTTGCTCATGGGTGATGATGACTTCTTTCAACCATTCCCGTGCCAAAATGATTTGGGTTTTCAGGGAGTCTAAGTCTTCGTTGTACTGTTGGAGAAAATCTTGGGGAGATTTAGAATAAGCGATCGCAACTTCAACTGCTTCTACCCTTTGATCTAAACCGAGTATACCGTCAGCAGAGAGTGCGATCGCAATTCTATCTAATAAATGCTCCCGTAATCCGCCTTCTTCTGGATTGTAAGTCGCAATAAATAGGGATTTGCACGGATGCTGAAAACTAATTCCTTCCCGTTCTATCTGGTTGCGTCCCTCAGATAATACTGTTAGAAGCTGATTTGATATTTGATCGTCTAATAAATTAATTTCATCTACGTATAGTACACCACGGTTTGCTGTAGCGAGTAATCCCGGCTGAAAAATAGTATCACCTTGTTTTACTGACTTTTCTACATCCACTGAACCGAGGAGTCGGTCTTCTGTAATACCTAGAGGGATTTGCAAAAAAGGTGCGGGAATGATTTCTACGGGAACATCTTGAATATCTTTGTCTGCGTACTCCGCCAAAAGTTGATCGTCCCATTCTTCTGGGTGATTGGGGTCACAATTACTGATTGAACCTTTGACAACTTCAATGGGTGGTAGTAAGGCGTGGATAGCACGAGCCATTACAGATTTTGCCGTACCACGACGACCTGCGATCGCTACTCCTCCCAAACCAGGATCGACTGCTGCTAACAGCAAGGCTAATTTAATTGCTTCTTGACCGACTACGGCAGTCAAGGGAAAGGCAGCGATCGTGGGATTGATAGTAGGCGCAGGCATTGTTTTTTCAATAGCGACTCTCGGCCTTTAGCATACCAATTTCTGGGACATTTAGAATAAGTATTATGGCAATGAGATCAAAGGTAAGGTTATGAGTATTGCTCAAGCTAAACGCTTCACACTGGATGAATACCACAGGCTTGGAGAATTGGGCTTTTTCCATGAAGATGACCATATTGAATTAATCAACGGGGAAATTATTGAAATGGCATCCAAAGGTACAGCCCATGAAACTTGTCTAAGAAATTTATGGAAACAACTCCCAAAGATTGTAGCAGATAGGGCAACTCTACAATCTCAAGCCCCGATTACTTTGCCACCTAACAGCGAACCCGAACCAGATTTTGCGATTGTTCAAAACCGAGATGATAATTATCTCTCGTCTCACCCTAAACCGACTGATGTGTTATTGGTGATGGAGGTTTCCGATTCTTCTTTAGCTTATGATCAAGACGTTAAAATACCTCTGTATGCTAAAGTGGGTATTACTGATTATTGGATATTCAATTTATTCGATAATTATTTGGAAGCTTACAGTGAACCATATCAGGATAATCAAGGCAGATATGGTTATTCAAATAAGCGAATTTTCTTGTCAAATGAGATAATAACTTTTCCCTGCTTCCCTGATTTATCTCTTGATTTAGCTAAGGTGTTTCCACCAAAGCGGAATTTTTAAACTTTATTATTAGTTATAAGCCAAAGGAGTAAGTTTTATGGCTTATAGTGACTTTAAACTTATTGATGTTATTGATTCTTTTGGGTTAGTTATCTACGAATCATCTGGACTATTCGCAAATGTCCAGGAGCAATAATGTAGTGATTTGTTATCTACTCTTCTTAGAGAAAATGTTGATTTAGCAGTAGCGATAAGTTCAGAAAAAGCTCGAAGCGAGATGATAATTAGTCCAATTTTATTAGAAATTAGACGCAAGTTTAATTATGAAATAAGCTTTTTTTCGGGAGTTGATTTTACTGTTGATAGCCAGCGAGGATTAAACGGCTTTTTTGATTTTATTTTGAGTCTTTCTTCGGAGCAGTTGTTTGTACGTAGTCCGGTGATTGTTTTGGTAGAAAGTAAAAATGAGAATTTGAGGTCTGGTTTAGCTCAATGTATTGCCGAAATGGTAGCGGCTCAGTTATTTAACGAGAGAGTTGGAAATCAAATCAAAGCTATATATGGTGCTGTTACTATAGGTACGCTCTGGCAATTCCTTAAGCTTGAAGGCAATATAGTTTCGATTGATTTGAGTGAATATTATATTAAGGATATTAAGAGGATTTTAGGTATTTTGTATGGTGCGATCGCACAAAGCAAACCGTAAATTAGTCCAATAAAAGTTAAAATAAACAAACTGCCTTCCTAAGCCGGAATTATTTCTCATCTGCAAACAGACTGGAGACTCAAATGACCCCAGCAGCGATCGCTACGCCCCGTCAGGAATCACCCCTGTTGTTTGAGGGATTAACCTGGAGAGAATTCAAAACAGTTCAGCAGTTGCTAAACCGTCCAGGATATAGGCTCTCTTTTCTAGATGGAGTTTTGGAGATCCGAAGAATGCCTGGAGAACCACACGAAACCGTTAAGAAAAGAATTGCTGCATTGCTGGAACTGTACTTACTTGTAGCAGGGTTTGACTTTACTCCTACTGGCTCAATGACCTTAGAAAGTGAAGTCGGTGCTGTCAAGCATGAGGCGGATGAATCTTATAAACTGGCTCCAGGTCAAGTGCGTCCCGATCTGGTGATTGAGGTGGTATTTACCAGTGGCGGGATCGACAAGCTGGAGGCATATAAGCGGCTCTTGATTCCAGAAGTATGGTTTTGGGAAGATGGTGTGTTAGAAGTTTATCACCTGCGGAAAGAGGGTGATGCACTTCACTATGAGAGGGTTTCTAATAGTGAGGAGGTCAAAGGGATCGATCTGGATTTGTTATTACGTTGCATTAATATGGTGAATCATGTTGATGCCATCAAGACTTTTCAGCAAGCGCTTTAAAAATAGCTGGCGATCTGCTTTTATTATTAAATAATATGCTGGCTTTGAAAGAATGCCATAGATGATTTTAAAGTTGATAGATTTCAGGCAATGTCTAAGACAAACCACTACGCATCTACGCTTTTACGAATCTTCATAAATAAGTATATTGACAAATCAGGGTGATCTATGTAACTCTGTATATGAGACAGAACAAACAACCGCACTCTAAAACGCAGGTTTTTGGTGGCTGTCTCAGCAGCAGAATTCCTAGTTTCCTGCCAAGCTTCGCGTCATCCCTCCGGCTGAGTTTTCAGCCCGATGTCAGGTCAACTAATTGACTAGACATTCAATGGGAAGACAAGATATCTGGGTGAATATTCAGGGGAAGGGATGACGCGAAGCTTGCTAGGAGACTGGGAGTTCTACTGCTGAGACTTAAACCAAATGAGCGTGACGGTAGATAGCTTTATGACAGAGAAGTACTTTTTAAGTACAAATTCTTCGTACAAAGCTCTGCTACTGCTAGATGTGTAATTTATTGAAGCTGTCCAGTTCATCGAAAGAATACTGGATATATCACAATGCCATACGCTAATCAATCTTCCAAAAAACAAGCAAGCCAGCAGCTACCTCTAGTTTCCATTTATTGGGATTATCAAAACACTAAATTAAGTCCATCTCAGGTTAAATCATTGCTGGATTTAGCCCAATCCAAAGGGTGCGTAATTAGCATAAATGTCTACTACAATTCACAGCGTGAAGATCAAACTGCTGTAAAGGATGATTTAGGCAATCTTGGTTTTAACTGTGTTAATGTTCCCTGTCCTTTAAAAAATAGTGCAGATAACCAATTAATAGCCGACTGTTTAGAGGAGATTCACAGTAATATGTCTCCAGACAAAATTATGCTCATATCAGGAAATGGGGACTTTGTAAAATTGGTTCACAATCTTCAAAAATTAGGTAAACAAGCTATTATCCTTGCTCAAATAGGTAATGTAAAACAAAAGCTTAAGGAATTGGCTGATGAATTTTACTTTTTAGACGATTTATCCCGATTAATTAGCGATAAAAATCAACCTCAAATTATTTCGGTTGTGCCCCAAATTAATTACAATGACGCTATAGACTATCTAGTTGAAGCTATCAATACTCTTTCAAGCCAAGATAGATCTACCGTATTTGGTTGCATTGATCAATTGATGCGTCAACTTTGTGCTAAGTATCAAGGATGCTCATCTATTTCTACAGCTAATGGCAAGAAATTTAAGAGGTTTAGCCAGTTTATTGATGCTGCTATAAGGGATGGTAAAGTTCAAAAACAAGGCAAGGAATTATTTTTGGTTGAGTTAGACAAACTGGCTGCTTAAAATAGTTTTTAATAACCCAGTTTTTACTCAACTGGGTTTTACCAATACCGCTATCTGCGGTTTTTTAATGTCTGAAGACAATAGCACTGGTAAAGTTTCCCAATAGTCAATTTTCGCAACAAGACATAAGATAAAAATGCACAAGCTTCTAATATTCCATAATGAAAAACTTCTCCGCCATGCACTTACCCACCGTTCTTATGTCCATGAAAACCCTGGAGAAGGCGAACACAATGAACGTCTAGAATTTCTTGGTGATGCTTTACTGAATTTCTTAAGTGGCGAATATCTATATAGTTGTCACCCAGAAATGGGAGAAGATGAATTAACACGGCGGCGTTCGGCGCTGGTAGATGAAAAGCAATTAGCAAAGTTCGCTGAGGAAGTAGGTTTAGACTTTAGGATGCGGTTAGGAAAAGGCGCAATTCGAGACGGAGGCTACCAAAATCCTAATTTGCTCAGTAGCACCTTTGAAGCTGTACTTGGTGCTTACTATTTGGATAATGATTCCAATATTGAAGCAGTTAGGACAATTATAGAACCACTATTTGATTCTGTAGATCCTAAAAATATAGTTGTATCTCGTTCTAATGTAGACTCAAAAAATCGCTTTCAAGAATGGGTGCAACGCAACGTTACTCCAAATCCCCCCAAATATTTTACAGAACAAATAGGAGGCCCTTCTCACGCGCCTGAATTCGTCGCCAAAGTATTGGTAGATGGAAAAATTTACGGCGAAGGTAAGGGACGCAATAAGAAAGATGCAGAGAAAGCTGCTGCTGAGGATGCGCTAGCTAAATTGAAAAAACAAGGTTTGTTGTAAAACTTTTTTGATTTCACGCAGAAGCGCAGTGAAGAATTTTATGTCTTGGCGCGAAATCAACTCTCTATTTCTAAAGGCAAAATTACCGTGAAAGTAGAACCAACTCCCACCTCAGAAACTAAGTTAATTGTACCTTGGAGGAGTTTTACTAAACGCGAAACGATCGCTAGCCCCAATCCTGTACTATCGGGTAGATAAGGACGATCGCTAGAACTAACCCGAAAGTACGGTTCAAATATCTGGGCTTGGTTTTCTGCTGCAATACCAATTCCAGTGTCACAAACTGCGATCGCGCATCTTTCCTTATCCAACACCTGACACATTATAATAATTGTCCCCGACTCTGTATAGCGAATTGCATTACTAATAAGATTTGTAATAATCTGTTGGCATTGAAAAGGATCTGTGACTAATTCTTTGGGGGCGCGATCGCAATCTACTATGACTTTTAAATTTTTCCCAGCAGCTAAAGGTTCCAACATTTCACAGACATTATTGATTAATTCACGCACATCGGTTGGTGCTAGTTGGAGTTTTATCTGTCCTGCTTCATAGCGCGAAAGTTCTAGTACATCGTTAATTAGGTGGAGTAATTGTCTACCGTTACGTAGTACTCGCTCAATATGTTCGAGATTGGCAGAGGTGTCTTTTATCTTAGTGTTTCGTCGTTGTTGGCGTAAAAACAGATCCGAGTAACCAATAATAGAAGTTAAGGGATGCTTTAATTCATGGGCTAGTTGCGAAAGATACTCTTGATTTGCGCTCATCAAGCGCGTAAGTTCATCATTATGGAGTGTTAGTGATGACTGCAACTGCTGTAATTCTCGTAAGCGTTGCTCAACATAACTCTTGAAACACCGAGCGATCGCTTCGTCTATGATAGCATCAACCAAACGCATAGAACGAATTATATCTACAGGTGTTCCTTCTAATAAATCTGCTTGTAGAGCATCAAATATTATTGTTCGCAGCAGATGATATTCTCTGGCAATTTCTGCTGGATCGTAACCTTGTTCCGCTCTAATAGCTCCATGCTGAAAACTGGCAGTAACTATCGACTGAATATCATTATCCTGAGATTTTGAAAGCACTGTTACCATTGCTTCTAAAACATCAGGGATATGATCCTTTACTGCTGTATAAGATAGGTCATCAGCACTTTCAATCCGTCTATCCTTGCGAACTGCTGTAACCCATTTATCAAGGATGGTGTCCGTTTTTTCAGCCAGTACTTGACTAAAATCCATTATGTTAAATTCAGCTAGGAGATAGATGAGCAAACTGCCATATCCAATTAGTTTAGCGAGTGCAGTGGTTTTTTACCAAGCTTTAACATTTAATTCACCTACCAAAAGAAATAGATTCTGCATATTCGTTTCTTTGCTGGTTAACTAACCAGACATAAAACTCTCTCAGTATAATCCAGCTTGAAATTAAGAAATATTAATTAAACACGTAACCAACTTGATGCTTGACTAAACTACATTGTTTAGCTTTCTAGGCAAGGATTTTACTCAAAATATTACTGTAATTACAATTTCTAATTGTTACTATAGTTTACTTAAAAACACTTAGTCTTAGTACAAAATTTAACTATTTGTATCACAAGACTGATAGCTTTTACTGAGCAGCAATGTTATATTATGCATAATCTTAGTAATCCATTAGAGTAAGTCAGCCTAATTCAGCGTGTCACAGTGCATAACGCTGGAGCGGAGGAACCAAATTGTGGGGCGTATCTCATAGAAAGTGAGGAGTTGAGAGTGAGAAGTGAAGAGTTACTAAATATTTAACTCATAACTCATAACTTATAACTCATAACTTTCTTCAGAAGGGCATCTCTCAGCCCTAGCCCGTCAGCTAACTTCGTAGGCATTGAGAGGAGACTGAAGAGACGGCATTTTTATAATGTTCCGATCTCATCAGTGTCCAAGGCTGGTACTGCTCGGATTTTTTGTACCTGCACTTAAATCTGTTGAGGTCGTAAATGATATTTCAATTAAATTTGGCCGCGATCGCAGCGATCGCAACACAAGCTGCGTGGAAAAAGACAAAACCTGTCATCCTCAGAGATGTATTTATTCTACCTGTATTGGGCTTCTTGGGAATAATTGTGCTGTGGTGGATTATTGCACTCGCCAACCATGAATTGATGCCCACCCCACCAGAAGCATTAATCGCCAATCTTGACTACATCTTAAATCCGTTCTACCAAAGAGGCCCAGGTAACTTAGGAATTGGTTGGTTGCTGATTGCAAGTCTGCGTCGAGTATTACTGGGTTTTTTATTAGGTGCGGTAGTAGCCATTCCTCTGGGTTTTCTCATTGGGATGTCCAAATCGGCAATGCTAGCGCTCAATCCCATCATTCAAATTTTTAAACCTGTATCGCCATTAGCTTGGCTTCCCATCGCCTTAGCAATTTTCAATTTAGCAGATCCTTCAGCCATTTTTGTAATTTTCATTACCTCACTATGGCCGACAATTATTAATACCGCATTAGGAGTTTCTAGCGTTCCTAAAGATTATTTAGATGTAGCACAAGTGTTAGAAATGCCCCGTTGGAGGCGGATTACCAAAATCATTTGGCCTGCAAGTTTACCGTATATTTTTACAGGTTTACGAATTAGTTTAGGCATCGCTTGGCTAGTAATCGTTGCCGTAGAAATGCTTACAGGCGGTATTGGTATCGGCTTCTTTGTCTGGGATGAATGGAGTCGTTTAAACTTGAGTTCAGTCTTTTTAGCTGTGTTCATAATTGGCTTAACCGGTTTAATCCTAGATTACGCTGTGGGCAAAATCGAAGAATTAGTAACCCATCGCCCAAAAACTTCCAACTAACAAAATTCGGCTGCTATGTATGGCAATTCTAAATGATCGGAAAATTCTTTCCTTCTTGCCTTGGCGACTTGGCGGTTCGATAAATTAGGATTGCTCAAAACAGCAAGATATAACGAGACTCTGCACTTGGAGCATGAGCAACTAATCACCAATGGAGCTACAAAAATGGGTGATATAAACTGGACTCGACGAGATTTTATCAAAGGAATAGGAGCAACCACAACCGGAATAGCGCTGTCCTCCTGTGGAATTTCAGGAGATAGATCAGCCAAAGGATTAACTGAAGAAGCCTTAGCTGTACAACCAGTAATTAGATCGCAAGACTTAGAAAAACCCGATCTTACTGTTGGTTACGTTCCCGTTAATGATTGTGCGCCATTTGCGATCGCCTGGAAAAAAGGCTTCTTCCGCAAATATGGTTTGAACGTCACACTTAACCGTGAGGCTAGCTGGGCTACCTCCCGCGACGGTGTAATTTTTGGTCGCCTCGATGCTTCACCCGTAGTATCTGGTGCTGTTACCAACGCCAGAATTGGTGCAGAAGGCGCACGCCACGCCCCCTTGTGTGCGGCCATGACCATTCACCGCCACGGTAACGCCATGACCATGAACAAAGCCATGTGGGATTTTGGGCTGCGTCCGTGGTACGAGTATCAAGAAAAATATGGTGATGGTGCTTTAGAAGCCTTTGGGCGCGATTTTCGAAGCTACTTTGACAAGCAACCGCCAGAAGGTAAAGTCTGGGCGGTAGTGTTAAGTTCCGCAATTTACGAATACTTTATCCGTTACTTATCTGCTGCCGCAGGGGTTGACCCCCTTAAAGAGTTTCGCGTCATCATCGTTCCGCCTCCCCAAATGGTGACAAACGTGCGAATTGGCGCAATGCAAGCTTACATGGTTGCAGAACCCTGGAATACACGAGCAATAACAGGTAACGAAAACATCGGTTTTACCTTTGCACAAGGCAAAGAAGTCTGGTTAGGACACCCAGATAGACTTTTGGGGGTGATGGAATCTTTCATTGAAAAATATCCTAAAACCTATCGTTCCCTAGTCAAGGCGATGATTGAAGCTTGCCAATATTGCAGCAAAGCAGAAAACCGCCAAGAAGTTGCCGAACTAATAACAGAACGTTCCTTTACAGGTGCAAGACCCAAAAAGAAAAATGCCCCAATTGCGAAGTTTACAAGTCCGGGAATTCTCGGAAACTACAACTATGGCGGCTTTGATGGTAAAGACCGTACCATCAAAGCTGCTGACACCACGATTTTCTTCGATATTCCTGACAACCTTCCCAAACAACCAGGAGAACACTCAACATTCTTATGGAGATCGAGAAGTCTCTGGTTAATGACACAAGCAGCGCGGTGGGGACAAATTAAGGAATTTCCCAAAAATGCCGAGAAATTAGCAGAACTTGGCTGGAGAACAGATTTATATCGGGAGATAGCATCTGAAATGGGCATCAAATGTCCCAAGGATGATTACAAGGTCGAACCACCAGAAGTATTTATAGATAAGAAAGGCTTCGACCCCAGCGATCCTGTGGGCTATCTGAATAGTTTTGCTATCAGGGCTAATGCTCCCACAAACTTTTTCATGTCTTAAATCCCAAATTCAAAAATTGACCCTGGCAATTTGAGATTTTCGGTACAAGTCGCAGTTAATCCAAAATTGATTGACTAAATTATTTCGGGAGCCTTTGATAATGGAATATACCTCATTACCTATTAATACCCAGACTGGAGTTCTGCCCCGCACTGGATTTTTAGAAATTGAAAATTTAGTTAAGTCTTATCCGACACCTGATAAAGGTAACTTTGTCGTTTTAGATGGAGTTAATCTAACGATTGCTGAAGATGAATATATTTCTGTAATTGGTCACTCAGGTTGTGGGAAATCAACCTTATTAAAGATAGTAGCTGGTTTAGAAAAAGCCACTTCTGGCTCAGTTCGGTTAGATGGAAAAGAAATCCGTCAGCCAGGAGCAGAGCGGATGATGGTATTTCAGAACTATTCACTGTTACCTTGGTTAACAGTACGAGAGAATATCCGTTTAGCTGTGGATGAAGTGTTAAAAAATGCTAATCGGGCTGAGAAAATTAGCATTGTAAATGAACACTTGGCAATGGTAAACTTGACGGCGGCGGCTGACAAATATCCTGATGAAATCTCTGGAGGGATGAAACAACGAGTAGGTATTGCCAGAGCTTT
This sequence comes from Nostoc sp. DedVER02, assembly GCF_034530675.2. Classification (NCBI taxonomy): domain Bacteria; kingdom Bacillati; phylum Cyanobacteriota; class Cyanophyceae; order Nostocales; family Nostocaceae; genus Nostoc; species Nostoc sp. DedVER02. The sequence continues at coordinate 73,355 of NZ_JAVRCP020000001.1, forward strand.
AGCAATTCGTCCTAAAATGTTGCTGATGGATGAACCTTTTGGGGCGCTAGATGCGCTAACTCGTGGCAAATTGCAACGGCAGGTATTGGATATTTGGGAAAGTAATCGTCAAGCAGTGATGATGATTACTCATGATGTAGACGAAGCAATTTATATGTCCGATCGCATCGTCTTGATGACCAATGGCCCATCTGCTAGTATAGGAGAGATTTTAGAAGTTCCTTTTGAGCATCCGCGCGATCGCGCCGCTATGCGAAACTCAAAAGAATATTTTGAACTCCGCAACCACGCCTTAAATTTCCTTGATCGCTATTTTGCCCAAGACGAGTAAATTAGATTATCATTTTTTTTAGTGGGTAGCCTAATTCAAATTCATGAAAGCTGGATTTGGAACGGAGGAACCAATGTTTGGGGCTAATCTTATGAGAGACACCTTCCAGTCTTAGCCCGTCAGCTAACTCCGTAGGCAATGGAAGGAACCCCCAAGACTTTGGCTGTAATACAGTTATTATTGGGGTTTCCTGGACTGATTTCAGATTTTAGTCATGAGTCATGAGTCATTGGTCATTGGTCAAAAACAATGGACGAATAACAAATGACAAACGACAAAATTTAAAATTTGTCCCCCTGCTTCTCATTACTAATTCATTTCATTGGGAGAAGTAAAGCTGTGCAAATCAAGCCAATGTTAGCACGTCTGCAAAGTGCCACAGGACGAGATGACTTAATTGAACAAATGGTACTAGTACCAGAACCAAAAAAGCCTTTTTCTAAAGAACCTCAAAAAGCAAAAGCAGTTAATTTAATTGTTGCTTATGACGCATCTCCTAACAGTCATACGGCACTAGATATTGCCTTCTGGATTGCCCATCAAACTCGTTTAGCTACTAATGCAGAAGTTACAGTTCAAGCTGTTTATGTGGTAGAAGACAATCAAAGCAGTGAATATCCAAATATTTTAAGTTTTCCACAACAGCCTTCATTAGAATGTCCAATCAGTGAAGTATCAAAGTCTGTCACACAAGTATTAACTCAACCCAAATTGCAGACAGTGGTAACTCCACTACAACAGGCAGATATAATTCTCTGGCAAGCCCGAAGTCTGGCTGAAGAATGGCAGGGTTCTTTTAAATCTCATTTGCGGTTTGGTAGTATTTGTGCAGAACTTCGCAAAGTTGTTGCATCAGAAGCCGCTGATATTCTATTTCTTGGTTGTAACTCTGTTAATCACCCGATGATTGAGGGATTAGGTTATAATTTTCCCTGCGCTGTTTTGGGTATTCCCACTTCTATTGATGAATAATTGTTGTTTAGAATTTCAGTAATTTTTATCCAATTAATTGCGAGTGTAGATAAGTCACCTAAAACTAGGTGGCTTTTTCGCTACAGCACTTCCTGCTGCTATGAGGTACAGATACTTGGAATGCTATTAGTCAAGCTAGTAATTAAAAGTTTGTAGTAAGCACTTTAGTGCTTAAAAAATAATGACTGAAGTCCTGACTACAAACTTTCTTACCCATCAATTTAAACTCGACAGACTATTAACACAGACAAACAATAATTCGAGCAATTAATGTACCTTATAACTTCGGGAAGTGCTGTAATAGGCAACAAATTAAACTTCAGGAGGTAAGATGTGGACAACTGGCAAGCAATCCTCAGTGGAATTACATTTATCAGCGTCATTATCTTAGTAATGACAGAATGGGTACATCTGACTATTGCTGCATTATTGGGAGCATTGTTATTAGTTTTCAGCAACGTCATGACTTTAGAAGAAGCTGTTGGTTACATCGGCAACAGTCATGGAACACTCGGTTTATTCTTTGGAGTTATGGTGTTAGTACGGGCTTTTGAACCTACTAAGATATTTGATTATTTAGCTACTCAAATAGTACTTCTAGCTAAGGGGCAAGGTAAGCGTTTATTACTCGGTATTGTTGCTATTGTGACACCCATCTGTGCAGTTTTACCAAATGCCACAACAGTAATGTTGCTAGCACCTTTAATTCCCCCAATGGCGCAGGAAGTCGGGATAAATTTCGTACCTTTATTAATTCTAATGGTATTTGTTGCTAATAGCGCCGGACTCCTAACTTTAGTTGGAGATCCAGCCACCTTTATTGTTGGTGATGCTGTGAATATTAGCTTTACAGATTATTTGTTTAAATTGAGTTTAGGAGGGGTAATTGCCGTTGCTATAGTAATTGCAACACTACCCTTTTTATTCCGCAAAATTTGGAATACCCAGTTAGATAATCTGGAAGAACTGCCACGCCCACAAATCAATCACCCACGAGCTTTAAGCTTGGGTGCAGTGATAGTATTTTTTGTTCTGGTATTTTTTGTCATCGGAGAAACTTTACCAGTTCCGGTTTCGCCTGCTGCCGCAGCTTTGTTAGGAGCCGCATTAGCTTTGCTTTTATCTCACCATAGCAAAATTGATTCAGTTAACAATATTTTGCGGGATGTAGATTGGAGTACATTAATATTTTTTATGAGTATTTTTGTATTAATTGGAGGGCTAGAAAAAACAGGTGTAATTAATGGTTTATCAGGGGTTTTAGCAGCAATTCTAGGGAAGAATATTATTTTGGGTTCCCTAGTTTTATTATTTCTTGTAGGTATATTATCTAGCGTAGTACCCAACATTCCTTTAGTGGTGGGGATGGTTCCCTTGCTTAAACAATATATTGTAACTGTGGGATTAGCACCCGCAGAAGTTTTAGCACAAGATTTTCAAGGGCAGTTTCCCCCAGAAGTATTACCACTCTTTTACGCGATGATGTTTGGTGCAACTTTGGGAGGTAATGGCACATTAGTAGGTGCATCATCTAATATCGTAGCTGCCGGGATTTCTGAGCAGCATGGACGACGTATCTCTTTTAAAACTTTTTTACATTACGGTATTCCAGTAATGCTGTTGCAACTCGTAGCTTCGGCTTTGTATGTGTTGGTTCGCTTTCTACTTTAGATAGAGGTAGGGGCAATTCATGAATTGTCCCTACCTGGAAATTATGGTTGCAGGGCTACTAATAGCTAATTAGATGCAGTACATCACGTAAAACACTATAGCCAGCTAAATCCCACAATAGATAGGCTAGAAAACCAATTGCTGCCAAACGACCATTCCAAATTTCAGCTTGAGGTGTCCAACCAAAGAGAAAAGCATTGCGATCTATGCCGTTGTATTCTGGTGCAACAGGTGGTAAATCTGTAGAAGGACGAGTTCCTTGAGTTGCCATTTTTTTCTCCAATATTTAGTAGTTTTTCAGTTATTTAATCTTCTAGTAGCTAATTAAGTGCAGTACGTCACGAACAACGCTATAACCAGCCAAATCCCACAAGAGATAGGCTAGAAAACCAATTGCTGCCAAACGACCATTCCAGATTTCGGCTTGAGGTGTCCAGCCAAAGAGAAAAGCGTTGCGATCTATGCCGTTGTATTCTGGTGCAACAGGTGGTAAATCAGTAGAAGATCGAGTTTCTTGAGTTGCCATTTGTTTCTCCCAAATTTCGCAGTTTTTTAGATATTTAATTTCTAGCAGCCAATTAGATGTAAAACATCGCGCTGGATACTATAACGACTAAATCCCAAAGCAAATTTTTCTCTTGCAAGTATTGGCAAATCTTTAGAAGAATGAGTTGCCATTTTGTTGTCGTTAACAATTGATTTGTTAACTTTAATGTAGCTATTTATAACTAGATTGCTTTCTGTCTGTAGGCACAAACTACAAGCACTTCTTGGGGACGATAATCAACAACATCGTCGTGCAGACAAATCCACCCTCAGAGGGTGATAAAAATATAATTATAAATAAATGTAAAGTTCTAGTAATTAAACTATAATTTCGGCGCAATCAATTGTTGTGATTAAGTAGTTAAAATTAAGAGACTGGCAACCAATAATTAACCAAACTTTTAACTACTCTTACCGTTAGATGATAAAATTTATATCTTTTGCTGGATAAAGTTTTCAGCCTTTGGAGAGATGCTTTAAACAGCTAAATTCTACGATTCTGAACTAAACAGTTAGGTATTGCCATAGATACAGACAAAAATACTAAGAGTTGCTTCTCAAGAAAATCTTAATTCCCCAAATTTAAACTTAGTAGAAGGAAATACAATGTTCCAAAGTACGGAAATCATGCTGGGACTGTACAAACCACTGTTATGGGTTGCACAGACTTCAGTAGATCCCTCAAACATCACGCCAGCACAGGCATCGGTTCTCACTTCGGGGCCGCGCTTTTTTGTAGCTTTAATCTCCGGTGTGATCCTAGCCTTTGCTTTCCAATTAGTTCTCACTAATCTCTCCCTTGCAGCCGGTATTTCCTATCTGGGGAACTCATCTGACTCGGATTCAGATTCTGGAGAAGCCGGAAGTTTGGGCGGCAGCATTCGCAAAATCGGTACGGCAGTAGGGATTTGGACGTTAGTCACTGTAACGATCGCCTTATTAATTGCCTGTTTTCTAGCAGTAAAGTTAAGCCTTGTAATCTTAGATCCAGTATTGGGAGCAATTCTCGGTTTAGTGATTTGGGGTGCTTACTTTTTACTCCTGGTTTGGGTCAGTTCCACTACTGTGGGTTCCTTAATTGGCTCAGTGGTGAATACGGCTACTTCCGGTTTTCAGGCGATTATGGGCACAGCTACCGCCGCACTGGGCGCTAAAGCTGTCAATAACCAAGTTGTCGCCACAGCTGAAGCCGCCGCCGCCGCCGTCCGTAGAGAATTGGGAAGTGGCATCGACCCTGGAAGTATTCGGGAGAACATAGAAGATTATTTAGATAAGCTACGTCCACCAGAGTTGGATGTATCGAAAATTCGGAGTGATTTTGAAAATTTACTCAACGATCCACAATTAAAAGCGATCGCAGGGACTCCAGATATTCGCAATATCGATCGCCAAAAGTTTATCGATTTAGTCAGCAGCCGCACCGACCTTTCCAAAAAAGACGTTACCCGCATTGCTGATACTTTATATAAGGTTTGGCAACAGGTGGTAAGTCAGCAATCACCCAGCGAAGACCGTCTGGGTGAGTTAATGGATTATCTGAAATCACTTCCAGCAGGGCAAAGCAAGACAGATGAACTCAACGCCAAACTGGATCGATTAGTAGCAGAAACACGTGGTTCCAAAGAATCCGAGCAAAAGGCAGCCCCCGGGCCAATGCAAAGTACAATCCAGCAAGGACTATCCGCCTTAACCGCCGTTGTGTTAGGACGGGCAGATTTATCTGATTTGGATGTGGAAAAAATCTTGGGTAGCCTCACCACCGCCAAAGATAAAGTCACCCAGCAAGCAGATAAGTTAGGGTTGCCAACACCATCACAACCTTATAGTCCAATTCGGGCTGATGTCGAAAACTATCTCTACAACACTTATGCTTGGCAACTGAGCCAAGAAAGAATTGCCCAAGAATTTCGTGATGTAATTTACGACCCAGCAGCCGACCCTGGAATAGTTCGCAGGGAATTAGAAAGATTATCACGTAACGATTTCGTTAATATCTTGCAACAACGGGGACTACTTACCCAAGCCCAAATTCAGCGCATTGCTAATCAGCTAGAAGTTGTCCGCAAAGAAGTGCTGGTGATAGTTACAGGTATTGAAGAAAGAGAAATAGTCCAAGACTTGCAACGTGCAGTAGAAAGTTATCTGCTCGTTACCCCAAAAGCAGAGTTGACAGCTGAAGGCATTGAGCGGAATTTCAAACCTCTGTTGCAAGATTCAGATGCAGATTATGAAACTCTGACATTGCGATTAGCGCACCTCGAACGTCAGGAAATTCGGGCGATATTGCTGGAACGGAATGATATCCAGCTATATGAAGTAGACAGCATTCTTGATGAATTGGAGAAACAGCGCGATCGCGTCTTGATAGAATCCAAAGGATTAGCTGAACAAGCACAATATCAAGCAGAAACCCTGTGGTTGAATGTAGAATCATATCTGCGTAATACAGGGAAATCAGAACTGAATCCTGATGCCATCCGCGCGGAGTTCAAAAAGCTATTAGAAGATCCCCAAGCTGGAATTAGCTCAATTCGGGCACGTTTGTCTCGCTTTGACCGCGATACCTTGGTGCAATTGTTGAGTCAGCGCCAAGATTTGAGTGAAGATCAAGTTAATCAAATCATCAATGCGGCTGAGGAGTCGTGGCATAACATTCGCCACACACCCCAAGCTGTAGTGGATAAAGCCAAAGAGCAATACGACTCTGTTACCACAACGATCGCAGATTATCTACGGAATACTGGTAAACAAGAACTGAATCCAGAGGGTATTCAGCGAGATTTGACCAAATTGTTTGAAAATCCCAAAGAGGGAGCCGTTGCACTACGTCGGCGGTTGTCGCGGGTAGACCGAGATACACTCGTGAAGTTGCTCAGTCAACGTCAAGATTTGAGCGAACAACAAGTCAATGAAATCATTGATTCCACACAAACTTCGATTCGTAACTTTGTGCGTGCGCCTCGGCGTTTAGCTACCCGCACCCAGCAAAGAGCGGAAAACTTCAAAGCTTATCTGGAAGAGTATCTACGCCAAACTGGTAAAGAAGAACTTAATCCTGAAGGTATCAAACGCGACTTGCAACTACTCTTGCACGATCCGCGAGTTGGGGTAGAAAGTTTTAGCGATCGCCTTTCCCATTTTGACCGTTCTACCATTATCGCCCTGCTGAAAATTCGGGAAGATATGTCTGATGAAGAAGCAGCGCGGATTGCCGATAACATGGTGTCCGTCAGGGATCAATTTGTAGAACAAGTGCGGAATATCCAACGAGGCATTCAAGATGCGATTGAGGGAGTTTTTGCCCGCATTCGCAACTATCTAAACTCTTTGGATCGCCCAGAACTTAACTATGATAGTATCAAGCGCGATGTCCGCACATTTTTTGAAGATCCTCAAGCGGGATTTGATGCCCTGCGCGATCGCCTATCTTCTTTCGATCGTGATACCTTAGTGGCAATTATGAGTTCTCGTGAGGACATCTCAGAAGAAGATGCCAACCGAATCGTTGACCAAATTGAGCGGGCTAGGAACACAGTATTGCAACGTGCAGAACGCATCCAGCATGAAGCTCAACGCCGCCTAGAACAGGTGAAGCATCAAGCACAGCGACAAGCAGAAGAAACCCGCAAAGCCGCAGCTACAGCAGCTTGGTGGCTGTTTGCTACAGCATCCGTCTCCGCCGTTTTCTCTGCATTAGGGGGAGTCATTGCTGTAGTTACGCAGTAGTTTAACAAGTTTTCTCCGCTAACTTATAAGCCTCCCACCTGGGAGGCTTTTCTTCTATATATAGCAGGGGACTGGGTGAAAAGTCTTTTTGCGTCTAAGTTTCATCATCTGTTGATGTCCTAACCACCAAGGCTTGTGCTATGGCTTTCGGGCAATTATATTATGTCTCAATACGGTTCAGTTAAAGACTATTGGTAAAAAATTTTGGGTTTTTGAGACGCGATAAATCGCCGTCAAGACAAGTGTTTTGGTCTTATCTGAACTGTATTGTATGGGGTTGGGGGTGGGGTTCATTAGGGAAATCCAAGAAATAAATTATCCAATTTTAATCCTGCAAAACGACTTTCTTTCCCCCTGCTCCCTGCCCCCTGCCCCTCTGCCTACATAGCGATGGGATATTTATTAATTTGGAAGTCCCTTATTGCCCTGCGCTAGCTTTCAATCGAGTCAACCTACTTTTACGGATGCGATCGCTATCACGAACACCACCTGCTATCTCATATTCGCTGCTGTCTGTGCCATACTTAAAAGCAACTCCCTTCAGCATTTTGTCTGAAAGCTTACTCAAGTTTTTTTCCATCTCATCAATTTTAGTTTTAGAAGAGTCAACTACAGCTAGAGCAGCATTATAAGCATCAATCGTAGTATGTAACTGCTCAATTGATTGAGCCAGCTTTTCTAAATTACAATAATCATCAAAATTCATATTTGGATCGATTGCTTTGAATCCGGCGAATCTGAATTCAGCTTTTTCTATAACACGGGATGTACGTTTTTGACGAGGCATAAATATATTCCTTAAGGAGAGATTAAAACCTATTTTGACCTCATCAAGCTGTTTTCTGGTGCAGTAAAATCATTGAATAAATGTATATTTTTAAACAAGTAAATCTAACTAAATTAAGTAGTTTTCCTGATTTAGGATGTTGTACTTGGTTTTGTTGCTGGCGATCGCTTCCATGTTAGTGATGAATGTCACGATGTTAAGGATGAATATCGCGATATCAATAAGTAAAATCGTGATGTTGGTGGCGAATATCGGGATATAACTTATCGATATCACGATGTTAAGGATGAATATCGCGGTATCAATAAGTAAAATCGTGATGTTGGTGGCAAATATCGGGATATATCTTATAGATAGCGCGATATTAGTGATGAATGTCGTGATGTTAGCGACTAGACATAAAACTTGATGGGTGGCGATCGCACTTTTCCACAGATGCGTAACCATGATAATTAGAGTTAAAATCAGGATAATGGTGTGACAATGCGAAAAAAACACACCAAATAGGAGAAAAATGCCAGCCATTGTTAAACTACAACTCTCCTTAGAAACTTTAGCAGAAGCAATATCTTCCCTTGATTTAACAGAAAAACGTCAACTTCAAGAGCTAATTGAGCAACAAATTTTTGAAGCCGAAGAAGCTTTGTATGAAGACGATGCAGATACACTGGCAGAAATTGAAGCAGTTCGCGCTGAGTATAAAGATGGTGAGTCTTTGAGTATAGATGAATATCTTGCTAACCGCTCAGAGCAGAGATAATGAGTTATGCGATCGTTATTTCCAAATCGGTACAAAAGCAGATTGATAACTTACCAAATGATGTTACTGAGCGTGTTATTGAGAAAATACAAAGTCTTGCTTCCCAAGCGCGTCCCGATGGAATTGTCAAGTTAAAAGGTTCTGATAACGAGTATCGTATCCGTATTGGTGATTATAGAGTTCGTTATGAGATTGATGATGAAAGTCAGCTTGTACAAATTTTGCAGTGCAAGCATCGAAAAGATGTTTATAGAAAAAGTTAACCCCAAAAAGCTTAACTTTATTACGATAAAACTGGCTGTGTAGGTGATGCCTACGAAAGACGCGATAAATCGCCGTCTCTACAATTAGTCTTTTGTAGAGACGGCGATTCATCGCGTCTCCTGTCTTAATTCACGTCAGATTAAAAAATCAAGACTCCATCTCCGCCAATTCTAACCAGCGTTCAGTCGCCACATCGATCGCGTACTTGAGCTTCTCCACACGATCGTATAGTTTCTGCACTTCGCTATAATCCCCCGGTGCAACATTCCCTAGTGTTTTCTCGGTTTCTACCTTCTGTGCCTCTAACTCGGCAATTTTACCTTCCAACTGGTCAAATTCCTTCTTTTCCCAATTAGATAACCTCCGCCGCTTGGTATTGTCTACATCCTTGGGTGCAGACGCACCATTTTGGACTTCGGCATTTTTAGGCTTCTCCTTAGTAGTAGCAGCCTGTTGCTGTGCCTCTTCAGCCTTCTTATAGTCAAGATAAATCGAGTAATTACCTGGGTATTGCCTCAGATTACCGCCTTCCTCAAAGGAGAATACTGTGTCGATGGTGCGATCGAGAAAGTAGCGATCGTGAGAAACTACAATTACACACCCGACAAAATCTTCTAAATAATCCTCAAGTACTGCCAAAGTCTGAACATCTAAATCATTTGTCGGTTCATCTAAAATCAAGACGTTGGGCGCACTCATCAACACCCGCAACAGAAATAAACGGCGTTTTTCACCACCAGAAAGTTTACTAATTGGGGCATACTGTTGATTACCAGGAAACAAAAACCGCTCTAACATTTGCGAAGCAGTAATTTGAGTTCCATCGGTAATTTTGATAAATTCACCTTCTTCTTTGATGTAGTCAATCACACGCTGATTTTCATTTAAAGCTGTGAGCAATTCTTCCGAATGCTGGTCAAAATAACCGATGTGAACTGTAGTCCCAATTTCTGCAACCCCTGAATCTGGCTTAATTTGACCAGTAATAATATCCATTAAAGTGGATTTACCCGCACCATTAGCGCCGATGATGCCGATGCGGTCTTCTGGACTAAATTCGTAGGTGAAATTCTTAATCAGAGTGCGTCCATTGTAGGCTTTAGAAACGTTATTTAATTCAATAACTTTTTTCCCAATCCGACGACCAACTGTAGAAATATCAACTTTACCCTGAACTTGCTTAAATTCAGTATCCCGCAGAGCGTGAGCGCGGTCAATTCTAGCTTTTTGCTTAGTACTTCTAGCTTTCGGCCCTTTTTTCAACCATTCCAACTCGCGCCGCAATAAGCCTTGATGTTTCCGTTGAGTACTAACGGCAGATTCTTCAGCTAAAGCTTTCTTTTCGAGGTAATATGAATAATTACCTGTATAGGTGTAAATGTCGCCTCGGTCAATTTCAATAATGCGATTGGTGACGCGATCTAGAAAATAGCGATCGTGAGTAATTAGAAAAAGTGCGCCGCGATAACGATTTAAATAACTTTGTAACCATTCTACAGAAAGAGCATCCAAATGGTTTGTCGGCTCATCCATCAGCAAAGCATCGGGTTCTGCTAACAATGCTGATGCTAAAGCAATCCGCTTGCGATAGCCTCCAGATAAAGTGCCTATCTTGGCATCAAAGTCAGAAATTCCTAATTTTGTGAGGATGATTTTAGCGTTAGTTTCTAATTCCCAAGCACCGCTTGTATCCATCTTTTGCATCACCACAGAAAGGCGAGACATCAGTTGACTATCATCTGGATAGTGAGCTAATTTATCTGAGAGTTCTTCATACTCACGCACCAAAATCGTATGTTCGCCACTGTCAGCAAAAACTTGCTCTAAAACTGTGTGGTTCTCATCTAAATCTGGCTGCTGCGGTAAATAGATAATTTTAGAACCGGAATTGATGATAATTTGACCGCTATCAACGGATTCTAACCCAGCGATCATTTTTAATAAGGTCGATTTACCGGAACCATTAGTACCAATTAAGCCAACTTTATCGGTAGCATCAAGGCTAAAACTCGCATCTTTTAAAACTTCTTTGATGCCAAAGTCTTTTTTAACCGACTGAAGTGTAATAATACTCATAAAATCTAGTAATTTTTCATTGACCAATTAGTTAGTAGGTAAGACACTACCTTACCTACCTTTACCGAATACTATACAAATAAATCCAAGGGGAGATGTCCATACATTTCGTTAATTCCGTCTTCGTGGTAAGACTGGCAAGAAACTAATACGCCACGATGATGTCCAGCATAAGAATCGAGATAACACAAGCCATTTTTACCATTTAATTTTATATAAACTGGCCCTTCAGGTGTCAGTAAATTATTTGGTGGTTCATAACCCAAAGCCAGAGAATAGGTCTTCATTGCCAATATTCCTTCTTCTGCTGTATCGGCACAAATTCCTAAAATTTGATAATCAGCAAGTTTAGTTACCAAAGTTAAGGCATTACGAATTACTGCTTTTTCGGATGCATTGAGAATTGGCGCAATATCTAGACAGTTAAATTTATTCAGTAATTTTTTCGCTTCTTCGGCGGTGAGATTCTGAGGATTGGGGCTTGGCATAAACTTTGATTATGAGCTTGTTGGTTTTCGTTGTGTTTGAGTTGAGACTAGCCCAACTGATTCAGTATTATTTACTCAATTTAAATTCGTGTTAACTTCAACTTCGCTCAGTGAGCAAGGCTTTAATCTTAAACGAAGTCGAAATATTAAGGTTGATTTTGAACATTCCCAAGGTTGAATATGAAAGGAACACCGCTTTTCGAGTCACTACCCATAACAAGGACTTTGGGCATCTGAGCGCCGCCACTCTTCCAAGCTTCAATTGCTTCTTTTTGCAAAACTAACTGTCCTCCTTGGGCTTTGAGTGTCTCTGCTAAAAGTCTTTGAGCTTCTGCCCTACCTTTGGCACGGTTTACATCTGCTTGTGCTTCTTGTTCTGCTTCCCGTGCTACATAAACGGCTCTTTGCGCCCGTTGTTCAGCAATTTGTTTTTCTTCCACTGCTCTGGCAAATTCTGGTGAGAATGCTAAATCAACTACGCTAGTATCTAACACAATTATCCCATATTTGTCTAAGCGATCGCCTAATGCTCGATCGAAGTCTTCTTTTAACTCACTTCTTTTAGTAATTGCCTCTTCTACTGTTCTTCTAGCAGCTGCAATTTTAAATGCTTCTTGGGTCTGAGGTGCAATGATTTTCGATACAATATTTTCTAAGGTTCCTTGTTTCCTTCTAACTTCAACCACTTGTATGGGATCGAGGCGAAAGTTGATTGCAAATCTCGCAGATAAATTTTGCAAATCTTTAGTAGAACTCTCTGCTGGCACTTCAAATTTCTGGACAGTTAAATCATACACATCTATCACTGAGATAAAAGGCGGTTTCAGGTGAATCCCTTCTAACAAAGCGCCATCTCTAGCTTTACCCAAGATGCTGATCACTCCTGCTTGTCCTGGGTTAATAATGATAAAGGAATTTAGTCCAAGAATCACTAGTATTGCTAACACAATTCCTAAAACTGTGCTTTGCCAATTCCCAAATTGCTGATTTTTCAAATTCCTCTCTCCAATTAGAATTAGTCATTAGTCATTGGTCATTGGTCATTGGGCATAATTATTCCCCATTCCCCATTCCCAATTCCCCATTGTCCATCCTTAGTGATGATATTAACCAGTTAGAGCGGTTTCTGGATGGGGGAGCGAATGATATTATCCAATTTTCCACAACTGTTTTAACTTATTGTTGCAAACATCAAGGATATGCAAAACACAGATATAGTTGTTATTGGTAGCGGTATTGGCGGTTTGAGTTGTGCTGCTGTTTTAGCACGGTATGGCTTTGATGTGATAGTCTGCGAAAGCCACTCTATTGCCGGAGGCGCGGCTCATGGTTTTGAGCGCAATGGTTTCAAGTTCGACTCGGGCCCGTCTCTCTACTCTGGACTATCTTACAGCCCCTCTGCTAACCCTTTGCGACAAGTGTTAGATGCAATTGGTTCGGAATTACCATGCGTCACTTACGATACTTGGGGTTGCTGTCTGCCAGAAGGTGATTTTGACACGGCGGTTGGTGCGGAGCAATTTTGTGAAGTGCTGATGAAATTCTGTGGTGATGCTGCTGTAGCCGAATGGCAAGAACTCCAGCGCGTTATGGAACCATTCGCTAATGCAGCAACTTCCATACCACCAGCCGCATTACGCTTTGATTTTGGTGCAGCTAGAACTGTGGGCCCGTTTCTCCCATCTATGACAAAGAATGTAGCGAATATAATCAAGCTGACGGGCCCCTTCAGCCGAATTATGGATGGTGTTGTTAAAGAGTCCTTTACCCGAAACTGGCTGAATTTGCTTTGTTTTCTCCTTTCTGGATTGCCCGCAGATGGCACTAGTGCCGCAGAGGTAGCATTTATGTTTGCGGACTGGTATCGCCCAAATGCAATCCTTGAATATCCCATTGGTGGGAGTAGTGCTTTAGTTGACAGCCTTGTACAAGGATTGGAGCGTCACGGCGGGAAGCTGAGACTAGGCGCTCATGTCGAAGAAGTGCTTGTAGAAGGTAATCGTGCGGTGGGTGTGCGTCTTGGCGATCGCTCCGAAATTCGGGCAAAACGAGCAGTAATTTCTAATGCCTCGGTTTGGGACACACTGAAGTTATTACCAGAAAAGGCAATCCCTAAACAGTACCGCATCAAACGCCAAGCAACACCAGAATGTGATAGCTTTATGCATCTCCATCTCGGCATTGATGCTCAAGGATTGCAGTCAAATTTGCGGTGTCATTATATTGTGGTTAATAGCTGGGAATTGGGTGTAACAGCACCTCAAAATATGGTGGTGATTTCCATCCCTTCAGTTCTCGATCCATCTTTAGCACCAGCAGGTAAGCACGTGATTCATGTGTATACACCTGGTAATGAGCCATACTCTATCTGGCAGGGAATGGATAGAAGGAGCCAAGAATATGCCGAACAAAAGCGATCGCGTGCAGAAATAATGTGGCAAGCGCTACAACGGGTAATTCCAGATATTCGCTCTCGTTGCGAAGTCACACTTGTAGGTACACCCTTAACTCACGAACGTTATCTCCGCCGTCATCAAGGTTCCTACGGGCCAGCAATTCAGGCTGGAAATGGTATGTTTCCTGGCCCCAGCACACCCTTACCAGGATTGATGTGCTGTGGCGACTCAACATTTCCCGGTATTGGTTTACCAGCAGTCGCCGCCAGTGGGCTGATTGCCGCCAATACCCTTGCACCAGTTAATAAGCATTTAAAAATGCTTCAAGATATCAAGTGTATTTAATTTTTTGATTATAAAATCTAGTTGCCAAAAGAGCCGCACCCACTGCCAAAACTGCTAGTACACTATCAGGTTCGGGTACGGCAGCAACTTGAGCATCAATTCGTGCGGTTCCAGCAAACAAACCTGTCAAGTCCGGGTTTCCTAGTATTTTGGCAAACTCTGGAGAAACCAGCAATTTAACATCAGGGATAGTTAAATTTTTGCCATCAAATGCCACAGGTTCTGGAAGACTCAAATCAAACAAAATTGTATCTAAAGAAAATGTATCTCTTAAAACAAATCCGCTAGCATCTTTGGTAGTACGTCCTGGAGCAAAACCAACTGAAAACTCACCAACAGTTATCAGATTACCGAGATTATCGAAGGTAACAGTACCAGTATGCTCGATTGTCCCTGAGAGCGGAGTAAAACCACCCTCGTCGCTAAATGTAAAGTTAGTAGCTGAGTCGATGTTGAAGCCAACTAAGTAACTGCTGGGAATTGGTGCAACTGTATTATTAGTACCTGTCAAGGTTAGCCCGATACTTTGAAGAATATCTTCGTGATCGCGATCGATACTAGTAACTCCTGATATTACTTTAAAAGTTGCAGCTTCCACCTGCATGGGTGCAATTGAGATAAAAGCTGCGGTAGTGCAACCAACAATCCCTACAAACTGAGAAAAATGCATATATATCCTTGATGATCTTTCGTATTTATTTTATCTAATAAAATCTTCTCGATTCATCTATAAATTTATGCATTACCGCTAAATATTTACCCTCAAAAGAGAAAAAAACGCTTTTTTAAAATTTATATGAAGAAAGGGTCAAGTTAATACCAAACTTTAAGTCATACAGTTATGAATACAAAGTAAACTAGGTGGGCAAAAATAAATTTAACTCTCCATGATGACGCATAGAATATAAGGAATAAGGCATTAAAGATAAAAAATTATAAAAATATAGTTACGTTTAATCATGCCTAATACTAATTATTTAGCCTTAAATCTAGCAACGGTGATGTGGTCAAAGATAAGTTTTTCCTGAGATTCTTGATAAGATTTGGTTAAGAGGCAAAGTACCGTCTTAAAGCAATACTACTCGGGTTTAGGATTTTGAACTCAAAATTGGGTTTGGGGAAAAGGTTAAAGGTTTTTTCTTTCCCTTTTCCCCTTCCCCTTTTGCCCAAAACTCGACAAGTATTGCATCTTAAGGACTATTTATAAAGTAATAGTAAAAGGCTGGTAAGTAGGTAGGCGTATATAAGATCAAACCTCACCCTCAATCACTCTCCAAAGTATCGGAGAGGTAAGCTGGAGGCAGGGTGAGGTTTTATATTTAATTTGACCCACTTACTTAATACGAATTTCGCGCTGAAAAACCATAAATCTAATGCACAAATGATTCTTATATATCACCAGATTCGAAAACACTATATTTTTTCACAAAGTTGTTCTAATCCACCAGCTTATTTTTTCTAAATTAGAATCTATTTGCTGCCAAAAGCTTGCTGATGAGTCTGCTTCTCTTGCTGCCGAAAATATCTTATCTATACTGTCAAAGTTTTTTTGAATCAACTGCTTATCTAATTTAGGAATATCTAATTTAAGATATTTCAGACGGTTGGGTAACTCTACTTGCTCTTTTGTTGGCAAATTAGTAATCTGGTCAACTTGTTCTAAAATTTTATCTATTGATGCAACGACTTCTTCAATACTCGGTTTTTTAATTTGTAATTGTAAATCTTTCTCTTCAAAGGCTTCTTCTTGATTACCTAACTTCACTATCACTATTTTGACGAAGAAAATATTGTAATCAACGGCACTAACTTCACCCACTTGATTATGATATTTTCCAATTTTATTAACAAGTACTATGTCACCTTTATCAATCTTCTCTTTCATAATTTATACAGTCTCTCAATTAAATTGTTAAATAATCTCCTCTACAGAAAATACCACTCTAAAGCCACAAACTCTTAGTCCACCGTCTGATTCATTCCAGCTACGGCTAGCGCTGCGACACAGTTCGGCATTGAAACTCCAAGAACCACCACGTAGCACTCGGCGATTAATATCACCGCCAACTTCCCAGGCTGTTCCATCTGAGGGCGCATCGCTATAATTGTTGTGCCACGAATCAGCGCACCATTCCCAAACTAGCCCGTGCATATCGTACAATCCAAAGGCGTTGGCGACTTCAAAACTACCGACGTTTGTTGTTTCTTTACGGAATTTGTTTTTTGGTTCGATAGTGCAACTGACTAACTCAGAGGTAATGGTTTCACCAAAGTGGAAAGATGTTGTAGTTCCAGCCCGACAAGCGTATTCCCATTCCGCCTCACTCGGTAAACGATAGTCGCGTCCAGTTTTTTCTGATAGTCTGAGACAAAATTCTACAGCCTCATACCAAGATACATTTTCTACTGGTCTATCTAAACCTTTAAATTTCGACGGATTGGGATTTAAAGCTTGTTTGACTTTGGGTAAAGCTGCTACTACTCTCCACTGTGCTTGAGTTACCGGAAATTTCCCCATAAAAAATGGTTCGACGGTAACTTGATGTCGAGGACGTTCGTCAGCATCTCCTTCAAACTCTGGTGAACCCATCATGTAAGTACCACCAGGAATCGATACCATTTCTAAGGTGACAGATTTACCTAATTCTTCGGCAAAGAAGTTTGCACTCCCACTCATGCGGTTTACTTCTCTTCCACCCGTGTCTACTGTCACTACGTCAAATTCAAAGGTTTCTAACGGGGGTAATGGTACTATTACCTTTTGTGGTAGCGGCGGTAATATGGGTTGAGACATCGAAACGATTTTAAGGGCAACAGGTTCAATATTTGATGTTGTAAACTTCAAATCGTTGATAACTTCTACTGCTGTTTGATATCTTTCACTGGGTAGATGTTTTAGTAATTTATCTAAAATTCTTCCTAAGTCGTCGCTGATAGTAATACTTTTTTCTTCTAACCGTTCGCGCCACATCCATTTAGCATTCATGGCATCATAAATAGGGTCATTAACTTGTCCAGAAGCATCCTGCAAAGGCAAACATCGAGTTAGAAGACGCACGCAAGTTACGCCCAAAGCATACAAATCGCTGCTGTGACAAGCAAATCCAGCCATTTGTTCAGTCGGGGCATAACCAAGGGTATAAATTACTGTAGCTTGTCTTCCTAAACTGGTTTGTGTTACCTGTTTAGCACCGCCAAAGTCAATTAATACGGGTTTTTCATCGCTTGCACGGCGGATAATATTCTCTGGTTTGATATCCCGATGAATGACGTTATGGGCATGAATGAATTCTAGAACTGGCAATAAGTCTGCTAAAAGTTCCCAAATCTGTTTTTCACCATAAATTTTTTGCTGAACTTCTTGTAAGAGAGTTTTTCCTTGAATAAATTCTTGTACAAGATACAAACTAGTACCTTGTTCAAAATAAGCTAGTAATCTGGGAATTTGAGTATGATTCTCTCCCAGTTCATATAACCGAAAAGCCTCTTCTTTAAAAAATTCTGCGGCTTTGGTGCGTTGTCCGGTTCCCTGAAATTGCGGGAAAAATTGTTTGATAACGCAAGGCGCGTTTAGTCTGTCTACATCTTCTGTAGCATAGGTTCTACTAAATCCACCTTCACCTAAAAGTCTTAATACACGGTAACGGTTTCTTAGAAGTTTGCCAAAGTTGCTTTGTCCGCAACTCACGCAAAATCTATTGCTATCAGAGTTGAATGGATTTGAGCAATTGGGATTTTGGCAGATTTGCATAATGAGGGGGAAATAGCATCTTCTCCAAAGTTAGCCCCAATATTATCTAATTGAAAACAGTTATGTACAGAAGCGAACACTGAAGTTTATTCATGTGCTAAAACTTCTTTTAACATGAGAACAAGAAGATGAATAAATTTTATATATTTATCTATATTGGGACGTTTTTAAATATTGGTAAATATGAATACATGAATCTAACTAATGTGGAGATGTTACATTGCAACGTCTCTTTTAATATAGCTTTTTTTACTATTATAAAAAGTTCATGGAGAACCAAGTTATCCATAATCTTGATATCAATTACAAGTCTTTTTTTCAGTTTTTATTCTCTCCAGAAGCGCGAATTAATTCAGCTATCAGAGCAACGATCGCAGATACTGAAATTAACATCACACTCAAAGCGTTAATATCAGGCTTGACTCCTGTTCTAATCCGGCTAAAAATCTCCATTGGTAGGGTGTTAGAACCGCTACCAGCAGTAAAGCTGGAAATGAGAAAGTCGTCTAAGCTAAGGACAAATGCTAAAAGACAACCAGCTAAAATACCAGGCATCAATTGAGGTAGCAATACTTGGATGAAAGCTTGGGTTGGTGTAGCGCCTAAATCTAATGCTGCTTCTTCTAAGTGAGGGTCTAAATTGGTAAGTCGGGAACTAACTACAAGTCCGACGTAAGCCAGACAAAACACGATATGGGCTGCAACTATTGTCCACAAACTCAGGGGTATGGCAAAGGCGGCTAGACAAACTAAGGTAGCGACTGCGATCGCAATATCAGGAATAATCAATGGTAGGTAAGCAACACCCTGATACAATTTCTTACCAGGAAATTGGTAACGCGCCAACCCAACCGCCATCAGGGTTCCCAGCACGGCTGAAACCCCAACTGCACAACCAGCAACTATCATACTGTTTTGCAAGGCTGATAAAATGCGATCGTCGCTGAACAACTTGCGATACCAATCGAGAGTGAATCCTTGCCAAGTTGCGCTGTAGGGCGACTGATTGAAGCTATAAAAGCTGAGTACCAGTATGGGCAGGTACATGAATACAAATATCAGTAGTGAGAAAACCGCCTGCCATGAGACACGCGGTTTTTTGAAAGATGGAGAGATATTCACGTTTATATTTATATATATAATTTTTATTGATAGCAATCCAAAATATCATACTTTATGTAATAAGTCAATTATTTAATGTTTTTTCCCTCTAGCATACTAGAGAATCCAACTCATAAAGGTAGAATTTAGGAGTGGGTAATTTACCGAGGGAAGACGGGTTTCCTCTGCAATAATATTCAATTCAAGAGTTCTCGTTTACGTGAGGTACACCCGTAGGGGCACGGCACTGCCCATAGGTGTCAACTTAACGTGAAACTCTTGTCAAGACGTAATATTGAGTTCACTCACCACTGATTACGATCCGCCTTACCCCACCCTAACCCTCCCCGATATATTGGCTACGGTGTACACACAAGTCTGATAACCTAGCCCCACAACGTTTTGATCCCCCCTAACCCACGCCAGTCGCTCCACTTGGGGAGACCCCAAGACCGCGCTGGCTCCCCTTAAAAAAGGGGGGAAAACTTCTTAAAGTCCCCCTTTTTAAGGGGGATTTAGGGGGATCAAACCACATTTTGCACCTAGCACAGAGATGTGTGTACACCGTAGCCGATATATTGGGGAGCCACTGCGTTGGGCGGGCAATGCCCGACTTGAAGCATGTGGCGTGAGGGAACTAGATTTTCTTGTTTCCCCCAATATATCGGGGGGATTAAGGGGGGTAAAACGCCTGTGCAATAAGCGTTTGAACTTAAGTTGACACTAATGGGCAAAGACAAGCCCCTACACCTGGCGATATAATGTTGTACCGCATGTGAGTGGGAACCGCTATGATAGCAGAACGATTTTCTCGGAATGGGCATTTACGCAGTTTGGTTGGTTTAAGTAGCGATCGCATTTAAATAAGTCGTCGGACACAGTTAAACTCATTGGTGGAGATAGGGAACAGGTTACAGATTACAGGAAAAAACTTGTGTAATTAATTCTGTCTGATTACTTATCGCATTGGTGTAGCACAACTATACTACCTTACTTACCAAATCACGCGATCGCGCCATTTTTCCAAAGTCTTTGCCTTAACTCCTGGAACTCTTTCTAAGTCTTGTAAAGATGTGAATTTTTGCTGTTGACGGCTAAGAATTATCCTTTGTGCTAACTTCTTACCCACGCCGGGAAGAGTTTCTAAATCTTCCAAACTTGCAGTGTTAATATTTATTTGTTGAATTGCTTGTAGTTCACTTGATGAAGAACTTTTTATCTGGTTACACTGTGTTTTTTCTAATTTAACTTTTTCTTGAATCGCTGGTGGTAAGCCGGGTTTAACTTTGCCATAAAGACGAGCAAATTCTCGCACATAATGAGCCGCAACTATGGGACTTTCAATTACTAGAAGTGTTTCATCATTACCATTATTCGCAGCATCTGACCAATTATGAGAACCTGTAATTACTGTTTGGCTATCAATCACACCAAATTTGTGATGCAATAAATCGCCTTTGGGTAACATAGGTACACCTACGGTGGTAATTGGATTTTGCCAAGGATGGTTATCAATTTCATATTTACATTTATTACTGAGAGCAACGCCCATCATATCTAAGGCTTCACTGTAAGGTCGATAAGCAAATTGTGGTTCAATTAAAGCGCGAATTTGCACGCTTTGTTGATGGCGTTTTTCTAAAATATCGGCAAGACGCTGATCGGAAAAGACAAATAATGCCATGTCAACAGATTTAGTTGCTGAATCTAAAGTTTTACCAATTAAACCATTACTACTGTTACTCCAAGGTTGAGTTGGAGAATTCGGCGAAAATTGCACAGTAATTGTGGTTTGATTTAATGTAATTTGTTTAGGCGATCGCATCGGTTTTTGTAAACCAAATTGACTATCTGCTTTACCTCCCGGGCCATCTCCCCACATAATGTTAAACTCTTCTGTAAATAAAGATGCTAATTCTGGGCTGTCAATCTGCAACAAGTTATTAGCATTGCCTAAACTGCTAAAATTTGTCAAATCACCAGAAGTATCACTTAAAGTAAAATTGGCTGAGGTGATAATTACAATGCGATTATCCACAATCACAAATTTGTGATGCATCAAGCTGCTACCGACTGATCCATCTGCTCGATCGTCTATCCAGGGAATTTTGGCATTTTGCACAATTATCAAAGCATCTCTTTGATTTGTTTCTACTGGAGTGAGTTGATTATCTTGATTAATATCGATAAATTTGCGAAATTCGTTATAGCGTTCCTGCTCCCTTTTATCTAACTTACCTATTTCAGCAGATGTTAAGCTACTCCAAGGTCGGCTATAGGTATTTTCTAAAATTATCCTGACTTTTACCCCAGCTTTTTGTCTATCAACCAGTGCTTGAGCAACTTTGGGTAAACGTAACTCTTGCACCGCCACATCTACTGTAGATTTAGCTCCAGTAATAGTATCAACAATCTGTTTTTCTAAATCATCCCCAAGGCGAGTTTGCTGACGATAAGTTTCTTTGTATTCTGAAGACTCAGAATGGTTAAAGTAAACTTGAACTAACGGATCTTGTGGTAGAGGTGCTAAATGCTGGTTGAAAGACTGGACTCGTTGACAAGCAGCAAGGGTAAATGTAAGTAAAAAGATATATAAAAAATATCTTTGTCTAGAGATAAGTTGCACTGTAATCTGTTAAAAGTGGATTGGGAGTGGATAGATTTATCATTCCCAAAATTTTGTCTTCTGAATTAAGTAGAAAAATAACTTTCCAACTAAAGGGAAAAATCCACTGCTAGAGGCAGAATTACAGAGATTTTTTCAGGATTTGTCCACTCAAACTGTATATGCTGACAAGCTCGGCAGGCTACTGCCAACGTGTGTTCTCATCATTATTGGTTATATGCAAATTTATCTAGATTACAGCGCCACTACTCCGACTCGAAAAGAAGCGATCGCAGTGATGCAAACAGTCCTCACTCAACAGTGGGGCAATCCTTCCAGCTTACATGAGTGGGGACAACGGGCGGCAACGGTTGTAGAAGAAGCCAGAGTCCAAGTAGCTGGTTTAATTAACGCCGCCAGTCCTGAATCGATCGTTTTTACCTCTGGTGGCACTGAGGCAGATAATTTGGCGATAATGGGCGTGGCTCGATTGTATGCTGTTCCTCAACATCTAATTATTTCCAGCGTCGAGCATTCCGCAATTTCTGAAACAGCAAGGTTGCTAGAAATGTGGGGTTGGGAGGTTACACGCTTGTCTGTAGATATTAAAGGTAGAGTCAATCCCCTAGATTTAAAGGCGGCGTTGCGACATAACACAGTTTTGGTTTCGATAATTTACGGACAAAGTGAAGTTGGAACTGTGCAACCGATCGCAGAACTGGGTAAAATTGTGCGATCGCATGGCACTTTGTTCCATACAGATGCAGTACAAGCTGTGGGACGTTTACCCATAGATGTGCAACAACTCCCCGTAGACTTACTTAGCCTTTCCAGTCATAAAATATATGGCCCCCAAGGTGCGGGTGCGTTGTATGTGCGTCCTGGTGTGGATTTGATGTCGTTACTAAGTGGTGGTGGACAAGAAATAGGGCTGCGTTCTGGTACGCAAGCAGTACCGATAATTGCTGGATTTGGTGTAGCAGCAGAGTTAGCAGCGCAAGAACTGGCTACAGAAACACCACGATTGATTGAATTACGCGATCGCGCCTTTGCCCAATTAGCTGAAATTCCTGGTTTAATTCCTACAGGGCATCCGTATCACCGCTTACCTCACCATGTGAGTATGTGTTTAGAAAACGCCGATGGGAAAAAATTGAGCGGTAAAACCTTGGTACGACAGCTAAACCTTGCAGGTATCGGCATCAGTGCTGGTGCTGCCTGTCACAGTGGTAAACTTAGCCCCAGCCCGATATTGTTAGCAATGGGTTATTCTGAAAAAGCTGCTTTGGGCGGAATTCGCATTACATTGGGACATGATACGACGCAAGCGGATGTAGATTGGACGGTGATGGTGTTGAAGCAAGTTTTGCAAAGGCTAACACCGGATTTATCTTTAGTTAAGCGTTAAATTATTGGCAACGCTACTAGGATTTAAACCGTGTAAAGTTATATGTCAAAAATTAACCAGATCCAAAATGAACTACGGCAACAAAGCGGTGAAAAGTTCCAAAAGCTTGCCGATGCTTACCTTCACAAGAAAGGATATGAGCAGATTAATCCCCTTGGCTCTGTAATTGGCGCTGACAAAGTGAGGACAGGAACTCCTGATACATTAGTAGTGCTACCTAATGGAAAGTATGTCTTTGCAGAATACACAACAGAAAAAAAAGGGGTTGCTCAGAAATTTAAGAAAGACCTCGACAAGTGCTTTGATGAAGCAAAAACTGGAATATCTGTTGAAAAAATCCAAGAGATAGTTTTATGTCACACATCGATGCTTTCCTCAGAATCGCGTTGAGTATTTAGAGTCACTGCTTTCACTTTTCAATAGTGTAGCTTTTCTGCAACATAAGCAATACGTAGAGCAACTTATTCAGGGATTACGGGAAGAAATTGAAAGAGAAAAGAAGCGGGACTTCATGCACGACTAGGTTATGAAATACTAGCTAATTTAGGACAAAAACACCATGAACACTGCAAAAATTACTAATGATGGCACTCACCAAATGGTCATTTTGCCCGAAGATTTCCAACTCACTGGCACTGAAGTTTATATCAAAAAAATTGGTAACGCCATTGTCCTGATTGCCAAAGACAACCCTTGGGAATCCCTCATTGATAGTCTAGACAATTTTTCTGATGACTTTATGACTACCAGAGATCAGCCACTCCTCGACACCAGAGAGAGCTTTTAAATGCTATACCTGCTTGATACGAACATCTGCATTTACCTGATAAAGCAAAAACCCCAAAAAGTACTGGATAAATTTCAAACCCTTAGCATTTCTGATGTTGGTATCTCCTCTATCACCATTGCCGAACTAGAATATGGAGTTGCTAAAAGCCAACAGCAAGAGAAAAACCGCATCGCCCTAATGCAATTTCTGCTACCTCTAGAAATTGTCGAATTCAATCAAGCATCTGCAACGATTTACGGCAGCATCAGAAGTGATCTCGAAAGTAGAGGACTTATTATTGGTGCAATGGATATGCTCATTGCTTCTCATGCGCTGAGTTTAGGAGTTACCCTAGTCACCAATAACGTGCGAGAGTTTTCTCGTATTCCTACGCTCCTATTAGAAAACTGGGTTGAGTAGCTTGTGAATGAGTGAGGTCTGATGACATTGGGTTGCGAAGGTTTTCCTGCTCGTAATCATTTTGGGGCGTGATACGACGGAAGCTGATATAAATTGGACAGCAATCGTGCTGAAGCAAGTTTTGGATAGGCTGACACCGGATTTGTCTTTAGTTAAACGTTAAAGACTGTACATTAAGTCAGCAAAACCATAGAGGCTGATGATGAGCAATAGTGATGCTGTTAGTTGAGTGATTCGCGTCTGATGTGAAGGCGCGATCGCTTCCCGCACTAAGATAGAAATAGATGCTCCAACTACTAGGCTCAAGCCTAAGATTAAATAAGGTCTATCTGGTAAAATACTGGCGATCGCCAGCATAGCGATCGCTAATAAGAGCATCAATAATTCTACAAACCTGGGCGGGTTGTATTGACTAGATAAGATAAAGCTGTTGAACCAAAAAGACCAAAATCTCATATTTCAGTGCTGAGTGCTGAGTTATTAGTGCTGAGTTATGAGTGAGAAATTGAAGTTGTGAGTTAGGAAGCCGCCTTTGATTCAAAACTCTTAACTCCTAACTCCTAACTTTTAACTCCTAGCCCCTAACTTTTGACCTGTGCCGTTTTTCTGTGCAGTATCATTTTCTGGTAGCTCTATGCCAAAGATGCGGCTAAAAACTTTGGCGACTTTGTAGCCAGAATCAATGGATTCTAAGGGGTCTTTCCGTAATCTGTGACGCAAACATAAGGTAATCACACGGCAGATATCATCAACTGTAACTTCAGTACGTCCTTCATAAGCTGTTAAGGCTTTGGCGGCGCGGTTACTAACAATGTCACCCCGCAAACCATCTACATCCAATTCAGAACAGACTTCAGAAATTTTTACCCGCAGATCGTAGTCAATTTTCACTTCTGGTAAAAGCTTTTGAGCATTGACAATTTGCTCTTGCAATGCTTCTTGCTGGGCTTTGTAGCTTTCGAGAAAGACTGGAGGATTTTGGTCAAAATCCGCCCGTTGTTCTACGATTTGCACCCGCAAGGCTGGTTCTTTTACCGTGTGAATTTCTGCGTGCATTCCAAAGCGATCGAGCAGTTGGGGGCGTAGTTCGCCTTCTTCAGGGTTTCCAGAACCCACAAGAACAAAACGCGCTGGGTGACGGATAGAAATACCTTCCCGTTCTACAGTGTTCCATCCACTGGCGGCGGAATCGAGTAGTACGTCTACGAGGTGGTCATCTAGTAAGTTAACTTCATCCACATAGAGAATGCCCCGGTTAGCCTTTGCCAGCAGTCCTGGTTCAAAGGCTTTGACACCTTCAGATAGAGCTTTCTCGATGTCGATTGTGCCACAAACTCGGTCTTCTGTGGCTCCTAGCGGCAGGTCTACCATTTGGACTTTTTTGTGAGTTACAGGAATTTCTGCCCCTTGTTCTAAAAGTTGGCGGACTTCATCGCTCATCAAATCGGGGTCGCTAGGATCGCTACTGAAAGGGTCATTGGCAACCACAGAAATTTCTGGCAGCAGATCCGCTAGCGCCCGGATAGTTGTGGATTTACCGGTACCGCGATCGCCCATGATCATTACACCACCAATTTTGGGGTCAATCACGTTCAATAGGAGCGCCAGTTTCATTTCTTCCTGGCCCACAATTGCCGTAAAAGGAAATACAACGCGACGCGCGCTTGCCGTGGATTGAGCAGTTGGACTCACTAAATTACCTTAACAATATTTTTCTTATTACAGTTTTCTATTGTGACACAGTTAGGGTGTGGAATAAGTTAGTAATTTTTTAAGCATTATTAAATACATTGTCTTAAGTATATGCACTAAAGTGATAATTCTTGATGATAAACACATATCATATCAATAATAGTGTCGCGGCAAAATCACTTTTTGCAGAAGATGCCATTGAAATGACTATGTGACTAAGAGAGTAATGAATCAAAATACAGTACAACCTGGTCTTTTTGGATTAGCTAAATCTAATAGGGATTTCTCTCAACCTAATAGTTGGGGAAAAAATCAATTTAATAATTCTTTTCCTGCTTCATTGGCTTGTTATATGCACAGTAAAGGGCTACAGCTAGTCTATTTAACTCTTGATAAAAACCTAAAAATTAAACATATAAAAATTGATGTAACTGAAATTTTTGGTATTACGCCACTATCTCCCAACTTATTTTTTGCATTTGAAAGTGATTATCTTCCTTATAGAAAGCTAGTTATAGGAAGATTACTACGAGTAGACTTAGTTACATTAAATACTTTGAGTATTGATACTTGCTTACGTAGCATAGAAATTAAATTAACAGCTTTACCAGATAACTCGACTTGTCGCTTACCCGATCATAAATATGGTTGTGAAATTGTTACTCGTCCAGATACCATAGTTTATTTAGCATTAAGTATTGCTGATAAATTTCAAGATTCTAGAGAACAAATACTTAAATATCTTGAACCTGTTTGTAGTGAAATTATTGATTGGATTAGTATTCCTAATATGCTTCCTTATATTTCAAGATTGATAGAAAGTCTAGATAATTTACTTTACGATCATATAGAAATGCAATCTCCATTAGTAATGCAGCCAGTATGGAAAACTGTAGGAAAAACATCAAAGTTATATCAAAACTGTTTAGATATATTTATTTGGAGTGATTTTGGTTTTACTAGATTGTTTTTTGATGTTACAAAAAAATTACTAATTGGAGCAGAAAGTATTCAACGCCATGCGCGAACTGTAATATGGCTGGCAAAAATGTTATATGAATTTGCCACAAATGGTAAAATACCGCACGCATCGATAATTGATATACTGACATATCATACTAAAAATGATAAAGCTTTTGCATCAAGTGGATTAAATACTCATCCTTATATGATTTGTGATGAATTGATCAAACCTAGAATTATGAAAGAAGAGATTGGAAATATTATCTTAGGTGGAGGACAAACTTACTTAAGCCCTGAGAGAAGATTTGATGGTATTATTCTAAGTAATCCAGAAATATTTGATGAAGATTTAAAATACATATAAAAGTATGGAAGAAAAATATAAAAATAATATAAAAATATCTTCAATTAGAGTTTTAGACCTTTTCGCAGGTTGTGGAGGGTTATCTTTAGGGTTTCAAAATGCTGGATTTAACATTTTAGCCGCATTTGATAATTGGAAACCAGCTATAAATGTTTATCAGAAAAACTTTAGCCATGAAATTTTTGATTACGATCTTAGTAATTTGAGTAGAAATTATGAAATTTTTAGAGAAATCTGTCCTGAAATTATTATTGGTGGCCCACCTTGTCAAGATTTTTCTAGCGCAGGCAAACGCGATGAGAATTTAGGAAGAGGAGATTTAAGTATTGTATTTTCTGATATAGTTACAAGTGTTATTCCTCAGTGGTTTTTGATAGAGAATGTAGACCTCTTTCGTAAAACTAATAAATATAAACAGGTTAAAGAAATATTTAAAAGTGCTGGATATGGTTTAAGCGAAATAATTTTAGATGCTAGTCTGTGCGGTGTCCCTCAAAAGCGAAAAAGATTTTTTTGCTTTGGAGAGTTCCAAGGAAAAGACGGAAGTCTAGAACCTTACTTGAATAAAAGGTTAGCAGATAAACCAATGACTATTAGAGATTATTTAGGAAATAAATTAGAAATTCAATATTACTACAGACATCCAAGAAGTTACCAAAGAAGAGGAATTTTTAGTATTGATGAACCTAGTCCAACAGTAAGAGGAGTTAATCGACCTATTCCTAAAACCTATAAGAAACACCCTAAAGATCCAGTCGGCGTTACAGAAAGCTTGCGTCCATTGACTACAGTTGAAAGAAGCTACTTGCAAACTTTTCCGGAAACATTTATTTTTGAAGGTACAAAAACAGACCTAGAACAAATGATAGGAAATGCTGTACCAGTTAAGCTTGCAGAGTATGTTGCTCAAAGTATACTTGAATACATTAAAGATAATTTTAATAACTCTATAAGAATTGCAGAAAAAACTTATCTTTCAGAATTAAGTTTAAATAAACAATAAAACGGGAAATTAAATTTATAGTTTAAATCTCTCAAAGTGTTTTTAACTATTCATAAGTTTAGATTATTATTCTCAAGGTTTAAATCAACTTTTTAGTAGAAATTTGTGCATCAGTGATTATCATTCCTATACATTTGTGATTTTATTTTTCGGAAGTCCCAAAGAGAGATGGAATATAAGGAATACTTCTCTATGAGAGGCTACGCAGAAGACAAGTGCCCAATATTTCTTTATTAGAGGCTACGCCAAAAGCAATGTCAACTGTAAACTGAGCTAGTTGAAGGGTCGAACTACTCAGTATAAGTGTCCTATTCTTCATTTCAATCTTTATTGGGCACTTAATGACTACTTGCTGCGTCAAGCATCTTATCGGTCTGCTTTAGTTTTTATGGTGCAAAAGTTCCATAAGCAGGGAACAAATAACTACCAACTAATCAATTTTGTACTAAGCATAAATACTTGTACACTATATGATTAGTAGATTCAATCGCAAAAGCGAACAATATGGCGTGTGTGGGTAGCTAATGCATCATTCAAATCTATGAAATCACCTTTTATTATTCAAACTTGGCGGCGAATACTCAAGTATCTTTTTCCAATTCTCATTTTAATATCCTTTGTTACGGTATTGCTGGTAGACAGTTTCACTCCTGCAATTAGCCAAGGTTGGGGCTTTGGCGCGATCGCACAGATACCCCGTCAAGAAATTCGTGGGGTTTGGATGACCACCAATGATTTTGACACCCTCAAGGATCGCGCCAAAGTCCAGGATGCAGTAAGTCAATTACGACGGCTGAACTTTAACACAATCTATCCT
Organism: Nostoc sp. DedVER02; assembly: GCF_034530675.2. Lineage (NCBI taxonomy): Bacteria > Bacillati > Cyanobacteriota > Cyanophyceae > Nostocales > Nostocaceae > Nostoc > Nostoc sp. DedVER02. Next base: position 102,610 of record NZ_JAVRCP020000001.1, read on the forward strand.
GTAGTGTGGAATTCTGGTTATGTAATGTATCCTAGTGCGATCGCACAACGTGCAGGTATTCAACCTTTTATCTACAAAGGTTCAGATGGACATGATATTCTTGCAGATTTAATTAATCAAGCCCATCGCAAAGGATTGCTAGTAATTCCCTGGTTTGAATTTGGTTTCATGGCTCCTCCAACGTCAGAATTGGCACTGAATTATCCTGATTGGTTCACGCAAAAGCGTGATGGTAGCCAAACTTCCATCAGTGCGGCGGGTGAGGTGATGTGGCTCAATCCGTTCCTTCCACAAGTGCAACAATTCATCACCAATCTCGTGCTAGAAACTGTCACTCAATATGATGCCGATGGTATTCAGTTTGACGATCACATGAGTTTGCCCAATGAATTTGGCTACGACCAATATACAGTTGCTTTGTACACCAAAGAAACCAAGAATGCTCCCCCAAAAAATTCCCAAGATGCGGCATGGGTAAAGTGGCGGGCAGATAAAATTACGGCATTCATGGTACAACTTAACCAAGCTGTGAAACAGAGAAAACCCCAGGCGATTTTCTCTGTTTCTCCTAATTACTATGATTTTGCTTACAAGTTTCACCTGCAAGATTGGCTGAGTTGGATGCGACAAAATATTGTGGACGAGTTAATTGTGCAAGTTTATCGTCCGAATCTACAAAGCTTTGTGGCTAATATTTCTCGCCAAGAAATTCAAGAAGCCCAAAAAATAATTCCCACTGGAATTGGGATTATGACTGGATTACGAAATAATCCAGTTCCCATGCAGCAAATTAAATCTCAAGTGCGGGCTGCCCAAGAACGTGGTCTAGGCGTAACTTTCTTTTATTATGAAAGTCTTTGGAACGATGCTTTAGAACCCTTAAAGGAGCGACAAGTTGGATTTGGAAGTCTCTTTCCATCTCCTGCACTCCGCGCCAAAGTTGAATAACTTTTCTGTTGAAGATTATGTTCTTGTAATATAAATTAAGGTTTTGACATCTAATTGGTAGTACCTTGCCTCTAGCAAAGGCTCAGATTCCCGGCTTATTTTAAAAGTCGGGAACCTTGTTATAACCACTTCAGATGTGTGCTTTTATTCATTCTGATGGTACTGCGATCGCTGCATAAAATCGACAGAGCAACTTTTAATTGCAATCAAAGCACTTCAGCTTGACTCCAATCTTGCAACTCTAGTGCTTCAACTCTACCGAAATGGCGCTGATTATGAGTAATCGTAACTAGTAGATTATTGGCAATAGCAACCCCAGCAATGAGCAAGTCAATATCGTCGATGGGAATCCCTTAAAGGCGCAAGTTTGCGTAGATATCTGCCGATAAGGTGACTGATTGTTCAGTAAGGGGCAAGACAGTGTTTTGAGCTACAAACTCCAAAAATAAAGCGAGTTGCTTTTGGGCATCACGGTGCTTTAAGCCACTGAGAATTTCGTAATAAGTGATGATACTAATGTTGATTTGACGATAGGTTATCAAGTAAGTATAAAATTTAGCTACTACATTGGTATTGCCTCGAAAGAACAAGGACAAAATATCAGTATCAATCAATGCTGGTTTCACGGTTTCGTCTTTGAGAAAATGCTTGCTGACGACGGATAGCAATCTCGTCTGAAAATTCGCCGTATGCCTCATCTGACATATCGCTCCAGCAACCTGCGAACTGCATAATAGCAGCAGCGTTGTGGCTGTTAGTTTCTGAGCTAAGTCTAAATCCGTGAATCATCTCATAGAGTTGTGCTAACTTAGCATCTGGGATTTGCTGCACTTCTTTTAAGACTTTAATTCTCCACTCAGAATCCTGCATTACCTAATCTCTCTTAATTTTCCAATTTTTATTTTTAATATAACTAACGCATTCCCCACGACTAAAGTTGCGGAATTTTAGTAAGCTGTCGCACAATTATTGTACTTTTTAGAGCCTATAACTTTCAAAAGAGCGATCGCCGGAATTAAAGTCTTTATTCATACATTTAATTCTACATAAATATCTTGGTAATTAGTTAGACAGTATATATGTTTGGGAATACTGACAATTAGGGTAATGGATTGCTGTAATCCTTTGAGTTAGAGCTAGTTCCAGCCTCTCCCCTAAAGCCCATGTAGAGAAAACCCGTAGAGAGAACACAAGACAATAGTCTTTCAGGGATAGCTGATGGAAATAGTGAAACCCAACATTATATTAGGCTAACACTGGGTTTCACTACATTCAACTAGCTTGATTCGGTGGTATTTGTTCAGGTGGCGTTTCCGCAGGGGGAGCGAGTACCGCATCCGGCGCAATTTCTTCTACGGGAATCGGTTGCTTGTCCTCAATTTCAAAATCTGGTTGTGCTGCTTCCACTAATTCGGGAGATGGGGGATTTGGTGGAATCGCTTCTGGTACAGTTTCGGTTTTGGCTTCAGTGTCGGTAGTAACTGTGTCCTCTGCTGGTTGTTCTGGTATAGCAGTAGTATTGTCGATAATCTCAACAACAGGTTTCTCTGCCAGAACAGAAGTAATGTCTTCAGGTTTGGGGGTTGCAGGTGGCTTTTTAGTGCCAGTCTGTTGCACTTTATCTTTCACGCCGCTAAAGGTGCTACCAAGACCTTTTTGCAACTGACCCAGCCGTTCTTGAAGGGAGAACTTATTTACCTGTTCCTGAATGCCAGTTTTCACCGTCTCAGGACTGGGTACTTGGGTTTGTTGTGCTTGGGGGGTTAGTTGGCGACGTAATGATAGAGTTTGCCAGCCAAACCAGACTAAAAGAGCCACGCTAGCCACATGACCAAGCAATAAACCTCCAGTAATGCGTGGTGCAAACACCCATAAGACTAAGGCATAGAATAGTCCTACACCACTCCAGATAAAGTCATTCTTGCGGTGGATTTCTGGAAAAAAGAAAGCTGCTATGTAAATGGCTAAACTACCAAAACCGACCACCAAAGCTAGAACAAATGCCAGCATTATTTGGTTACTCCTTTGACTAGGGATTGGGGATTGGGGATTGGGGACTGGCTATTGGGAACTGGCGATTGGGTATTAGGTATTAAGAAGAAAAACTAATTCAGTAAATTAAATTCCTTCCTAGTCCCTAGTCCCTAGTCCCCAGTCCCTAGTCCCCAATCCCTAGTCCCTAAACTAACAATTTTGCAAATTTTACAAGTCAATTGTTGATTTAGATACAATTTAAAATTAATTATCCGTGTTAGTTGTGGATTTTTGTCGTTTATTCAAGTCTTAAGGTCTTCTTTAGGAGAGAACGGAAAATATCGGACTACCCTTAAAGTAAAAGGATCTGCAAGAGTTAGCCAGAAATTTTTTATGACACTACAAAGCTTTGGTGTGATTGGATTAGCCGTTATGGGTGAGAACATCGCTCTAAACGTAGAGCGCAATGGCTTCCCAATTGCAGTTTACAACCGCTCCCGAGAAAAAACGGATGCGTTTATGGCGCAGCGTGCGCCAGGAAGGAACGTCAAAGCCGCTTTTACTCTGGAAGAATTCGTTGCCTTACTGGAACGTCCCCGCAAAATTCTAGTAATGGTGCAAGCTGGTAAGCCAGTGGATGCGGTGATTGCTCAACTCAAACCCTTGTTAGAGGAAGGCGATATCATTATCGACGGTGGCAACTCTTGGTTTGAAGATACGGAACGACGCACTCAGGAATTAGAACCCGCAGGGCTTCGGTATCTTGGTATGGGTGTCAGTGGCGGTGAAGAAGGGGCGTTGAATGGCCCTTCACTAATGCCCGGAGGTACAACAAGCTCTTACGAGTATCTATCACCAATTTTCAACAAAATTGCTGCCCAAGTCGATGATGGCCCTTGTGTAACCTATATTGGCCCTGGTGGTTCTGGCCATTATGTCAAAATGGTACACAACGGTATTGAGTATGGCGATATGCAGCTAATTGCTGAAGCCTACGACTTGCTGAAAAATGTCGCTGGATTAGACCACAATCAGCTACATGAGGTGTTTGCTGAATGGAACACCACCGATGAACTCGATTCATTTTTGATTGAGATTACGAAGAATATCTTCCCATATATTGACCCAGAAACAAAAAAACCCTTGGTGGATTTGATTGTTGATGCAGCCGGTCAAAAGGGAACTGGACGCTGGACTGTGCAAACTGCATTGGAATTGGGAGTTGCTATTCCTACAATTACAGCAGCAGTTAATGCCCGGATTATATCTTCAATTAAAGAGGAGCGGGTTGCAGCATCTAAAGCCCTTACAGGCCCCAGTGGCAAGTATGACGGGCAAACCAAGGACTTTATCAATAAAGTACGCGATGCTCTCTATTGCTCAAAAATCTGTTCTTATGCTCAAGGGATGGCATTGCTATCCACAGCTTCAAAAACATATAACTGGAATTTGGATCTGGGCGAAATGGCGCGGATTTGGAAAGGTGGTTGTATTATTCGCGCTCGCTTTTTGAATAAGATTAAGAAGGCTTTTAGCGAAAATCCAGCTTTGCCTAATTTGCTGTTAGCTCCCGAATTTAAGCAGACAATTCTCGACAGACAAACTGCTTGGCGGGAAGTGATTGCAACAGCAGCAACAGTAGGAATTCCAGTACCCGCATTTAGCGCATCTTTGGATTATTTTGACAGCTATCGCCGCGATCGCCTACCTCAAAACTTGACTCAAGCACAACGCGATTACTTCGGCGCACATACTTACCTGCGTCTTGACAAGCCCGGAAGTTTCCACACTGAATGGGTACCCATTGCTGAAGCTAAGAAGTAAATTTTCACACATCTGTATCAAGATACTGTGAAAGGTTAAAAAGTTTCAGAATACAGTTTTAAGAGTGGCTCTGAGTTTCAGAGTCACTTTCTTTTTAGGGAACTCTAAAAAATAAATTATAGCAAGGGACTGGGGACTCGGGACTGGGTGAAAAGTCCTTTTGTGTCTAAGTTTCATCATCTGTTGATGTCCTAACCACCAAGGCTTGTGCTATATCTAATTTTTGGAATTGGAATTAAAACTCAATACGGTTCAGTTAAAAGTTATTGGTGTAGATAATTGGTCTTTAAAGACGCGATTTATCGCGTCTCTACATGAGGATTTTGGGCTGAACTGAACTGTATTGAATTAAAACTACTTTTCTTCCCCCTGCTTCCAATACGGTTCGGATAAGCATTTTTCATTTTCCTTGTGGTCTGGGGAAAGGGTAAAGGATGTATTCAAAACCTTTCCCCTTTTCCCTTTCCCCTTTAACCGAACCGTATTGCCCCTGCCCCTTGCCTCTTGTTCAACGAATACGCACAAATCCGGCTTCATTCATCAGTTTTTGTCCCTGAGTTGTTAGTAGCATATTGGCGTATGCCTCGCCAGCTTGTTGTTCTAAACTGTTATTATTATTCTGCTTAATTATGACAAACATCTGGCGTGTAATTGGATACTGACCTGTTTTGAAAGCATCAATGTTTAACTTATTTCGTTGATTGGGACATTGTTCTGCTTTAATGAAAGGTTCTGTGTAAGGGGCGACAAAACTGTTCCCTTGTTTTGCAATTGGCAGTGGCTTAATCTTACATTGGGGGACGACTTCGGGAGCCGAAGCGTAGTAAATACCACCGCGATCGCTAGCTAATTTTTTCAGCCCATCTGTTGTATCGTAAACGTATACTACGTTACTTCCTAGTTTTTCACCACTGAGAACGTTGTTTGCAAAGAATTCTACAGTGCCCCCATCTTCAAAGCGACGGGAGTAAGCAGTAATTTTGAGGTTAGGGCCACCAATCTGATTCCAGTTAGTTATTTTACCAGTATAAATATCTTTGATTTGCCCCAAGGTTAGCCCTGAAATTTGGAGATCAGGGTGAACTGCGATCGCTAATCCTTCCAAAGCTACTGGAATTTGTTTTAGACTCAAGCCTCGTTGTTGAGCTTGTTGATACTCCCTATCTGCGATCGGGCGAGAAGATTGAGCAAAGGTGAGTTGTCCTTCCAACAACATCCGAATTCCTGTACCGGAACCTGGTGTAGAATTAATCGCATCTGTATAGCGTAATTCAAACTGCGGATGCGCTTTTTTAATTTCAGGATCTACATATTGCCGAATTGGTGCCCAAGATGTGCTACCACCATAAAACCATGTTCCTTCGGGAGCAGTTACCGAACTAAAATCGGAGTTGACTTTTTTCCCAACGAAATAAGCAACACCACTACCGACAATCACACCAAGCAAACCAATTAATAACCAGGGCTTGATATTTTTCTTTGGTTGATGAGTTTAATTCTCTGGCTTGATTGAAGTCGCCTTTGGCGGAGAACTTTCGCGTAATCCTTGCCAAGTCAAGGGTTCAACATTAGCTTCAATACAAATTGTTGGCAACCAAATTGCGCCTGGATAATCAGATTTAAAATGTTCTAGGCGTTTGCGGGCTTTTTTTACAGAAGTAAATAGTGACTTATTATTATGGGTAAATTCTTGGAAAAAGTACCTTAAAAAATCTACTGCTACGGGATCGGGAACAGGTTCCCGCATGATAATAACTTGAGGTAAATGTATTTGAGCAAGTTGGTTAGCTAATCCTAAACCATCACAAGAATTAAAAATTGCCAATTGTAATCCTTTATCAATAGCTTGTTTCAAAGCTTCCTTAAATTCCTCAATAGTCAAACTTTCTTTGTCGTTAAGTTCAATCCAACCTATTTGCCCATCTTCTTGACTGCCACTATGTCCTGTAAATACGAAAATATGATATCCTTGTTCATCCCAAAGAGCATCACACAAATCCCGGCGGCTAGGCTTAATTAAACAGCGTACCTCTACTCCATCTGTCTCTAAATCTTGAATTACCTTTAAGTCATCTTTTGTATTAATGCCATCACTTCTACCCACAGCAACTAAAATTCTGACTTTTGTACTTTGAGGAACTAGTTTATTTATCTTAAAATTGGAGCTTTTGGGGGCACTGAGGGCAACTTCGGCGTTGGGATAGTGTTCTTCTAATAAATTCCATGCTTGCCAAGGAAGGCGGCGTAAACCGATATCTTTAGCATCAATGATTACGCGAATCTCATCATTTGACTGATGTAATTGTTGTGCGATCGCAATTAATCTATCCCGGATTGGTTGCCACCTATTATCTCCACAATTGAGCCATTGATTCAGATAATCTTTAACTGCTCCCGTATGTTCTGCATGAGAATGAATCGTCACACTTTTGGGTGTAAGACGCAACCCTGGTGCAGGAGCAACATAAGAGCGTACAGCTTCGATTTGACGATAAGCTGACTGCCATTCATTAAAGGATGATTCTAAATCTGGTGGCAATGGAGGCAAAAATCCTTCCGTTTCTTCATCCAAATTCTTTGCCGTCAGAATTACCAGAAACCCATCTTGTGAGTTGTGTCTAAGTTTCAACTTGACGATCGCCATTCCTGTCTCCTTTTGTTTGTTTTAAACAACAAACTCTTCCGTCAAACTTGTTTCCCCTAACACTATTTTGACACTGAATTTTTCCTCGTGCTGGCAGCTAAACTCCAGTTGCATCCAGTCGTCTGCACTTCTGGCTTGCACTTCCATACCAGTGTTCCCGGCTTCATCAAGGACAATCATTTGTAAATTTGGTGGTAGATGAATCGAATCATCACCGGGATAAACCCGCAGGCGAATATCAAAAACTTCGCTATCTGTAGAAGTTAACTGCAATAACAACAGTACTTGGCTTTTTAGGTTAATCACCTTTGCCCGACTGATGGAGTTAGGGGAAGAGCGAATTATTGTGCTATTGCTTCTAAAATTGTTAGCAAAAACTAACTCTGGGGATTGCCAATCTGTCTCAAAAATTCCTGTAACCCATTGACGCAGATTTATTAATAGCGTTCGTCTATATATAATCTCGAAAAGAGAATCAAAGGATTGCAGTTGTGCTATTTGCAGTATTGCCGATGATTCCGTCATCTCCCTTGCTGGCAAAAATCCCAGTAGTTCTACAGAATCTAATTGCTGACTAAACTGAACTCCTACATAACCAATGCGTTCTTGTGTCATGGTTGGCGGCAAAACTATAGTAGCCTCACCCGGTAACACTGGACGACATTCAAGCTTACCAACACCAGGCAAGACTAAATCAGCAACATCAAAAATCGCCCTTAAAGCACGATGCCAACTGTCACCTTGATTTAGTGCTGTCTCAACGTTCAGCCATTTGAGGTAGCTATGAACGGCATAGACAGCCAGGGTATTCAGATAAACTTGTTTTCCCTTTTCGGGGTTATCTTGCTGGGCGGCAAATTCCTCAGCCCAACGGTGGGCATTTTTCGGGAGAGGGACGCTTAAAGTATGTGGTTGTGTGTTAGTCATTAGTCAGATCCGAAATTCATACCAATTTCTTTTAATAGGGGAAGGCAATTTTTCTTCCAGTGGGAGTAGAGAGTTTGATTGCTTATATTTAACTCTCTGGCAATATCAGCGATTTTATGAGGTGGTTGTTGAATAAGTAAGCGCATTGCCAATAAGTGACAATGACATTCGGGATTTTTGCGGGGATGACTAGCTGTTAATTTACCCTCATCGTCTTGCTCAATATATCGCCAGATGCGTTTACCAAGTCTCTGACGCTCAACTTCCTGGATTTGGGCAATTTTGATATCCAGCAAATCTAAAGAAATATTTGGTGATTGAGGGTCTGGCAAGATATTGAGCAGGGTTGTTTCATCACCCTCATCGTTACGGGTAAGTCTGTCTAAACTTAGAGTATAATTAATATCTAGTATATATAAATCTTTAATGCGCCACCTGAGATAGCCATTAATCCAGATTACTAGGCTTTGTTGTAAAGAAGGCGATACTCCTTCCCTTCGGGACGCTACGCGAACGGAGTCATTTCGTGAACGCGCTTCAAAAGAGCAAATCTTCCGGCTTACCCATTCCCAAGTTTGATTTAAGGCTTCTAAATAGTCTTGGTGTCCAGATTTATAAATGCCAGGGAGTTTTTGAATAACCATCAGCAGTCTATTTAATGCTTTCTGCCTTTCTAGACTGGGGTCTGGGTAGCAGCATACCTCATCAATAAGTTTTTGAAGTTGTTCATCCACAACGGTTTTTCGTGCCTGTTAATTACTTACCCGAAAGACAAGAAAGCTTTTGCTGCTTGAGTTTACCTGATTTTTCATTCACTTATTCCTTTATCAAAAAATTTTTATTCCTCTAGATATAGAAAATTCATAATCGCATTACACGCAGTGAAGCTAAAACCCAAAAGCCTTGGAACTTAAGGTTTTAGACCGATTTTTTCATGAACAACAAGATCCCCGACTTCATAAAAGTTGTCAGGGATCTGACATTTTAGAGTAATTCATTTCATAAAAATCAAAATACTGGATGTAAATCTAATAAGAGTCCCAAGCATAAAACTTGTCGTATCTAATTAAGAAACGCTATGTTTTGCGTTTCTACAGATTTTTTTGGTTTAGGGCTTACACTACCAAAAATATCAATACACACACAATACTTGTCGGGATTTGGGGAAAAGGGGAAGAAAAAACCTTTAACCTTTTCCCCAAATCCAATTCCAAGTTAAAAATGCTTTACCCGAGCAGTATTGAATACACTCATGAGAAAAACCTTAATAGGGTTCAGTTAAGGCTTAACGCTTTGCCAAAGTAAATTTTTGAACGTAGACGCAAAGCGGCTTGCCGCAAAGTACGCAAAGTAAGAGAAGGAAGAAATGCTTAACTGAACTCTATTGAGAAAAACCTGACTTCGATATAAGGTTAATAAAATTTTAAGGGTTATTATTACCAAGATATTTGGCTTTTAATTCTTCTAATTCTTCATCTAATTTGCTTTTATTCGTAGGCTGAGATGTCGGATTTGTTGGTTGTATTTTATTTGGTTGAGGTTTGTTGCCACCCAAAAATTGAGTTTTCAATTCCTCTAATTCATTCTCAATTTGGCTAGGAGATGGCGATACAAATGTAGCTGGAGAATTAGGTGGTGATTGAGGGATGGATTTTTGCGATATCGCTGGCGTGGCTATTACTTGCGACTGGTGATTTAAGTCGTTGAGAACTTCATCCACTGTTTGATAACGCCGAATGGGAATACTTTCTAGCATCTTGTTGAGAATGTGACTCAACTCCTTACTAACAGGGGTTTTCAAATATTGCTGCCAAACCCAAGCATCGTTGTGGGTATCATAAGAATCGAAAGGCGATCGCGCTGTCAATAAATTAATACAAGTCGCGCCCAAACTATAAATATCGCTGGCGAAAACAGCCCTACCTCTCATTTGTTCAGGAGCTACATATTCTGGACTACCAATACTTGTACCAGTTTGATTTAAGGCAGCGCCAGTGGCAGATTTTGCAGCACCAAAATCTACTAGTACTAGTTTGTTATCCTTCTCACGTAAAATAATATTTTCTGGCTTAATATCGCGGTGAATCACGTGTCTCGCATGACAAAATTGCAAAACTGACAATAAATCATTCAATAGTTGCCGGATTTGCGTTTCATTAAAAGCACCCAGATGTGCCAATTCCTGGGCTAAGTTTTGCCCGTCGATAAATTCTTGTACAAGATATTGCCGAGCTTCTTGGGTAAAATATGCCAGTAATTCGGGAATTTGAGGATGTTTCCCCAATTCATCTAACCGAACCGCTTCTTGGTTAAATAACTCTACAGCCTTTGCAAGAGTGTTAGTGCCTTGGGATTGGGGATAAAATTGCTTAATTACGCAGCGTGGTTTTGACGGTTTATCCTCATCCACAGCTAAGAAAGTTTTGCCAAAACCACCTTGTCCAATTGGTTTGATAGCACGGTAACGTTCTTTGAGGAGTAATTTAGAACCGCAAGTCCGACAAAACTTGACATCACTGGGATTTTCAGGCTTGGGACAATGGGGATTAAGGCAGTAGCTCATACAGGCGATCGCTCTTATATGTTTCTATTTTCTCCTGTCCCAGGCAAAAGCGGTTTAGATTCGCCAACTATCGAGATAGGTAATTAAAAAATTCATCAACCATAATCACGAAAGACACCGAATAGCCCGTCGTAGACATCACTTTGGACTAAACTATAAGCGATCGCTACGACGGGCTACGTCTACATACTGCTAACTACCCCACAACATCCATAACTGGATGGAAGAAGAAGGCGAACCCCAACACTGTATAAGCAGCTAATAATAAAGTGCCTTCGAGCCAATTGGATTTACCATCAGAACTAATACTGTTTGCAATCAACACTGACACAACCACAGCTACTAATTCAAAGGGTTTGAAATCCAAATCCATTGGTTGTCCCAATATCCGCCCCGCTATTACCAACACGGGTGCGACAAATAGGGCAATCTGCATACTCGATCCCACAGCTACCGAAAGGGAAAGATCCATCTTATCTTTCATCGCCACGGTGACTGCTGTGGCGTGTTCAGCCGCATTACCGACGATGGGAACCAAAATTACCCCTGTAAACAGCGCCGTCAAGCCTAGCTGAGATGTGGCCACCTCCAGAGAATCGACCAACATTTCTGACTCAAGTGCCACTAGCAAGGTACATACTAGCAGCACGCCAACCCACAACATCATATTTGGTTTTTTATGAGGAATCTCCTCTTCTTCTGTTTCCGCAACACCCACATCATATAAATAGGAGTGGGTTTTCATCGAAAATAGCAGCGTTAAAGCATAAACCAGAATTAATACTACAGCAACAGCAATAGAAAGATTTTGCAGTGTTTGTTCGTTAATTCCTTGAGAGGTATAATTCATCGCCGTAGGCATCAAAATGGCAATCACTGCCAAATTCATCGAGGCAGCATTCACCCGCGCCACAATTGGCTGAAATGTCTGTTCTTTGTAACGCAGTCCTCCCAAAAGCATGGAAAAACCCATTACCAGTAATAAGTTGCTAATAATCGATCCCGTGATACTGGCTTTAACTACATCTATTAAGCCAGCATTCAGCGCTACTAAGGCGATGATTAGTTCTGTTGCATTGCCAAAGGTGGCGTTTAACAAACCCCCCAATGATGGCCCCACTACCACAGCAATTTCTTCTGTGGCTGTACCCATCCAAGCTGCTAAGGGCAGAATTGCTAATCCAGCTGTAATGAAAACTATTAATTCTCCCCACTCCAGAAAGTGGGCTACTAGGGAAACTGGGATAAACAGTAATAAAACGAAAAGAATAATGTTTTTGGTTGACATTTGTTCTTTTGGGTTGAGGGTATCATTCACAGCGAGCAATCCTAAATTTTAAATTGGAGTGTTGAATTAAAAATTACTTTCACTCATCACTCCCATAGGATACTCTCAACATCCTGTAGACCAATTCAGAAATTGTACTGTTTTCAGTTCACTACAGCTTATGTAAAATAAGATTGCGATTTAAAGAGTTTTTGTAATCTTTCGTTGCAAAACTATGAATTTGAGCCAAGATATTACACCAAAAATGGGGTTTAATATATTAAAAGACAATTAAAATTTTAATTGGCGCTACTAACGAGGAAACCCCTAACTGAATCTTTGTTCAATGGCTAATTACATTTAAGCCTTTAGGGAAAGGGCTGGGCGATAACGCAGATTTGCCACTAGAATGAAGAAGATTTGTCAAAAATTTAGTTAGATTCCATAGTTGTTGTTTATACCGGATTTTGCGCTCAAACCATTGGAGAAAGGTTTACGCACAACGTTTTCGGTGCAACTGTAAGTTTTTTGTTTTGGATAAATATACATGACTTCTGCTGCTGAAATGCCGGCTAGCTCTGGCTCAACGTTAACATTACATTCAGATCCTAATAACACTAGAGAAACCGATCCCCTGAGAAAGGCTAATGGTGTTTATGTGACGGTGCATGGTCATTTTTACCAGCCACCAAGGGAAAACCCTTATCTGGACGCAATTGAACGCCAACCGAGCGCTGCACCTTTCCATGACTGGAATGAGCGGATTCATTGGGAATGCTATCGCCCGAATGCCTTTGCCAGAGTCTTAAATGACCAAGGTGAAGTGGTGGGGATCGTCAATAATTACGAGTATTTTAGTTTTAATATCGGGGCAACGCTGATGTCGTGGCTAGAACGCTACGATGTGGAGGTTTATCAGCGTATTTTAGAGGCGGATGCCAAGAGTAGCCAACGCTTGCATGGTCACGGCAATGCGATCGCGCAAGTATACAATCACATCATTATGCCTTTGGCGAATGAGCGCGACAAATATACCCAAATTCGCTGGGGTAAAGAAGACTTCCGCTCCCGCTTTGGGCGCGATCCCGAAGGGATGTGGTTAGCGGAAACTGCTGTAGACTATGCAACCCTAGAAGCTCTTGTTGCTGAGGGTATTCGTTTCATTATTCTTGCACCATCTCAAGCACTGCGTTGTCGTCCTCTCCCCACTCCAGATCGTCCCCATCCTGAATGGATCGAAGTTGGCGGTAGTCAGATTGATTCTACTCGTCCCTATCGTTGTTATTTGAAACCCACACTAGATACTTCATCTTCACCTCTGAGTGCAATCGCCGATAGCCCCAAAGACAGTAGTAGAGAAGAATTACCCTACATTGATATCTTCTTCTACGATGGCCCGATATCGCGGGATATGGGTTTTAGTGATGTGGTTTATAATTCCAGTCACTTTGCCGGACGTATCGGTTCAGCGGTGCGTGGGGATCATCGTCCAGCACAGTTGATTTCTGTGGCGACAGATGGGGAAACCTTCGGACATCACAAGAAGGGAACAGAGAAAACTTTAGCCTACGCCTTTACTAAAGAGTTTCCTCAACAAGGTTGGACGGTAACGAACTTCGCCCACTACCTCAGCCTAAATTCTCCCAGTTGGGAAGTGGAATTGAAGTCAGTCACAGCCTGGAGTTGCGCCCACGGTGTCGGCAGATGGGAAGATGACTGTGGTTGCGGTGGAGAAGGCGGTGTCTGGCATCAGAAATGGCGTCGTCCCCTGCGGGATGCCCTAAATTGGCTGCGGGATCAACTAACTGATGTTTATCAGGAACATGGCAGACAGTTATTTCGCGATCCCTGGCTTGCACGAGATGAATATATCCAAGTATTGCGCGATCGCTCTGCTGGCAATGTCAACCGTTTTCTCGCCCGTCATCAAACCCACAAACTAACAGCAGCCGAACAAGTAGACGCTTTGCGCTTATTAGAAATGCAGCGTCACGCTTTGTTAATGTTCACTAGTTGCGGTTGGTTTTTTGAAGAAATTTCCCGTCCAGAGGGGACACAAATTCTGCGCTACGCCGCCCGTGCTTTGGAATTGGCGGGGGAAGTGGCTGGCGTGCAGTTAGAAAAAGGTTTTGTCAAACGCCTTGGTTTAGCGCCTAGTAATGTGGATGACTTCAAACACGGTGCAGAAATTTATCGGCAACTCGTGTTAACTGCCCAGCTTGGCTTTAAGCAAGTTGCAGCCCATTACGCCATTACTTCCCTATTTAGCAATCACAAACCAGCACAGACGCACAATTTGCCTAGAAAAGATGCTGCTGATAAACAGTCTCAGCGCTACCACAAAAAGGTTTATTGCTACGCTGCAAATGAGTTAGATTACCAACTGCAACGTATGGGATCGCTAACTCTGGCTGTGGGAAATTTAAAGCTGGTATCAGAGATTACTTGGGAAAGCGAGCATTTGGTATTTGCTGTTCTCCATTTGGGAGGCTGGGATTTCCACTGCTGCATTCAACAATTTAGCGGGCGGCGTGAGTACAGCCAAATCAAAGAAAAGCTGTTTGGGGCACTAAAACAAGCTAGTGCGGCTCATACCATCTCGGCAATGACACAGCTATTTGGCGAAGATGCTTTCAGCTTACAGAATCTATTTGCTGAAGAACGCCACCGGATTATGGGGCTGCTGAGTCAGGAAACACTGGCACGTTTAGGACAGTTGTATACTCAAGCCTATCGTGATAATTACGGTGTATTAATGGCGTTTCACCGAGATGAACTAGTAGTACCACAAGAGTTGCAGGTAGCAGCCGATATTGCTTTAGGGCATCGCTGTCTGCTGACATTGCGATCGCTTGAACAAGAGATTGCCGATCCCCAAAAGAGTTGGAGTCACATCTTAGAATTAGAGGCGATCGCGACTGAAGCAAAACATCTGCGTTGTCGGCTGAATATTCCCGACGGTAAGCAGATGTTAGAACAGTTAATTGCGCGATCGCTCTGGCAATTGTTGCACGATGCCAATGATAGCTTTAATGCAGATATCCAACTATTGGAGCGATTGATTGATGTCGGGGATCAACTAAATATTGACATTTCCCTACAGCGATCGCAAGAACTCTATTTTAGTTGTCTGCACAGTCAGATAGCGCCGGTGTGCATTACTAGCGTTGGAAATGAAGCAGATAATCAATGTCTTCAATTACTCAAATTGGGTAAAAAGTTAGCCGTTGATGTTAGCGCGATCTCAAATCAGTTGAGATAGATGTAGGCTAGAACGATGAAAAGTGCTGAGTGCTGAGTGATGAGTGCTGAGTTATAAAGACCGCCCACAAGGGGCGAGGCTTTTACCGTAGTGCGGAAGTACTGAGTAATCTTCTTATTACTCATTACTCATTACTCATTACTCAGCACTCATCACTCATCATTTAACCTGGGAGCGATCGCAATGGTAGGGATAAAGCCATTCACACTTAAAGAGTCCGCGGGTATGCTTCTCAAAAAAGGTTCCTGCATGGCGGCCAGGTGATATATCGATCCCAGCTTTCGTTTTAACCTCATATAACCAGGGAAAGGTTATTACTAAAACAGTCATGAAAGTGAAGAAGTAAAGAATTGTAGTTTTAATGTTGGGGAATCTTCGAGAATTGCTATTGTGATTTTGAGGCATAGAAACTAGAAACGAATAGCCCACACTATCATAACCTAAAGCTCAAAATATCGTCGAAAACGTGGATCGATATTATCTGTTTTCTGCTGATTGCAGCTAAGACAGAGAGTTTGTAAATTACTGATATCATTTTGACCGCCACGGGCAAGGGGAATGATATGGTCAATGCTAAGGTGAGTTTCTGTAGTAGTTTTACCGCAGCTTTGACATTGATATTTGTCACGTTCAAAAACGTATTTCTTGACTTCCGGCGGGATAGGAATACGGGGAGTTTTGTTCATTTTCTCTCTAGTGGTTAAGGAATTCTTCTAAACTAGGTACATCTACCCAACTCGCTTTTGTATGCGATTCATGAGATAAATCCATCAACAATTGAGAATAAATTCCTTCTCGTAGTGATGGGGTAATTTCCTGATTGCGTTCAATTCCTTGTACCCATTCATCTACTACGCGGATAAATGCAGAAATGCGCCCATCAGCATAATTTTTGGGAAAAATCAATCGATTTGGTATTTCTATTTCCGTCAAGGGTTTACCTGGCTGGGAACCCCAAACACGAAAACCGTGGATATAATCTTTTTGATTTTCACTACCTACAATTAATGTACCGCGATCGCCATACACTTCTACCCAATGGGTTCTTGGTGCATGAACAACCGCACTGATAGAAAGTTGGCAAGGTGTACCATTAGCTAATTCCAGTGTTAATATACAGTTGTCATCTGTATTCACTGGTTTAGATTCTCCACTCACAGGGTCAATTCGTGTAGGAATTGCAGTAGTTAAATAGGCGTTTAATCTCCGAACTGGCCCGAATAACCAGTGAATATAATCGAAGGCGTGGGAACCTAAAGATCCTAATGCACCGCCTCCTTTTTCTTTGTCAGAATACCAATTCCAAGGGCGTGAAGTATCAGCACGAGAAGAACCTAACCAATCAATTTTAATTAAGCGTAACTCACCCACATAGTTTTCTGATAGTAATTCAGCAAATAACTGCCATGCTGGTACAAAGCGAAATTCAAAATCTACAGTCGCAATTACGCCTTTTGCTTTCGCTAACTGATAAAGTTCTTTAGCTTCAATTGCATTTAAGGTTGTCGGTTTTTCTAATAATAAATGTTTTCCAGCTTGCAGTACAGTTTTTGCCATTTCATAATGTAAAAATGGCGGCGTAGAGATGCTGACTGCTTGCACTTCTGGTAACGCCACAATATCCGTAAGTGAGTCGGAGACGTGGGGAATATTATGGGATGCTGCTATGGCTTTGGCTTTATTGATATCTCTGTGATAGACAGCAACTACCTCAGTCTGAGGATGTGCTTGAAATCCAGGGATGTGAACTTTTTGACCAAATCCAGTGCCTGCGATCGCAATTCCAATCATATAATTTTTCTTCCTATATTTATGTGATTTTTATTATCGTAAAACTCTAATTGTCAAAGGATAACGATAATGCTCACCTTTGTAAGCTTTGACAGAGGCAAAAGTAACTACAAATAATTGTAATACTAGTTTGAATGAGAATAATGACATAAGTACAATTATCAAGCCGTCTAAAGTGTTTTTTATTTGATTAGATGAGCCGTTGTTAGTCACAACTATACTCAAGCTAGTTAATAATAAAATTAAAGATATTGCTATGACAATCAAGGTATATAGTGTTAAAGAAAATTGAAAATTTAAGGATTCTTTTCCTTGTAAATCAATCCAGGGATATTGAGCTTTTTTAAAGCGCCAAATCATCAGGGGTGCTAAAAGGTTTAAAGGTAAATATAAAGGAATGCCAAGAAATACTATAAAAACTAATAATATCCATCCTAACAAAGCCGAGAAATGACACCAAACCGCCCATATACGCATTTGTTGTTTAGGTTTTTGTCTCATGGCTTTTTATGTGTAAGTGGATTTTTCAGATAATTGCCCACTGTAATTATCTATAAAAAGCCAAAAAAGAGCAAAAATAGCTTAAAAGCTGAGTATTTCTCTTTCATAGTTTTTGGGAAGAGGTTCTATTTCCCAGACTATACCTTCTTGTGGCAGCAGCGCAACTTCTAAACTAAAGCGATCGCGTAACAAGCAACCAGATTTTGGGATACTCAATAAGCAAGGTTAATATATAACTTACGCAAAAGAGAACCGCTCTATGCTGTAAACTTAATGACACTAACGGATATTCAATATGCGAGTTCAAATAACTGTAGTTGCGATTGCAGCAATGTTAGTGAGTGGTAAAAATCTAGAGGCCCTTGCAGACTCGCAACCATCTACTCAAGATGGGGCTAGTGAGATTGTCACACCAGAAGCTACGATCCACATAGAGGGAGGGTATGCCCAATATGGTGATTATATCGGAGTTAGTTTAGCAGATAACCAAACACTGGAATCCCAAAAAGTTGTCAAAGATATTCAGATTCGTTTTACTAATAGCAGAGGTCTGCCAATCAGAGGGCGAACTCAGAAAGATTTTATCATTGGTTTGCTGAAACTCAAACCCGGTCAGGTATTCAGTAAAGATTTACTTCAAGCAGACTTGCAACACTTGAGGAGATTAGAGTCATTCAATCAAGTCAATGCCTACCCTAAAGAAGATGCTAACAGTGTTAATATTCTTTATGTAATTAAAGAGCGTAGCTTCCCTTCTCTCATCTTCGGAGGCGGGAACAATGATGACGTTGGGCTATACGGTCGGGTTGGTTATAGAGATGAAAACGTTAACGGACTGAACGATAGATTAAATACAATTTTGCAGTTCAGCAGTAAAGATGTCCAATTTAATGGTCAATTCACTAGTCGTTATCGTTCTGAAGAACCAAACCGCTTAGGCTATAGCATTAGAGCTTTTCGTAGCCGAAATACATCGGGAACCTTCAACGATGATATCAGATTGGCTGACGGCAGCAAAGTCCGAGAAGGAAGATTTGGTGGTTCTGTAGCACTTTTACGATCTTTTGATGAGTGGGATACATCGGTAGCACTCAACTATACCAGAATTAGTCTACGCGATGGAGACTATAACGTTGTCCAGGTTGATAGATTAGGGAGTCCTCTATCTGTGAGCGGCACTGGAATTGATGACCTATATACAGTATCATTTGCTGTATCCAGAGATCGACGCGATCGCCGAGACAATCCGACTCAAGGATCAATTCTCACCTTGAGTACAGAACAAGCAATACCTATTGGACTAGGGAATATTTCTAGCAACCGCTTGCGGGGAGACTATATTCAGTATTTGCCAGTTAGTTGGATAGGTAATGGTAGACCGACTGATAATCCAGAAATGTTGGCGATTAATTTACAAATTGGTACGACTCTTGGAGATTTCCCACCCGCCGATGCTTTTAATATTGGTGGGATAGATTCTGTCAGAGGTTACGGTTATGGTAAAGTTGCCAGTGGTCGGAGTTATGGTTTAGCTTCTGTAGAATATCGGTTCCCAATTTTTCAATCAGTAGGGGGAGTTGTCTTTACTGACTTCGCCTCAGATTTTGGGTCTAGCGATACCGTGTTAGGAGAACCAGGAGTTTTACGAGACAAACCCGGAAGCGGCTTTGGTTACGGCTTGGGATTGCGGCTAAAATCATCTTTTGGTTTGATTCGAGGCGACTTAGGAATTAGCGACCAAGGTGAAGTTAGATTTGAAGTTACTACAGGTCAGCGATTTTAATTGTATTAGTTTTTACTTAGTCCAGTATTTCATTAATTCGTAGCGGATTTCATTTGACAATACTCTGCATTGTTAACGCGGTGGCTTGCATTGTTAACGCGGTGGCTTGCATTGGTAATGCGGTGGCTTGCATTGGTAATGCGGTGGCTTGCATTGGTAATGCGGTGGCTTGCATTGGTAATGCGGTGGCTTGCATTGTTAACGCGGTGGCTTGCATTGTTAATGCGGTGGCTTGTATTGTTAATGCAGTGGCTTGCATTGTTAATGCGGTGGCTTGTATTGTTAATGCAGTGGCTTGCATTGTTAATGCGGTGGCTTGTATTGGTAACGCGGTGGCTTGTATTGGTAAAGATGCGATAAATTATCATAAAGACGCGATAAATCGCCGTCTCTACAAAAGATGGGGATTTATTGCGTCTTTTGTCTTAACCAAACAATATTGCCACTATATTTTTCTCAAGATAGTTGGCTGATAACTCGTTCCAATTCTTCTATCATCACATCTGAACCTGTTTCCCGATACACTTGCACTAATGATTGGTAAAACCACAAAGTTTTTTCTTTACCACTGCTAAATTCAGCCCAAATAACATCTCCCATTTGTCGCCAATCTGCCAGTAAAGACCTGGCATTATGTAGTTTATCAGCCAACGACACTCGCCGAATTGAGGGCGAAGCATGACGAAGTTTTTCTATATATCTATTCTTACGTTCTTGCCAAGGTGGTTTCGGTGGTGTATCCCACTCTGTACAGCCGTCGATAATTTCCACAACGGTTTCGCCGAAATGTTGGCGAATATCCTCACGGATAGGTTTACCGCCTTGGTCTTCTATACTATCGTGTAATAAAGCTGCGATCGCTTCCTCTTCACTCCCACCCATCTCTAATACCAACGCCGTCACACTCAATAAGTGGGAAATATAAGGAATACCGCTAACTTTACGAGTCTGGTTAGCATGGAGACGATTAGCATAGACTAACGCCGCTTCAAATCTTTCTGTTAATTTTGCCGCACTCATTTTTTATTCTCACAACTTATTTTCTTAAAGATGAATTCAGCAATCAGAACTAAGTCTGAATTCTGTTTGATAAAATTGCCATTCTGCTTCCACCTCTTTGGTGATTTTCTGTCGCAGTTCCCAAGGTAAAAGCACCTCTACTTTTGGTCGCCAAGCCCGCAAACGCAAACCTACATTCGGATCTCCATCGCGGTAAGTTACAGTATAGTAAGCATCATCACTGCGACGATTTTGTAAGATTTTTAGCAATGCTTCCTGATGTTTTGCGGAGGTAACTTGTTGAATCAGTTGTAATACCCACTGATAGGTTATCGGCTTAAAAGTAGCATGACGAGAAGTTCCTTTCAGATAGGACTCAGCAAATGTGCGGTCGAACCGTAGCAGCATCAATTTAGATGGTAAGTAAAAGTCAAAACCCCAAGCTTGATGCATTTGGGAACGTATATAATCTGGTGTCGGTAAAGTTGTTCGCCGTTGTCGCAGTATTTTGGGTAATTTCGTATCATTCCAATCTAAGGGAGTAATTTTTTGAATTTTATCTAAGCGATAGTTGTACCACTCACCTTGATTTGTGGGAGTTTTGCCAAAGCCGCAGAGATATATGGCTCTTTGCACGTAATATATACAGACAGGATAAACAATACACTCCACAGCACCATACTTAGCGCTAGTGTAGTTAAGGCAAATTGGCGCGATGATTGGCTGTTCCCAAAGATTGCGGAATTCATCTAGCCATTTCTCAACTTGATTTTGGGTTTGAGAAATAATGTAATCAACTTCCAAATGAAATCGCTGCACATTTTGGATGGGTTGGGAGAGATTTTGAGCGATCGCTTCTAAGTTAGGATTGAGAAAGCCTAAATCATAAACTCCCAAACGGTTACTCACCGGTTCTAATTCTCTGGCGCTGGGTCGAGATGGAAAATTTTGAACTCGATAGTATTGTTTGTCTGCAACTTTCAACCAGCCAAGGTCAGCGAGAATTTGCAAATCGGCGAAAAGAGTCCGGCGAGTGACTGCAAATAAACGCTGTTGCAATAACTCATCTATATCTATATCAGGAATTGCATCATGTTGCTGGAGCGATCGCTTCCACTCAGATTCTAAAAGTCCGGTTTTGGGATAAAATAACCACTGGGCGGTGGTTTTGGCACAAGCACAATTAACATCATGCAAATTAGGCGCTGATTCTGCTTTCGGATGAGTTGCATTAAAGAAAGTATCTCGCCAGTGTTTGTAAGAAAAAGGGTTAGGTAAAAACAGGCGGTCTTCTTCATCCCCATAGAGAGAGTGTAGCCAAACCCACAACCGGATAGCGCGTAACAGGTTTTGCTTCAATGAACCTCGCGCCAACCATTGCAATAATTCTATATGGGGTGCATCTTCTATTAGCGGTGCTGTGCTGAAATCAACCACTTTTAAAGCCTGAGTTAATTAATCTGTGGGTTCTCATTTTAGATTAATTGCTTCTGGAAGTAGATGCTTCCAAGATGGGAGAGAAGCTTATACTGTTCGGTTAAGGTAAAAGGCGCGATAGAGAGACGCGATAAATCGCCGTCTCTACAATAATCAGTCTTTCGTCTTGACGGCGATTTATCGCCTCTTTGGGTTTATTATTTTCATCAAATAATCTTAACTGAACCGTATTGAGAGAGAAGCGATCGCCCATTTTGGTATTATTGAACAAATTGCGGGGGGTGTTATGAAAAACTTGCAAGTTGTAGAGGAATTTTCATCCGTCCCGATTATTGATATCAGCACCTTGGTTTCTCGAAAAGGAAATCTCCATTCCGTTGCATCGCAAATTAAACAAGCGTGTCGAGAATCGGGATTTTTCTATATTATCGGACATGGCGTAGACGAAAATTTGCAGCAGCGACTCGAAGAACTCAGCCGCCAGTTTTTCGCCCAAGATTTGGAAACTAAACTTAAAATCCGTATGGCTTTGGGAGGTATTGCATGGCGAGGTTATTTTCCCGTTGGTGGCGAACTGACATCCGGTAAACCCGACTTGAAAGAAGGTATTTACTTTGGCGCTGAACTTCCAGATGAACACCCGCTAGTACAAGCTGGTACTCCTATGCATGGTTCAAACCTCTTCCCCGTCAACATTCCCCAATTTGGCGAAACAGTTCTTGAATATATGGAGGCGATGACAGATTTGGGGCATACTCTCATGACTGGTATCGCCCTGAGTTTGGGATTAGAAGAATCTTACTTTGCTGACCGTTATACTTCAGATCCTTTAGTGTTGTTTCGCATCTTCAACTATCCTCCTAATTTATCACCATCAGATGGTAAACCAATCTGGGGTGTTGGCGAACATACAGATTATGGCGTTTTAACCATTCTCAAACAAGACAACTCCGGTGGATTACAGGTTAAATCCAAGTCAGGTTGGGTTGCTGCGCCTCCCATTCCCGGTTCCTTTGTCTGTAACATCGGCGATATGCTAGATAAAATGACGGGTGGTTTGTATCGTTCTACACCTCATCGGGTACAAAACCAGTCTCAAAATCATCGCCTATCGTTTCCCTTCTTTTTCGACCCCAATTTTGATGTAGAAGTTAAGTCCATTGAATTAGATAATATAGTGGTGCATGATAATGGCGATCGCTGGGATAACGCTAACATTCATGATTTTCGCGGAACTTATGGCGATTATGTGTTGAATAAGGTGTCTAAGGTTTTTCCTGAATTGCGGCAAACAGTATTATAGGGTTTGAAGCCATTTATTTTTTACTGAATTGCCTTTTGCTTAGGTTCCTGTATGTCAAATGCGCGAAAGGGTAGGTGTACAAATTCCCCAGCCTCAAAAAAGTGCTTCTATCCCAACACCAGCAAGACTTTCACCCTACTAATCGCCCTATTATCATCCGCGCAATCTCTGAAATGCCTACAAAAATCGGGTTTCAGCCTTTAAATGTTTCTGACACTCTTTCCAAACGAATTCTCTAATGCTATGATTGCTCAAGAATCGCGCAACCGCACCTTGAAAACTAAATACAGCTTGAGTTTCAGGCTCCCGCTATTGCAATTCATCAAAATCCCTATTAGGGATTGAAACGCCAGTACCAACCTAATCGATTTAATTCTTGATAATTGCAATTCATCAAAATCCCTATTAGGGATTGAAACCTAGACGTACAAAACCACCCCTTTGACCGTGAATTGCAATTCATCAAAATCCCTATTAGGGATTGAAACAACTCAAAGGACTGCGATCGCAACTAAAACCAATATTGCAATTCATCAAAATCCCTATTAGGGATTGAAACTAAAACACCGTCAGCTAATAATAATGTGCATTTAAATTGCAATTCATCAAAATCCCTATTAGGGATTGAAACCTGAAATCTGAAACCTTTTTGGGTTGACCTTTACAAGATTGCAATTCATCAAAATCCCTATTAGGGATTGAAACATAGAGAAATACGAGAATGAAAATATTACTATTACATTGCAATTCATCAAAATCCCTATTAGGGATTGAAACTCCGTAAACATCCCATTTCTTTTGTGAAATTATTATTGCAATTCATCAAAATCCCTATTAGGGATTGAATCGCCAAAGAACTAAACTATAAATTTCAGACACTTTTATTGCAATTCATCAAAATCCCTATTAGGGATTGAAACTTTCCCTGTCTTCGCAATATTGAAGCGCTTGTTTTATTGCAATTCATCAAAATCCCTATTAGGGATTGAAACGCCTCAGATTTGCGTGAATTTGATACTTTTTTGGATTGCAATTCATCAAAATCCCTATTAGGGATTGAAACAAATTAATTAACTATTAGCTCTGATAAATTTTTGGATTGCAATTCATCAAAATCCCTATTAGGGATTGAAACGATTACGATACGATTTGGCAGTGGGAAACAGGACGGAGATTGCAATTCATCAAAATCCCTATTAGGGATTGAAACAGGCGCAGACTCAGCCACAATCAACAACTCAATCATATTGCAATTCATCAAAATCCCTATTAGGGATTGAAACGATTTCAAAGTACTCATTTACCACCCTGTACCCTGATTGCAATTCATCAAAATCCCTATTAGGGATTGAAACAGCATTATTTAGGAAGGTAAAATACTTGTTGCTAAAGATTGCAATTCATCAAAATCCCTATTAGGGATTGAAACAGAAAGGGTCGATGCTTGCGGCGGCAAGCTACGCAATTATTGCAATTCATCAAAATCCCTATTAGGGATTGAAACCCCGATCTTACTGTTCGAGTATGGGAAGGTATACATTGCAATTCATCAAAATCCCTATTAGGGATTGAAACGTTGTGAGGGGCTTTTTATGTCTTTAGCAGGGTGATTGCAATTCATCAAAATCCCTATTAGGGATTGAAACATATTACATAAGGCTTTTTAATGTGTATGCCATACAAATTGCAATTCATCAAAATCCCTATTAGGGATTGAAACAAAAATTCAATGTCAATTTGAGATTATTTCTGAATATTGCAATTCATCAAAATCCCTATTAGGGATTGAAACATATCTATAACCCTTATGAAACTTGGATTCTCGCTAGATTGCAATTCATCAAAATCCCTATTAGGGATTGAAACTTACAACGGTGGGATGATTCCAAATTATGCTTTTGGATTGCAATTCATCAAAATCCCTATTAGGGATTGAAACTTTGCATACCTTGAACTTTAGTAATGTGTGTGATGATTGCAATTCATCAAAATCCCTATTAGGGATTGAAACCGTTAAGTAGTGCTGGAACGGTCATCAAACCTGCTTCGTATTGCAATTCATCAAAATCCCTATTAGGGATTGAAACAAAAGAGTTCATGGATCGCAACTTTGACCATGATTGATTGCAATTCATCAAAATCCCTATTAGGGATTGAAACCTCCAGGTGTTCCAGGTTGTCCGGGTGTTCCGGGTTCTATTGCAATTCATCAAAATCCCTATTAGGGATTGAAACTACAAGTTTATGAAGTGCGATCGCGCTCTTAAAGTATTGCAATTCATCAAAATCCCTATTAGTAGGGATTGAAACAGGGTAATTTGTGCCGGCTGAAGGTGTTCCAGCAACATTGCAATTCATCAAAATCCCTATTAGGGATTGAAACGAATTTGCTGAATATCTAATTGATAAACAAGGGCATTGCAATTCATCAAAATCCCTATTAGGGATTGAAACATATTCTACTCTATCCATAGACATATACGCCTACGGATTGCAATTCATCAAAATCCCTATTAGGGATTGAAACGAGTCTGACATGCCTGAATCTGAGTGCCTGTCCTATTGCAATTCATCAAAATCCCTATTAGGGATTGAAACCTACAAGTATTCCCTTGAGAAGATAATTCTCACACATCAAATTGCAATTCATCAAAATCCCTATTAGGGATTGAAACTTCGTACTTCTGCTGCCAGCAGGTATTGTGCCACTATTGCAATTCATCAAAATCCCTATTAGGGATTGAAACAATTCCGGCTCCATGAACCGTTGAAGTGCAAGTCATATTATTGCAATTAACTAAAATCCCTATTAGGGATTGAAACTTCGGGGCGTGAATGAAGGCTATGCCGAGTCCGTAAATTGCAATTAACTAAAATCTCTATTAGGGATTGAAACCATAAAACATAATGTGAGAATTGCAATTCCCAATTCGATTGCAGCAGTTTATCTCAAACCAACTAGTCACCCCTATTTTTTCGTTTTAGGGATACATTAGATTGATATGATAGAAAATAACCTTTCGATTTTGCGATTAGTCTTGTAAATTAACGAGCGCGGAGGGATTTGAACCCCCGACCCACAGAACCGGAATCTGTTGCTCTATCCACTGAGCCACGCGCCCTTACTCTTTTATATTATAGCACGTTTATGATAAAATTTGCAGCCCAGAGAAACTTGGTTCACAGATAATTAGCTGGGTTTACGGGTGTACCATTGCGACGCACTTCAAAGTGGAGGTGAGGGCCAGTTGAGAAACCTGTAGAACCCACAGCAGCGATCGCTTGTCCACGTTCAACAACTTGTCCCTCAGAAACATACAACTCGCTGGTATGTCCATACAATGTTGTCAGACCATTACCGTGGTCGATAATTACCGCTCTGCCATAACCACCATACCACCCAGCAAAAATTACTCTTCCCGAATCGGCTGCCCGAATTTTACTACCATAGCTAGCGGCAAAATCTAAGCCGGCGTGAAAGCGACGATAGCCAAGGATTGGGTGTATCCGCCAGCCGAAGGGACTACTAGTAGAAGCATCGCTAGGATATGCCATAACTCCAGTTCCCCGAATGATGATACTTGTCCGGCTGTTGGTTTTTGTTTGCGCTTCTTCTGTGGCTCTGGCTTCTGCTACCTTTTGTTGAATCAAGACTTCCAGATTTTTGGATTCCCTCTCTAGCTGGTTTTGCGCGGCTTCCAGAGCGAGGCGATCGCTATTGAGGCGTTGAATCAATTCTGATTGGGACTGCGCTTGAGTTTGATAATCGGCTTTTTGTGCTAATAGTTGCTCACGAATCAAGGCAATTTCGTTTTTTTGCTGTTCTACACCCGTTCTTTGTTGATTTATCAAGTTTGCTTGGGCGTTGAGTTTTGCCAAAATTTGTTCGTCTGCCTGATACACTAACTTCAACTGATGACGACGGCTGATAAAGTCGCTGATATTTTCACTTTGGAGCAAAACTGCCCAGCCAACAGATGCAGGCGATCGCTGGAGATAACGCAATCGTGCTACTGTTGCTATTTGCCGCTCCTGATATGAACGTTCTGCTACAGCTAAATCTGTTTCCAATTGCTGGAGGCGTTGAGTAGCGAGTTGTAATCGTGATTCGCTCTCTTGAATATAGCTATCTGTAGTTTGCAGATTTTGCTTTAAACCAGTGAGGTGTTTTTGCGCCTCTTGTTGGAGATTTGTTAAGCGATTGCGATCGCTAACCACACTCTGACGCTGCTGGTTCATTTGTTGCTGCTGTTGTCGCAAATTATCAATCGACCCTGTGGAGGTTGCGTGTACTGGAATTAATGAAAAATAAATCCACAAAATGCAGCACAATGCAATAGATAAACAGCCAAAAATCAAATTTTTCCCGATAAATCGCCCTCTCATAGAGTGCAGCCCAACCAAAACGATGCTTTCAAACGCTATGAGGATTATTCCCAAAATTTGATTCAATCACTCCATGTATCAAATTGATCTGCCAAGTTGTAACACAAAGATTCTCGCTATGTCAGCATTAGGGAACTCCAAGAAATAAATTATCCAATCTTGTGGGGTGGGCATCTTGCCATAGGTGTCAACTTAACGTGAAACCCTAGCAATGACGTTATATCAAGCCTACTCAATTACTAATTAAGTCGTCGGAACCCCACCCCGCTTTTGTCTAGCGACAAAACCTCCCCTCCCCGTTCACGGGGAGGGGATTAAGGGGTGGGGTAAAACGCATGTGGGATAAGCGTTTGAACTTAAGTTGACACCAATGGCATCTTGCCCGCCATATAAACTGGGCGCTCATGTTGCCCACCCCACAATTAATAATTAGACCTCTTGGCAAAAGTCGGGAAAAGGGGAAGGTGGGGCCCCCTCTGGGGATAAGGGGCGGGGGAAAGGGGGAAAGGTTTGTTATTTTCCCTTTACCCTTTACCCTTTAACCTTTACCCCTAAGAGTGCAAAAAGCACAAATGCCAAGAGGTCTATTGAATATTTTTTTATTTGGAAGTCCCTTAATCAACCAACTGCCAAACATAGTTGCTATTACACCCTCAAGGAGGCTGCTAGGGCTAAAGTTTTCGTACTGTCAGCAAGGAGAGTGCGATCGCAGAGGTTAAACAATTCTACTTCGGTCTGCGTCCGTCGCATCAGCCGCAAAAAATGACCTTCAGTGTCAACACTCAGGGCAATGTAGTTAAGGAACATTTTCAGGTAGCCTACACGCGCTCGCTCTGGCATACTGGCGGCTGTGGGGGTTTGCCATAAACGATCGATATAGTTGCGTACCTCTACTAAAGGAACTGGGGTAATCGGCTCTTTTCGCAAAGCCTGCCGAATTTGACTAAAAATCCAAGGATTCCCAATCGCCCAGCGTCCCACCATCACACCCGCCGCGCCTGTTTGAGAAAGTACTTCAATAGCAGTAGTAGCAGAGTTGATATTGCCATTGGCAAGCACTGGACAATGAACTCGTTTGACGGCTTCAGCGATCAAATCATACTTCACTGCGCCGTGGTACATATCTTTTACTGTGCGACCATGCAAACTTAGCAAATCAATGCTGTGGCGATTGATTAAATCTAGAATTTCGTAAAAGGTATCCGTATTTTCAAAGCCTACACGCATTTTGACGGTCAAAGGGCGATCGTTCACTGCCTGCCGCAATTCTGCCAAAATTCGATCCACTTTTTTTGGTAAAAGCAGCAATCCACCACCAACATTTTTGCGATAGATTCTAGGTGCTGGACAGCCCATATTCAAGTCAACTCCAGCGATATTATAGCGGCACAGATCAATTGCTGTTCTTACTAAGTCTGGAATACTTTCGCCAATCATTTGAGCAAAAACGGGGCGACCCGTGTCGTTTTCAGTGATTGCTGCTAGAATGCTACGATTGAGCCGTGAGGTATCATTGACGCGGAAATACTCGGTGAAAAAGTAGTCAGGGCTGCCGTAATGGGCAATGACCTTCATAAACCAAAGGTTTGTCACATCCTGCATGGGCGCAAGAGCAGTCAGGGGTAGGTATGGATCGAGCGATCGGGGAAGCGATACCTGAGACGACATGGAGATAAGAGCGTTCGGCAAAGCATCACTCTATCAAAAAATTGTTAATAATTCATCATTCATCAGAAAGCCGATGGAAAAGCATTTGGGCCAGATCGCTGGCCTTAGCTGTTGCTGAAGAGGTTGTGGTAACAATCGATTTTATGAAGATTGGCGAAATTGCTGCTGATGTTACCCCTCAAAACTTTTCAAACATGCTGCGATCGCTATTTCTCAAATCTTGTTGCAACTGGATCTAAAAATAATTCATTTAATATCAATAAATAAATCATTGAAATTCTCACAAAATATATTTAATATACTTTTGTGAGAATTTTGGAAAAACTGTATTAATTAAGATTTTAAAAAATTTAATTGTATCAATAGCAAAGACTAGTTATCAACTAAATATGTAATTTGCAATTTTATTATAGAGTAGCAATCTATATATATCAAATTTATTGATGGCATTACCCAACATACAAAAACTTATATTTTGTTGAAGTTAAACCGACTTTTTACATAAGATAACTTTGCAATTTTAATCGAAAAAGGACAACTATGTTTAATTCACGTATAGGCTGGCTCATGACTGCTACTTTAACTCTAGTGAGTTTAGGGTCAAATATGCAAAGTGTGAAAGCTCAAGTTAATTATAATAATTATACGTTTAGTGCTGACTACAATACACTTGTCACTATTGACCCAACCTTCAGACCAGACTTAGGAATTGTTAGAGCAACTATCAAAGGTGAAAGTACCCAATCGGCTCCTTATGGGTTGGATTCTTTTATTAGTGAAACCTATGGTAAACTTGAACCTATTGAAGATCCATCGATTAATAAATATACTTTTAATTCAGATCCAAGCGTGTTTGGTTTAGATGGGGAACCCACATTGTCTGATCGATATTATGGCGGTGCTAATGAATTATTTGGCAAAGCAAGTGACAGCGCTGAAATTAATTTTGCAGAAGGTATTATCAAAGGTGGCGGTACTATTACCCTCTTTGGAGGAACAGGTTTATTTCAAAATGCTACAGGCACAATCACTTTTACTGAAGAAGACCAACTTAATCCCCCTGGAACGCCTTCTCAAGGTTTAGCTAAACTCACATTCAACGTGCAAACTCCTCAACAGGTTCCCGAACCAACGGCGAATAAAAGTTTAATTGTTATGGGTTTAATGGGAGCAAGTTTAGTAATTAGCCGACGCTATCAAAAAGTTATTTCAAAGTCTATTCTCTAAAAATCTGTAAATAAACGAACCACAGAGGCGCAGAGAACACAGAGTGAGGAGAGATAGAGAAGATTTTTGCCTCGGTTTTAGGATATTTTTTTATTTGGAATTACCTTAAAAAGAATTGTGTGAAATCTGCTAAAGTTTCAATAAATCTGAAACTTATAACTCAGCACGGGCTAAATACCCCGCTACCGCTAACAGGACTTAGGGCTGATGCAGAACAGGCAAGAAAAAATTTCGCAAGTAATAGTGACTGCTGGGCAAATGCACGATATTGAAGATCGGATCTTTGCAGCAGGAATGCCTGTAGTCGCCTTAATCGAAAAGGTGGCGGGATTAATTGCCCGTCGGATTGAAGAGATCCCCCCAACTCCTCTTAAAAAGCAGGGCTATGTTGCTTCAAACACTTTATTAAAGCCGCAGGTAGGAGGATTTCGTGTCGGAATTCTTGTCGGCCCTGGTCATAATGGCGGAGATGCTTTAGTAGTAGCCCGTGAATTACACTTTCGCGGATATGAAGTTTGGATTTATTCTCCTTTTTCTAAGCTTAAAGAGTTAACTTCGCATCACTTACAGTATGCTCAAAGTTTGGGCATTCCCATTTATCAAACAATTGAGCAACTTCCAGATTCTGATTTGTTAATTGATGGCTTGTTTGGGTTTGGTTTAGAAAAAAACCTGACTGATCCCATCGCCTCTGCAATTAATCAGCTAAATGAATTATCTGTGCCGATTTATAGTATCGATTTACCTTCAGGTTTGCACACTGACACTGGCGTTGTATTGGGAACTGCTATTCGCGCTACTCATACTTTTTGCTTGGGTCTATGGAAACTAGCTTTTTTCCAAGATCGGGCGCTGGAATATGTCGGCAAAGCTGAGTTAATCGATTTTGATATTCCTTTAGCTGATGTGGAAGCTGTTCTCAAAGATGCACCCAGAATTAAACGGATTACACCAGCAACGGCACTTGCTACTTTACCCTTACCTCGCCCATCAGTTACCCACAAATATAAGGAAGGGCATTTACTGCTGATTTGCGGTTCGCGGCGCTATGCAGGTGGAGCAATTTTAACTGGTTTGGGTGCTAGGGCCAGTGGTGTAGGGATGCTTTCCATTGCCGTACCCGAATCGCTGAAATCTCTTTTGGTGTCACACTTACCGGAAGCGCTAATTGTCGGTTGTCCAGAAACGGAAACTGGAGCGTTCACCGAAGGTGTTGGCGGAGCCATCGCTCAGTTACAATTACCAGAAAGCACTGACTTGAGTTCCTTTAATGCGATCGCTTGTGGCCCCGGTTTAACACGAGATGCGACTCCTATTGTTCAAGAAGTCATCGCAAGCGATCGCCCTTTGATTCTCGATGCCGATGGTTTAAATATCTTGGCACTTATGGGAGCGATCGCCACGTTAAAAAAACGTCAAGCCGTAACTATACTCACACCCCACGCTGGCGAATTCCAGCGATTGTTTCCTGATGTGGCTGATGCCAATGACAGGATCAAAGCAGTACGGGAAGCAGCCGTACAAAGTGGGGCTGTAGTCTTGTTGAAAGGGGCGAGAACTGCGATCGCAAACCCTCAAGGTGATGTTTGGAGTATTCCTGAAAGTACACCCGCCTTGGCACGCGGCGGTAGCGGTGACGTGCTAACTGGGCTACTGGGTGGATTGTTGGCGCAAGCAGGAACTAAACAGATTCCTGTAGAAGATATTGTGGCAACTGCCTCTTGGTGGCATTCCAAAGCTGGTATAATAGCCGCCCAAGAGCGTACTGAATTGGGTGTAGATGCGTTTACATTGACACAATATTTGATGAAAGTCCTAAGTAATTGACCAATGTGTGATCGCTCTTGTAGAGACGGCGATTTATCGCGTCTGGTGTCACAAAACATCAAGCGTGTGGCATACCGCATTATCCTCCTAGAAAAATGGCCGAGCGAGAAATTATTTACTGTTCGCTCAAATTAACGTTGTTAAGTTACTCAGCAGGTGTAGTTCTCACCTCCAGGCTGTGTTAGCGAAACAGGAGCATAGATACGTTGCAAAAGCTTTCTTCAGAATCTCCTCTATTTATTGTCTTAATTATTATTAGTTTTTTAGTAGTAACTGTCTCAACTTGGTTATCATCTAAACCATTTGTTTTAAAACCATTTGGAGTTAATGATATTATCCAATTACTCACATTACTATTGTTTATTTCTTTATTGTTAGAGCGCTCTTTAGAAGTTTTTATAACTACTTGGCGAGGCCCATTTGTCGAACAATTAGATATTAGTATTCAGCAAGAAAAGGCTTTACTAACTGAAAAAATAAGACTTATGGAAGTTCAACAGCAACAATTTCCTTCTTTAGAATCAACTCAAATCAGTGGATTACCGCCCGAAGGAATGAGTTTAGAACAGCAAATCATCCAAAATTTCACACAAAACCAACAAGAATCATTAAAAATATTTCAGCCCCAAATGGATGATTTAAATCAAAAAGAGCGCCAAAAAGCAGCTTATAAATCTGAGACACGAATAATTGCTCTATGGACATCTCTTTTATTCGGTCTTTTAATGAGCGCAATCGGTATTCGCTCAATTGAGCCACTTGTAATTGTTGATTTCGATAATCCGATTCAAGTAATTATTTTTCGTTGTTTAGATGCATTGCTAACAGGAGGTTTAATTGCAGGAGGTAGCGAAGGAATCCATAAGCTGATCAAAGTTTTTCTCGACTTTATGGAAGCTACATCTAGACAAATTAAAAGTTAAAATTATAGTATTTTATTTTGATTTTAAAATTTACTTACGTAGATAGTCTACAGAATAAAAGGCTTTTTCAAAAAAATATGACTTAGACATCTATTCTAAATAGATATTTTTATTATTCCATATATAATTTTCAACATCTACAAAACTTTTATTTAAATTACCTAATAAATCTAACTCAGATAAAACCTTAACTCCTTCAGCTTCTAACTTATTTTTTTGTTGGTTCACATAAGTTATCAAATAACCTTTAGAGTCTAATATTCTATGTAGCGGATAATCAGCAGCCGAGGTTTTTTTTAGGTATGTAGGAATAGCTCTTAAATAACTATTATCAACTCCTATACCTTTAATTATTTGTTTATATGTAACTACTTTCCCAGCAGGGATTTTGATGATAAAATTTAGGAATCGCTCATAAGGATTTTCAGATAATGCTGGGAATTTATCAGCCTGAATTTGAAAATTACTACCAACCTGGATTTTACCTGATTTAATAACTACACCTAAGATTCCTCTTTTGCCTTGGATGCTTTTTAATGATTGTACTAAGTGGGCTATTCGTTTACAAGGTTCGCAGTGAAAAGTTAGACGAATTGCTGCACCACTTTCAAATTTTAGCAGAGATCCAGGAATAAAATTATCAAACTCTATACCTGCAACCACAATATTTTCTCGCAATTCTCCTGGTTGAATTGATAAGTCTAAAATATCTTCATACCGAACAATTAAAACTTGTCTGGGGCTTATCAAATCGGCATTAATATCTTCTTCTATACCATAACCTACCTTTAAATTTAATGTTTTAAGCTCTACCATCGCAGAACGTGGTTTTACTTTGGTGAAAAGATGCGTCACTGAGAGAGCCATATTCATTCATTGGCACAAATAATTTCAAATTGAGGAAATTAAGTTAGTTAAATCATCGGATTTACTAAGAATGAATAAACTACCATCTCCTCCACGTCCAATTCTTAAGGTTTCATCTAAGTAAGTAATGTCTAGTGTGGCAGTTCTGCCATTAGGATTATTAGCTGGGACAACCTTAAATGGGTTGAGTTGGGGAGTATTAATACCAAAAATTTTCTCAATCGATAAGTAGCGTTTGTCAAAATAAACGTTGATGCGTTTGTTCGGTGGAGGTTCTAAATCTTCTTTGGCTGGCTCAAAGCTAGCTGTTACTTTGACATATCCCGATACTAACCCCAGAGGATGTTTAACTTTAGCTAGATTGAAAAACAATTTATTTGCAACATCAATCACTTGATAAACTTTACCAAGCTTTAATCCCAATGGCAGAGAAACTAAAGAACGGATTTCTCTGGCTGTGGAATATTGCAGTTGCCAAGCTCCTTCTAGCAAAAAAGTAGCGTTAATAAGAGGATATAGGTTAGGATTTACGCTCTCTAATTCCGTCGTCAATTGTTCAATTTCTTCAGCTAAGGTTTTCTCTAGCTGCAAATCGGTAACGGGAGAACCATCGCTGTTAGCTTGAATCTTCTCAAGCTTGGCTTGTAATTTTTCCTTAATTAAAAGTTGATTGTTCAATGTTGGAAAATTTTCTTTTAAAAACTGCTAATAATGTATCAAATACTTGTATATAGGATTCCTATTTGATTTTTGAACGAAATTAGGTATTGTAGCGTGTGTTAGAACGGAGTTCGTAACGCACTATTATCATGGGTTTGATGCCGTACTCTTTGCGCTCACATCCTACGGATATTTTCTCCAAATCAAACCGGATTCCTATAGTCCCTAAGCCCCCTTTTGAAGGGGACTTTAAATTCTCTAAATGAAATTAGTCAATGAGTTGTGGGGTAGGAATTTGCGTATCGATATCTGCTTGGGAGAAAGTGGGGAGCAACCAAGTACTCTCACCCGCCTTGAATACTTTGGCAGGTTCAATATTCAATTCAATTGCGCCAGTGAGTGGATTAGTTCTAGCAATAGACTGTGTACCATCAACAAACTTGACGGCGATTGGTTCAGTCAGTTGTTGTGGTTGAGTATTCGGGCCTAAAACCACTTGAGAACCTGCGGGTAAGTAAATACCATCGCAATCCCAATCATCATCAGTGATTGTTCCTGCACCCAGAAAGTAGAGTTGAGTTGGAGATTTTTTTGGTTTATTGGCA
The DNA here is from genome assembly GCF_034530675.2 of Nostoc sp. DedVER02. NCBI lineage: Bacteria > Bacillati > Cyanobacteriota > Cyanophyceae > Nostocales > Nostocaceae > Nostoc > Nostoc sp. DedVER02. The sequence continues at coordinate 137,996 of NZ_JAVRCP020000001.1, forward strand.
TAGACAGCTAAAGTCTTTCCAGTTTCATTGCGACACTGCGCCCGCTTTCTAGCTGTTTGTATGATATTTTTCTGAGACTGCAATTGTGCTAGTCGCTGCTGGAATTGCTCAGGTGTATAGCCAGCTTGCTCAGGTGTATCCTTTACAGTTAGAAGCTGATTGAGCGCCTGAGTTACCTCAGCATAGTCAGCCCCTTTGGTAAAATCTTTGCCAGCCCAAGAGGGTTGAGCAATTACTAAGTTCACCATCAGCACGAGGGTTACAAGAACAATTTTGAGAAACTGCATATTTTTCTCCTTTTTGGAAAATCAGTGTTCAGCGCCACTGAAACTTTACCAGATTTCTTTCAAAAGCTTGAAATATGTCCTTAATTCAAGAAGCGTTAAATGAGTAATACCAATTTTGGATTTTTGATTCAATTGTTAAACTCTTAATTGAGTTACCGCGATATTACCAGAAAAACATACATCTACATCGCTACCAGGAGTGCGATCGCGTTTGCTATATTCGCCTACATAATAAAAATTATCGCCTTCAACTCGATAGTTCACGGGTAAAGGTTTGTTACAGGCTTGGCAAAACACTAATTCTGGTTCTGGTTCTCCTGGTTGCAGATGCGGTAGGTTCACATTCCAAAAGCTTCCCGGTTCTAGGGGACGCTTGAGTAAGTCTGCTAAAACTTCAACTGTTAATTTGGCGGCTATATCCCAATCAAAATTTTGCTTGGCTTTGCGATAGTGAGAAATGGCAATACCAGGAATACCGTGCATTGCGGCTTCCCGCACAGCAGCAACAGTGCCAGAAATGTAGGCATCGACTCCCAAGTTTCCCCCAGCATTGATACCTGAAAGCACAAATTTGACATCTGCGTTAATTTGTGATATAGCAATTCTGATACAATCGGCGGGAGTGCCTGCGATCGCATATTCAGTCTCAGAACGTCGCTGGAGGTTGATGGCGCGAGTGGTAGTAACTTGATGTCCACAGCCAGACTGATGATCGGCAGGAGCAGCGATAATAAAATTTTTGCCGTTTACAGCTTTGATTAGAGCTTTTATACCAGGGGCATCAATGCCATCGTCGTTAGTTAAAATTATAGTCATGTATATTATATTGATATATTTTTAGCTAAATAGCTAAAATATCTAATCAGAAAAATGCAGATATCACCCATTTATGGGTACAGCATGAAAAGCTACTTGCAGAGATGAAAACTTATGCTAGATTCTGCAAAAAACATTGATTATACGATATCATTTCAAGATGGTTTGCAAATTCCGCCCTAAGTATTTGGGTTAATTTCCAAAATGGGCGGTATTTCTTGTCAATTTAATGCTTGCAACCGCTCTCAGAACAAGTTTGTGCAATCAAAAAATCCCTTAAAATGTATACCTGCTGACAGGGGCATAAATTTTATATTGGAGAAAATCGGGAATGAGGTGATTTTTGCAGTGGTTCTGTAGTATTTTTGGTGCAAGTCTGCCTTAAGGATCGCAAGATGAAACAACTCCTCAAACAAGTATTTAGCAGTCAAAAACACCTCATTAGGCTGATTCTACCATTGGTGACGGTTATATTAGCAGCAACGCTTTTTGCCGCACCTGCTTTAGCCACAGGTGTGTATCAAATACCCAGCCTCACAGCAGGAAATAACACCTGGGTTTTGGATCAAGCTGAAGTCATCAGCCGTCTGAATGAAGGCAAGATTAGCAGCGCTCTCGAAGATTTAGCAAAGCAAACAGACAAGGAAGTTAGAATTGTAACTGTTCGCCGCCTCGACTATGGTGAAACACCAGAAAGCTTCACTAAAGAGTTGTTTGAAAAATGGTTTCCCACAAAAGAAGCCCAAGCTAATCAAACCTTATTAGTTATTGATACAGTTACCAATGGTACTGCCATTATTACTGGGGATAAAGTCAAACCTCTACTCACTGACTCCATTGCCGAGAGTGTAGCTACTGAAACAGTAAGTGTGCCGTTACGCGATGGTAACAAATACAACCAGGCATTCCTTGATGCGAGCGATCGCCTTGTTGCCGTCCTTTCTGGAAAAGCCGATCCCGGGCCACCCCAAATCACTGACAATGTACAGGTAGAAGGAACCTACAAGAAAGCAGAAGAAACTAACCAAGGTAACGCTACTGCTTGGGTTGTAGGATTGTTAATTGCCGCCACCGTTATCCCAATGGCGACTTACTACATCTATCAGATAAATCAGCCATCATCTGATGGGTAATAAGAAAGTGAAGAGTTAGGAGTTTCTAACTATTAACTCCTCACTTCTAACTTTAATCTTGAACATACTCTTGTCCCGTTATTAAAGCCACCTCAGCCCGAAGAAATTCTCTACCTAAATAAGCTGCATGATCTAACTGGGTAACAGGAGAGGGCTGAGTTTCTTCAAAAATCTTGACGCAAAGTTCTTTCGCCGTTCTCGCGCTAAAAACTGTTGTGGAAGTTCGTTCTACTTTTTCTCGCGCCGGAATTACCTTACCCGTTTCTGGATCGATAGCTAAACCACGCTCATCAATCACATTTGTAAAATGCTTGGCATAAATTAACCGTGCGTCTCTATCCAAGTAGATAATGAAATATCCACCGGGATCGAGGTCGATATGACGCTGGGAAAGTTTATCATCAATTGCGGCTAAATTTTCAACTATTAAATCCATAAGCACTATAAAAAGAAAATTTCTTTTCTCAGGGTTTTTACACTATATATCAAGTGTAATTCCTATCTTACTTAGGATTCTTTATATCTTTAAGATATTTGTAATTCCTTTTACTGAAAACTTAATATTATAATTGGCTATAAATTATACATGTTTTTAAATATTCCGTAACGACGTAATTGTGTACTTTGCAAACCCCCAGATTCCCGACTTGTCACAGAAGTCGGGAATCTTGTTGCTCATGAATGCGCGATCGCTTCACCTATACTTTAGATTCTGATTTAATATCTTTGCGTTCTACATAATAGGAACCCAAAACCAATGCATCCATGTGAGTTCTCAAAAAGCACTGAATCGCTTCTGTAGGTGTCCGAACAATCGGTTCATTTTCATTGAGAGACGTATTTAAAACGATGGGAATACCAGTACGTTGAGCAAAGGTATTAATCAAATCCCAATAGAGGGGATTGGTTTGGCGGCTGACACTTTGTAAACGTCCAGTACCATCAACATGGGTGACAGCCGGAATTTGCTCTCTTTTTTCAGGACGGATTTTAAAGACTTTTTCCATAAATGGCGCTGGTTCATCAACCTCAAAAAATTCCCCTACCCGTTCTTCCAAAATACTGGGAGCAAAGGGACGGAACTTTTCCCGGAATTTGATTTTCAGGTTGATAATATCCCGCATATCAGCACGACGCGGATCGGCGAGAAGGGATCTGTTACCCAAAGCCCTAGCAGCAAACTCCATTCTCCCTTGGAACCAACCGACTACTTTACCTTCACAAAGCGCGTCAACAACATGGTGTAGCAGTGCTTCCCGATCTCGGATTTGAGGTTGCAAATCGTGCGCTTGCAATGCTAGTAAGCATTCTTCATCAGAAAATTCCGAACCCCAATAAGCATGATCTAAAACAAAATTACGTGGTTGCTTGAGTAGATGATTCCAAATAAAGAAGGCTGCCCCAATTGATGTACCATTGTCAGCAGCACCCACTGGAATATAGATATTCTTAAAGGGAGTATTTTGAGTAATCTTGCCATTAGCAACAGAATTCATTGCTACACCACCCGCTAAACAGAGATTTTCACTCTTGTAGCGATCGCTCAATCGGTTAATTAAATGAAAAATGATTTCTTCCGTCACCGCTTGCACAGAAGCAGCAATATTCTGATGCTTTTGGGTAACTTCTGATTTAGAATTTCGCGCCGGCCCCAATAATTTTTCTAATTCTGGGCTGTGGAAAGGTTCAACAATGGGCGCTCCATCTTCCCACTTCATGGCAATACCTTGCTCATGGTGATTGAAGTAATCTAAATTCAACTCAAAACTATCACCTTTAGGATAAATAATTCGCCGAAACGCTTCCAAATATTCTGGTTCACCGTAAGGTGCTAATCCCATCACCTTATATTCATCACCATAAGCAGGAAAACCTAAGTAAAGGGTGATGGCGTTGTAAAGATAACCAATGGAGTGAGGATAGTGAGTGCGATCGAAGTATTCTAAATGATTTCCTTCACCAGCAGCTGCTAAAGTACTCACAAAGTCTCCCATACCATCAATAGACAAGATGGCTGCTTTTTCAAAGGGTGAAATGAAAAAGGCGCTGGCTAAGTGAGTTGTATGGTGTTCCAGGTTATGGATTGTAGCCCGAATCTCTTCAGGTGTAGAATAACAAGCTTCTGCTAACTGTTGCTTAAGACTTGTAGATTTACTTTGTTTGTTAAACCGATCTAAAAGTGATGATAAGGAAGGACGTTGTTTGAGAGTAAAAAGGAGTTTACGATTTAGGTTAGCTTTGGGGTTAAAAGATACTGCCACATGATCCAAGTCTGCTACACTAATGCCACCAACTTTTAAGCAATAGCGAATAGATTCTGCGGGAAATCCAGCCCAATGTTTAACTCTATTAAACCGTTCTTCTTCAACTGCGGCAATCAGTTGTCCATCTTGGACGAGAGAAGCTGAAGCATCACCGTGGTAAGCGTTAATTCCGAGAATATTCATAATGATTAAGTTAAAGTTTGAACAGTTGAAATATTTAAATCGATCGGATACTAAAAATTGTGTGGAATATTATTATGGGCAAGCAGTGCTTGAAATATTCAAGTTATATTTAAGTAACATTTTATTTAGTTACTCAAAATTCATTACATTAGTTTTTTTATCATAAGATGCTCTCTTTAAAAACTGCAACAAAAATGTATAAATACTAGAATTGGATTACCTTGTTCTTGAAAGAGCGATTTTTAAGTAGTTTCTAATCCGAGGTGTGTTTTTCTCAGTTAATAAGTATACGATTCTTGCGTATAAGAGAGTTATTAATAATAATATCAAAATATAGCAAAAGTGCTGAGTGTCAGGTTGCCATCTTTCATCCTTAATTATCAAAGATAGAATGAATATTAAAAATGGGAGATGCGTCAAATAAATTGTGTATGAAAAGTTAGAAATCCAAAGTGAAATTATGCTAATAACATTTTTATTTCCTTTTTCTTGTTGAAAAGACATTACTAGAATTAGAATAGAAACAACAATTCCTAAAATCAAATCACTATGGCTATTAAGGACATTAATTCTAATCGCTATTAGAGTCATTATAACCAAACTATATGCTAATAATAAAAAATACAACTGATATTGCTGTGGTAATTTTCTATTTGGAAAAATTAATAAAACTAAGCTCCCTAATAACCATATTAAGAACCCTTCATCACTCCTAAGTTTCATCCCAAAAAGTAAAAATAAAAAAACAACTGTATAGATAAGACATTGATTAAATCTTTGCAAATTAATAACTACCAGCATCATAACTGGAAAGGTTATATAGTACCATAACTCGTGGCTTAGACTCCAAAGTGCTGCGTTTGACCCTAAGGTAGGAAAGTAAATATTTTGTAGGAAAAATACATTACCTAGAAATATAGAGGGGCTGATACTATTTACAACTGGTTGAACAATAATATTTGTGCCCAGATGACCTGAATAAACAATAGACTCTCCTTGGCTGAGGAAGTTACCTGCTAGATCCCAAGTAAGACCGAGGAGTAATGCTGGTATTAAAACAATCCACAGTCGTGATAGACGAGCTATCAGATATGATTTCCAGGTAAATTTATGTTGTTGTAACGTCTTGAAAACTGAGTTACCAATCAACAAACCACTGAGAACAAAGAAACCAATAACTGCTTGATGACCAAAGCCAGTTATAAAATAGAAAAATTTTACGAAAAGATTGGTTTGAATAGAAATCTGGTTATAGTCAACAAAGTATAAATTTCTAAGATGACCAACAAGAACTTCGATAGTTGCGATCGCTCTTAAAAAATCTAGTCCTATAGATAGTTTGCTATCACGTTTGATTTCAGCTATGGAGAGTTTGTCTAACAGTCTAAAACTTTGATTAGTCATTACAATTTTTCATACTAAAATAGACAAATTGCTAAAAGAGTTTCTGGTAGCATCTTGGACAAGACAAGTTGAAGCATCACCTCCAGAGTCGAACTCAATCCTAGTATGGTTCCAATCTATCGGCTTGCTTAGGTGCGCCAATAAGACAAATTTTGAAGATTATTTTTACATCAGCAGCACTGTGTCTTTGATTATTTGACTCCCAGTAAAGCGACATGGCTTGCTGTTCTGTAGAGATTCATTCCTGCACCGTTGGTATTGAAAAGATGCACACTCTGGCAATGATGTCTAATTTGTTTATAGTTATTAAAAACTGAGTAAGAGTAAGTTAGCCCATCGCCTTCTAAGATAGTGTACCCCTTCCCTTTAGTTTTGATGAAGTCCGCAAAACCCCATAAGCCAAAAGCGTTTATTAGTTGTTTGATGAACCTAGCCGATGGTGAACCTTGCCCAAAATTATTAGAGTCTGATATGAATATTGCTTTATTGGCAACTCGTAGCATTTCAGATACTGCTGTTTGGGATTTTTTAATGTGGTGTAATACTCCAAATTCACACACTAGATCAAACTGTCCATTATCAAACTTAATCTGAGTTGCATCACCATTAATTAGTTCGTCCCGAGATAAACCATTTAAATATCCTATTTCCCTCAATTCCTTAACTGGCTCTATGCCAAGTATCTGGATATTAGGCCGTTTTTTCTTAACGTAGTTTAATACTCGCCCTGTTCCTGAACCAACATCCAAAATAGACTGAATTTCAAGGTAATCTAACGCTGCTACCATCAGACTTAATGCCAGAAAGTGTTCGTCCTTTTCGTTTTCGTTAACGTGGACTTTGTTGTACTCATAGGCTGTTTCGGCGTAGTAGCGTCGCTGCAATTCGATTTCTTGTTGTTCTGCGAAATTCATAGGTTATTTAATATTTAAATTTGATAGGTATAAGTTCAAAAAAACACTTCCAAATTCCAACATTTAATTTGGAAATTTTTCGGCTTCTATCAGCCTAATTGCTAGGAGAATTTCTGCAAGTACACGCTGTAATGCATAATACCATCCATGCCAGCCGTCTAGAATACCACCTTTGAGGATCAGGCAATAAATTAAAATGATGAAGGGAGCGAGGATTTTTTGTTTACGGATGCGATCGCCTAAACTGAGTTGACTTTCTGGAGTTTGTAGTATTTTTTTAGCTTCAATCACCATATAGCGATCCTGCGCCCACAACCAACGGCTGAGGGGTTTACGGTCGTCATGGTAAATACAAGCTAAAAGTTCTCTAGAATCTCCTTCTACAATTACGCGATGTGCGTGTCCATCATTTTGGTAAATCGCTTTTTTTCGCTGATATAAAACTTTACGTGGTGGTAATAATGTACCGCGTAGAGGTTTTCCAAATATACAGTATTTAAATGGCACAATATAACTATTAATTTCAATTTCTTCTGGTAAATATTGAATTTCATCAATTAATTCTTCACTGAGAATGTAGTCAGCATCTAGAGAGAGAACCCAAGTAGTATCAATTTTTGATAAACCATAATTACATTGATTGGCAAATGAGTCAAATTTTCGATAGAAGACTTCAACTTGAGGATAATTTTGCAGAATTTCTCCAGTATCATCATCACTATAGCTGTCAATAACAATAATCTTGTTTGCCCAAGTCAGGCGATCGATGACGCGATGAATATTTGGGGATTCGTTGTAAGTAAGGATGAGAGGAGTAATTTTCTCTAGCATAGATGCCTTAACATTATTAGCCTAAATCAAAATATCGATAACATCATTCCGAAATGCGGCTACAGTTTCAGGAGAGATTTGTGCAGCTAGAACGGCGGCGCGACTGTTGGCTTGGATGTGATCGGATGTAAACATTGAGGCAATCACGACCTCACAAGTAATAGTTTCGTTAAGAGTGGCAAGCATTTGAGCAAAGAGAGTTATTATATCTGCTTCATGAGTGGGATTTAACTCATGAAGATTTTGCAGAAACCGGAAAGGAGAGTGAACAAAGAAGGAAACATGGTGTAGATGCTGCGGTAAGGCAAATAATTCTGAACACATGGGAGTTTGAATCACGGATTCCTCAAGCAAGCCAGCTTCATCTAAATGCTGTAGTCCAGCTAGTAAATCGCCTTCAATGCTGAAGCCATAACGTCGAATTTTACCCAACTTTTGCATCTGCTGAAACCATGTTACAACTGCTTCTAATCCTGATCGCTCAGGTTGATAATTATGAAGCAACAGAACATCTAAAAAGTCTGTGCGTAGTGCTTTCAAGCTTTGTTCAAAGCTGAATCTCAGGGTTTCAACATCGTAGATGTGAGTCGGCTGAAAACTATTAGCTGCAATCTGCTTGACAAGATGACGACTTGCAGGTAGAAAATGGTAAATGGGACGACCGATCGCCTTAGCAAAAGACTTTAGTAGAGATCGGCGTGTGGGGAGAATACCACATTTACTAACGAGTGTGTAGCTCTCACGGGGATGCTGAGAGAGAAAATTACCCAGTAATTCTTCGGCTTCACCCCAACCATAGGAGCGCGCTGTATCAAAGTGACGAATGCCTGATGTATAAGCCTTATCTAAAGCTGTCCAACTTTGGCGCTTACTAATGCGACCGAGGATCGGTGCAGTGCCAAAACCTAAAGAATAATATGTCATCAATAATATGTTGTTATGAGTAACGTAACTGTAACATTAGGCGATCGCTTGTCTTGGGTGGCAGGGCTTTATGATAGCAAGAAGCATCTTCAAAAAAGCCAGAGCCGGCTGTTCCAGTGATAACTTCTATACGCTCCGCGCCATAGCAACTCAATGCCTGTTCATCCATCAAGCGCGCAGATCCCAAAAGTTGCTGTAAACGCTTTTGCCGATGGCTACCACTGATCAACACATGGGCACCAGAGTCAGCATCGGTATCTAGAAGATAGAAGTTGACATACATGAAGTTTAGACCGTGGACATCATAATGATACTGAATCGTCTGATACACTGCTTCTCTTTCGGTTTGGGGTAGTTGGTTGGCAAAGCTCCAAAAAAACCAGCTAGAAACTTCTCGAGGAGCATAGCCCAAGTAAGTAGTAACAACGTTCAGTAAAATGGGGGAAGCTGCCAAATCTTGGATAGATGGTAAATCGGATGAGTCGATAATGGTGGCTATCGCCACTGTCTGCCGTAGGTTAGGATCGGCTACAGCATCCGCTAAAGTGAAAACTCGGCGGCTTCCAGAAGCAACCAAAGATCGCTGAGAAGCAGCCTCTATTAAGGATTGCTGAGTGTTTTCACTTAATCGCAGTCCACTAGAAAAAGCAGTCTGACGAAGAAATGTGATGTGGTCATCTTGAGAGCGATCGCTAAATACAGTATCTTTCTGACTTTTATCTAAGACTTTATAGTTAGTTTGATAGTTGTCACACAGCAGTAGAGTTTGTCGATCTAACTTAACAGCTTGAAGAGTTTTGCGTATGAAAGAATAGCTGCGACGACATTGATAGAATCGACCCAAAAGATATTTTAAACCGTTAAAATTATTCAATAAAAACTTCATTATTCAACCTATTTTTTACATATTTAGTTATATGATTCTCCATATTCAAATAGAGTAACTGCCACAATATTTTCTGCTAATATTTGCTTAAGCACATAAGATTATCTATGTCATATATCAACTATACTAATTTTCATTATCAGGCAATAAATCCAATTTGCCCAATTACCTAGTTGATTTTTTATGATTTACGTTTCATTGGTAAAATCAGAGTAAGGATTCAGGTAACAGAGTATTGACAAAGGGGACAGTTGAGGTGGAGTATCACAAATATGAACCAAAACCTGCCTCAAGAACTGAATCCTTACCTTTTATCGATACCCAAACAATGGGGATATACACTATTAGATAAATTCCGTTATTTACAATCATGTATGTGTCAAAAAATCAGTTATGTTCATTGGCTTGAGGAGATGATGTTTTGTTGACTATTTTTGGCTTTTTAGAATTACTCTAACCAAGTATGTAAAGTTTTGTATCAACATTCAACATTTCTACTTAATAAGTTTCGTATATATCTCCATGAGATTTTCCGCAATCCGATTCCAGGTATAGTTATCCAGAACTAACTGACGAGCGCGATCGCCCATATCTTCAGTTTCTAGGGTATGAGTGAGATATTGTTCAACAGCTTTAGCGATCGCTAACACATCCAATTCGGGAACGTAACCAAGCTGATTTTGTTGCACAACAGCAGCTAAAGCCACACCAGGAGTAACCAAGACGGGAACACCGACAGCTAAAGCTTCTAAGACAGCTACTCCGAAATTTTCCGAGTAGGAGGTGAGGACAAATAAATCAGACCCTTGTATGAATAAGTTTTTTGTCTCTCCTGCAACAAATCCAGTCAGATGGGTGCGATCGCGAATGCCATTTGAAATTAAAAGAGACTCAATTTCCGCTTCGTACTCTTTGGAACCACTGCCTGCAACAACAAAGGTGAAACGGTAATTAGTGAGTTTCCCCAAAGCTGGGATGAGATAGTCTAGTCCTTTTTTGGGATGTAAGCGTGACAAAAATAAAATTATTGGTTCATCTACTGAGACTTTTAAATGTTCTCGAAGTAGAGAACGAGCATTAGGGATAGCAGAAGGAATAGACAGCCCGTGGGGTAGAACAAAGCTAGGAGGGCTAAGAGCTAAACGAGAAACTTCTTGCTGTTCTTGTTCAGAGGTAAGGTGAAGTGCCTGAGAGTGGTTGAGGTTAGCCCGTTCGATCAAGTTGAGATATATCTGTTTTTTGCGGGCACTTTGCTGAAGCGACCATTCGCACAGTTGTCCTAGTGGGCGAATAATGTAAGGAATGCCTTGAAGACGAGCGATCGCCATTGCCACCGTAGAAGCATAGGAAAATATCGCATGGACATGTAACAAGTCATACTTAGCAGCATTTTGCCACAACCATGTTGTTAACTGACTAGAAAAGGCAAATTCTCTTATGAAGTTAACTTTAGGAGAAAAGCGTGAAAAAAACCGAACTGGTACTTGCTTATACTCTATAAGCTTACCAAGAGGTACGTCGAATAAATCATTGCCATTATCATTAGTAGTGACGATTTCAGTATCAATGCCTAAATTTCGTAGTGCTTTAACTGTCTCCACAACTGCTTGACTAGGCCCACCTCGTACTGATGCTACTGAAGGAATAATATGCAGGATTTTCATGTCATGTTTATCCAAAACTTTAACGTTTTGAACTAGTACAGTAGGGCAAAAATAACCAGACAGTTCTAAGCTAGCAAAAAATTGAACTCTCAGCCCCTAATATTCCAAATAAAGAGTAAATCAAGATAAAAATTTATTTACTCTTTATTTGCATGACCACAGCTAGTCCTACTGCATTAGCATTAGTTTAAATATATTCTATTGATGTAAGTATCAAATTGACTGTTTTCTGGATATGATCTTAAGGGAATTTTCGGGCCCAATGGTAATGCTGATAAGGTGTAAGTAATCGCTACAATTAACCGATCCTTGTTTTTAGGAACGAAAGAGCGGTGAAGTACGTAGCTATTTTCAAGCCAAGCCAAGCCTGCCTCACCAGTAATTTTTATTAGGTTATTTACTATCGGAAAATCAGGATTGCTAATGTCTAAATCTCTCGTTTTAGGTGATAGTAACCATGTATGGGATTTTTTAATAAATGCATGACATCCAGAATTTTCGTCTACATCAGTTAAATATATAAATAACTTAATTTCTGACCAGTCATCGACATCTCTATGAAATTCTCCGGGATGTGTTAAATATCGGTCATTTAAATTTGCTTCAATCTCAAAGCCAGACAATAGCCACCAAATTTGCATCAAAGAAATTGTTGGCTTTGCTCCAAATCTATCCTCTATTATGCTTAAAACTCTTGTTTCATTTGCCAGATCCAAGAGATGAGGAGTATCAATTATGTCTTCTGGTGTATAGTAGGCATGAATACAGGATTTATGAGCAAATCTTGGTACATTAAATCTACCATTTTCTGGACGATGACGATCAAAGCATAATTTCGGAGACAGATATGACTTCATTTCCTCAACTTGAGTCTTCGTCACAAAGTTGTCTAAGACAACTAACCCATCTTCTTGGAAGATTTTAATATTTTTTTTAGTCTCAATATCAATTTTCAAATTCTGAGTTTTCGGTAGAAAGTAGGAAAATAAATTTGCGATTAATCTCCTGTATTTGGGATTTAAAATGAGCAGTTGAAAATAGTATAATGCCCATTTATAATCAGTCAAACCTTGTTTGATTAATCTGATATACCTATTTATATTATTTTCCATTACTAGAATATTATGGAGAGAATTATAATCCAGCAATTTCATTCCACCAATGGTGGAAAATCGCTAAACTCCAATTACGATACCATAATATTAGGCTAATATTTGCGCCTAGTTCATGATTAGGAAAATAATCGTTCCAATCTTTCTCTATCCACTCTTGAAAGGGAAAAAAGAATCCTCGTTTGGGACGATTAAGTACGCAACTTGGTAACTCAGGAACTGCCTGAATTAATAACTGTTTACCGGGTGCAAGACGCATTTTACTGGGAATAGATGCGATCGCTTCTAGTAAAGTGCGATCCACTAAGGGAACTCGTAATTCTAACCCCCATGCCATACTCATAACATCGCTATCTCGTAATAGCTGATTACGCATATAACAACTTAGTTCTAGTCGGCTCACTTCGTCTTCTAAAGAAGGAAGACTTGTTGATACGCTTGTACTTTGAAAAACCTCCTTCTCCCATATAGGAAAGGGTGATGGCAGTTGATCCCATGAATCTTTGAAATAGTGCTGAGTAATTTTCCAGGCTTCTCTTTGGGAGAAAATTCCCCTAAAACTACGGTAAGCTGCTGTAGTTGTCGGTTTTTGCTGTAAAAAGTCTCCTAAACGCTTGATTCGTGGTGATTTGCCCCAAGATGCTAATCCCTTACCAATGCCAGTACTGATGGGTTGAATTTTCTGGAGTTGCTGACCCAATCGCACCATCTTTGGCACTTGTTGAAATGTTTTATAACCGCCGAATAACTCATCTCCTCCTAATCCAGATAAAACTACTTTAGTCCCATCTTTGTGAGCGACTTGGGACACACAAAAAGTATTGAAGCCGTCGATACTGGGTTGATCGATACTTACTAAAAACTTCGGTAATAGTTCTTTTCCTAACGATGCCGTAACTTTATATTCCGTATGGTCTGTGCCAAATTCCTGAGCAATTTTTTGGGCAAGTTCTCCTTCATTCCACTCATCTTCTTCAAAAGCAATTGAGTAAGTGCGTAAACTCCCTTTCTGAGTTTGACGCGCTAAGGCAACAATTGAGGTTGAGTCAATTCCACCACTCAGAAAAATCCCTACTGGTACGTCGCTGATAAAGTGATGTTTGATAGAATCAATCAGAGCATTGCGAACTTTTTCTTTAGCTTCTGTCAGAGAAATTTCTTCAGAAGTAAAGTTAATTTGCCAATATTGTTCTTTTCTGAGATTACCTGCTTGCCAACGTAACCAATGTCCAGCTTCTAAACAGTGAATCCCTGCAATGAGAGTGTGAGGTTCTGGTACTGTTCCACTAACAAGATAGCCATATAAACCCTCTGGATTTAAGGCAATGCTAGGTAATTTTGATGCTAAAACTGCCCTAAGTTCTGAGGCAAATATTAAAGTTGAGCCAGATTGCCAATAGTATAAAGGTTTAATTCCTAAAGGATCACGGGCAATAAAGCAGGTTTGTTCTTGATTATCCCAAATAGCAAAGGCAAACATTCCCCGCAAATTGCTTACACATTCTGCCCCTTGCTGCTGATAAAGTTTAAGAATAACTTCAGTATCTGTTTGTGAATAAAACTTCTCGCCTTTTGCTTCTAGAGTCTGTCGTAACTCCAAAAAATTGTAAATTTCCCCATTAAAAGTAATCCAATAGCGTCCATCAAGTGTAGACATCGGCTGATGTCCTGCGGTACTGAGGTCAAGAATAGAAAGGCGAGTATGAGCAAAAGCAACTTCTCTATCTGGAGAGATATAAATTCCTTGATCGTCAGGGCCACGATGCTGTAGAGCAATTTGCATTCTCAGCATCAATGTTTCTAAGCTATTTTTTATTTCAGTTTTCGTTAAAATTCCGGCAATGCCACACATAAAAGATAATATAATTATTAAGCGGTTTTAATACATTCAATAATTTTTCAAAAACAATCCTGCTCAATTTTACCAAATAGCTAAATTGCTGTAGTAAATTTATTGAAATTGATCTTACTATTTTCAATAATTATGATTTAAAATAATATATTGATAAATCTCAACCATTTTGGCTGCAACTTTGTCCCAAGTATATTGTTCTCTAATCACTTGACGAGCGCGATCGCCCATATCTTTAGCTTCTTGAGGATGAGTGAGATATTCTTCAATAGCTTTAGTGATCGCCAGCACATCCAATTCTGGAACGTAACCCAATTGGTGTTCTTGAACTACAGAAGACAAAGCTACACCAGGGGTAACAAGGACGGGAACACCCACAGCTAAAGCCTCTAAAACTGCTAAACCGAAATTTTCGGCGTGGGATGTCAGGACAAATAAATCCGAACCTTGGATAAAGAGGTTTTTTGTCTCTCCAGTAACAAATCCTGCAATATAGGTGCGATCGCGAATACCATTTGAAACCAGCGCTGACTCAATTTCCGCTTCATACTCTTGCGAACCACTGCCTGCGATCGCAAAGGTGAAACGATGATGAATAAGTTTGCCTAATGCAGGGATAAGATAGTCTAGCCCTTTTTTAGGATGCAAACGGGATAAAAATAAAATTATTGGTTCATCCTCTGGTAGGTTGAGATGTTGTCGAAGTAGAGAACGGGCATCGAGAATCTGGGGCGGGTGAGAAAGTCCGTGTGGTAAGACAAAACTGGGGGTACTAAGTCCCAATTGAGCAACCTCTTGCTTTTCTAATTGGGAGGTAAGGTGGATAGCTTGAGAGTGGTTGAGGTTAGCTTGCTCGATTAGCCTCATGTAAATTTGCTTTTTCCAAGCGCTTTGCTGCAAAGACCATTTGGATAATAAACCATGTGGAATAACAATATATGGAATATTTTGCAGACGAGCGATCGCCATTGCCATCGTCGATGCATAGGAGAAAATAGCATGAATGTGTAAAATGTCGTATTGGTAAATATTATCCCAGAGCCATGCTGTTAACTGCCAAGAAAAGGCGTATTCTCTGACAAATTTTATCGAGGGTGAAAAGCGAGAGAAAAACCAGATTGGAACTTGTTTATATTCAATGAGTTTTTTTAAAGGAACATCAAGTAAGTAATCGCCGTTATCGTTAGTCGTGGCAATCTCAACATCAACATTATTAGCTCGTAATGCCTTAACCATATCCAGAACAACAAGGCTTGGCCCACCCCGTACTTGAGGAACAGAGGGAATCACGTGGAGAACTTTCATAGCGGATATCCGCAGCACAATCTAGTAAGATGCACCATTTAAGCTGTTGAAAAAAATTTAATAACAATAAAATTAAATTGTTTTTACTTTATTGTCATATTTCATTTTTCATTAATGGCTTGCTCATAAAGTTTAATATACTCGGAAATCATTTTCTCTGCTGAGAATTTTTGAGAATTTACAAATCCTTTTGCTTTCAGCATTTTTAACGTGGGTAGATTACGAATTATCTTTTCTGCGGTTTCTTTCGGCCGATCCGGTTCTATGTATATAGCTGCTTCTCCTCCTACATCATTCATGGGGGAACGGTTAGATGTAAAAACAGGACAACCACAAGATTGAGCTTCTATGATTGGCCAACCAAAGCCTTCATAGAGGGAAGGGAAAAGTAAAGCTGTAGCAGAAGAATAGATAGCTCTGAGGTTTTCGTTATCAATTTCTACTAACTCTATGACCTTTTGCGTTATATTATGCATTTTGATAAACTGACGCATTTCCTCAGTCATGGATTTACCTACCATGACTAGATGAAATTCTGGCTGTTGGAGTTGTAGAATTAGTTGATAAAAGATTGATAAAACTCCTAACCTATTTTTGTACCAGTGGTTTGCCCCTACATGCAAAATAAATTGACAATTTTGAGGAATTCCCAAAGCTTTTAAACGCAGTTCAGATTCTGTAACTGACATAGGGGTGTATGGATAGTTTAAACCCATAGGAATAACAGATACAGCACTCTTAGAGAGAGAAGAAAGGCGTAAAACATCACTTTTAGTCTGTTCTGAAACACAAGCAACTTTATGCCCTTGGTTGAGTCCCCTCATCACCATTTGCTGGAATTGTTTACCAGTCCATCCAGTGCGATATTCAGGAAATTCCCCCAAACCAGAACGAATTGGAAATAAATCATGGCAAGTAATGACGTGGGGTGTATTTCCCAAATATTTTACGTAAACTGCATTCCCCTGATCGCAGATGTGAACTATATCTGCCCAAGATAATGCTCGACGCAATTGTGCTGGAAATAACACAAATTTATCGATATAACCTAACCATTTCTTGAGCGAATTTGGTGATGAAACAACTTTGCCAAACCAAGGATTTGGGCGAATTATTCGGACTTGATGCCCAAGTTGGGTTAAGTAATTTTCTAACATAGAAGCAAATATATCCATACTTTGGATTGCATCTAGTTGATAATTACCTATCAACAAAATTTTCATTAATTACTATATCTTTGTTTTTTCCTTAGAGTACTTTGATTTAAAATGCCAGAGGAGTCGCTTGGCATTAATTACTGCTTCAGCAGGTAATAAAGATTTTAGTATGTTTTTATTAAGAGCTTCTACTGTCTTGGGTAACAACTGTTTTTGTAGCTCCAAAATATCTTGAAGTTTCATAGTAGCGATTGATGTATTAGGAAAAGCTGGGTAGTCTCTCTTAAAACCAAATCCGAGGTAATCCATCACCTCTGGAGTCAGATTGTCAAGGTACTCAGTATTCACTATATTTTTTTCACCATGTCCGACATTTTCACTACCAACCTGATCGACTTGAAAAAGCAAGGTAGTTCTGTTATATGTTTTATCTTGAAAAGGTTCGGCTCTATGTATTCCGTGGATATCACATAAGATCAGACTTCCCTTTCGCATGGGAAATGTTAGTATATCTTTGCTATATGTTTTGTCGATATAGCTATCGCTCAGATAAATTTCGTGGCTATATTTGCGAGACCATTTATGAGAGTCTTTTATATATTGAAAGGCATTTTTTTCAACATCAGATAAATAAAATAAAAACAACAGACCTGGCATATTATGCTTTTCGGATAATTGCTTACCAATCTGACGATTATTATCTGTATGCCAAGGCATGTGGGAATTTTGAGATGTTTGATAAACTCGATGATTAGTTAATTTATAATCATCGCTAAAATATTCTTTGCATACATCTAAAACTTGTCTAGAGGTAATTACATCGTATGTTTTTTTAGAGCCAGCTAAACAATGAGTAAAAAATTTGATGTCTTGAGCAGTAACTACACCAACATCATTATTATTCAGCAATATTTGATTGAAGTTAATTTCTTGAAGTAGTTCTTCAACATACTGGGGAGTTAACGCTTCTTCAAAAGCAAAGTATCCCTTGGTTTTGAGATCGTTAACGATTTCGCTAGTACTGAACTTAATAAAATCTGGATTAAACATGGTTGATTAATTGTGTTTATTATGATGTTAAATAAATTAAATAGATGTAAAATATTGCTCTAAGTAATTACCAAGAGTCTTTTGAAATTGTTCAAAACCAAATTGTTTAATTACTTTTTCTCTTAATGCCTCTGGTTGATAGATTAGAGGATTAGAATAAGTTCTCTGTAGGATTTGAATT
This sequence comes from Nostoc sp. DedVER02, assembly GCF_034530675.2. Classification (NCBI taxonomy): domain Bacteria; kingdom Bacillati; phylum Cyanobacteriota; class Cyanophyceae; order Nostocales; family Nostocaceae; genus Nostoc; species Nostoc sp. DedVER02. The sequence goes on from NZ_JAVRCP020000001.1 coordinate 155,959, forward strand.
ATAGTTTTGGCGATCGCTTCTATATCGTCAGGATCGACAAGTGCGCCTAATTCTCCGTGACAGAGGGCATCCTGCGCCCCATCTTGATTACCTCCAAGGGTGGGTTTACCGCAGGCGAGAGCCTCTAGGTAAACAATGCCAAATCCTTCTGCTTTACTTGGCATTGCAAATAGATCGCACAGATGGTAATGAGAGCTAAGTTCTTCATCAGAAACAAAGCCAGTTAAGGTTACGCAATCTTGGAGTTGATATTGAGAAATTAGCTGTTCAATTCGGGATTGATCGTCTCCTTTACCTACTAAAACGTAATGAATATTAGGAATAGCTTGACGAATTTGGGGTAAAGCAGCCAGAATTTTGTCATAACCTTTGTATTGCTCTGATTTGGCAAGGCGAGCAACGGTGAGAATAATTGGTTGTTCAGGTTTCAAACCATATCGCTTGAGAAGGCTATCAGGCTTGGGTGCAATCTGAAAATCATCTGCATCGAAGGTATTGGGTAGAACTACAACTTTGTCTGGATCAAGGTTTTGTTCTTTGAGGAGGCGATCGCGTGTATAGTGACTACCAGTTAAAACGCGATCGGCATGGTGTAAAGCAGTCTGTAAAGCTGGATTTTGAATGTTCCAAGCATCTATACCGTGTCCTACAGCCCAGTATGGAGTACCAGTTAGTTGTCGCAACCGATAGGCAGCAACACTAAAGTTAAGATGGCTAGAAAACACAAGGCTTGGACGGTGCAAACAACCAAGACTAATTAAGTAAGCTGCGAAAGCTGGAGTGCGTAGAGATAGCGGCCAGTTCCCAATGGCATGAAAGCATAAATTAGAAGAATTTGAAGGGACTTTAGTATCGTGCTTAATAAAAATGTCGTAGTCAAAATTGGGATAGAGACTTTGGAATGCCTGTAAACAAAAGGAGGAATAACGCTGAATTCCTCCTTTTGCGTTGAATAAATCTGGAAACCAAAGGTGGTAACGATCTCTTGATTTCTGCATAGTTATAGCTGACTGTTGAGGGTGGGGACTTCCGCGATACTTTAAATTGATGGGTAGTGCGAGCTGAAAAGCTTAATTTTAAAAGCATTCATGATTAATCACACAGACTATTAGTTGGAGGTTAGGAGTCATATTAATAAGAAGTAGTTCCTAAAGCTTTTGAACGACCTCTTTTTTGCACATAAAACTTGTTAATCAGATAAACCAAAACCACTGAACCTGCTACAGAGCCGACTATTTCTGTTAACGAACCGCCAGGATTTATCATAGCTAATCCAGGCAAAAACCAGAAAGTAAACCCTTCCCAATCACCAGAGAGTAATTTTTTTCCGGCTATGATATCTATTACTCGTAACAGAATTCCGAGAATAGCAAATCCTAAAATTACTCCTTCTGTTCCAAAGTTGATATAGAACTCTAAAATATTGCCCACCCCTACACTCGTTCCTTCAGCAAACTTCACACCTGTGTAGCGATTGACAATATCGCCACTACCTCCACTAATTGGTTTATCTGGCCAGAGAATTCGAGGTACTACTGCTACTGCTGCCTCTGCGAAAGTTTCACCATTTGCATACTCAATCGCGCCACTACTGATGTACCTGACACCTTGACCGACTTGGGGATTTTGATTTAAACGACCATCAATTAGTTCTAAATGCGCCTGCTTGGAAGGATCAAAAAACTCTAAGTTACTTGCCGTTTGTTGCAACTGCTCAATTCTTGACTCTATACCTTTGCCACCCCAAACTTGAGCGCGAATTAGATTGCGATCGCGGAAATAATTAGTGTAGAAAGATAAGCCTAGTGAGAGAAACAATACTAATAAGATTATGGATTTCCAGCGTGGGCGATAAAAAGTGAATACAAATATCAACACAGGCACCACCGCCATCACCCCAAAACTGGCAAATCCGGAGTTGATTATACTAACAAAAGGTATACAGCAGCTAATTAGCAGCCATCGCATCAAGGCGTGTTTTTCGCGCATGTACCACGCTTTCCAGCAAGCCAAACATAACCCAGTAGATAACATCACAAAACCGGAGTTAACCAAAACACTAATACTAGGAATGCGACCTAAAATCGGCCCTAGAACAAAGTAAAAGAACACTCCCAATAAAATGTAATTGTTAGGAAATTTTAGGTTAGGCTGTCTCGGCACATATAATCGCCCTGAAGGTTTGAGTATTTTCTCCACCAAGGGAGCTAGTATAATACTGCCAACTGCAAACGCGATGACACCGTAAACTGCTTGGGTAAAACCTATGGCAGTATTAGTTAAAGTGATTTTTTGACTAATTAAATAGGCGCTCTTGGGATTATACCACGGAAAAGCATAAATCATCGCTCCGAACCAGTGCAAAATAGATAGCTGGATTAAATAAATCATCGGCAGACCGACGCTAGGTAATCTCTTATTCCACTGACTGCAGATGACTAAAGCTACAACCACAACCCAAATGCATAGCCAAAAAGTTAACCACTGTCGCTGCGGATCGTCTGTAAGCATAATCACCCAAGCTTTTGCTTTAATAAACCTGTATGAATGCTAACAAAGTCAGTAGCCACCTCTGCCCAATCTCTGGGTTGAAAGTTTTCATAAACTCTCCAGACCATTTGTGCTAGTTCTTGGCGATGTTCATTACACCACTTTAATCGTTCTACAAAGCTTTCGGGGCTACGAATTGGCAGTACCCAGCCTGTTTGTCCTTCGAGGATGATGTCAGAGCCTGAACAGTTTGTGGTAGCCAAAATTGGTAAACCAGCTGCTTGAGCTTGGGCTAATACCATAGCATAGCCATCTTCAATAGTTGTAAAAATAAATATATCTGCCCAGGCGTAGAATTTGGATAATTCAAATTGGGGTTGCTTGGCAATAAACTTAATATTTTTACTGTTTTTCTCAGCTAGTGAACTAGCTTCACTGGTAACAGTCCCAACAAATTTAAATTGGTAGCTTATAGAGGCTAATTCAGCTATTTTTACAAAATCAGTTGCCCCTTTTCGATATGAAAAATTCCCCACCATTAATACATGAAGTGGTTGTTTAGCAAGAATTCGCTGACACCGTTCTTGAATAACTTCCTCAACTGGACGAAATTTATCTATTTGAGCGCCTAAAGGTAGAATTCTCAATTTATCTAGGCTAATGTTTTGCTCATTAAAAGATTGTTGAGCAAAACTTGAGAGTACTAAAATTACATCAGCAAGCTGATATTCTCGCTTCTCCCTGGCAATCATCCAGTTACTTGGCCGATCGACTGATATACCAGCTCGCTGTTCTTCTTCTGAGAGGAGTTGGAATTGGGTCAGAATATGTGCTGAACCTCTCACGAGAGTTTTTAAGACACCCTTAGCTGAAAGTACCTGAAAAATCTCTTCGGCAACTCCACTAAAAACGTGAACAATGTCATACTCAGATTTATTGAGAATTCGAGCCGCCCATTGGGAAAATGCAGAATGCAAAAAAGCTTCAAAATTAGGAGTAGCTAAAACTCCATGCAGTTTATAAATAACGCGAGTTAAAAGACCATGTAGTAAAAATGTTTGAACATTTTTTTGGGGTATGCCAAATTTTTCTGCAATTTTCTTTGGGTAATTTGTAAATAATGTCACATCATGCCCTTGGTTGATTAGCTCTCTTGCCAAATCAAAGGCATGAAAACGACCATGTACTACGATCGCGATTTTAAGTTTCATTTTTTAAACACTAGCTTTTCTGTCAAAGAAAGCATCGTTTCTAGGCGGTCTTTGTACGTGTGCTTGCCGTGAAAAATTAATGAGTGGGCATTTTGGGCGAGGCGTTGACGTTCCGTATCGTGGTTGAGCAACCAGCGTACTTTCTCCAACATTTCTGGAATTGTTTGGAAATATAAAACTGCTTCCCCTTCTTCACCAAAAATTTCTCGATGTTCTGGAGTATCTTCGGTGAGCATACAAGCTCCTATTGCTGGAACTTCAAATGTTCGCATACAGTTACCATCTCGATTTGCTTTGCGAACCAGGCAAAGGGCAATCTTTGCCGAGGCGATCGCCAGACGTAATGTCGGAACGTCAGCGATACCGCCACTATAAGCTTTAGTTTCTGGATAGCAATCCCAATAACCGCCATAGAGGTTGACATTGATTCCAGAATTAATTAAAGCAGACATATACTTTAGGCGATCGCAATCGCCTCCACCTGCAAAAACTACATCACAAGTATACTGGAGTCGTGCTTCTGGGTTGATGAACTCTTCAGGATAAAACAACTCGCGATCGAACCCAAAGGGTAAATACTCCACATTGGGACAACCAGCCTGCACGAGTTCGTTAATATTAGCCCGGCGAGGAGAAAAAATAATATCGTAATGAGGTAATGCTTTCAAAAACCAAGGGGCATAGTGAGCTGTATTCCAGGGATCGTCAGTGAGAAAGTTAATTTTCTTGATCCCCATCCTATCCAGTTGAAGTAGTGCTTTTTGATTAATCGGAGCAATACCTGTAGAAATAAGTAATTCCGGTTGGGAATTCTCACATTCCCATACTAGTTTCTGGCTAAAACCTTCTAGTTGTGATGGGTATTTTCCTCTCAGATGCCAATTAATTCGTTTCAGCCATTTAGGAGCTGCGGAAGCTGGCTCAATATCAACAAAGTTAAACTTTAAATCAAGGTATTTAGCTGCTTTTAAAAAAGCCCCTCCGATATGAGTTCCACCTAACAATCCAGCTATTAAAAGTCTCATGCTATGGTTTCTCTATATGCTCTAGCAATACCTGCTGCTGCCTTTTCTACGGAATAAGCGCTTACCTTTTGGCGACATTCTTCTCGAATCTCAGGTCTCCCAACTAGCATTCGACTTCGCTCAATTGCTTGAGTCAGACTCTCAAGGGAGCCTGTTGTAAAAATCTCTCCAGTCATACCTGGATTAATTAGGTCTGGCGCACAACCAACAGCTTGGGAGACAATTGCAGGTAATCCGTGATGTAATGCTTCATTGACGACCAAACCCCAAGTCTCAGAATATTCACTTGGCAATACCAAAAAGTCCGCAGCGTGGTAATAGGGACTCAGCTGACTCTGGTTTTGAAATCCCAGAAAATGAACTGTTCCTGCTGGTGAAATTTGGGCCAGATTTTCTAAAGATGATTTCATTTCTCCGTCGCCAAGAAAGAGAATGACAATTTGAGTGCGAACTTCTAAAGGCAATTGTTTAACTGCTTGCAGCAAAAGGTCTGGCCTTTTTCTACTGCTAAGTTTTCCCGAAAAAAGTAGTACAATCTGCTCGTCTGCAATGCCTAGACTCTGGCGAGTGACGTGACGGATCTGGGCGCGATCGCCTTCACTGCACTGAAAGAAACTAGTACTGATACAGTATGGTGAGAAAACTAGTTGCTCCTGGGAACAGCCTAAGCGTTGAAAATGAGCTTTAGAGTGCTGACCAATATAGAGTGTTTTGGCAAACTGGCGGTACATCCAATATAGGATCGAGTCCCTTAAGACTCCTTTGAATGGACTGCGTTTTTGGGCATGGTCAGTGGTTTCTCCCCGAAAAATAATTGGATACTTAGCTTTCCATGCCTCATAAAGAACTCCACGATAAAAGGGGTGATTGTATCCTGTAATCAGCAAAGCCTTTGGTTTTATTTTTGCCAAGACTGCTGTTAACCCTTGAGCCGAAACTTTTTCAAAAGTCTGCGCCCCTCCGGTTTTGACTTGAGAGAGAAATTCTGATGGATATCCCGAAAGCAGGTCAATATCCCATGCAAATTTCACCCCAAATTCTCGATCTTTGTAACCTACAATACTAAAATCAGAACCGTAAATAACAGTTACTGGAATACCAAATTGGTTGCTGAGAGTTCGGTAGACAGGAGTGCGATACTGGATCGGATGTGTATCTATAATTGCTAGCATAAATTTTTCAAGTATTTTTTATTGGTTTAATACTGACATAACCTATCACTAACCTTCATAAACTGTTGCTGATAATTCCAATCATTGAAAATACGCTGTCTACCGCGATCGCCCATTTCTTGCCTTTCCACGGGATGCTCTAGATACCATTTAAAACTAGCAGCAATACTTTCTGGATCGTCAGGATTACAAGCCAATCCGTAACCAGGTTCTACATATATTTTATTCCATTCGGGGAGATCGGAAACTAGTAATGCCAGCCCACAAGCGAGGTAGTCAAAGGGCTTATTTGATGCACCAACCATGCGTTGCTGGTTAATATCATTGGCATTTATTGGCATGAATGCCAGCCCAACATCACACTCTCGACACCATTTTAAAAGTTCATATCGGGGCATAGCAGCCACACAATTCACTCGGCTATCAATTCCCAATTCTTTAGCGATTTCTTGTAATTCTTGTGTATAACTTTGATGACCAATTGTGTCATAGCCAATGACACGCAATTTTACATTAGCAGGCAACATTGCCAGAGCTTTTAAAACAGCTATTGGTAGACGTGATGGCACAATAGAACCGTGATACAAAATTTGCAAACCATCTTCTGATGCAGATAAACGCCGAGGAATAGCATCAGTTTGTGCGGGACAATTCCATACACAAAAAAGATTATGCTTAACGCCTGTATCCGAGGAGAACTGCTCTAACCTTTGTTGATTTGGGAGAATACATATTTTAGCTCTGCTTGCTAACCATTTGCGAGTATTCAAACAAAAGCGAATAAACCAACTTTCGGCTGTAGTGTTAGGTGAATCATGTTCATGATAAACAACTTTGATATTAGGTAAAAAACTCAACAATAAAGTAACTGGACAAGATAATAAATCTGATGCATATATCCATTGAGGCTGCCAGCGTAATGTCAAAATTAACACCCAAACAAAAAATTGCAAGTAATGCAACTTTTGTCGCCAGCCTGATGAACAAAAAGGCATTAGTTGTACTGCAATCTGAGGATGGGATGGAAAACATAAAGCTGATGCCCCAAACACTTCAATTCCTAAAAATTGAATTTCCCAACCTGCCTGCGCTAGAATAGTGGAACTTTGCTCTAAGGGCGGATAGCCTCCTGGGTTAGTGTATTGTATATACAAAATACGCGATACAAAAAACTTTTTTTGCTCTCTATTTTCCAACATTTCTATAGAACCACATCAATATTAATCAAGAAAACTTGACGCTAGGCAAGGCAACCCACGAGTATAAAACAAACTTGCCCAATACCCACCGCCACAATAATGCCCAGATACAACATTCGGTGACTTAGGATCGGGGCAAATAGCGTAAGTATTTGGTAAAGGTAAGGCATTTGATCTAGTTAGTTCCATAGCCCATAGGGTCAGTTCAGCATAATAATTAGCAGTTCCATCTTCATTCCAAAAATCTTTACATTGCAGATATTGCTCTATCCTCATAAAATCCAGAGTACCTTGATAAGCTCTAAGTACGCCAGGGTTAAATCTTTCTATACAATCTTTCCCTAATAAAGTTGCCAACTCTGTTGATTGGAGGGAATATCTATAACTATTATCTACAGAGTATAAATTAGTTAGATCGGCAGGATTTTCATTAGCTTCTATGCCATCAAGCAACTCTTGAGGGCGAGAAAAAAATAATACGTCAGAATCGAGCAAAATAAAGGCTCTATTCTTGGAAAAAAAGAAGGGGTCAAATAGTTTTAGTGCAAATATAAGTTTTTCCCGGAATTGGGCACATTTTATTAATCCTGCTTGATGAAAATAATTTAGTACTACTGAATTGGCTGTTTCTCTGTCTATAACTTGACATTGGGGCAACAATTGATTTAGTAATCCTAAATCTATATTAGTTAGCGATCCATCATTGTGAACGACTATCCGACATGGTTTGTCACAAAAGTAAGCAAATGAATATAATGCCCACAAACCTTCATAGATACGTTTGTGATGTAGGAGCATATGTACTTCGATCGCCCCTTCACCTGCTGGAATTGGCTTTGCTGTCAGTATTTTTTTGAGGTAGCGGCTTTTAGCTAAATTAAGTTTGAAAGCTCCTTTCAAAGTCAGCGCTCTCAATTGATGAATTTGCAGTAATGCTTTACCTAAACCTAGTTTTTGAGCAATTTTTCTGAGTGATTTTATAGATTCATTTTCCTGAATTTTTGGCATATTTTTATAAGATTGAACAACTAAAAATTTTTATAAATACTGTGCAATTGTGGTCTGATAAATTAACAACATCTGCCTTGCTACTGTCTCCATTGTTGGCAGAGGCTTGATACCAACACTCAACCGCTTCAGCATATCTCTATCCTGGCATCGCTGTAACGCTTGACTCCAAGCGGCAATAGAAGTCGGTTCTATGAGAATACCGTTGACTTCATGTTCAACCAATTCGGCAATGCCGCCTAAGTTAGAACCAATGACAGGAACTCCAGCGGCAAAAGCTTCCAAAATCACCATTGGCCCGGTCTCTAACCATTGGGATGGCACAGCCAACAAATCATAGTCTGTCAAAGTTGACATAACTTTTTCAGCAGGCACTGGCGGTTTAAAAGTAATCCGGGGGTCTTTGGCTGCTAGAGTCTGTAATTCTTGTAGATAAGCATTATTCGCCTGGGAAATGCCATAGATGTCTAAGCAGATTGGTAACTGAGGTACTCCTCCTAAGGCTTTAATTAAAATATGGATTCCTTTTGTGGGGTCAAGCCGACCAAAGAAAGCAATGTTTAAGGTTGCTTGAAGGCACTCATGGCTAGAATTGGCTTTTTCGGGTAGGTTGTGACAAAGCCCTTGGCGGATGACGGTAATTTTTTTTGCCGGAACGTTGTTGACTAGCAGCACATCTTTGACCCAATTGCATACTGCCACAATATGGGCAACTTCAGACAGTAGAGTATGTAAAACTGTATGACGGAGACTGACTAATTCGGTCATTCGCAAAGCTGTCCAGACACCCCCCTGTAAATTCAAGTTACCTAGCCAGCGTCCTAACTGGGGTGGTAGACTACCGATCGCCTTGGCACTAGTTTGATCCAGTCCCAACCCCTGTAACGTACACTGGCTACAGGTTTTTAAATTTACCTTTCCATTACAAATCTCTGTCCCCCATTGCATCAGCGTTCCCCGCAAGCAACTTACGGTAGGAGTATGGTAGGTAAACACAACAGGGATTTGCCGTTGTTTAGCAGCTTGCACTAAGCTTAGAGAAACGCCGCTGGTAAATGCATGGAGATGCACCAAGTCTGGCTGTTCTGCTTCGAGGATGCGGCTGAATTCTAAAGCAGCTTGGCGATCGCCTTCTCCATAAATTTCCCGTAGATTTTCGACTTGATTCGATATTGCATAGCGGCGTACTCTTAGCTGATTATATAAATAGGATTGATTAACTTCCCCAGGAGCCGCAATCAAAACCTCGACTCCCTGTTGCTGCAAGTACCGAGATAACGCTTCCACGTATACCTCAGTACCGCCTACAGGGTCGGGATAAAAACAGAACGGAACTTGAATGACTTTCACGTTAGGTCGAAGTAATGGGAAGCTTCTTGGTTAAGCTGTGAACAAAGTGTTTCAGGCGACGATAGTTAAAGGCGATCGCCTCAGCTTGTTCATATCCAAACCATTTTGAAAGCTGGCGTAAAGTTCTTGGGCCTGAAGGAAGATAGTTTGGATTTAAATTGTGAATTCTAGTCAGGATTTCGTAGAACTTGGAGCGATCGTACTCAAAGAAAAATCGCGCTACTCCTCCGTAAACTTTCTCTAGTGAGACTTGACGTTCTGGAGTTATGCCACCATTAACTTTCCAGAACTCCTCTACTTGGCAAGCATTATTGAAACAATCTAAAACAAATTTAGTCGGGTTACGGCGAGATAAACTATTAGCTTTATGAACTCGATAATCAGCTTGTACACCAGGGACATAAACAAATTTACCGCCCATCAAAGCTGCATCTAAGAGAAAGCGAGCATCTTGAATGATGGGGAGCGATTCATTCCAAGCACCAATGGCTTCTACGATTCGACGATGGTAAAGTAAGGCCGCAGGCGGTGACCAGAAATCAGTAAACAAGGCAATCTCGCTGTCAGCATGAACATCTTCAATCTGCCTTGCAATGACGTTACCGAGCGAAAATTCACCTGCTTCATTCTCCTCTAATCTTTGCCAATCTGAGTAAGCAACATCAGCATTACTAACCTCTAAAGCATTCACTCTTCGTTCTAAAGCATTATTCCGTAACAAATCATCAGCGTCGAGATACTGAATAAACTTACCTTTAGCTAAAGCTGTTCCGTGGTTGCGAGCTGCGCTTGCTCCTCGGTTGGAACCGAATTCTGCTCGAACTTTAGAACCAAAGGATTTAATCACCTCTGCTGTGCCATCTGTTGAACCATCATCAACCAAAATGATTTCATAATCGGTAAAGGTTTGGGAGAAGACACTTTCAATAGTTTCTGTGAGAAAGCGTTCGGCATTATAGCAAGGAATTATAACGGAAACTAATGGTTTCACTACTCAATCTGCAATATCAGCACTAGTTAATTATGAATCTAAATTCCGGAAAAATCTGATAAAAACCAATTGTTGCAATCAGTATTTTCATTCCAGTAACTATACACAGCAATTTTAAATTGCTTTTTAGCTTTGAAAATTACAAATAATTTTAAAACTTGAAAAACAATGTCTGAAAATCTTGTCTTTAACAAGCGTTGCCAAATCTGGCTTTCGTGTTTACCTATCATTAATTGAATTATTTTTTTTTCGTATTGTTGACGACCTGTAATTTCTAATCTGTAAGTTTTTTGTTGACTGTGAATATTCATCACAGAAATAGGAGATTGTGTAAAAACACCTATTTTACTGTATAAAAGCATTTTATAAAAAAAGAAAACATCTAAAGCACATTCTAAGCTTTCGTCTAAACCACCTGTGGATTTCCAAATGTCAGCAGAGAAAAAAGTTGCTTCCTGTGGAAAATCTGGTAGTCCAATAGTGTACATTGGCCAACTTTTTTGCCAGACTAAATGTAGTTCTCTAAAAGTACCATCTTCATCTTTGAGGAGTCGTCCTCCACTAATCCAGTCAATATCTGGATTTAAAGAAAAGATTTCCCCTAATACATTTAAGGCATTTGGCATTAACGCATCATCACTATTTAACCAATTTAAAATCGAGCCTGTTACTTTTTTAAAACCTTTATTAATTGCATTGGATTGGCCTTGATCTTTTTCACTTTCCCAATATGTCAACCAAGGCTCATACTTTTTAATAATCTCAACTGAATTATCAGTACTCAGACCATCAACAACAATATATTCCAAATTAGGGTAACCCTGAAGTAACACAGAACGAATAGTTTCTTCTAGAAAATGCCCATAGTTATAATTAGGCGTAACTATACTAATTTTTGGCCATTCGGAGCCATCTGGCATTTTTGGAGGTAACGGTCGAGTGCCTTCTGTCCAAGGCCAACCAGTTTTTCCTAGTGGTGGAGGAGGAAGTTCATTTAGGGTTGGGCAACTCATTATTACTAATTCCTTCATTGAATATATATTTCTTTATGAGAGATATGGTTGTAAGCCCTAAAGGTATTCATCTGGTGACTTCTAGTTTAGGTTTGCAAAATTTGATGATATAGCTGAATATATCGTTTAGCTTGTAGTTCTAATGGATATTCTTTTAAGGCGATCGCTCGACAGTTTTGACTCATCCGATCGCGCTGTTGAGGATCTTCTAAAAGCTGGACAATGCCGTTAGATAAATCTTCAGCATCTTCTGGGTTTGCTAAGTAGCCTGTGACACCTGGGCGCACTAAATCGGAGACACCGCCGATTTTAAAGGATACCATTGGAGTGCCGCAGGCCATACTTTCTTGCAGTACTAAGGGAAGATTATCTGCACGCGTGGGAAAAATGAATAAGTCAGCAGCAGAATAGGCAATGGACTTAAGGCGATCGCTACTCACATAGCCTAGATTCAGATTGGGTATTCCTACTGACTCTGAGATTACTTCACCACCATCACCGATAGTCACAAGCAAAATATCAGCTTTCAGAGATTCTGGCAAGCTTTGTAGCGCTTTTAATAGTAAGTCACCCCCTTTACGAGAATCTGTAATATTTGCAGCGCCAAACATCAAAACTTTTTTACTTATTGGAATGCCAAGCAGCAAACGACATTGCTCACAATCAAGAGGTTGATAAGCTTCCGTATCAATCCCATAAGGGATGTGATGAATGGGAAAGTGGTTAAGCATACTTTGCTTCGCTTGCTCAGTCAGCCAACCACTAGGAGTCACAATAGTCAGATTGGAGCGGCTGTAAACCGAGTTTTTGAGTTTCCACTCCCAACGGGTACTATCTCTGCCAATCCCAGGATAAGTGTCTGGATAGGGACATTTGCCACAACCGATTTTCCAGCGATCGCAATCATAGCTATAGGCACAATGTCCGGTAAAGCTCCACACATCATGGAGTGTAAAAACCGCTGGTTTAGTTTCTGTCAGTGAGGGAATTGCCAGGTAGTTGAAGTAGCCAGTATGAAGGTTATGAAAATTAAGGACATCTGCCTCTTGATAAAAGCTCAGCTTGGGAATATCAAAACTGCCGAGCAGGTTAATATAGTTAAGTCCAAAACGCCAAGCGAAGCGATAAAGTTGATTTTCAATCCGGCGCTTAGAACTGGGGACAGGTGCGACGCGATCGCTGCTTGTTTTAACTTCTCCTACCAACAAGCGCGAATTCATTCCTTGAGCTAGCAAACCTTCATGTAGTCGGTAGCCTGCGATCGCGGCTCCTCCACCAATATCAGATTGATTGATGTGCAGAACATTCATGAAGTTTATTTAGTAGTTTCCATTACCAGTGATTACGAACTTCGCCTAATTCACAGATATTAATTTTTTTAAGCGCCAGTAAAACCAACTAGGTAATAGGAGTTGGATTCGGCCCCGACCAATGCCATATATTTTGACCGTATTGATCCATACGCGCAACTTTTGAGTAAATGTTTGAGAAAATGGATGTAGTTGAATCAACTCGTCAATATTAATTTTGTCTTTACCTGTGGCATAAGAAAAAATTTTAGGTAATAATACATCCGGCTCGCCAATGAACATTTGATCTTTCATTGTCTCAGAGGCTAAAGTTATTCGGGGAAGGGTAGTTGCCTGTAAATACATATCTTCTAAAGAACTTTGCCAGCCGCTGCCGATGTGTGTTTTGATGATGTTTTTCTGAGTCTGTTCACCAATAGATAATCTAAATTTTTCATCTTCCAGTAAGTGAGATAAGACTGCTGTGTACTCTTCCAAATTGCGCACGCGAATCAAATGTTCATCAAAACCTGGTGCATCAGGACCAGCGATTCTATATGCATCTGGGTAAGGAAAACGAGTCACCAAAGGTACACCATAACTGCCTGCTTCCAGCAGTGATGTGTTAGAAGTAATTGGGAAACTGTCAACAAATATGTCAGCAGCTTGGAAGAAAATGTCAGTATCTTCACGCTCTGGAAATCTTTTAATTCTTCCTTGAGTATCTTGAATCGCCGTAGACCAATCTTCGCTCGGATTCACCCCAATAACTACTAAAATAGCTTGCTGATATCGCTCTAGTAATGGAACATGTACATCAGCAAAGTTAATTCCATCAGTTGTTTTGTACTTGGCTGATCTAGCAATTGATAGTAGTAAAACGCTGTTTTCAGCAATGCCAAGTTTTCGCTTTGCCTCTACACGAGTTAAAGTTCTATGATGAGGATTTAAAATAATTGGAAGTAACTTGTTACGCTCTGGTGCTATCCCTCTGCGCTCTTGCGATAAACGCATACCTGAAAAACGGAGATTGGCAACTACATCACTAATACTCGCTCCTAACCACATACCATGATCGGCATGATTGACAAAAATAACAGGTGGAGATTGCTCTTTATTTGAAAATGCAATTAAGGGAATAACATCACCTGGCATTATATGCAGTACAACAATATCAGCCGATAATGCTATTTGGCGTAGTCGCTTTGCCCAGGAAATCACATCACCAATTGTTTCCGTCAGTGAGTAGATCTTACCCTGAGTCTTAAGTATCGCATCTTTGATGGTTTTGGGTACTAATACTGATGGTTGCTGCGTCAATACAAGAGAGTGTGAACGCTGGTCATCTTGCTCTATCCAGCGCCAAATCATTCTGGAATGTCCACCAATACTATGTACACTAGTGGCAACATGCAAAATATGATTGACTTTTCCACGCAGTGAGATTTTATTTCTAGAATCAGAGCCTGTTGGTATTGTTTTTTGTCCAAGGGCGAGAAAAAGTTGCTCCAGTTCTGGACTGAAAAAAAAACCACAATGTTGCAAAAATGCATATAAAGCTGCACTTTGCCCATATACAACTGCCTGATTATACTTACCACGCTGCACATAATCTCTTGTTTGATCGACAAGGCTACGAAACACCTTGAAGTTTTTTTGAATCAGGTGGCTGCCTTCTTCTTGCCAAAGGCTGAGTGTATCGTTAGCTATTTTTTCCATAAGGTAACATTTTTCTTTGATATTTCCTTTGCTATATTTTGCTACATCACTACACTCAAGCCTGGCAAGCAATTTTCAGAACTTCAACCACATTTTCCTGCTCCTGTTCAGTCATCTGATGGAAAAGTGGCAAAATAATGGCATGATCCTGTGCTTGTTCACTTTCAGAAAGGCGATCGCATTTTCCAACTTCACACTCACAAGCTTTTGGATCAACTCCACATGACCAAGTTTCCGTTTGATAAGCTCTTTCCCGATGAGCGGACATAACTCCCCGCCGCGTGGAAATACCAGCATCTAGCATTTCCTGCATGACCTGTAACTGGTCGAATTTCTCTGTTAGTCGTACACAAAAACTCTGCCAGTTACTCTTAGCCCAAGTTGGTTCAGTGGGTAATTTTAATCCGGGGACATCTACTAGCTTTTCCTGATATCGTTGTGCCAAATAACGCCTACGTTCTACAATTTCTGGCAGACGTTTGAGTTGTTCTCGCCCGATTGCTGCTTGAATATCAGTCATGCGGTAGTTGTAGCCCAACATAGGATATGTTTCAAATATGACCTGTTTTGCTTTGTGGCGTACAGTATCAGGGACACTCATCCCATGTTGCCGCCAGAGGCGAAACTGCTTGTCCCATTCGCGATTATTTGTGGTCAGCATCCCACCGTCACCAGTAGTGATTACTTTGCGGGGGTGAAAAGAAAAGCAAGCGATATCTGCATGTGGCTTGCCAATTTTCTCCCACTGTCCATCCCAGAGAATTTCACTACCGATGGCACAGGCTGCATCTTCAATTACTGGTAAATTGTGACTGTGGGCAATATCCAAAATTGCCTTCAGGTCACAAGGCATCCCCATCTGGTGGACTACTAAAATCGCGCGGGTGCGATCACTAATTACATCTTCAATTAACACCGGGTTAATATTATATGTCTGTGGTTCAATATCCACAAACACGGGGATTGCCCCACAGTAGCGGATGGTGTTGGCGGTAGCAATGTAGGAATGACTCACAGTAATCACTTCATCCTCAGGCTGTACTCCCACAGCTAACAACGCTAGGTGTAGGGCTGTTGTACAATTGGAAACAGCGCAAGCAGATTTTGCGCCTACATAAGCTGCAAAATCTTGCTCAAAAGCCAAGACTTCCGGCCCCTGCGTTACCCACCCAGAAATAATTGCCCGCCTAGCTGCCTCTGCCTCAGCTTCACCCATCCAAGGTTTAGCGATCGGTATATTTTGTTTTATTTCAGACATTACTTGTTTCCTTCGTCTGCTTTTCCGAATGCCACCAATTCGCCAACCGACGTAATCCCTCTTCTAAAGACACTTCTGCTGCAAAACCCAATAATTTCTCAGCTTTGCTTACATCTGCAAGTCGCCGTTGTACGGGGTTAACTTTGCGTTCTGAAGTATATTCTGGCTGCAAGTCTGATCCCATTACCTTAGCTAAGGTATGGGCGAGGTCATCCAAACTGCTTTCTACACCACTAGCAATATTAAATACCTCGTCTGTGACATCAGCTTTAGCAGCTAAAATATTGGCTCTGGCGATATCTTCAATGTACACAAAGTCCATAGTCTGCTTACCATCACCAAAAATCAGTGGTGGTTGACCTGCGGCGAGCCGATCCATCCACCGGATCAGTACTTCAGTATAAACACCGTAAATATCCATACGCGGACCGTAGACATTGAAGTAGCGTAGTCCTACATAGTCTAAACCGTACATCTCGTAGAAACTACGTAATAATCCTTCATTAAAGACCTTAGCTGCACCGTAAAGGGTACGGTTATTATAAGGATGGTGAGATTCCGTAGTGGGGAAATCCTCTGCCATTCCATAAATAGAAGCAGAAGAAGCGGCGACTACTTTTTTTACTTTCGCTTTGACTGCGGCCTCCAAAACATTAAACGTGCCATCAGCTAGCACTTCCAACGCCAAACGGGGTTCTTCAGCACATTGGTTAATGCGGATTGCTGCTTGGTGAAAAACATAATCTACACCTTGCATCACTTCCCCTAAAAGTTTTTGATCCCGAATATCCCCTTCAACAATCACCAGAGGACCATGTTCTTTTGCCCAGGCCAGGTTCGCAAGTCGTCCGCGGGTGAAATTATCCAAAACAATAATTTCGGCAACTCCCTCTTTAACTAGCAAATCAGCAATATGTGAGCCAACTAAACCTGCGCCACCTGTAATTAATACGCGATTATTTTGCATTTTTTTAGAAAAAATAGTCTGTTTTTCGAGTAGATTTTTACCAAGTTGTATTAGACAGAAAATGCAAACTTTTCAGTTCCAAAATCATCATTTACTAGCCCCATCTTGCCACTTTTCACGTCTACCGTAAACAGGCGAGTCTTTTTTCCACTTTTGTCCCCAGCAACCGCATACAATTGACCCGAGGCAGAGAAGTTCAAGTCTCTAACATCGTTTAATAGAGGGCGTCCTTCAAAGTTTAGTGGGTTCAGTCTTTTAATTTTGACCTTGCCCGTAACTACAGCTTTATCCTCCAAATTCATCGATATTAAAATGGGCATACCTTCTGAGCTGATCTCGGTTGCGAAAATATTTCCCTTCGGATCTTGGCAGAGGTTAGCGAATCGATTGCTAGGCGGCAATGGAGGTAGATTTAGCTCATCCCCAGAAATAATTTTCCCGTTTCTCGAATCAATGATTCTGAACGAAAAAGGCGGGATACCCTCAATTCCGACTATGCACAAAAGTAGATTTTTAGGAAGGCTTAACAAGCTTTCAATAGTCTGATTAGATGTCTTCAAATCTAGAACTTTTTTCGCTCTAAATTGAGAGGTTTTAGCACCTCCGACAGTATAAAGCAGACGGTTGAAATAACCATTTCTCTTTATAGAGACTGTAGACATTACTAGATTCCCATCTCCAAGTGCTGTCAATTTCGTAATCCGGTCAGCTTCATCGGTAAAGAAAGCCCGAAACTTTTTCGGTACAGATAATGGATTATCCACAAACTGAGCTGGCACATTAATTCTAGAAACAACCTTTCCCGTCTTCACATCAGCAGCGCTCAGTTCTATTGGTGGAGTTTGGTCTTCTCGATTTAAATCATTGGATGTCTTAAGAAGCTTGGCTTTATAAAGAACCTCCTGACTCTTTTGAGCAAGCGCTTTACTAGAGAGATCGGTAACAATAGTGGAAGTCAAACTAGCCGCAGCCAGTTGGGTAAATTCTCGGCGTTTTAATGGTGTCACGATACATACTCCTTGGGGGATGCTTTAAGGAACGATGAGGTTTGCATTTGGCGCCTGGGGTTTAGCTCCCATATCTGCTAGGACGTTAACAGTTATTTGCTTGGCACGAATATCTTCCCTCGCTGGGCTGACACCATCGCTGTCTAGCCCCCACGCCCACTGATTAGATCCGATGGCAAAGACTTTAGCTCCACTACTGGTCGTGTAGCGGACTGAATTAGCTATATTGTAGTTAGTGTTAGCGGGCAAGCCTGGTTCATTGGATGGTTCAAATTCATTAGCAATACCATCAGGAACTACTGGTGACTCAGAAAGAGTAACAAGACCAGGAGGGGTAAACCCATTATTGATAACTGCATCCCATTCATTGCCTACTAATAGAGCTAAACTATCTCCTTGCTGGAGATTAGTGTAGGCATAGTAAGGATCTGAACTATTACTGACTACATAATTGAAGCCTTTATACCAAGGTGGCCCAAAAAAAGCACCAGTATACATGACTCCCAACAAGGCATTTTCTGGGCGATTGTTTTGAGGGCTGCGATATTTATTAGTGGCTGCTGATGTTCCCTGCTGTTGGACAACTGGATCTTCTGCCCAATCGCCTTTGTAGCATACCATCACCCGATCAGGTTTCACTTGCCCAGCAGCAAGAGTGGAATTTTCAAACCTCACACGCCAATAAGCAGTATTGGCAGAGAAAAATGCCAAATTTTTGCCGCCGTTGCGGCCATTCTCAACATGATCGCGTATTTCTTTAGACCAATACTCATCATGACCCACAGACAGGAAGACTTCGTGATTCAACAACAGGTTGGAGTTCGTGTGGACATCCATGTTTGTGACGTAGGTAACATCATATGCTTGAGATTCCAGCCAACGCAGCATATTGTATTCCACTCGCAGTGGGGTATCAAACTCTTGGGAGCTTGCACTATACGATTGCCAATATGGTCGGTCGTAAGAAACCTTCAATGCTCTCTGTCCCCCAACACTATTGAATGGATATAAGCTATGACCTCCTGTAGGGCTATAAGCCAAGACAGTGGAAACGCTGCTTTGGAACAGAACATCAGCACTGCTATTATCATCGCGCACCACAAACCACACATGCGCCTCTTTGCCAGTCGCCTGTTCGGTCAGTTTGGCTACATAAATACCACTAGTCCAGTTATTACCTACTTGCAAGACGTAGGAAGTTGTCCAGTTACACTCGACCAAGTTGGTATTGAGGTCTTGAGTATAGGCAGGTTGGGTCGTACCATTGAGTGAACCACTACTCGCTATCAGCCTTCCTCCCTTGCCACCATAGTAGCCCAAGCGATACACGTCGATGGTAAACTGTCCAGCTTGTCCAAGAGAAACTTTAATGTCTAGCGATTCTCCTTTGTTGACACTAGTCGCCGAGGCATAGCCGGCGATCTCGCCACTACCGATGTTGACAAGCTTCCAGTTAATTGTGCCGGGATTTAAGTTTTCCAAATAGATGGCATTGGGGTTGGTTGGAGTTGTTGAAGCGGAGAAGGTGACACTGCCGATGCCAGACACCGTTGCGGTGACTACTACTCCTCCAGGTCCAGTAGGTACTGATCCCAGGGTTAAGTTCGTGCTTGCTTGACCGCTAGCATTGGTGACTGCACTAACGGGCGAGACTGACCCCCCACCATCGGTAACGGCAAAGTTGACTGTGACTCCTGACTGGGGATTATTTTGAGCGTTTACGACTCGTACCACTAGGGGGTTCGGCAGAGTCACCCCCGTCGTCCCCGTCTGACTGTCTCCACTGACTTTAACCAAAGTACTGCCAACGACAAAGGCGATGTCGCGATAATAGTTAGTATTCCGAAAAGAACTGCTTGGGAAAGAATTGGGACTAACATTAAACACCCCATTGTTGTTGTCTGCCACTGAGCTGAGATCGCCATTGATTATGGAACTGCCCAGTTGATCATAAGTAGCGACAAAATAAGCGTTGGCGTTGACAGAGACCACATAAATGGTATTAGCTTGAATATTAACTGGGGGTTCTAAAAGCTGTTCCTGCCAGCCAGAAGCTGTCTCATTAGTAAAAGTGATGCTTCCCAAAAGCTCTCCTGTTGCCCTCCAGATTTTGCCAAGATGAGTTCCTGTCTCACTAGGGGCTTTCCAGAAGCGAATGACGGTAATCTGTCCTCCCTTGGCGCTGCGGAATTTCATGCCTAATTCATAGGGAACCCCATCGGTGAAATCTGAAATGCTCGGTACTTGAGTCGTCAGGATATTTTGGCTATCTCCTGAGGGACTAGCAGCGGCTGAGAAGGTAACGCTACCGATTTCGGTCGCAGTAGCACTGACAGTATTAGTCACAGCACTGGTTGCTCCAAAAGCACTTCCCAGCGTTAAGGTGGTACTAGCTTGACCGCTAGCATCAGTAACTGCACTTCCAGGCGAGACTGACCCCCCACCAGCAGTAACGGCAAAGTTGACTGTGACCCCAGATTGAGGATTGCCAGTACCATCCTTGATCTGAACAACGAAGGGATTAGGCAAGGGAGTTGCAGACGCACCAATCTGATTGTCGCCACCGATCTTTGTAATCGTCGGCAGTGAGACAGCTACAAAGTTGATATCGCGATAATAGTTGCTATTCCGGAAAGAACTGCTTGGGAAAGAATTTGCACTAACATTAAACATCCCATTGTTGCCGTCTGCCACCGAGCTGAGATCCCCATTGACTATGGGGATCTCTAGTTCATCATAAGTGGCCACAAAATAAGCGTTGGCGTTGACAGAGACCACATAGGTTATGTTAGCTTGGATGTTAACTGGCGGTTCTAGAAGCTGTTCCTGCCAGCCAGAAGCCGTCTCGTTAGTAAAAGTAGTGCTTCCCAAAAGCTGTCCTGTTGCTGTCCAGATTTTGCCAGTATGAGTTCCTGTCTCGCTAGGGGCTTTCCAGAAGCGAATACCGGCAATCTGTCCTACCTTGGCGCTGCGGAATTTCATGCCCAATTCAAAGGAAACACCATCAGTAAAATTGGGAATAGTCGGAACTTGATTGGTAAATAAAACAGCCATTTGCTATAAAGTTTAATTACTAAGGTTTATAAATAGTTAATTTTCCTAACTAGCAGCATTGAGCGATCGCCTTTGAACAAACAAACTGCTAAAAGGTTTGATCTGGCTCACCAACGACTCTTTACTGATACAGATGCTAAGTTGCCAGCTAAGTAGTCGCCTAGAATTAATTACTCTGCTTGCAAAATAAACGTTTTCAATCACTCTTCAACTTGGAGTCACCATTTGCGCGATACAAATGCTGGGCGACCATCATACAGACTCTCGCAACCCCTTGAAAGCCGATTTAGCGCGTCTCCATAGCTGAGAAGCGTTTCTCCTCAGATCCCAATCTATTGGTCGTTGCCAGTTTTCGGGCAGCACTTCCCAATCGGGATCAAGCCTCCAGTTATTCGTCTGAAGAAGAGCTTGTCCCCGAGGAGAGAACTGTACCCTCCGCTTGGGAGGTACGACAGCCCAATGGTTCATGAGTGGATTGTGGTCAACTCGACAAAGTCCAACCAGTAGAAGCCGTCGATTGCTACGGCTTCGATTCTGTCCCACCGAATGAATCATAGTTGGATCTATGACAACGAGATCTCCAGCCTTGGCAGTCAGCTGTACCGCAGATGACGGTCGACTGGATCTGAGTTGTTCTACAGAGTATCTTGCGGAAATTTCCTGACGGTGTGTGCCCGGTATTACCCAAGTTGCACCATTCTCTTCAGTAGTATCCGTTAAACAGAAAAACATCCACAGGTACGATTGGGCGTGGGAAACCTCAAAGTCTCTATGCCAATCGAAGCCCTCGATATGTTGATCCCAGTCGAATGCATCGATATCTGTTTCCTCAGGGAGATGCCGTGCTTCCAGGAGTGTCATGTCCCATAACCTCGTTTCACCAAGAACGGCAGAACTGAGCAGGTGAACTGTGTCATGATCTAGGAGATCGCGCGCAGATTGATCCCAGCAATAGAAACGTCGCGCCGCACAAATGTATGAGCTGGGCAAAGTATGAGAGAGCCTAATACCAGAGGAAAGAGCGCGATCGACCGCAATAGTCGCAAGGTCGGCAGCTGCATTTAGCTTATCTAACCAGCTTTGATCAAGCTGATTCGGAAAAACCGTGAAACCATTTTGTAAGATTGACTCTGTGTGGTGCTGAATCGATAAAACATCAAGTTTTGAAGCTATCACGACAGACCCCCAATAATTAATAAAATTCGCTTATTTTTCATCTTCTATGTTTTTGTTTGATTCGTATCCTTCTCGCCAGCGTAAAAACTTAGCAGGAACACCAGCAACGATCGCATATGGTGGTACATCTTTTGTGACCACTGCTCCCGCTCCGACAATGCTACCTTTGCCAACTGTGACTCCTGGCAGGATAATTGCATTTACGCCAATGTCAGCTCCTGATTCAATTTTTACGGATTTGACCTCAAAATCTGTTTGGATTATCTGAGCCTCTATCGGTAATCCAGTGTGGGATGAACATAAAACTTTTGCTCCTGGACCCCAGCCTACATAGTCTTCGATAATTAAGTCTCTAGCATCAAAGTAGCTCTGCGGCCCAATCCAAACATTGTTGCCAATAACACATCTACCTTTAAACCATCCCCGGATATATGTTTGTCCGCCGATAAACACTCCGTTGCCAATCTCAAAGGTTTCTAAGTGTTTAAAATTTACATTAGTATCAATATGCACGCCATGTCCAAACTGACGAGCCATTGCACGCCAAATGACTCGCCGCATCAATATGTCATAATCACCTTCACCAAGTGCAAAGCGTCCGTACAAATCAAGTAATGCACTGCGATCGTACTGAGTACGTAAGTGCTCTGCTAATCCGATTTCAAAGTCAGGATCTTGTTTTAGTTTTTGTGAACCGTGGACAGCCTTAACCACCTGTATTCTCACATTAGGCACATTAGACATTAATGACCTCCACTACTGCAACACTTCTAGCGCCCATATCCATGCTTGAAAGCTTTGTCCACTATATATCGAGTAATAGTTACATATTGATGTATGCAAACTTAAGCACTGATTACAATCAATCTGCCTTTATTTTACAAAAAAGGCAGAGGGCAGAGGGCTTTTATGAAAGGAGCATCAATAAAAACACTCATTTGCTGGGTCTAAAGCCCAGTTTCAAAAAAGAATTGTATCGATACGCGTAGCGCAAGATACAAAGTATCCAAGATCAATCCCACGTTTTTAAACATGGGTTTCCTTCTGCCTTCTGCCTTCTACCTTCGTACTTCTGCCTTCTGAACTAGTTTCGGAATCGCCTAAATGATCTCAGATGGTTGTCATAATCACGACTAGCCATTTACTGGTAATACATTCGCCCAAGGAAGCCATTCTATGGGATTTTCTGGTGTTACATCTGCACGAACTCGTATCTGGCGAACTTCTCCGAGGAACATAATATGTGTTCCTAAAGTTACCTCACCTATAACTTGACAGTCAAAGTGTATGGGTAAAGCAGGTAAAACAGGTGCCCAGTCATTTGGCTCTACTTGCAATCCTGACCTTGCAATCTTTTGCGGATCTTTGGCAAGAGAAATATTACCTGCGTACTTGATGGCATCAATCACAACATCGTTAATAAAGGGCACACCGCAACCGAATTTGCCAGTTTTGCGGATAATATCCAAACTTACACGCGGAGCATAACGTTCATTAATCTGGGCGTAGGAAATGCAAGGTGTGATTACCAATGGATGTCTGCTTAAAATTGTTGTTGACCCACAAGGCATGAGATTGGGAGTTCCATCTTCAGCCCAAGAAGTAATCATGCCTGCTGATGATGGGAAGAAGCAAGGCCAGCGAGCTCTATCGTTATCGACTTCTACTTGATCTTCTGCTAAGGGAGAAAGATACTGAATCGCCATGCCGTTTTCCACAACATCGGCTTCAAAGGCGATTGTACCTGCCGATGGAAAGGCGTAGTGGGGTGTATATCCTTTTTTGTAACCGTTATCTTGAATCTGGTTCTCTGTCACAGATACACTCTTCTGAAGTTCGTGCTGTGGTTCCCAAGCTGGCAAACTGCGCCAGAGGATTTGACTACGGCCTTGGGCTATGTCTTGTCGCAGTTGAATGGCATTGATTTCGAGAAAATAAACTTTATGGCTACCAAGGTCAAGCCAAGGTTGAGAATAAATTGCTTGACCTTCAAAATCTTTACCAGGCTTAACAAGTTTTGCTTCGTAAACCATGTATGCAGAGTCAAACACAGGTGCGTCATTTGTTAACGCTTTGTGTGTTGCTAATCCCGAATAAGCAATGCGTGAGTGAGTCTTTTCTTCGGGTACGGTAGCAATTGCATTCATGGCTGTGTCAAGTTGATCGCCCGGAGGGAGAAACTGGACAGCAACGCTACCACTGCTTTCCAGCATATCAGTGAAGGCGCGTCGGACATGATGTCGTTGTGATAGCTCTTGAGTACAAAAGCTCAGAGCTAAAACATAGGGAAATCTATTGACTATTGAGGCTCCGACAACTTTTTCTAGGCCAATTTGGGAACCATCAGCAGTAGTAACTAAACAAATTGGACAAGGGAAAAAAGCCGGCCATCGACTATCATTTGCTAGTTCTTCGAGATTTTCTGGCAAATCCCGGATATAAAATTTATCTTCTATCATTCGCCAATTAGCATCAGTCTGTAAGCTGGTTCTTGGCCATAGATAGCGGTACTGTTCCAAAATATTAGACATAAAACACCTCTCTAAAAATTACTCACAAAGAAGATTTAAAAACAACAATAAAGTAGATATCAGCTATTTCAGTACTCTTGGTTTCTCATGGCTACTTTCACAAACTTTCAGAGGCATATTGCCGCCGACAATGCACTCGCCAGAATGAAGATCGAAGACCCATTGATGCCTCGGACAAATTAATTTGCCATCTTGGATCTTGGCATGAGAAAGATCGGCTCCAGCATGAGGACAATAACGTTGAACTTGGTATTCTTCAAACTCATCTCTCACCAGAATTGTTTCATTCTCGGCTTCTCTCATTACATTTTCAACTTGGGCAATCAACTGCGGTTCCTTGCCATAACGTAGAACGGCGAATAAAGGCCAGTTATAGACATCTGGTCGACGTTTTGCCGCAAACCTCATGCTTAAAAATAAATCCTCCCATTCCTCCTTGCCTTCTACAAGAAGATTCGCGATCGCGCTGTCAATGGTAAACTGATAATTCGGAGTCTCTATAGATGATTGCATAACCGCAAAATGCTGATTGCGGGTGTCAACATACACACAGCCACCGATATCACCAGTGAGGATGAACTTGACGAGAGCATTGACTTTATTAGTCAGGTAATTGCTTGCAGAGAATAGCTGCTGGAGGTGGTCTGTGAATTTTTGCATAAATTCCAGACCTGGTTGTGGCAAACTCTTGAGGTAGGATTGAATAATGTCAGTTCTCTGGCGCTTGTATTCATTTAGCAGGGATACTTTTTCGCTAAAATCAAAACTCTGGCATAGGGATTTAACTTGCAATTTACCATCAGAGGCGATCGCTACGTCATCTCCTGGCAAAAGCAGTTGCAAATTACCATTAAGTCTGGTCGCTAATTCTTGATAAACATCCCATTGGTCGTGGAAAATACCGTTTTCAGAAAAATTCAGGTGGAATAGCTCATCTTCTAAAAAGCAAGGTGGCCCGGCAGAATGGACAATCTCTTTGGCATCAATGCCATTGGCAAAGTTAACCAAGTTATCTAGCATATCCTTTTTCAGCTTGGCTGCTATCTGTTGCTGTTTTTTAACTCCATAGGCATAGGTCGCTGGATACCACATTGCCCCAGAAAATTGGGCAAACAGCAAATCAATTCCATGACTCCGATATTTGGGAATATCTTCATCTGGAATATGACAGTCATTTTTGTGCAAGATATTTGTATTGCCTACTTTGATCAGTAATGCTGAATCAATCTTGTACAATGAAGAGTCTTTAACAATCAAGACATTCAGGTTATCACCTAGTTTGTGTTCTTCCCAATCCTGTAACTGCTTAATTCGTGGGAAGCCAAGATGAGCAATTTCTTGGGCAAAAGTGTCTGATATAAAGTCAGCAATAATAACAGTTACTTTGTCTTTAGGAAAGTCTCTGAGAAAATCCTTGTCAAAGTGGTCATCATGGTCATGGCTGATATATAAATAATCTGCATCATACAGGCTTTGCCGCTCAATAAAATCATTAGGTGGGTATTGATGCCAAGTATGCAGGAAAGCACCACTTTCACTAAGCCAAGGATCGCACAGTAGTTTTACACTAGGAGTCTTGAGGAAAATGCCCGCGTGACCGATAAATTGAAGGGTGAAAGTTTCAGTCATTCAGATGCTTAATTAATTGGTGGTCTTGAGTATGTAAAGACGCATTGTAGTAATGTACAAAATACAAAAGTTAGAAAAGTAATTTTAATTTTTTTGTGCCAAAAAGTAAATAGTTGCTGAGTATTCAATGGGAAGATCTAAACCTAACTCGAACAAGCCCTGTAGCTGTTGATCGCTACAAGAAACAAGCATGCTATTAGGTAACGCCTTAGTGAACATTCCCTTTTTCTCAATAATCTGGAACCCAGCCTCTAAGATTAGTTCTTCCATCTCGTAAAATATAAAAGCATGCTTATGTCCTATACGTCGGTCTAATTCACCTAATTCTCCCGGATAGGAAGCCAAGCCCATCTTGACTGCCAAACGACGATGTAAACTGAGGGCGTGAGGCACTACAACTGCTAATTGACCTCCCGGTTTTAGCCAATTCTGGTAAGCCAGATGGAGAATCAGCGAAGGATTGTCTACATGTTCAAGAACGAATGTTGCCAGGACAGTGTCAAAAGGCTGGTCTGGCTGATAGTCCTCGAAAAGAGAACATACTGGTGTCCATTGCTTGCCAGCAGGTTGATCGACCAATTTTTCCTGCATGGCAGCTAACAAGCCTGACGAGCCATCTATACTCGTTACATCAGCAAACTTTTCCAATAGTTTTGGAGTCCAAATTTGATCGCCAACACCTAACTCCAAAATGCGTTCACCGTTCAGCCTAGATATGACCACATCTGAAATCAAATTTAATATTTTTTGGTCAACTCCTCTATCTTTGGTTGGGTTAAGATACTCAGTCTTTATTTGCTCTAGTTCTCTTTTAGAGACCAACTGCTCTGTTGATTCGATCATTGTTGTTTTCTCCAAAATTGAGTTATCCTACATATCATTAGATTTACCAATCCCACACTTCTTTCTGGCATTACCGAAAGTTTCAGTCATGTTGAGCTAATTACCGCTTTTACGACTTGAGTTTGTAATTCTGTAGTGAGTTCTGCATACATAGGTAGAGATAGCACTTCTCTAGATGCTGCTTCTGAGTGCGGAAAATCCCCCGCTTCGTGTCCTAAATCAGCGTAAGCCTGTTGCAAGTGTACGGGAATAGGATAATGAATGCCTGTCTGGACTCCTTGCTCCTGTAGCTGTTGTTGCAATGCATCTCGTTGGAGCGATCGCACTGCATAGACATGGTAAACGTGACGGCTGTAAGGCATTACAGTAGGTATACCTACACCAGATTCAGCCAAAAGTTGGTCATAGTGGACTGCGTGTGTTCTTCTTGCTTCTGTCCAGTCTTCGATGTAGCGTAACTTCACCCGTAAAATCGCTCCCTGAATTCCATCCATGCGATAGTTGTAACCCTTCAATACATGGTGATACCTGCGTTCTTGACCCCAGTCGCGCAGCATTCCCATAGTCTGGGCATATTCAGGATTATTGGTGACTGCCATGCCTCCCTCACCGTAAGCCCCTAAATTCTTACCAGGGTAAAAGCTAAAACAGCCAATGTCACCGATACTACCTACACGTTGCCCCTTGTACTCAGCGCCGTGAGCTTGAGCGGCATCTTCTATAACGGCCAAACCATGACGGCGAGCAATGTCCAAAATTGGCTCCATGTCTGCTGGTTGACCGTACAAATGCACGGGTAAAATTGCTTTAGTGCGTTCGGTTATCGCTTTTTCAATTTGGGTAACATCTATTGTGTAGGAAATAGGATCGATATCTACGAAAACAGGGGTGGCTCCGGTATAACAAATTGCTGCTGTGGTCGCAACGAAGGTGAAAGGCACGGTAATCACTTCATCACCCGCACCGATGCCTGCTGCTAATAATCCTAAATGGAGGGCGCTAGTACCTGTATTGACAGCAATGCCATAATCTGCATTGCAGTAAGCGGCAAACTCTTCTTCAAAGGCTTTGACTTCATTCCCCAAGACGAATTGTGTACTTGCAAGTACTTTTAAAACAGCAGTATCAATTTCGTCTTTAATACTCAAGTATTGAGTTTTTAGGTCTACAAATGGAATCACGCTGCTACCTCTGCCACATTCAGTTCAATTAATCGGCCTTGCTGCTTGAGAGACTGGGATGCAGCTTCGAGAATTCTGACTACCCGCAGTCCTGCTTCTCCATCAGTAATTGGGCGATCGCCTTGTTCAATACAATGAATGAAGTGCAATCCCTCTGTTTTCAATGCCTCTGTCATATCTAACTTGGGTGAGTACATATCCCCTGTACGATAACCAATCATCATTTGGTACACGCTTTCGGAGTTGCCATTGACTGTAATACCCTTGTCGTAAATCTTGACTTTTTCACTTGGTTCTAAGTCATCGTAAACAATCATCCGTTGACTACCACCAATCAATGTGCGACGAATTTTCACTGGTGCTAACCAATTGACATTGATGTGAGCAATGAGATTTTTTTCAAAGAATAAGGTCAAGTAGGCGATATTTTCTGGTTCTCCAGGAACATGGCTGATGCCTGTAGCAGAGATAGCATAAGGTTGAGATGGCAGTAGATAGCTCATGATTGAGAGGTCGTGGACTGCCAAATCCCAGATGACATTAACATCATGCTGAAACAGTCCCAGGTTGACGCGGACAGAATCGTAATAGTAAATATCACCCAAGGAATTAGTGGCGATCAAATCGTGCATTTTGCGGACAGCACCCGTATAGACAAAGGTGTGATCGACCATTAAGACTAGGTTGCGTTTTTCTGCTTCTTCAATCAGCCGCATTGCTTGGTCGGAGGTAGTTGTCATTGGCTTCTCTACCAGGACATGTTTACCAGCTTGCAATGCAGCTAAAGCTAATTCAAAGTGAGTTGAAACTGGTGTGGCGATCGCTACAGCGTCAATCTGGGGATCTGTAAATATGTCTCGACAATCTTTAGTAACTTGGATTGTCGGATAACGAGCTTGTACCTTTGCCAATAGTTGTGGGCTAAAATCACTGACTGTTCTAACTTGAACTCCTGGCATTTCTACAAAATTTCTTACCAGATTTGGGCCCCAATAACCATAGCCGATTACACCGAGCTTAATAATATTTGCCATTGTTTTTAATTAATCAAAATTTACTTTTTATGCACTATCAACTACTGCCACTAAAAGGTGGTCATAGTTTCTGGGTGAATTGGAAATTACTTTTATCTTTGCAATGCTTCAGAGTCCACCAAGAAGTTACTTAATATCTATAAATAGATTGCGTACACAAAACTTAAGGCTCTTACAAATTACTAGCTGATATTTCTAAATTTAGGCGATTTTCTACAGAGGGTCGCAGCCCATCGCGCACATCCCCGATCGCACGAGCGGGGACTCCAACTACAATTGCATTATCAGGAACATCATGAGTTACAACTGCTCCAGAACCGACGATCGCTTTTTCACCAATAGTTACACCTGGCAGGATGGTAGCATTACTACCAATAGATGCACAGCGTTTTACTAAAGTTTTAACTGTATACCAATCATCTTCAGTTTTTAAACTGCCATCTTCATTGGTTGCACGCGGATAAAGGTCATTAGTGAACATGACTCCATGGCCAATAAAGACTTCATCTTCTAGTACCACCCCTTCACACAGAAAACTATGCGATGATATTTTACACCGACTACCGATAGTGACATCTTTTTGAATTTCCACAAATGTACCAATTTTCGTGTCATCACCAATAACGCAACCGTAGAGGTTCACAAGATGGGGATGAAAAATTTTGACATTTTTGCCTAACTGGACATCATTATTTATTGCCATAATTTGTAATATTTTGAAATTATTAAAGAATTTTAATCACATTTTTTGAGATTAAGTAACTTGCCAAATGGCATCTTCTATATAAGTACCTTCATCTGCTTGCCACGGATCGTCTGGTCGCTCGATAGTAGGCATTAAAATCTCAAACGGACAAATCTCTCTTAAGTTTTCCAGCAAAATTCTGCTATTAGCCCCATGCCCCAACCAAGTTCTTAAGGTGTAAGAACCCATGTAGAGCCTGAATTTTGGGATCTCACACCGAAGAAGAAATGTTCCTTTCTCTCGGCAAAATGCAGCTTGATGAGCTTCAAAAAAATAGAGCGCACAAATAGGTTGTTCCAGAGCACTGACAACCTGGAAGGAAAAACGCAAGCTTTCGTGAGGGTTGCTGACGTGAAGTGCAAACTCAAAAGTTATTGGTTTGCCCCAATCGTGAATTCCATGCTCTTGAGAGGTATGGATTTTTGCCCAAGCTATATGGTTGCCAGTTTTGTTCGCTGGAGCTTGATAATAAGCCTCTGCCTTGGAATCATCTTTTTGCCCACCAGCCAGATATAACTGTACTGCTTTGCTAGTATCACCTTCAAACTGAATACTACCCTTAGAAAGTAGTATGCAACGTTTGGTGAGTTGAGAAATAGCTTGCATACTATGACTGACGAATAAAACTGTTCTTCCCTCTTTCGTTGCGACATCATCCATTTTCCCCAAGCACTTCTTCTGAAATGCCGAATCGCCTACAGCCAAAACTTCATCGACAATTAAAATCTCTGGCTCTAAATGGGCTGCAACGGAAAAAGCAAGGCGGACATACATTCCTGAAGAATATCGCTTGACTGGAGTATCTAAGAACTTTTCCACATCCGCAAAGGCTACTATTTCATCAAATTTCTTTTTAATTTCGGCTCTACTCATCCCCAGAACAGAACCGTTGAGATAAATGTTCTCCCGTCCCGTAAGTTCTGGGTGAAATCCCGTCCCTACTTCTAATAAGCTTGCTACTCGCCCTTTAATGGTGATACGTCCCCTTGTTGGTTCGGTAATCCTGCTAAGAACCTTTAAAAGGGTGGATTTCCCGGCTCCATTGCGTCCAATAACACCAATGGCTTCACCTTGTTGAATCTCAAAGGAAACATCTTTTAATGCCCAAAATTCTTCCCGCGTTGGGCTGGGCATTTTTTTGCCCCCAGGTTTTATAAATGCCTTGGTAAAAGCTGTAGCACCATCAGCAATTACATCCCGCAAAGCTTTGTAGCGACGACCTTGCTCTTGCTGGTGAGCAATAATATATTTTTTGCTTAAATTCTCAACACTAATCATATTCTCAGACATCTGCACAGTCCTTACTAAATTACGTCAGCAAATGTCCGTTCCATTTTGCGGAAGTACCAAATGCCACTTACTAGTAACAAGGCAACTAGTCCTAGAGATAGTGTGAATCCAGCCCAGTAAAGTTTGGACTCTCCCCCTAAAATTGCCCAGCGAAAGCCATCAATAACGCCCACCATTGGGTTTAAATAGTAAAGTAAACGCCATTGCTCTGGCACAATGCTGCTACTAAAACCAACGGGCGATATGTATAAACCAAACTGCACAATAAATGGCACAATATAGCGGAAATCTCGATATTCCACATTTAAAGCTGCTAACCACAGCCCTACTCCTAATGAAGCAGTAAAGGCAATGCTTATAAATAAGGGTAATAATAATATCCGCCAATTAGGAACAAAATCATACCAAGCCATAAGTCCTAAGAGAATTATCGCAGAAACTAGAAAGTCTACAAAGCTAACAATCACCGAACTAGCAGGCACAATTAAGCGGGGAAAGTATACTTTAGAAATCAAGTTGGCATTACTAATTAGACTATTGCTACACTCACTGAGGGAACTAGAAAAAAACTGCCAGGGTAACAAGGCAGCAAATACCAGTATTGGATAAGGCGCTGTTCCCTCTGAAGGTAATTTCGCCAAGTTTCCGAAGATGACACTGAATACGATCATGGTCAAAAATGGTCGAATTAGTGCCCAGAGCATACCAATCACTGTTTGTTTGTAGCGCACTAGAATGTCACGCCAAGCCAAAAAATAGAATAGCTCTCGATAGCGCCACAAGTCTTTCCAATACTGCTCTTCACTACGTCCAGCTTCAATTACCAATTCTGGCTTTGAAGTAATTTCTCCACTACTCATAATATTGATTAAAGACAACTGCTTTTAAGCATTAATTGACAAATTGAAAATCTTTGATGTTGTGATAGTTAAGCATCTTTGCCTGCTTGCGAGTAAATTCTCCAACAGAAGGGTTTCCTTCAGGATTGATTACTCCTGTTACTTGCTGCCAAAGCTCTTGTGGCGCTAGAGAAACTTTATAGGTGCGTTCGTTTGACTTGCATACGTGATACCACTTCGTTTGCTGGCAGTGGTCACACCAAAAGGCTTCCAACCATTCTCCCCCTATACTAACTGTGGTTTGACTTGCTACTAACATCAATGCACTTCGGCGGCTCATGCCCCGTTGCTGCAACTGTCCTGCTTGGTCGGCAAACAATTGATATTTTTGACTCCTGCTTTCAAGGTAACAGCCATGATTGGGACAATAGATATCCCTTCGTTTTGAACGTTTCCGATTTCGGTCACACCTTCTCTGCAATTCGACCTCCCACTTCAATAAATAAACAGTGAAATTCGGAAGGTTACGTTGGAGGAACTGAGATCAAAAAGACCATCGAAGCTCATCTCCTAAAGTTAAAAACTAAATTTTATTTAATCAAACTAACCAGATTGAAAAACATTCTAAAATCAAAAATTTTTTTCTGAAATTTGTAATAAGTTTAACCTTGTCGCTAGGCAATAAAACTACCCAATGTTTTTAAAAGCGTTATTTACCACTGTCAATATGTCTTAAAGCATAACATAGTTTTGACTACTTCATAATTATCTTAATTCAACTTATCAGTATCATAAAATAAAACTAGTTTTAAGTTTTTTGTGATAGCTTAAGCATGATAATAATAAGGCTTATAAAAAGTTATAAGTCTAACTAATAGCTGTTCTTATGAATTGCTTTTGATAATTGTTTTTCTACTTCAATTACGCATTAAATATAACCCTCCAATAAGTTAAATATTATCTAATAGGCAAGATTTTTTCTTTAAGCAAAGTGTGAATCTAGCTTAAAGAAAAGGTAAATTCTCTGGTAGAACAGTACTGTCTATTGTGCTTATTGCCCTTGTGTTCCAAATATTGAGAAAGTACTGCCAGATTCAAAAGATAATGGCAAATACTTCCGATAAATACCTGGATTTTGCATAATTGACACCGCTAATACCGTTTCACTGGTAAGGCAAGGGAGAATCTTTTGTACCTGTATCTTCGAGAATTGGGATAAAGGTGAAAGTCTTTAAAACCAGCACCAATAGTACTTAAATTTCTGAAAAAACTATTTTGTTTGGCTTTGAGACATGACGATCGCAGCATCAGGTAGTATTGCTTGCTGCAAAACATCCAAGTATTGCTGAGAGATAATCTTAGGTGTGAAATGCGATCGCAAATACTGACGACCTGAGTTGCCCATACGCTCTCCTAGTTGCCGATCGCGACTGAGTAAGCGAATAAATTGAGCTAGAGAATTACTATCTCCATTCTCAAAGGTACTACCGCAGTTGGCTTCGGCAACCAGTTGTCTCAGGTATGAATACTGCGAACAAATCACCGCTATGGGTCTTCCAGATGCTAAAGCTGAGTAAAGCTTGCTAGGAACGACTAAACTCTCGGTTGATGCATCTACACTTACTAGTGACAGATCGCAAGCCGTTAAAGAATAGGGCAACACCTGCTTGTCTTGATAGGGCAGAAATGTAAAGTTTTTCAGTCCTAATTGATTCGCTTCTTGAATCAATTCATCCCGTTTCGCTCCACCACCAATACAGACAAACTGAACTGGCTCGTCTTGTAATTGTTGGGCAGCTTGCAGGATAGTTGCCATATCATGGCAACGCCCCATATTCCCAGAGTAGAGGACGGTAAATTTGTTGACTAGGTTATGCTTCAAGGCAAACCAGTTTTCTTGCTTGGGAATTGGCACAATCAATTCCGGGTTCGCCCAACTGTGAATTACCGAAATCTTATCGGCTACTTGTGGGCAATTTGCTAGCACTTGCTGTTTCATGGCTGGACTAAGAACCACAATTCCCTTAGCGTTTAGCCAAATTTGTTTGTTTATAGCCCGCCATAACTGTGCCAGCCAGTTATGCTTAGATACTACTCCCAGTGCGATCGCAATATCGGGATAAAGATCGTAGAGGATGCAAACATAGGGAAGGCGGAACAACAGATAAGCCAGATATCCGATGATTGGCAAAAATGGAGGGGCTGTAGTTACTAATAATACATTACTGCGTCGCCAAGCTCGGAGCATATACAGTAAAGCCCGCAAGGTGTATAAGACACCATTAACAGCTTTGCCACGAATTCGCCCCGGCCAAAGTTGGGCCGTGCGCGATCGCTGAATTCGGATTCCACCCATACGCTCAACTGCTAAAGCAGCAGTTTGAGAGTCAAATGCATATCCTGGCTGACTTGTAAAAACCTCAATATCCACTCCTTGCTGCCCTAACTGTTTCACCAGTTCATCAATCAACTGTCCCGTGGGGGCATAGTCTGGTGGAAAAAACTGGGTGATTACAGACAATTTGATGGATTGCTGAGTTTTTAGAGAATAGTCATCATTAACATCTAACCGAGTAGAAATGGATTGTAAAAGTTTTTGATTAATCCATTCATTAAGTCTCATCACTTATACCCTACTGTAGAAATCTTTATTCAAAGACACTACTGAACTGCTCAAGCCATTAATAATCACACACACTTACTTCCCTGAATTAACAAATATTTTCAATTTGCTCCAGGCAAAGTGATTAATAAGATTAAATTTATTGGTATACATCCAGCTTACTTGTATTCACAGATATATCTGATAACTAAGCTCGCTTAACAAGGATTTATACTTATTTAACTCTGTATACACGAAGTTTTTGGAGATGGGAACACACAAAAAGAATCAGTCTAAACGGCTACGGTAATCATAGAGGTGTAGATTACCCTACAATGGTGCTTTTTACTAGCTTATAAAAAACTTTCCTAGATGCCTCAAGCAAACTTACAGCTACTATAAACTTTATGTTTGCTAAGGAATTGGGGAACTATGTCCATTGAATCTTGAATGGTTTCACTTACTTAGTTTTATATTGTTTGAGCAAAATTTATTACATTTAGCACTATTAGATAGAGTACTCTATTTAATAGTGTTATATGTAACTACTTACAACAATACCATGAGAAAAGGATGTTTAAAATCTACCCATATATTTCATCATAAATTTATCTTTTGAGAATATCATAAACAGAAACTTCATAAAAGTAGTCTCTTAGGATTTATACATTAAATTAAATTATCTGAATTCTAAATCCGAGATAACGTAAATTATCTGTCTTTCTAGCCCCCAAGTGATTAGTGCCCCTCATTAGCAAAGCATTTTGCAGACCTATATCTATTCTAGATTTTACTAGTCCACTTCTTGTATAATTTGTCAATGATTAAAGTTTATTACTTTTTCGACATGAATTTTTATTTCTGAAAAATTGTAAATTACTTAAGTATTATTAGTCACTTTTGCACTGTTACTAAATTGATATTAAGAGTATTGATTCTCGGCATTAAATTTACACTTTCACATCATTGGAGATTAATTTTGGTTTAAGCAATAACATGTAACTAAAAAAATGTATACTTTAAAACAAAGATGTTATTATCACTAGTTAATCAACTAAAATTTGAAAAATCTATAACTTTAAGAGTGATAACTAAGTACACTTAAGTATAACAGAGAGTAAAAATTAACCTGAGAGATGAATTTAGATCCGCAGATTATCAAAATTTTGATTAGCACCTCCCATTAACGACGTGTTGTACTAAAAAGGTTTCCACTCTCATTGTTAATAATAAACCTCTGTGTAGTTACTGACTTAAGTATTTTCAGTCAAAAATTTCGATTTAATCGTAGCTAAAATAACACGTATTATATTATTAAATAGATGGAGAATCATTCTTCTCAATCCCCAAGTTATAACCAGAATCGTAACTCTGTACCGCCATTTCTTCAGCCTCAACCTTTCCCGATGTCTGAAGGGGAAGAGAATGATTGGAGTTTTCCACAACTTCTAAGTGTTGTGAAGCGACGAGCGCTAGTGATTGCAGGAGTAAGTATTACTTTAACGACAGTTATCTTTATTAGCTTGATCCTAAACCGGGAGCCACCAGTATATGAAGGCAATTTTCGCCTGTTAGTGGAACCAGTAAATGATGATACCAAAGTAGTGGATATTGTCAAAGACCCTAATGTAGGTAAATCTGGTCTTGATTACGAAAGTCAAATTCAGGTTCTCAAGAGCCCTGAATTGATGGGAAAGATTGTGAAGCAGTTGCAAGCTAAGTATCCAGACATTAGCTATAATTCGCTGATCAACAACATAACGATTTCTCGGTTCGCTGAAACTAAGATTATAGAAGTTCGTTATCGAAACCAAGATCCAAATCAAATTGAAGTTGTACTTAACCTAATTTCTAAGAATTATCAAAATTACAGTCGGGAAAAGCGGCAAACGCAGTTACGCCAAGGAATTCAATTTGTTGAAGGACGACTGCCATTTATCCAAAATCGAGTCGATCAGATTCAAAAAGAATTGCAAACGTTCCGGCAAAAATACGACTTTGTTGACCCAGAAGCTCAGTCTGCACAAGTTGTTAATCAAATCACTAATTTGTCAGAGCAACGACAATTAATTGATGGAAAAATAGCAGAAGCTCGCGCCAATCTATCTTTTCTGCAAGAAGAAAATGGCAGGCTGGCAGTACTAAATGATGCTACTTTGTATCAGCAGTTATTGAATCAAGTACGACAACTAGACGTTCAAATTGCTACAGAGTCAACTCGTTTACAAGATAATAATCCAACTATCAAAACACTGAAGGATAAACGCGCAAGCCTCTTGCCTTTGCTAAAGAATGAAGAGCAACGATTTCTGGGTACAAAAATTGCCCAAGTAACGACTCAACTTCAAACTCTAGAAGTGCAAAGCCAAGAACTTGCTAAAGTAGAAGGTAAAATTGAACTCCAGCGTAAACAATGGCCAATATTGGCACGACAATATACTGAATTACAGCGAAAATTACAGGTGACAACCGAGAGCCTAAATCGCTTTCTCTCTACTCGTGAAAACCT
Organism: Nostoc sp. DedVER02; assembly: GCF_034530675.2. Lineage (NCBI taxonomy): Bacteria > Bacillati > Cyanobacteriota > Cyanophyceae > Nostocales > Nostocaceae > Nostoc > Nostoc sp. DedVER02. The sequence goes on from NZ_JAVRCP020000001.1 coordinate 193,091, forward strand.
CCAAATTCAGATATCTCAAGCAGAACTTGGTTGGCAGTTACTTGAGGCACCAAGTAAACCAAAATTCCCGATTTCTGATTCGAGTATCAAACGTTATTTAATACCAGGATTGATTGCAAGTATAGCTTTAGGAATCAGTGTTGCCCTACTGCTGGAAAAGCTTGACAATACCTATCATAGCGTTGACGTACTCAAAGGGAAGGTCAAACTCCCCTTGTTAGGAAATATACCATTTGAAGAGCAAATCGAAAGGATTCACGATCGCATCCCCACGCAAAAGCTCTCCGTAACCAGAATACTAAGTCCCGTTCTTAAAGGCGTTCCTGGGTTTGCACATCAAGTCAATAACAATTATTCAGCAAAATTTCTAGAAGCTTTGCGGGTACTTTATACAAATGTCCAATTCTTAAGTTCTGAGCGCCCTATTGCTTCCATTGTTATTAGTTCGGCGATGTCTGGTGATGGTAAATCTACTATTGCCTTCCATTTAGCTCAGGTAGCTACAGGTATGGGACAAAGAGTACTACTTGTAGATGCTGATTTACGCCAACCTAAGATTCATACCTTATCAGGTTTAAATAACTTATGGGGATTAAGCAATTTAATCTTGACAAACCTACCAATGAGTGAGGTAATTCGGCAACTACCTTCAATGAACCAATTATCTGTAATCACTTCTGGGCCAATACCACCCGATCCCACAAAGTTGCTCTCGTCTGAAAAGATGAAGCGACTAATGATAGATTTCCATAACGCTTTTGATTTGGTGATTTATGACTCTCCCCCGATTTTGGGACTAGCAGATACTAGCCTACTAGCACCCTATACTGATGGCATATTGCTAGTAGTAAAGATGGACAAAACAGACTCGTCAATGATGCAGCAAACTTTAGAGCATCTAAAATTTTCCCGGATGAATGCATTAGGTATGGTTAGTAATGGTCAGAAAAGCAACATCAACAGTTATTAACTGTTATCCTCTGCCTCGGTGATTTACACCAGTAATCCAAAACATTATTTCCAGCTAGAGGCTGGGAATAATGTTTTAAAGTGGTTTTAGCTTAAATTGACACCGATGAAATCTCTGTCTGGCTACAGCCAATTGCTATGAAAAGTGCTGAGGTAAAAGACCGCCCACAAGGGGCAGGTCTTTTAGCATAGTACGGAAGTACTGAGTAATCTTCTTGCTACTCATTACTCATAACTCATTACTCAGCACTCAGCACTGAGTGTTGTAAACATTTAGAAGGTGAAAGTTGTTCTCAGCGTACCGATAATTGCATCATCGTTAGTGCTGGTTTGGCCAGGGGAGGTCAACCAGATTACACCAGGAGTAATTGAGATATTATCTGACACGCGATACTTGTAAAAGCCTTCAAAGTGATAAGGGATGTCATTACCAGTAAAACCTGGTCGGTTCAACGCATAAGGTTCTGCACCAGCAAAAATACCCAATACGTTACCTTTTTTACCGAAGTCAGGTAACGCTACCCCAAGACCGTAGCTCCAAGCTTCGTAATCATCATTAGCACCAAAGCCTGTGACATCGTGGTAAGAAACGAAGCCACTAATTGATAGTTTGTCGCTGGGTCTGAAAGCTGCTTCTATACCGTAAGAGTTACTGGAAGATGCGTTTAGGGTGCTTAGGGTATTAGCTTGATTAGTACCTACAACGCGGTTAGCACTGCCTAAACCACCACCTAGATCGAATAAATTACCGCCTCCAGCACCGCTATAACCGTGAACGTAGGTAGCAGCGATCGCCAAGCGATCGCCAACACTAAAGTTCAACTGTCCTAGAGCCGCATAGTTACCCTCCAATAAACCTTGGTTTATTCCAGGATTACTAGCATTTGATGCCAAGTAACCTATAGTTAGCGAACTTGGTTTGAAAAAACTGCCCCCACTACCAAAGGGTAGAGTCAATGCTGCACCTGCACCACCGCCAATCCGATAAATGGGGCTTTCAGAAGCAAAGGTAGACAAAGCACCATTACCGCCATCATAGTCCTCAAAGTAAGGGTTATTAGTGGCAACATAGTCGCTATGAATACCTCCGGTGGCCGCCAAGTAAACTTGCGCTGGGCCTATGGGTACATAATACGCTAGCCAATCTATGATGACAGAATTGCTACCAGTGCTACCGATTTGAAAAGTTTGCGTGCCTTCAGCCGTATTGATTGCAGAGCCATCATTCGCCAATTGATTAAAGGCTAGTGCATTACCGGCTGCAAGACGGGTGTGTAAAACGTCTTTACCTGTGAAACTGCTTTGTAGGTCTAAACGTACCCTATCTTGGAAAACAGTATTATTTGCATCGCCAGTGTTACCGCCAAAAATATCGCTAACGGCAAAAATAGCTTCACCCACCAATTTTGTGGTAGTAGAAAACTGATTTGCTTCTAGTTCAGCAGTTCGTGCTTCTACGGCATCGACTCGACCACGCAGAGTTGCTAGTTCTGCCGAGAATTCTTCTTGCAAGCGTTGGAGGGTTGCTAAATCCTGTTTTGTCACCAAGTCAGCAGTTGCAGTGGCAATCAGTTCATTAACCCGATCTAAACAAGCATTCAAACCTGCCGCAAATTCATAACGAGTCAGTGCCCGATTGCCACGATAAGTAGAATTTGGGTATCCAGCAATACAACCATAGCGTTCAACCAGGGATTGTAAAGCTTGGAATGCCCAGTCAGTAGGCTGTACATCAGAAAACTGAGAAACTGATGTGACTTGAGATAGTGAATTCTGGTTCTTACCCTCGTTGCCGTAGCGGTTAACTTCTTCTAAAACCTTATTATCATCAGTTTTTTGGGCAACCAATGACTGATTAACTTTTGGTTGTTCTATTTGAAGAAATGTTGAAGCATCAGAAGCTATTGGTGCTTTTGTCTGAGCAGTTTTCACCTTTATATCTTTAGAAGAGCTTACTACTTCAGTAGCTATAGCCCTAGCGGAAACCAACACCGTCACTCCCAAAACTACTGGACTTAGTACCAGAGTTTTCCACATTAGATGAGACATTTTATCTTCCTTTCCTAACAAATACCCGAAATCAATGGGTTAAAGAAAAAGAGAATAAGCAGTTATTCTACTTGTTTGAAATCTTATCAGATTGCTGTTATCTAAGCTATATCTGACAAAATTTTTGCGGATGAAGAATCGTAAAGTCTGCTTATGCCTCATTTGCATGATAAAAGCTTATAATTGAATTTCGCTCAATCTTGCGCCATTTCTGGACTTTAGCTTCTTATTCTTGACTCGGATTTGCGGCAAATCCTTTTTATCTTTGTAAAAGTAACAAATTTCCACTAGAGTTGGCCATATTTCTAGAGAACCGTGAAATTGGCTAATGACATCATCAATAATTCTGGAAACGTTTTGCTGAAAAAAGTCGGGTTCGAATCCATAAAATACTCTCGATAAGTTCTCTGCAAACAATTGGAGAGACTGCTTACGCTCTTCGTTTTGGGCAGATATTGAGGCTTTGACTACCTGATTGTGGATAGCAGAGATTTTTTCTAAGATTTCTTCAGAATCTTGCAATGTAACCTCGCCTGAGTAATCAAACTTGATTCCCAGGTCATCAAGATGATAAACACTGCTCTTAATCTTCTTTTTCAGCAGGCTGCATATTTCCTCATTAAAAAGTTCACTAGCAAGAGGATTACGCATATAGTTATTTCTAATATGGTTCTGGACAGCATCAACGTGTGCAGCTGCAATACCTTCTTGCTGTATCCAAATCCTGTAGATATAATCTTCAAATCTAAGCCGAGTGGGAAAAAATGGTGGTAAACCTAGCTGATTATCATATCCAGCAACTCCACAATCCATTCTCCAGTTTTTGTTGGTAATAACAGGTCGAAAATTAGTCAGAATATAAAAATCGTTCAGGTCATTGGGACTGATTTGATTTTCATCATTAAGATACATGTGAATAAAATCAAGTGTATCGATATCATTAGTTCCTGTGCGAAAAGTTTGGGCAATCTTGACAATCGCATTATTCAAGACTCTTCCCTGTTGTAATACGAGGCTGTTTTCTCGAAAGTAGCCTTTGGTTGTGTTGGTTTCTAAATCCATTGCTGTATCAACAACCAATTCTCCAGCCTCAAAGTTTTCTGGTACTTGGCTGGCTCTTTTACCTAGAACATCACTAAAAGCCGTGAGTAAGTCAAAAGATTTATGGACATAGCCGCCTTGTTGGGTAGACTTGATTAATTTTCCTCGACATATTTCATCGCCTGTTAAAGATTCTGGGCTAGTTTCAATTAATGCATCTGGTCGCATATCGTCATCTGCGCTGACCATTAAATGACCAAGGGTATACATTAAGGTGAAGTTGCGATTGCCGCCGTAGCTAGGTCGGAATAAGTTCTTGACGAGTGATTCTAGTTTGCGATCGCGCAGTCTTTCATTTAAAAATGTAATAAATTCTTCTTTCTGCTGAGGGCCGACATAATACACATCATTGACTGTCTTAGTCTGCTCTAAAAGTGGATAATATTTCTCATGGTTGGCAATGCTGGAGTCATCAAAGACGATAATTTTTACAGCATGACCATTTGCACGGAAATTCTCATCATACTTTTCGATGGTCTGTGCTACATCTCTCAGGCGATGAGTTGGAATAACAAATATCGTCTCTTTTGATTTCATAAAATATAGCTAGCAATGTATTCTTGAGAATTACTCCAGTTAGATCGGCTACTTGCAGATTTGCATTCCGAATATAGGATTACTATTTGATTTTTGAACGAAATTAGGTATTGTAGCGTGTGTTAGAACGGAGTTCGTAACACACTATTATCACGGGTTTGATGTGTTACGCTGTCGCTAACACATCCTACAGATATTTTCTCCAAATCAAACCGGATTCCTATATCTGCCCATTCTAAATTTGCATATCGGAGATTAGCATTTTTTAAGTTGGCTCCCTGAAGATTTGCCGATCGCAAGTCTATTTTTTGTAAGTTTGTCCCAGAAAAACTAACTCTCGATAAATTACAGCCAAAACATTTTCTGGTTTCTTGAACCTGTTAAATTATATGCTGTTGAAGCAAATCATTACCTTGATTAACTAAAGAGGGAGTAAGGAAAAATGCCATCGGGATCAGAGGTCGTAACAAGAGATTCATAAATACCATCTCCAATCTAAAACTGAGAAATTAAAGGTTATCTTCTTATGGTAATTTGAAAGCTTTAGCAACAGAACCCAGAAGTGAAAAATTAAAATATGTCCATTTTCGCAAAATCAAAAAATAGTTTTACATTTTCATATTTTAACTATTTATGACTGTAATCAGAACAATTAAGCGCTTCTTTAGTTAAAGCAATAGCAGGATTTACTGCACACTTTAAATAAGAATTTTTATGAAAAAATCGGCAATTCCTACAGGGATGTTGCTGTATATGTTTGATGCTTATTATTTCGTTTTTTTCTTGCACCCTATTTTCTGGTGGATCTTCTAGTGCTTTGCAGACAGATGAAACGATATAAACTAAAATTCCCCAAACAATCATGAAGGAAATGTGAGCCAAAAAGACCGCTACAATAGAAATATCACCGTCCTGGGGTTTGGTGTTATTTTGTGTTGTATTTGCCAAGCTTGCTTCAATCAGGGTAGATTGATTAACACTTTTTTGACCAGATATATAAAGTTGTAAAAGCCCCAAGCTAGCCATATTAAAAATCTTTATTTATTCAGATTATTAGAGTGAATCTCACTAATTTCACCATTAAATTTAGTTGTAATCGTAGTACCTAAATTTTTAATTGTATTTGGGTCAATTACATGATAAGAGAAGAAGTAAATGTTCATCTATTTAGTAATATGTGGAATTGAAATGGTTTGATACATCTGAGTCATCTAAATTATCAAATTGGTTGGCTGTTGGTCTAGCTTCTAGCAAGCAACTGTTAAGGGAATAGTAAACAGAATGAATTTTCTTAAGAGTGACTTTGAGAGCGGGAATCATCATCGGATGGGTTGCTATGGCTAAAATGTAGTCTCCTACGAAAACTGTAGGATTATCTGTTACTGAAAGAACTCGATCCTGTCTTAAAATCCCTAAAAAAATGCATCGATCGGGTAACTGAATTTCAGTTAAATGAATACCGCAGTAAACGCTATTAGCTTGGATTAAGACACCAAACAAACTTGGTTCTAAAGGGTTTGTCTTTTTGGACATAAAACATTTTTTACTCTAATATTATTGTGCAATATTTTATAAGCAAAATGTTTTTTAGCAGATATATTTTGCAGGTATATAAAATGGTTTAAAAAGTTTAAATAGGCATATATTTAGAGATATAGTCTTATTTAATTAATCATGAAAAACAAGATCCCCGACAACTTTTTTAAGAAATCGGGGATCGAGCCTTAGATAATAATTCTGAACAGTAGAGATGCAAAATTACTTGTCGTTAGTATTTCCCATAGTCTTTATTTCTTAATCCCATCCAGAGCTAAATTCAGCTTCAACACATTAACTCCAGGTTCGCCAAATATGCCGAGAAAGCGGCCGTCGGTGTTTTGGGCAATTAAAGTTTCTAGTTGGTTCGGCTGCAACCCTCGCGCCTTGGCTACTCGTGCAATTTGCGCGATCGCAGCTTCGGGAGTAATATGAGGGTCAAGGCTGGAACCAGAGGTGTAGACTAAATCGCCAGTCGGCTGCACTCCTGCGGTTTTCAGACGAGTCAAATCACCTTCAATTTTCTTACTGGGATCTGGATCATCTTTACCTTTGATGCGTTCCAGTAATGCGGGATTACTGGGAGCCAAGTTACTAGCACCAGAAACTCCAGTTTTCAAAACTCCCGCATCATCTTTTTTGGGGTCGGCTGTGCTGTAACTCGTGGTACTGGGACGACTGTTAAAATAGCGATCGCTAGTAAAAGGTTGACCAATCAAAGCAGAACCCACAACTTGACCGGTGCTATTTTTCAGCAGACTTCCATTCGCCTGAAACGGAAACGCAATCTGCCCAATAGCAATCATCACAAAAGGATAAATAATCGCACCAATTACCCAGAGTACCAAGGTAGAACGAACTGCTCTACTAGCTTCACGTGCAAAACTCATTAGAATTTCTCCGGTACAAACATTACAAAAAATAAATAGATGGAAAGCCCTAATGTCACCAGTCCTAACAGTCCCAATCCCCAAGATTGACTGCGGGAAAGTTGTTCGCCAGTAGCTGCATAGACTAGAGGTGCAACCACTAGGTTGAAACACATCGCCAAGAACAAATACAGTGGCAGCTTTTGTCTACGCCATTGACACCAGATATCAGTTATTTCTTCAAGTACTTGCGATGCAAGGATAGTGCGGCGGATACGAACAGGTTTCATAGTAAATTAAGACAAAGGTAAGATAATATCTATCAGTTTGATAGCAATAAAGGGAGCAACGATGCCACCAAGTCCATAGATGAAGATGTTGCGGCGTAGGAGTTGATCTGCCGTTAAAGGTAAGAATTTCACCCCTTTGAGTGCTAACGGAATGAGTGCCGGAATAATCAAGGCATTGTAAATCAACGCCGAGACGATCGCAGATTGGGCGCTTTTTAATCCCATAATATTCAGTGCGCCAATTCCAGCAGCCGCAAAGATAGTCGGAATGATCGCAAAATACTTGGCAATATCGTTAGCGATGGAGAATGTTGTCAAGGCTCCACGGGTAATTAGCAACTGTTTACCTATGGTTACTAGGTCAATTAACTTCGTAGGGTCAGAGTCCAAGTCCACCATGTTAGCAGCTTCTTTGGCAGCTTGTGTCCCAGAGTTCATTGCCACACCCACGTTTGCTTGAGCCAAAGCAGGGGCATCATTAGTACCATCCCCGGTCATTGCCACCAGTTTACCCTGAGATTGTTCGGAGCGAATCACCTCAATTTTGTCTTCTGGAGTCGCTTCGGCAATGAAATCATCGACCCCAGCTTCTTTAGCAATTACTGAAGCGGTAATGCGGTTGTCACCTGTAAGCATGACGGTGCGAACACCCATACGGCGAAGTTGGTCAAACCGTTCCCGCAGACCGGGTTTGACAATATCTTTGAGATAGATGACACCATAAATTTTGTCATCTTGGCAAACAGCTAAAGGTGTACCGCCTAACCGAGAAACTCGCTCATAAGCTGCATCTATATCATCAGGAACGTAGCCGCCACGAGAACGGACAAATCCCTTAATGGCATCTACTGCTCCTTTGCGGATTTGTTTGCCATCGGCTAGATTTGTGCCACTCATCCGGGTTTTGGCTGAAAATTCCACACCTTCGGCTTTGTCGATATTGAAATCGATCCCAGCCTGAGACTTTTCAGCTAAAACTACAATTGATTTGCCTTCTGGTGTTTCGTCAAACAAGCTAGCAGCTAGGGAAACTCGCGCCACATCTTCTAATGAGTGATTATCCAGAGGAATAAACTCATCAGCCATCCGATTCCCCAAAGTGATCGTGCCTGTCTTATCTAGCACCAAGGTGTTGATGTCGCCGCAGGCTTCTACTGCTCGACCGGAGGTAGCAATGACGTTAAACTGTGCAACCCTATCCATCCCTGCAATGCCAATCGCACTGAGCAAACCACCGATAGTTGTGGGAATCAAAGCTACCAGTAGTGATATTAAAATAGCAACGCTACCACCAGTACGTAAACTGTTTCCCGCTTCTGGCCCAAAGGCTGTAGTGATAAAGTTGGCGATGTAGCCAACAAATGGGGGCATAGTTGCCACTACAATCAAGAACACCTGCGTTAGCACTGCCAATAATACCGTCAAAGCAATTTCATTGGGAGTCTTGGTGCGTTGTGCGCCTTCTACCAAGGAAATCATGCGATCGATAAAGCCTTGTCCAGGATCGGCACTAATCCGAATTGTCAACTCATCTGAGAGTAGGCGTGTACCTCCTGTGACTGAACTGGCAATATCTGTACCTGGTTGTTTCAGTACTGGCGCAGATTCCCCAGTGATGGCAGACTCATCCACCGAGCCAATGCCTTTAATTACATCCCCATCGGCGGGAATCATATTATTTGCAACCACCTTAACCAAATCACCCCGTCGCAGTTCCGTAGAATTTACTTGTTGTACAGAACCATCAGGGAGGATTTTATTAGCGATCGTATCCGATCGCGTCGATCGCAGTGAATCAGCTTGCGCTTTACCGCGTCCTTCAGCTACGGCTTCGGCAAAGTTAGCAAAAACGAGGGTGAAAAAGAGAATGAAGGTAATCAACCCATTTAACAAGCGTTGTTGGTTGACATCTGCCTGGATTGTGCCAAAAAGATTTGGGTTAAGGGTTACTAAAAAGGTGACAATTGTCCCCACCCAAACAACAAACATAACTGGATTTTTAACAGTAATTCGAGGATCGAGCTTGACAAATGACTCACGAATTGCTCTTTGATAAAGTCCCCGCATATCTGACTTGGGGGTGTGCTTGCGCGAGTCACGAGTTCCAGATGGAATACGGGGCGAAGGAGAATCAGTAGTAGTGGGCATACATTAAATTAATTCGTAATTCGTAATTCGTAATTCGTAATTGGGGATTGGGGATTGGGGATTAATATTTCTCCCCTGCTCCCCTGCCTCTACCCCTACCCAATACCTTTAGCGATAAAAAAGGCTTCAGCGATGGGGCCTAATGCCAGCACTGGGAAGAATGTAAGTGCGCCCAAGATTAAAATCACGCCTGCGGTAACGCCTGTAAATAGTCCGGTGTCGGTTCGCAATGTACCAGTGGTGTAGGGAACAGCTTGCTTGCGAGACATACTATCTGCTAATAACAGCAAACCTAAAATTGGGATATAGCGTCCAGCTAGTAAACTGAAGCAGGTACTCAAGTTCCACCACAGAGCGGTTGCAGTTGTTTTTGTACCTGTAGCGATCGCTAACGGAGAAGGTTGTGAATCTCCTAAACCTTCAAACCCAGAACCGTTGTTAGCAGCAGCTGAGGCATATTCGTAAATCACTTGAGAAAAGCCGTGGAAGCCAGGATTGCTAATCCCTGCCAATTGGTCAGGAAAAGCTAAGGCGATTCCCCCCGGAATCAAAATAGCAATGGGGTGAACTAGCAAAATCAGAAAGCTAGCAAGTACGACTTCCCGCTTTTCAATCTTGCGTCCCAAAAATTCTGGCGTGCGTCCCACCATCAAACCTGTTACAAATACCGCCAAAATGCTATAGGCAAACAAGTAAGCTGTTCCTGTACCCTGTCCACCCCACATAATTTGCAGGAACATATTAGAAAGAAAAATAAAACCGCCAGAGGGCATAAAGGAGTCATGGAAACTATTAACTGCGCCGCACATAGTACCAGTTGTACTTACCGCAAATAATGCAGATTGCGCCCAACCAAACCGGACTTCTTTACCCTCTAAATTCGGTTGCTGACTACCCAGCAGTGCATTCACAGCCGGATTGCCGTTGTATTCCCCAATGGCAGTAACAATCAGAAATCCTAGAAAAATTACCCCAACCATACCGTAGAGTAACAACGCTTGTTTGGTGTTATTGGCAAACAAACCGTATGTATAGATCAGGGACGTGGGAATTGAAAGCATTGCCACGATCTGAATTAAATTCGTAAATGCGCTGGGATTTTCAAAGGGGTGTGCTGAGTTGATGGCGAAAAAGCCACCGCCGTTTTCTCCTAATTGCTTGATAATTTCAAAATGGGCAACAGGGCCGCGAGCGATCGCCTGACTAATATTCGGATCTTCCAAGGTCGGGAATACAGCTACACCCGCTAGGGTTTCGGGAACGCCAGCAGCTATCAAAACAATGCCGCCCACAATACAAATAGGCAGCAAAATTCGGGTAATTGAGCGAATTAGGTCTACATAAAAGTTGCCTAACGATCTACCCGTCAATCCCCGAATAAAAGCAATTCCTACTGCCAAACCAGTGCCAGCAGAGGTGAACATGTGATAACCCAGCCCCCACATTTGACTGGCATAGCTCAGGTAGGTTTCACCAGAATAATGCTGCTGGTTGGTATTAGTAATAAATGAAATAGTAGTATGTAGTACTGTATCCCAAGTTGGGGCATTTATTCCCGTGGGATTGAGGGGCAACCATCCCTGATTCATAATGATAAAGAAAAGCAGCAACGCCATTACTACGTTGCTGTAGACGATTGCCCGCCCATACTGCCAGCCCGTCATATTTTCTTTACCTGTAACGCCAACCAAGGCGTAAAGCAGCCGCTCAACCGGATTCAAAACTGGGTCGAGAAAAGTCCTTTGTTCTAAAAATACACGCGCCATGTAGCGCCCAAAAAATGGAGTAATTGCTACTATAATTAGTAGCGTTAATGTAATTTGAATCCATCCTTGTAGCATTGGATTATTTAAACTCCGACATGAATAAATTCCAGATAAATATCAGATATTCTTGTTATGAATCAAAAACAATAACGAAATATATTGGCATTATTAATTAGCTCACTTATAGCTATGGACTTTCTGAATCAATCATCGAGCTTTTTTTGAAGGAAGACAAGGTATAAATTAATATTTAAACTACCCTATACGAGAAATATATTTATATATATAGAAGTTTTCAGAACGTTTATCTTTATATATATCTGCAAATATAGAAGGGCAGCTAAATACTAAACAAATAGCTGTAGCAGTTATAAATAATTAGTAAAAGTTAAATCCCCGACTTCTTAAAGAAGCCGGGGATCTAGACACCGTGGATTGAGAGCGAAGAGTCAGGAGTCTAATTTATAACTGATTTTGATTTTGGCGACAAATTCCAAATGCGGAAGTGTAGGCGTGTAAGAAGGTTCTGCCACCAACAGGGCCGATTTCACCACCACAGAAAAAGCCGCCTACAGGAATATCGCTGAGGTAACGGCGAAATAGTTCAGAATCGAAATTTGGTTTACCATATAGCCCTTCGCCACGCCCTAGACAGGCAAACATTAGGGCAGCGACGGCAGAAGGTTCAGATTCTCGTTGAGTTTGATAACTTTGGAGAAGTAATTCTAAGTCTTCAGCCGAGGCTTCGGCATCGCGCAGGTGGAATTGCAGCCTTTGACCAGGACGGACGCGATCGCCAATTGCGATCGCCCCAGCTGCTGGATCGACCCCAAGAATACCACGAATTAAAAAGTCTCCTTGTTGCAAAGCCAGCTTAAACTCATCCATCGCCACGCCAACAAACAGAGAGTGCTGTGCTAAAGTTCGTTCGTGTTCGCTGAGACTGGCAATCAAATCTCGCAACACCACTAGCGGCACTTGTTCATCTAACTCTAAGATGATATTGCGATCGGCTTTTGTAACTTGCAATGGTTTGCCAATCGGTCGGCATCCTTGAGCGACAATAGTTTCTAAAACAATATTGCCAGTCAAAGCTATACCAATAGTGCCTTCACGATACAAGCTTTGGCATTCCTCGCCATCAGTCTCATTACAAAATAGGGCAACACGGCCACCCATGCCTCCACCACTAGCCTGTCCTCCCACTATCACCGATCCTGGATAAGCAAAATCCAACCCCTGCAACAAATCATTAATTCCAGAGGCCAAAGAACTAGACAGCAAAATGAACTGAGGTGTCGGTGATGGTGGCACACCAATCAAATCAACCCAAGCATCTGGAGAACTATCTAAGTCAGGTAATTCTTCAGCAACAACATGAAAAACTTGAACCTTCACCCCAGGAAGATGTGCTAAAGTCAAGCTAATAGCTGGTTCAGCTTCCAATTCTTGGGTTTTTCCGGCAACTGTCGTCCCAATCACCCCGCCACCACTACAGCCAATTAGCACTGGTACAGAAAGTTTTTCAGTTAACAGGGGTAACAATCGGGAATACTCACTCGCAAAAGCAGACGAAATGAATACCAGTCCTAGATCCGCAGGTGCTGTTAACGATGATATAGCTCGTTCCACCACATCTGTAACGGCGGCTTCCAGAGAATGACGGGTTGATAGGGCATTTGCCCACTGCATTTGGTCTGCCATGAGTTTTGAGCTTCTTTCTCTTTTTAGGCTAGTAGGTTTTGACTTTTGATTTTGGGAAGAATTGCATCCTATAAGAATTAGTGCTAGCTTTTGTCTCCTCCATCCCAATCAGATGAGGTTGTCATTCTAATAGATGCATCTAAATATATTGTATGATTGTTTATCTATCGTACTGATTCCACAAAATCTTAAAAAATAAAGATGAATGCATTATAGATGCGGCGGTTTCCTGTATTGGTTATAAATCAATAGGCTAAAATACTAACTTATGAGCTAAATAGTTAGAATGGTTAGTAATCAAGCTCAAATCTGCCATTTCTGAAGTTTTTCTATACTAGTATTAACAACACACAACGAGACTAAAGCGATGACCAACATCCAAGAAACAGCAAAGAGCGACATCCAAGATAAAATTCAAGAAGAAGTAGAACAAGCGCGTACTGTCTGTGACATTAGCGGCAGCAATTCACCAGAGTGTGCTGCTGCTTGGGATGCAGTAGAAGAATTGCAAGCTGAAGCTTCCCACAAGCGCCAAAGCAAGCCAAAAAATTCTCTAGAACAGTATTGTGATGACAACCCAGATGCAATTGAATGCCGGGTTTATGACGACTAGAAATTTAAACAAATTAATTTTCTGTTCGTTTGTCATCAAGCAACCAAAGATTTACTGACTGAAATTTAGCATTACGCTACTTTCGGCTAAAACCGTACTCTTGCTCTTTCATAATTTTCTCCAACGGGAAAAATTTGGTGAAATATCTGGAATTACGGATGTATGAGGGTTAAACTTTGAGAGTTTTTATCTTAAAAACTAACCTTTATACTCAAAAATATGAGGGTTTTGTCCGTGAGTAGCAAGTATATAGCTGCTTGGTGCTTTTTTAAGAGGCTCCCTGACGCTACTATAGATAGGTGCAAAATCTAAGTTGAGAATCTTTGAGTTGCTTGTTTTTTGCCAAATAGAAAGATTTAGGAAAGGAAATTAAAAATTTACCATATAATACCCTTTCCAAAAATCTTTGCAACGCATGAATTGGCTGTAGGGGCGTACATCTGTATGCCCCTACAAACGTGTTTATAGTATCAATTGCGTGAAATAGTATAAGTTGGGTAGTCACTTGCTTGTACAAAGAAGTTAGAGCGCAGTCTCAAGGCTAGATTTTGTGCTTTGATTAAACTGTTTGTAATATAGATGGACTACTAGCTAGCTAATAGCTTACAGTTTTGTCAGTTATGGATACTTGCTCTTAGTTAGAAACGTTTTATTTATCATTTGAGAAAAACTATGGACTATGATATTTGGTTTCGCCCTTTCGTCTGGATTGATTACCGACTGGCAGTATTATTCCTGGTAATTATTCCGCTAGTTCTTCTGATTTGGGCATTTGTGCAAAAAGCAGAAGGTATACAACGCTTATTGACTATATACTGGCGAGTCTCGAGCCTGGTGGCAATCACAATTTACTTAATGATTGCCCAGTATCCAGTTAGCTTTCTCTCTGGGTTGATGGCTCAGATTTTAATCCCAATTGCGTTGTGGTTCTGGGTAGATATCAACGATGAAATTGAGTATCAAACCAGTGGCGCTTTGAAATTTATTTTTACCTCTTGGCGGTGGGCTACAACTGTTTATTGTCTTTTGGGTACATTAGCGTTTATCCCATTTTTGGGTTGTGCTTTTTCTGCCAATGTGATGAAGACTTCCTATTGTCGCGTCTGGTTCGAGGTTCCGTTATTATTTAAAGAATATTTTCATGCTAATAGCAAAGCTGAGTTCTTAGGTTTTCTTGGCATAACTAGTTTAATAGTTTATGTAGTTTACTTAAGCTATTTTGTTCTGATTAAGCTGGGCAAGCAGGGACGTTCAGCCTCACCACAATAACAGTTCACTGCGCCAACGTACCCCTACTTTAAAAAAATGAATTCCATTGGCAAGCGACTGGAACAATACACCGCTAAACGCCCCCAAGAAGTCCTAATTATAACAGTGGAAATTGCCCATGAGGAAGATACAATTGCTATTTTCAAAGGCTTTTCTAGTTCTTTGATGCGTCCAACAGCATTTGATGCAGATGTACCAGTTCTACCAGATGGGGCAATTATCCTCAACATTGACCGAGTAGCCAGTCCTTATAATCCTGAAGCACCTCGTTATATTCAACAAGGAATTTCTTGGGAAGCTATGGAAACTCTATTATCAGAAGTGGGAGTTTAACTAATGTTTGAAGCTGGAGAACTTATTGTTGAAATGGCAGACTTTTGCATAGGATTGCTTGGCTTTGTGAATAATCAGATATGATTTAGACATGGAGTTTGAGTGGGATGAATCAGAAGCAAAAGCTAATATAACAAAGCATGGTGTCAGCTTTGAAGAAGCTAAGACCGTCTTTGATAATGTACTGGCAGTTATTTTTGATGATCAAGCTCACTCAGTGAATGAGAAGCGAGAGATTATTATTGGGCACTCCCAAAACAATCGCTTGCTATTAATTTCATTCACCGAACGTTCTAATGCTATTCGCATTATCAGTGCCCGTTTAGCCACTCGAAGGGAGCGTGAAGACTATGAACAAAACGCCTTTTGAGGAGTCACACAATTCAGATGACGAGCTTTTAGCTGAGTACCACTTTGATTATAAAAAGGCGAAGCCCAACCGCTTTGCTGCTAAAAGTAGAAGAAAGCAACTGCTAAAAGTTGTAGTTCTAGATGAAGATGTAGCTCAAGTTTTTACAACACCAGAATCGGTCAATAAGGTGCTAAGGGCACTAATTGAGTCAATGCCACAAGTTACAGACGACGACACAGCCTAACAACCCCAATGTAGCCAACTGATGAAAACCTCTGGTGCTGATTTGAACTTTGCTTATATCCCCTGATGAGGAACGTTACTTTGAAGGAAGCAAGCTATAGATTGGTCTACAATTACCGTCTGAAACTATCTTCTCTGCATGACACTGGGCAAGCGATTTTGAAGAATTATTTTGACTTTTAAATTTAAAAATGTCCCGTTCTGGATACACACTCCCAGTATTTGCCTGTGCCGCGGCCGTTGCAGCTTTACATTGGTTACACGATCGCAAATCCCTAACTTTTGCCTCTGTAGATTTGATTGAACCGTCTCAAATCGCTGAAATCCCCATTGAACAGGTAGCAGGATTATCTGAAAATACAGCTTTAGCAATAACTCGCAGCGATCCTGGTGATAATCTTGATTTGACTAAAGATACACCGATTTGGGCATTGGTGGAATGGCGAGAACAGGGTGATGATGCTGTAATCATTAAAGGCGGGGAAGGAATTGGCAAACAGGCGAATGCTGATGACAAGCCAGCAATTTATACTTATGCTCAAAGGCTCCTAAAAGAAAACTTGCAAAGGATGCTAGCACCTGGGGAAAAAATCACGGTGACAATTATTTTACCCGAAGGGCGATCGCTAGCTGTTCGGACTTCAAATTCTGCTTTTGGTGTGGTGGAAGGACTTTCGCTTTTAGGCACAACTGGTATTTCTCAACCTTTAAGTACGCCAGATCAGCTTGCAGTTTTTCGGGCGGAATTACAAAATAAAGCCAGTCTTTTTGAGACTTTAGTATTCTGTATCGGCGAAAATGGCCTAGATTTGGCGCGTAAACTAGGGATTAATCCCGAACAATTGGTCAAAACTGCTAACTGGCTTGGTCCAATGTTAGTAGAAGCTGAGGTGCTGGGTGTAAAAGAAATTTTATTATTTGGCTATCACGGAAAGCTGATGAAACTAGCGGGGGGAATTTTTCACACCCATCACTACTTGGCTGATGGACGTAGGGAAATTTTAGCAGCGCACTGTGCGATCGCAGGTTTAAAATCACCAGATATCCAAGCTGTGTTTAACAGTGCTACCGCCGAAGCAGCACTAACATACTTAAAATCACTCGATGCTGCAACTGGTAGTGATTGGGTAAATCAAGTTTACAGTGCGATCGCCGAAACTATTGATGTTCGTTCTCAAGAATACATCCAAAGCCATAGCGAAAGGGGCACAGCAGTTACAGTCTGTGGCTCGGTTATGTTCGATCGCGATCGCAAAATTATCGTGAAGAGTAAAACTGCTGCTCTGTTGATGGGAAAATTATGTTAATTTATTATGAATAATCGTAAACAATTCAAATAAACAATCTTTTAAGTAACCACACTAGGGTAAGTTTATCGTTCTAATACCATCTCCGGCTCCGAGACTAGACAAACGCACATAACCTCGCGTTTGTCTAGGGTTTTTACCCAATTATCGACCTACCCAGGTTGAATAATAGCATCACTATAGACCACAAAGCATCTACCCTTAACAGACATAATACTCCCGTCATGAATACAGCGGTGATACAGACAGAACAAGCGCCCCAAACATTGGAAAGTGTTGGGCGGCTTGATCGCCAATTAATTGTAATTTTAGACTTCGGCTCTCAATATTCTGAGTTAATTGCCCGTCGCATCCGCGAGACTCAAGTATACTCTGAAGTTTTATCCTATCGCACTACTTCTGAACAATTGCGCCAACTTAATCCCAAGGGAATCATCCTCTCCGGTGGCCCGAGTTCGGTTTATGGTGAGAAGGCTCCCCATTGCGATCCAGAAATCTGGAATTTAGGAATACCCGTCTTGGGTGTTTGCTATGGGATGCAGCTAATGGTAAACCAACTCGGTGGGGAAGTAGCAAGGGCTGACCGAGGTGAATACGGCAAAGCATCATTATATATTGACGATCCTACAGATTTGCTCACTAATGTTGAAGATGGCACTACCATGTGGATGAGTCACGGAGACTCTGTTACCCAAATGCCATCAGGTTTTGAATTACTGGCACATACAGAAAATACCCCCTGTGCGGCTATTGCTGACCACGAAAAGAAACTTTACGGCGTTCAATTCCATCCAGAAGTGGTACATTCTCTTGGTGGATTAGCATTAATCCGTAATTTTGTCTACCATATCTGCGATTGCGAACCGACTTGGACAACTGCGGCTTTTGTCGAAGAGGCGATTCGGGAAATTCGCTCTAGAGTTGGTGATAAACGGGTACTTTTGGCGCTATCTGGGGGAGTGGATTCTTCTACCCTGGCATTCTTGCTGTATAAAGCCATTGGCGAGCAACTAACTTGTGTGTTTATCGATCAAGGCTTTATGCGAAAGTATGAGCCAGAACGATTGGTAAAACTTTTCCAAGAGCAGTTTCACATTCCTGTAGAGTATGTGAATGCCCGCGATCGCTTTTTAGCTAAGGTTGCTGGTGTTACAGATCCGGAAGAAAAACGCCGCCGCATCGGACACGAATTTATCAGCGTATTTGAGGAAACATCTAAGCGCCTCGGCCACTTTGACTATTTGGCTCAAGGGACGCTATATCCAGATGTCATCGAATCTGCTGATACCAACGTCGATCCCCAAACTGGTGAGCGGGTAGCGGTAAAAATTAAGAGTCATCACAATGTTGGCGGTTTGCCCAAAGACCTAAGATTTAAATTGGTGGAACCACTGCGGAAATTATTTAAAGATGAAGTCCGCAAAGTTGGGCGTTCCATTGGTTTACCAGAAGAAATTGTCCAAAGACAACCTTTTCCTGGGCCTGGGTTGGCAATTCGCATTCTGGGGGAAGTTACATCTGAGCGGTTAAATATTTTGCGCGATGCTGATTTGATTGTGCGGCAAGAAATTAACCAACGCGGTATGTATCATGATTTTTGGCAAGCATTTGCTGTATTGCTGCCAATTCGTAGTGTTGGCGTTATGGGCGATCAACGTACTTACGCTTACCCCATTGTCTTGCGGATTGTTACCAGTGAAGATGGCATGACTGCTGATTGGGCCAGAGTCCCTTACGATGTCTTGGAAGTGATTTCTACTCGGATTGTGAATGAGGTGAAAGGGGTAAATCGAGTGGTTTATGACATCACCTCTAAGCCACCTGGAACCATTGAATGGGAGTAATTAAGTTTTGTAGTCAGACTTAACTAAAAGCCGATCAATCTTTTCCATAATTCAAATTATTTGCAGTAGTTTAGATTCACATATTTTGAAATGGCAATGCCGACCTGACTCGTTTTGAGTTTGGGCATTGTCTATTTTTTTGACTCGTAAATAAATTTAAAAATTAATATGATTGTATCCAGTCAATAACTATAAATTTAAGCTAACAATTAACCATCTATTGGATTGTGGTTGGACAAATTGAATTATTATCTATAAAAATAGACGCGATCGCAGTAAAATTAGCAATGGTGTGGTGATAGAGAAAAACCAGCATCTCATTAGAAATAACTTTCATTTGATAAACATTAATGGAGATGTTATGGAACCTCCTCTTCCCCTTGCTGGCTTAAACATTCTCGTAGTTGATGATGATGATGATAGCCGCTTTTACATTACTACTGTGTTAGAAACTGATGGAGCCACCGTTAGGGCAGTTGCATCGGCAGAGGTAGCATTGAAAGTACTGTCTGAGTTGCAACCCGATGTACTGATTTGTGATATTGCTATGCCTGGTGAAGATGGCTACACCCTGATCCGCAAGATCCGGGCGCTAAAGCCTGATATTTATGAAAAACTTCCCGCGATCGCCTTAACTGCTTATGGTGATAGCGAGTATCGTAGCCGTGCGCTAGAAGCAGGTTTTCAGACTCATGTGGCTAAACCAGTTGATCCAGGGGAACTAGTTGCGATCGTCGCTGATTTGGTTGCTTCTTATTTGAACAAAGGATGATTTGAAATTGCTGAGACTAGTTTGCTCCAGTTTCAAAAGTGATTTTCTCAGACTTATATGCTGGTGGCTCAACGTGAATTAAAACTCTCACTGGACGGAAACGTTCTTCTAATCGGCTTTCTACTTCTTCGGTGATGTGGTGGGCTGTTTCTACGTCCGACGCATCTACTATTAAATGCATTTCAATGAACACTTGACGACCAAGAACACCGCGAGAAGCAATATCATGACAGTTAATTACACCTGGAACAGAAGTAGCGATCGCATGAATTGCTTCTGGTGCGATCGCAATTTGATCCACAAGCCAAGGCAAATTCTCTTTTAAAACTGACCAGCCACTCCAAAATACCAATAAGGCGACAGGAAAAGCCAACACCAGATCCATCCATTGATAACCTAGCCAAACTCCTATTAAGCCGGCAATTACAGAGATTGTCACCCAGATGTCACTCATGGTATGTGTAGCATCAGCAATGAGAATTGAGCTACCTACGCGCTTACCTACACTACGTTCGTAAAACGCTACAAAAATATTTATACCCAGCACAATTAGTAATAACCACAACTCAGGTGGCGATATTCTCACAGCTTCACCACCACCTTTGAGAATTCGCTCAATTGCTCCTTGCAGAATTTCAAAGCAGGCTATTCCTAAAAATGAAGCAATTCCTAAAGCTCCCACAGCTTCAAATTTGCTGTGTCCGTAGGGATGTTCGCGATCGGGTTGTGGAGAAGAAAATTTACTTGCAATTAATCCTAAAACGTTGTTGGCGCTATCTGTCACACTATGCAACGCATCAGCTAGCAAACTCAACGAACCTGTCCAGTAACCCACAAGTGCTTTTAATCCCATTACAAACAGGTTGAGTAATAGGGTAATAATTAAAACCTTTCGCACTTCGGCGCGGTTATCGTAAATCATGAATAATTTATCACATCAAGTTCTATGACTTCTAATGTAGAACTCAGAAGACAAATAAACACTAATCAAATGTATCAAAGTCTTACGCAGTAAAAATTAAGTCTGTCTATAGGCTCTATATTTTATAGCATTTTGTTGAGATTCTTTATAACTAAAAACAGCTACAAGTTCTACAGGTATTAGTTATGCCTTTACAGATAACAGCAGATATTTAGCATTAATTCCAAAAAGATTTTAATTAATTTTGTTATTAATATAGAACTCATATAGGAATCATATTTGATTTCTAAAAAATCTAAGTATTTGTAGGGTGTGTTAGGCGTAAGCCGTAACACACCACTCTTAAGGCTTTGGCGCGTTACGCTGTCGCTACCGCTACGAAGAAACTCAAGTCGGGAAACCCGCCTACGCGACTGGCTCCCCTACGTATCTTTTCAAAAATCAAATAGTGGCCCTATATTTGATTTTTGAACAAAACTCAGTACACATTTATTCCTTTTTCCCAGTCTCCAGTCCCCAATCCCCAGTCCCTTATCTCTACGAGTGATTCAGAAATCACATCGGATCGCTATACATCAAAGATATTGTGACTACTATCAGCGATCTATAGGCGCATCTTCAATAAAAGTTGAGCATCAACTATAAAATGTAGGGGAAATTTATCGAAAGCGGCTATCTCTCTCCACCCACAAGGGGATGGAGAGAGATAGCCGCCCCGCCGCTTGGGGCATTGGGCATTACAGGCTCTTCCCCATTCCCAGAAACTCCATCCTCTTGTGGGTGGAGTTTTTCATGAATTGCTCCTACAGTAAATCAAGGGTTTCACTGTCTTTTTGGGTAATTCCTATTCAAAAAAGTAGGCTTCTCTGTCGTCGATCTCGGCAGCTTGGTCTATTCTTCCGGTAAGATTAATACTTATCAATAAGCTTTAATAAAAAACTTATGTCTTCAATTCCTCTAACATTGAACCTAATTGAAGGTTCTGTCTCCTTCAGCTTTTCACCCCAAGCAGCACGAGAATTAAAGACAGCGACAGATCAATTGATGGAGCGCCTAAAAGCTGTCGCCGCTAAACCCACTCCTGGAGGTGGTAAAGTCACTCCCCAACCTCCAATGGAATATCGTTATACGGGTGAAGTATTTTTAGAAATTTTCTGTAATCCTAATATTTGGCCAACGCCCTTCGCAGCCAAAGTTTTGCTGACTGTCCGCAATCTCAACATCCGCTTGACTACTGAAGCTGAACTTACCCGTATTATTGAAGACATTAATCAATATTTAGAGCAAGTTGAATAATTTATATATTTCTCTATGGTTTTTGAGATTTTTTAAAAAATAACTCTATATGAATTTGGGATTTTGCGAAAGTTCAGCAACTTACTTGTAAAAGTTTACTTTGTTGTCGGTTAGCGCGACTGAGCAAACTTTTCAAGACGGATGTTAGCTTTGAACAACAAAGACGCTATCGCTTCCTGCCAGTAAGCGATGTTATAAATTGTGAGCCAAAGTGAAGTTCCTACACTTGTACAGGGTCAATGTAGGAACTTCACAGAATCTAGGTACCAAACTCAAGCTGTAGCATCAGATGTACAGAAGAAATGGTTCTGAAGCGAATGGCACTAAGTTAAGCTGAATGGTAGGCAGCGTAAGGATTGCAGAGGGGGAGGGTGCAGGGGAGCAGCGGGGCAGAGGGGAATTTCTAAATATCCGAACACAATTGCCTAAAACTTCTTCTTTCTCCCCTGCTCCTTTGCTCCTCTGCACCCCTGCTGCCTCAACGATTGTCCCTTTTCTTAGTGCCATTCGGTTCTGATGCCTCTTTTAACTTGAGGAGTCGTATAAATTCAGACTCAAATACTTTTGTGTTAATGAAAAACGCAAGATTCTGTATGGCGCAATGCTCATCAAAAACCAGAGATTATCTGCCAGATTGGGCATAGGATCGTTGACTGTGACATTAGCACATCGAAAATAAATCCCAATCCCTTAATCGTTGTCCCACTGTTCGCGGCCAATTAGGTCGCCAATGCGATCGCGTAACAAAAAGTCACATTTCTCTAATTCACATTCAACGCAAACCCACTCTCTCGCTGGAATGTATTGGCAAAGGGTATATATTGGCTGTTGTCGGCTAATCATCCCCTTTTGCACCAGTCGGCGTGCTTCGTCTTGAATCAAATCGAGAGAGTAGTAATTGATAGAAGGCACCGTATTCACACTCATGGTTTTTACTCACAAATTAACACTTACGATAGTGTTCCCGTTAATAATTAGGAACAAACATTACAGAAATTAGACTTGTGGCTAGTATTTTGTAGTTTGCTATACGGAACTATTTTTATTTTGACGCTAGATATCCTGAAATTATCTCAAGAAATGTTAAGAAAGTCAACGAATCCTGACATTTATCGAAAATCCGCTTTACAAAAAAAATTCCGAGTAGTTAACTTTACCTGCTATGGCGGCTTTATGGTTTTTATCTGACAAGCCTGAAAGCCTTGCCATTGATGTATTTAGGCAAGATTTGGCGGGTGGGAAGAATTCATATTACGACACCGAATAGCCCGCCGCAGGCATTGCTTACACATTAAATAATCACCTTGAAGCCGATTCTAGAACTGCTGGTAAGTAAGTGGGTCAAATTAAATATAAAACCTCACCCTGCCTCCGGCTTCCCTCTCCGATACTTTGGAGAGGGATTGAGGGTGAGGTTTTATCTTATATAGGACTTACGCTTACCTACTTATTTATCTAAGGGTAAACAACACAAGAACATTTGTCAGATACTAGGGTATAAACTGTTGCAAAACATAACGGCTAAAGTACACTATGAAGGCTTTTACCCTAGTATCGGTTAATAATTTCTTAAGTAAACCCGTAATATTTTTATTTTTTTAAGCACTACTATTACACAGCTTTCCTTTGACAAACATCATTTATAAGGCAGGAGATAGAAGACAAAAGAACTAAATCACTTGGGCGGATTCAACGCCATAACACCACAACTACGTTAACTTCCTACTTTCTAACAAGAGTTAGTGAGAGTCTTTAAAGCCTTGATTCATAGCCCTAACCAAGGTAACAGAAAGCATACAGATGCAACTACCGACCCATAATGTAGTTTATGGTTACATTAAAACAGACGTGACTAGATCGCGTCTGTAAACTCTTTGGCGGATTTGCTGAGATTAATTGTTCTGAAGTTACATTGTTATCTAAGTTACTTATTCATCAAATGATTCATCATCTTCGTCTGTACTGTCTTCTACAGATACCAGATTTTCTGGCGGACGCTCATGGTTAAGCTGGCTTAGTAGTGCCAATACCTTATTACCGCGTTCTATGGAGCGATCTTCGAGAAAGATGACCTCTGGTGTACGACGTAGCCGTACCCGCGCCCCAAGTTCGCTACGGACGTAACCCGTGGCTGACTTTAAGCCTGCCATTGTTTCTTCCTTAGCTTCATCTGTACCATAGATACTGACGTAGATTTTGGCGTGTTGGAGATCGCCGGAAACATCAACATCAGTAACACTTACCATTCCTGTACCCACACGGTCATCCTTAATGCCGTTGAGCAGCATTTGGCTAACTTCCCGTTTGATCAATTCAGCAACGCGGGAAACCCGGCGATTTGTAGCCATAAAAATTTAGCCTCCTGACAGAGGTTGTACGACAAAAAATAGATGCAAGTTGCTTAGTACTTAAGCGGGAGCAACGCCAAGAGCAACCGTCTGTAGGGCATAGCTCCGATAAAGCGTTAGTCTAGATTGTACTCAAGCCCAGCATTGCTCGTAGGGTCAGAGTAAGGAAAACTAGACCGCTTACAAATAAACCTAAGATGGCGATCAAGGTGACTGGGCGCTTCAACAATGGCACTAACGGCGCAAAGGTGTTCAGAAACAAGCCTAAGACGATACTAATTAAGTATCGGGGGTAGCGAAAGACGTTATCCCAAAATCCGTCAAACATTTGAATGTAAACTGCCTTGTTATATACTTACGTTTGTTTTGATCTGCTTTATCAACTCAATTGTAATCTATGCAGCCAGAAAATTAGCCAGCTAACATAAAATATGCCTTGTCGGTTACTATTTGCTTTATTTAGTTACGATTGTTTTCAGTTAAATTACAAATAAATGGTAATTCAAATCCCCAAAGAAAAATTATTCAAAACTATTGAATAAAGTTTGTAATACTACATCTCTAGGACTACTATTTGATTTTTGAAAAGATACGTAGGGTGTCAATACTGCTCGGCTAAAGCATTTTTAACTCGGAATTGGATTTGGGGAAAAGGTTAAAGGGTAAACGATTAAAGGTTTTTTATTTCCCTTTTCTCCTTCCCCTTTTCCCTAAAACCCGACAAGTATTGCGTAGGGTGTGAGCGCAAAGAGTACGGCACCAAAGCCTTAAGGATGGTGCGTTACGGCTTACGCCTAACACACCCTACAAATACTTAGATTTTTCAGAAATAAAATATGATTCTTATATTTTTTACCAAATTCTTAAAATATCAGAATCTAAGCGATCGCTTAACTTTTAGCAACCAACAATATCACCCCAAGCTAGCGGTAAAATAAGATTTTTAAAGCATTACCAAACTACCTTGCGCTTCTTCCTCTAACTCATAGCCATTAGCCAGTTTTTCAATTGCTTGGTCAATCATTGTCAAACCTTGATCTACCTTTTCAACCAAACTTAGCTGTCCTCGGAGTTCGGCAGCACCTACGAAACCTTTAGCATACCAGGTCATGTGCTTACGGGCTTGACGGACACCGCGATCGCCTTTATATTCCCATAAGGCTTGTAAATGATCTCTTGCACACTCCAAACGCTGAATCGGAGTAGGTGTCGGTAATATCTCCCCAGTTTTCAGGAAATGATCGATTTCTCCCACCAAAAATGGATAACCCAAAGTCCCACGGGAACACATCACACCATCAGCGCCAGTTTGTTCTAAACATTTCACCGCCGCTTCAACTGAGAAAATATCTCCATTTCCAATCACTGGGATAGAAAGCACTTCTTTTACACGAGTAATCCATTCCCAACGGGCATTACCATTGTATCCTTGGGCACGGGTGCGTCCGTGAACTGTAATCATTTGTGCCCCTGAATCTTCCATCCGCTTGGCAAAATCGAGAATAGTAATTTCGTTATCATTCCAGCCAATACGAGTTTTGATGGTAACAGGGACAGCAACAGCTTTTACCACTTCCCGCACAATTGCCTCTGCTACTTCTGGTTGCCGCAACAACGAGGAACCGCCACCATTTTTAGTAATTTTATTTACTGGACAACCCATATTAATATCAACAGTATCAGCACCTTCGGCAACTGCCTTGATTGCTGCTTCTGCCAAAAAATCGGGACGGCAATCAAATAATTGAACGCTAATTGGGCGTTCATTAGGATCTACCTCCATAATTTTGGGTAACTGCTTGACATAATGCAATCCTGTAGCATTCACCATTTCGGTATACATCATCGAATCTGGTGCATAGCGACGCACGAGACGGCGAAACACCATATCTGTCACCCCAGATAGAGGCGACTGGAGAACCCGACTTTTTACCTCCAATGAGCCAATCTTTAAGGGTTGGGAAAGTCGAGCTTGGAGAATAGGGGAGAGCGAAATCATAGAAAAAATTAAAAATTATGGGAATGGGAAATAGCAAGAATATTTAGGGGTAGCTGTAATGAGTGCTAATTGTAAGTTACATATCCTGACTTGAAGGCTGTTTTTGCATTTCTTGCTGAACTTCCTCTAAACTCAAACCTAACTGTTTTGCTGTTTCTTCAAAACTCAATCCCAATCTCAACAACAAAGGTATCATTCTAAACTTTTCTTCACGCGCTCCTTCTTGTTTTCCCTCTTGCTTGCCCTCTTGCTTGCCTTCTTGCTTGCCTTCTTGATAAACTCGTGTTTGTTTCAGATCGCTTAACCCAAACATACCTTCAATCTCCTCTCGACTCATCGTTGGAAACTTATAAACCAAAATTGTCTCTATCAATTCTAGTAACTGCCGTCGTTGTGGTTCAATGTTAATTTCTTGCTGGGTTCTGTTTATTAACTGTCTAGCGGCTGTAATTGCTATATCCTCTTCATCTACAACTAATTTCATAGTAGCAATTCCAACTGGTAGTGATGCAGTTTCACCTAATTCATTAAGATAAATGCGACTGACGCGATTGCTAGTGAAAAATTCGCTGTAATTCTTGATATCTGCTGTATCTAAACTCCGATTGGGATAGATAACTACTCCTCGCCATGAATTTTTAGGTTTATTTTGACGTAAGTATAAACAAATCTCGGAAATTAGGCGCGAATAAATTTCTGTGTCGGTTTGAAACTGGACTTCAACAAAGTAAATCGGATTTTCTTCCCCTTGCGTTGGGAGAAAAACACCATCTATGCGGAATGCAGTTTGCTTTATTTCAATTGAGGAGAATTTATAATCCTCTGCGGTTTGAGGTGGATTACCAATTAATTCAAAAAAGACCCCAGGAAGTTCTTGAAAAAGGCGGTAAAAAATGCTGTCAGTTTTCACGCTTGATGTATTGCGATGATTGAAACCGTTAGATTTTACCGTGAAAGAGCTATTAATAAATTTTGTTCAATTAGACTTAAGAAGGTGTGGGGCTATTTTTAGCTGGCGATCAACTCTAAGTTAATATTTTTAATTTTGACTTGAGTTTGCCATCTTCCATCTCAACGATGCGATCGGCAATGTCTAGGATGCGGTTGTCATGAGTAACCATCAAGATTGTACAACCTTGTTCCTTTGCCAGTTTTTGCATGAGATTGACTACATCTCGTCCCGATTGGCTGTCAAGGGCGGCGGTGGGTTCATCCGCTAGGATTACTTGAGGATGACTGACTAAGGCACGAGCGATCGCTACTCTTTGTTTTTGTCCCCCAGATAGTTTATCAGGATAATAATTGAAATGATTGCCTAATCCTACCTGTTCTAGCATCTGGGCTGATCTCACCAGCATCTTTTTTAACCCAAGATATTTGTGCAATTCCAAAGCCATTTTGACATTTTGGAGTGCTGTTAAACTACCATGCAAGTTATGTGCTTGGAAAATATAACCGTTATGCCGCCGCGCCTGCACTAGTTCTTCAGCACTAGCGCCACAAAGTTCTCGCCCCAACACCCGCAAACTACCAGATTGGGCAGAACGCAATCCACCCACTAGAGTCAGCAAGGTAGTTTTACCAGAACCAGAAGGCCCAGTCATGATAATAATTTCACCAACGTTAATCTCTAAGTTGATGTTAAATAAAACTTGCTTACGAAGCGAACTATGACCAAAATAGTGGTCAAGATTTTTAATAGAAATTATGGGATTGGGCATTGGGAATTGGGAATTGGGAATTGGGAATTGGGAATTGGGCATTAGTAAGTATTTCCATGCCCTATGCCCCATGCCCATTTTTAAAACATATCAGCAGGATCGGTGGCTTGGAGTTTGCGGGTAGCGATCGCACCAGAAATTGTACACATAATGACAGTTAATATTAATACTTGCAATGCCCGAATCGCTGTCATATACATGGGCAAATTTGTCGCACTGCGAGTCAATTGGTAAAGTGCTAAAGATACTCCCAATCCGGGGAAGAAACCTAGTGCGGCCAAAATTAACGATTCTTCAAGCACCACACCTAGTAGGTAATAATTGCGATATCCCATTGCTTTGAAAGTGGCGTATTCTCGAACATGGGCATTCACATCGGTGGAAAGGACTTGATAGACAATAATCACGCCCACTACAAAGCCCATTGATACACCCAGGCTGAAAATAAACCCAATTGGCGAATTTGTTCTCCAGAAGTTGTTTTCAAATTCAATAAATTCGGCGTGGGTTAAGACTTTGACATCATCTCTCAGATAGGCTTTGAGCATTGCTGCCACTTTTTTCGGGTCATAGCCTGGTTTCAAAACAATTAAACCTAGACTGACACTGCTGGACTGTCGCCCAGAAAATAGCCGCAAAAAGTTTTGATCGCTAGTAATCAAATTGCCATCAGAACCAAAGGAAGCCCCGACTTGAAATAAGCCATTGATGGTAATTGTGCGCCGTTCTATTTCGGTAGTTAGGGTTTTACCTTGGTCAATTTGAGCGATCGCTTTTTGATAATCTCCTCTTGCGCCACGGTCGAATAAGACAGTATTCGGTAGCTTAATTGCCTGTAATTGTTGGTTAACATCTGGTAAATCAAAAGCTGGCTTGTCTGGGTTGAAGCCGATAACTAATACCCCTGCCTCACGGTGTGTTTGGGGATTTTTCCAGATTGTGTTATTGAAATACATTGGTTCTGCTGACTTCACGCCTGGTATATCCATTGCTTGGTAAAGTCGCCGACGAGAAAATGTAGACAAGCTTGGCAAGTTACGCGCTTGGGGACTGGTTAAAACGATATCTGCTTGCAAACTGCGATGTAATCTAGTGTTACTGTCATACAGCGCAGTTTGAAAACCCAGTTGCATGAACATGAGAAGATCCGCAAAGGCAATACCTGACAATGCCACCAAGAGACGGCTTTTTTCATGATTAAGTTGTAACCATCCTAGAGGTGTTCGCCGTCGCAGTTGTTTAATCAATCCCATAATTTAGGTATTGGGGAATGGGGAATTGGGAATTGGGAATGGGGAATAGTAAGTTCTAAGCTTGACGGTTTGTGTTCAGAGGTTGAAGTTTCGAGTTCAAAGGTTGAAGTTCCGAGTTCAGAGGTTGAAGTTCCGAGTTCAAAGGTTGAAGTTCCGAGTTCAGAGGTTGAAGTTCCGAGTTCAAAGGTCAAAGTTCCGAGTTCAGAGGTTGAAGTTCCGAGTTCAAAGGTCGAAGTTCCGAGTTCAGAGGTCGAAGTTTCGAGTTCAAAGGTCGAAGTTCCGAGTTCAAAGGTCGAAGTTCCGAGTTCAAAGGTCGAAGTTCCGAGTTCAAAGGTCGAAGTTCCGAGTTCAGAGGTCGAAGTTTCGAGTTCAAAGGTCGAAGTTCCGAGTTCAAAGGTCGAAGTTCCGAGTTCAAAGGTCGAAGTTTCGAGTTCAGAGGCCAAAGTTTCGAGTTCACCCATTCCCGATTCCCGATTCCCAATTCCCCATTCCCAATTGCCAATTCCCATTTCACAATTCAATTACTGCCTTAACTTGCATATTGGTTAAGGTGGCAGCTTTTTGGCTGGAGACTTCATTTAGTCGGATATGAACTTCTACTACTCTGTTGTCGATATTGTTGGCGGGATCTGTGTTAACTACATTTTGCCGCCGTACTTGCAAGCCTTTGCGATCTACAATTCCCTGCAATTCAATCGGGAGGTAATCACCAAGTACTGTTACTTTTTGGCCGGAATGCACTTTGCCAATATCGCTTTCGTAGACTTCGGCTACGACATACATCTGGCTGGTTTGTCCGATATCAGCAATGCCATCATTTGAGACTAATTCGCCAGGATAGGTGTGAATCTCAAATACTTGCCCATTTTGGGGCGATCGCACTTCAGCCTGTTTTAAATTGACTTTTGCCAAATTCATGGCTGCTACAGCCCGATTGACTTCTGCTTGGGCAGCTTTTACATCTACTCCTCGCACTTCAGCAATTTCATCAAGGGTTGCCGTCGCTTCTTTTACCTGTTGCTGACTAGTTGATTGAGTACGATTTAACTGTGCTTGTGCTTCTTGCAGGTTTTTCTGGGCGGTTTCCAAGTTTAAACGCTTGCTATCCCGTTGAGAAGCGGAGATTGCCCCCTTTTGATACAGCTGCTGATAGCGTTCGTCTTCTGCCTGGGCGTTACGCACTTCGGCTTGAAATCGCTCAATTGTTGCTGCTTGGGCATTACTATTACCTTGGCGTTCTGCTTCTAAACGAGCGATCGCAGCTTTTTGGGCAGCAATTTCACCACGTTTAGCGCCTGCTTGGGTGCGGTTTAGGTTTGCCTGGGCGACTTTGACTTGTTCCTGCGCCTCAAGAAATTCTGCTTGCAAGCGATCGCGGCTGTTCAAAATCGCAATTACCTGTCCTGCTTTTACCCTATCTCCTTCCTTCACTAACAACTTTTCTACCCGACTTCCGTCCGCAGATACCGCAGCAGAGAGTTTAATTACCTTTCCTTGTGGTTCAATTCGCCCTAAAGCTGTTACGGTTGTTAACTGTGGCAATTGTGTTGCTGGCGTTTGTGTCTCAGGAGTTGCATAATTTTGCCAGCGTTTTACTATATAAAAACCTATTCCGCCAACCAACAAAGATGCAATTATACCTACAGCAACGGATGGACGCAGAATAGACTTAGGGAACGTTCTGTACCCTAATTTTGAGTTTCGCACCATAGATTACCTCTTAACTAGTGGCGCAGAAAAAACTGAATTGCTTAAGCTTTTATTCTTACTTTTTTATTTCTTAGCTTTTCCTTTATTTGTTAGTTAACTATTGTAGATTTATCGATTCGGAATTCATAAAAAATGGAAATTATTGAGATTTTCCCAACCTACTGTAATTTAGCTGGATAGAATAACAATAATTTATTTTCCATTATTAAGAGATTTATGTTGATGATTAATTAGTTTTGTTTTGTGAAACTACTCAGATATAGTAGACGTTTTCAAAGAGACGGGTTGTAACAGTGCCAACAATCAGAAATAAATTTAGTCAATTTGTTTTGTCATGAAAAATAAATAAGTTGAACTTACTAAAAATCTATTTAAATTTGATAAATTTGTTATTTTTAATGATATATTTCATCCCTAATACTAAAATACAGTGTTATCTAGCAATGCAGTTGAGTTAAGGCTAAAACTCTGTTACCAAAGTAAACTTTTTAACGTAGAGGTAATGATGTGACAAATCGCCGTCTCTACAATAATCAGTCCTTTGTAGAGACGGCGATTTATCGCGTCTTGCCTTTGTCTTGCCTTTATATAGTCATAAATTCTATTTCACCAGGGCTTTTTTTACCGCCAGTGTTGGGGAATGTTCAAATTTTCCGGTAGGATTGTTGTGCGATCGCCAATTGCCTGCTCAATCTGCTGTAATTCTAGGTTTTCACATTCGCTCATGTTTGCCCTAGAGAGGTTGGCTTCATGGAAGTTGGCATCTTGCAGATTAGCTGTACTGAGTAACACACCTTCTAAGTTAGCTCCAGCAAGTTTTGCTCTTTGTAGGTTACTGCCAATCAGATTTGCATCTTGGAGATTGCTACCTTCAAAGTTTATTTCAAAAAGGTTGGCATCACAAAGAATTGCTCCTTCTAAGTTGGCATCACAAAGGATTGCGCCTTCTAGATTGGCATCATAAAAGATTGCCTTTGAAAGATTTGCTTTTCTGAGGATTGCTCCTTGCAAATTGGCTTCTGGAAGGATTGCCTTTGAAAGGTTTCCTTCATAGAAGATTGAACCACAAAGGTTGGTTAATGATAAGTCTGCCTCCGAGAGATTTGCTCGGGTAAAATTGACCCATTGTAAGTTAGCTCCTACGAGGATTGCCCTAGAGAGATTAGCTTCAGTTAAGTCGGCATTACTGAGGTCTGTATTGCGTAAGTCTAGTTTCTGATTTACCGGATCTTTATGTGAATTGCGTCTTCCAATTACAGTTAAGGCTGTTTGAATATCTGTAGGAAGTTTTGATGAACCCTGTAAGTCTTTCTGATATTCATGATTCACAGAGGAATTCTCGCGGATAAAAGCAGCGAGAATTTCCATAATTGTCCAGTGGTCTTTGTGAGAATCTTTAGCAATTTGCTCTAAAGCATAAATAGCGGCAAATCGCGTTTCAATCTTTTCATTTCCCAGTTGTTCAATTGCTTTACAAAAGCGCTCTGGAACAATTTCTTCTATAGTTGCTTGTGTGTTATTGATGCCAGTTACGATATTATTATCCCAAGTTAGCGTTCCAGCAAGGAGTTGCGTTAATAGATTTTGATTTTCATCTAGCGAAAGCCTGGAAGTATAGTAAGCATTAGTAATTAATGCCAATCCTCCAATGATTATGGCAAGAGTTGTTAATGCTTGATTAATATATTCAATTTTTTCTTGATTTGAAAATCCTTCAATACTTTCAAAGAATGAGTAAATAAGAGTTACAGAAAAAATAAATATAATTGAGATAAATACCAACAAACTTGTGACCCCATTTGTCTTTATGAAAGACATGTCATAAGTCTTCATATTTGGCCCCTTACGGAAATAAATTTAGGTTGATTTTAAGGGCATCTATAAATATCTGATAGCGTACAAATACGGAAGTACTAGACAAATACTTAAATGTACTTAATAGAAATCATCTATCAAATCCATCAGAATTTATTTTTCAAACATCCTCTGAACTGCGGGGGTTAGCGCTAAGGGCACAATATTTTTGTCCATAAAGCGAAGCAATTCCACGCAATTTAAATTGATATTGTAGAGTGTGTTAGAACGGAGTTCGTAACGCACTATTATCAAGGATTTGATGCAGTACTCTCCGCGCTCACATCCTACGGATATTTTCTCCAAATCAAACCGGATTATTATATAACGTTAATGAGGTTTATCTAATTACTCAGCTTTTGAAGAAATCTCTAAACACATCTGACTAAATTGGAAATCGCCATGAGCAATTCCTCTGGTGATACAGGTTTAACAATGTGCTGTTGAAACCCTGCTCTTATTGCTTGCTGCTGATTGATTTCGCCTGCATAAGCAGTTAGAGCGATCGCAGGAATCTTTTTTCCCCCTAGTTGTGCTTCCAGAGTCCGCACCTGTTCCATTAGCATATAACCGTTCATCTCTGGCATCCCAATATCACTGAGTAGGATATCTGGCTTTGACTGGACTAGCGCTTGTAATGCTTCATCTCCTGATGCGACTGTGGTAACGATCGCTCCAGACTCCTCAAGCACAAAGCTGAAAAATTCGCGGGTATCAGCATTGTCATCAACAATTAAAACTTGTAAACCCACCAGAGGCGAGGCGGCAGAAATGGTAGTGGTTCCCTTAACTTTTGTATCATCGTTGATTTTTGCACTGTCCTTGAGCAAGGGTAACTTAACTGTGAAGATAGCTCCCTTGTCTTCACCAAGACTTTCGGCCTCAATCATTCCGCCGTGCATCTCAACTAAGTGACGAGCGATCGCTAAACCTAATCCTAAGCCACCAAACTTTCTAGTTGTTGTACTATCACCTTGACGGAAATAGTCGAACAGATGATTTAAAAAATCAGGGTGAATACCTTTACCTGTATCGGTAACAGTAACTTGGACTTGGGTATCGATACACTCCAATTGCACATTTACCTTTCCCCCAACGGGTGTAAACTTGACAGCATTGGATAAAATGTTCCAAAAGACTTGCTGTAAGCGGACTGAATCGCCCAAAACTTTCCCTTGAGGGTCAAGCATCATTTCAAGGTGAATACTTTTAGCCTCTGCTGCTAAACGCACTGTATCCATTGCTGCTTCAATGGTGGAAGCCAGATTGACTGATGCCATTTTGAGGTTAAGTTTACCTTGCAAAATGCGAGAAACATCTAGCAAATCGTCAATTAGTTCAGCTTGTAATTTAGCATTGCGTTCAATAGTTGCCAGGGCTTTTTGGAGTGCTGTTTCATCAAACTTACGACTCTGCAACAGTTTTGCCCAGCCGAGAATGGGATTCAGAGGCGATCGCAATTCATGGGAAAGTACCGCCAAAAACTCATCTTTGATTCGGTTAGCAGTTTCTGCTTCCGTCCGCGCTACTTGCTCAAGTTGTAAAAGGCGATCGCGTTCTGATTCGGTGCGTTTGCGATCGCTAATATCAGTTAGCATAGCGATCGCGCCTAAAAACTCATTCTGTTCATTCAAAATTGCTCTAGCAGAAATCAGTGTCCAGATGTACGAACCATCTTTGCAGCGCAATCGACCTTCTTTAAGATCGCTCCCTTCTCGCTTTAGCCAGGTTAATATTTCTTCGGTTGTTATGCCATTAACCTCTTCTATAAAATCAAATATAGAATGACCAAGCATCTCTTCAGCCGGATAGCCCAACATCTCGAAAATCCGTTGATTGACAAACTCTGTTCGTGATTCAGAGTCAATCATCCAGATTCCCTCATAAGAGGTATCAACAATTCGGCGATACTTAGCCTCACTCTTTTGTAGCAACTCCTCTGCTTGCTTTAGCTCTCGGCGCTCTTTGGCTTCTCGCAATGCCCGTTGCACTGAGGGAACTAACCGCCCTAATCGTTGTTTTAATACATAATCAGTTGCACCATTCTTTAAAGCTTCGATCGCTAATTCTTCGCCCAATGCGGCAGAAACAAAGATAAAAGGAACTTCTAAAGAGCGATTTCGGGCAATTTCTAAGGCAGAAATACCATCAAAAGATGGTAAGGCATAATCAGCAAGAATTAAATCAAAAGCCTCTGTTTCTAGAGCAGCCAAAAAATCAGCGCCGGTTTCGACTCTAATTAGTTCACAATCAATTTCCCCTTGGGTTAGCACCATTTGGATTAGCTCTGTATCTAAGAGACTATCTTCCAAAAGGAGGAAACGCAAGACATTCATCAGTTGCTCTCCTGTTGACGATGAGGTACAGAAAGTACGCCAAGGGGTGGCTGATTAATAACTTCCTTCTTCGACAACTTAGGCAATGAAAAATAAAAGGTGGCTCCATTGTCAATTATGGCCTCTGCCCAGACTCGGCCATGATGTCGATGAATAATTCTCTGTACGTTTGCCAATCCAACACCAGTACCTTCAAATTGTGGATCGCTATGCAGGCGTTGAAATACTCCGAATAGCTTGTGAATATATTGCATATTAAAACCAACGCCGTTATCTTGGACAAAAAAGATAACTTCGTTTTCATTGTCACTACTTCCAACAGTAATTTCTGCCGGATTTTTATTCTGGGTGTATTTTACGGCATTGTCCATGAGGTTGCGAAGGACGAGCCGGAGCATGGAGGGATCGCCTTGGACTTCTGGTAGTGCTTCGATGTGCCAATTGATTTTGCGTCCTGGGGTTTCTATTACCAAATCGCGTTTTATCTCTTGTACCAATTCTTCCATGTTGAGGTTGATGTAGCGCATCTCGGCGCGCCCCATGCGAGAAAATGTCAGCAACTCGTCGATGAGTATGCCTGCTTGTTTGGCAGTTTCTGCAATTATTCTTAAATAGCGCTGACTCGTTTCATCTAAAGTTGTTGAGCTATGGTGCTTTTGCAGCAATTCCACAAATCCGACGATGTGGCGAAAGGGCGATCGCAAGTCGTGAGAAACTGAATAGGAAAAGGATTCTAATTCTTGATTGGCAATTTCTAGTTGGATGGTTCGCTCTTGAACCCGTTGCTCTAATATTTCGTTGATTTGTTTTAGAGCAGTTTCAGCAAGCTTGCGATCGCGTAGCGCAGCTTGCTGTTCGCTGATGTCAGTAACTAACACTACATACCCTTCAACAGTTCCCTGTTTATCTAACTGAGGAACATAGATAGCATTAATGTAGCGTATCCCACCATCTTTATAAGGAATTTCACCTTCAAAAGTTAGTTGTTTTCCTGCAAGTACTTCTTCCACATAAGGACGAACCACTTCATAAGCAGATTCACCCATAACATCCCAAAGATGCTTTCCATAAATTTCTGCTGTAGAATGCCCAAACCACTCTTCATAAGCTCGGTTATTAAAGCGGTAGCGTTGTTCTGAATCTACAAAGGAAATTAGAACTGGCAGTGTATCTGTAATTAAGCGAAGTTCTGTTTCTCGTTGCCGCAGTGCTTCTTCTATGCGCTTACGGTTAGTGATGTCGCGCCAGCAATTGATTGCACCGATAATCTGACCTTGGAAATCCCGAATCGGTACTACATTAGCGCTGGCTGTAATCCGGGTTCCATCAGGACGTTCAATGATGCACTCCTCATCACGGATTATTTCACCGTGGCGCGTAGCACGATATAAAGGTAGTTGTTCTGGGGTGAGGCGCGTTACACCATCAGCTAGAAACAGACCGTAGGACTTGGCGTAGTCGCTGGAAGTCATGCCAACCAGGGATTTACCAGGTTTGCCCAAAAGCTCTTGGGCAAGTTTGCTGTTGGCGATGATTGGGAAATTTGGGGGGCCACCAGTGATAGTAATTCCCTCTGGGACGTGTTCTAAGAGCATTTGCAGGATGCTCTGAGCTTCTTCTGCTTGGCGAGTGCGACGCTGGGCTTCGGCTTCGGCAAGTTTGCGTAAGCGAAGCTCGTCGCAGACATCGCGCAGCGCTGCTTGCCGTTCGCTCAAGTCAAGAACAAAACCAATAATTGTCCGATCTCCTTCTTGGACAAAGCCAATGAGAACGGGAACTTGAGAGCCATCTTTACGAATGTATTTCTGCTCAAAGGGTTTACAACTCCCAGCCATTCTCAGTTCTTGAATTGATTGCTCACTCACCTCAATGTATTCGAGTGGAGTGATTTCGCCCCAGCGAATTCGACTAGAGCGCAAATCTTCGCGGGTATAATTTAGCATTTGCAAAAAGGCATCATTGGCTTCGATAATCAAGCCATTGAGATCGGCGACAATCACGCCAATAATATTAGACTCTGTTAAGCGACCAAACCTTGCCTCGCTTTCGCGTAGTGACTTCAGACTCTCCTCAGCTTTCCGTTGGGCTATGCGGCGTGATTCGTTGAGGGAACTGATTAACCCTGCTGTCAGCATGAACACAATCAGGGGTACTAAAACGTTCGGATTTCTAGTGTTTTGCGGATAGATTGGCTGTAAAAGGAAGTAGTTGACTCCCAAGGTAGACAAAGCCGTAGCAAGTAACCCCGGCCCTAAGCCACCGTACCAAGCACTCACCATCACCGCCGCAAAAAACAGCGCCGCAGGCGTTGGAGTGAGATATTCATACAGTAGCAGGGTTCCCCCCACTGCTAAGGCAACACATAGCAAAGCAATACCATAGTCTAGGAATTGCTCTCGAATGATTGCGCTTTTCTTTTTACTACCAGCAAAGATATCTTTGCGTTCAGATGTTTTCACCCTATAAGTCATAATCTGATTTTGCTTCTGGAAAATTCTGGTTTAGCAGCCTTTTGCCGGGTTCTTCCATCTGCCGTAACATTTCTTTTATTAGTTTTAGCGCTAACGGTGAAGGCAGTGTGTGCCGATTTTCCCACCAATTGACTGTTTTAAATGAGACTCCTAATTTAGCAGCAAACTGTTTCTGAGAAAGATTAAGTTGTTGCCGAAGATGCCGAACCAAATCTAAAATTTCCAGCCGCTTTGTTATAGGCATCTTCCTTTTTTATTCTTACAGCATGACTACGATAGGACAAATGTCCTATTGTTTGTCTCTGGCTTAAGAAATATTTCTCAATATTGAGGTTCAGAAGGTCAACTTTGAGGTTCAGAAGGTCAACTTTGAGGTTCAGAGGGTCAACGTTGAGGTTCAGAGGGTCAACTTTGAGGTTCAGAAGGTCAACGTTGAGGTTCAGAGGGTCAACTTTGAGGTTCAGAGGGTCAACTTTGAGGTTCAGAAGGTCAACTTTGAGGTTCAGAGGGTCAACGTTGAGGTTCAGAGGGTCAATGTTGAGGTTCAGAGGGTCAATGTTGAGGTTCAGAAGGTGAAATTTAAGCTTGCCAATGTTCCGGTAGTTGAAGATTTTCCGGTAAGATTGTTGTGCGATCGCCTTTTGCTAATTCAATCTGGTATTGTTTGACGATTTATTTTTTGACGAACCGCCAAGCCGCCAAGAGCGCCGAGAGAAGAAGGGAAGAAGTTTACGAATTATTGAGGACTGCTATAAAATAATTATTACGGAGACTTTTGGTAAAAACTATAGCATTAAGTGAAATCGGTAGAATGCGCCCAAATAACTATTGATGCGGTGATAACTCAACCTGATTGTCGCCAATCTGTCGGTGCTTCTATATAATCAGGTAGGCGAGTGGTGCGATCGCCAGAAGAATACGTTTAATTTGGTCTACTAATTTATGATTGTGGTTATGAATTATATCGTGGGTAGGCATTGTTCAAGATGCTAAAACTTCACTGAGGATAACAACAGGTAAACCAGAAACATTACGAAAGCCTTTATCGTTAGTAATAAATTGGTTAGAATTAACAGACAAAGCTGTGGCAGCATGAATAGCATCAGGTGTTTTGAGGTTACTTGTAGCCCGAAGATTAGCAGATTGTCGCAGTATTGATTGACTAATAGGAATTAACTGTACTTGAGATGATAATAATAGTTCTTCATAGTCTGCTACTAAAGAATTATTACCATTACGCAATGGAACAACTAAAACCTCCATTAATATTAATTCACTGCTGATGATTTGAATTTCTCCTGCATAAAACTTAGACCATAGTGGTTGCAGAAGAGAGTAATAATCAGGGTTGCCTTCAATGGTATAAATAGCCACTGAAGTATCTATATAAATAGAGCCGCTTGTTAGAAGTATTAGCTGTCCCATGATAAGCGTTCTTCTTGTAGTTGTATATCTATATCCTCAGCAGTTCGAGAAGGGTGTCTCCTACGGCTTTCTTCTATAATGTCCAGCACAGAGCGATGTTTTGGTTCAGCTTTTTCTGGTAAAATCACAAAGACATCAACGCTATCGCCTATTTCGGCTTCTGGAATTTCAATTTCTATTTTGTTCCCTGGTAAAACTTTGGTTGTGATACGTAAAGCTGATTGCATGGTTTTTCCCTCAATATTTATTAATACTGTAAATAAGATTGTTATCTTCTATATTCTCCTACAAGCCATAGAGGGCGGCAGTACTCTCATCTATTTCTTGTTTTTCGCTAAATGAATAATCCAATAAATAATATTAGAACTATAAACGAATTTCTGAGTGTGTCTGTCTTGTTATCAGACATAAATTATGTTTCTTCCTCATCTCCAAAATATTTACGGAGACTTTTGGTAAAAACTATAGCATTAAATGAAATCGGTAGAATGCGCCCAAATAACTATTGATGCGGTGATAACTCAACCTGATTGTGGCCAATCTGTCGGTGCTTCTATATAATCAGGTAGACGAGTGGTGCGATCGCCAAGTGCGTTTCTAATCTGGTGTAACTCTAAGTTTTTAGCCCCTGTTAAAATTGTCCCTTCCAGTTTGACATCACGAAGGTCAGCTTCTAAAAAGTTAGCTCCCATCAAGTTAGCCTGAGTCAGATTAGCTTGATAAAGGGTCGCCCTATGCAGGTTTGCTCCAATCAAGTTAGCCTGATGCAGGTCAGCTTCCGTTAAACTGGCTTCTGAGAGATTGGCAAAATAGACTTCTGTTTGGTGGAGTTTGGCTGCATTCAAGTTAGCCCCTGAAAGGTTGGCTCCATTTAGGTTAGCCCCAGAAAGGTTAGCACCAATCAAACCCGTCAGATTTAGGTTGGCTTTACCCAGTTTTGCACCTTGCAAGTTAGCTAAAAACAGCTTTGCCCCAGAGAGGTTGGCAACTTTCAAAGTTGCTTGTTGCAAGTTAGCTTTATAAAGGTTTGCTCCTTGGAGATTTGCTACACGCAGACTTGCTCCAGAAAGGTTGGCTGAACGCAGGTTAGCCCCAGAAAGATTAGCACGGTTGAGATTAGCCCAACAGAGATTAGCTCCACAGAGGCTAGCTTTTAGTAACTTTGTTTCATAGAGAATACACCTAACGAGTTTAGCGCCGTTGAGGTCAGCTTCACTCAAGTCGGCTCCGCGCAAGTCAGCCCCACTCAAGTCAGAACCACGTAAATCGGCTTGTTGCAGATTCACTCCTAGCAAGTCTGCTCGTCTGATGTCGATATGACGTAAATCAAGTTTCTGATCTTTTGGGTCTTCGAGTAAATTCCGTCTACCGATGACAGTTAAGGCTGCTTGAATATCAGTGCGGATAATTGGCAATTCTTCATGAAGGCTTTGCTCCAACTGCTGTGTCGGACGCGACCCACCTCTACGCCGACCTGAGTAAGCATCTGGTGAATATTCCGCTTTTTGTTGCTCTACCTTCACCGACTGGATAGGTGAATTTTCGCGCACAAAGGCAGTGAGGATTTCCATGATTGTCCAGTGTTCTTTAGGAAAATCCTGAGCAACTCTTTCTAATGCATAAATTGCACCTGTTCGGGTTTCAATTTTATCATGACCAAGTTGGGCAATTGCCCCCATAAAGCGTTCTGAAGTCAATCTGTCTTGGTTCAGTTTGGCATTCTGAAGGCTAATTTCGAGGTTTTTCTCAGCTGCGATCGCATTTTTATGCATCGCTTGGGCCCGCTTTGCTGAATAATATGTATTAAACATTGCTGCCGATGCCAGAAAAACTATTGCAGTAGTTGTTAACGCTTGGTTTCTATACTGAATTTTTTCCTGAACTGACAATTCTTTAATACTAGACAAAGCAAAGAAAATTACCGTCAATGAGCAGCCAAATAAAACTGTTATAGTTATGAACCAATTCAACAAAGTGTCTGTCTTTTTAGAAGACATGGTAAAAATTTTCCTTACAACTTAGAATTATTACTTAGATGTTTGGAAAAAATAGTATACCATTTAGCAGAAAATTATAATAGGTGTCAGAAAACCCTTTTAACTAAGTAATAACATCGAATATACTTGTGAATTAAGGCAAAAATTGAACAATTATTGAAAAGCTTGCACTGGAAGCTTTCTTCCTTTTAACTTTCGTCTTGCAAAAATGGTGTTTTACTCAGATAATTTAACTTCTCTTAAGTTTGCCCTATCAAGTATGGCATCATTGAGAATTGCCCCATGCAAATTAGCTAGATATAAGCTTGCATAATGGAGGTTAGCTCCTGTTAGGTTAGCTCCTTTTAAGTTAGCTGCACTAAGGATTGCCCCTTCTAGGTTAGCTAAATATAAGTTAGCACCTTCTAAGTTAGCTGCACTGAGAATTGATCCTGCAAGATTAGCTTCTGTGAGGTTCGCCCCAGTAAGATTAGCTTGATAAAGGTTTATCTGTTGTAAATTTGCCCCATTCAGATTTACTCCTCTCATATCGATGTGACTCAAATCAAGCTGCTCATTTTCTGGGTCTTTATTTACATCTCTTCTAGCAATAACAGTTAGGGCTGCTTGAATATCTGCACGAACTTTTACTGACAGGTTGGTTGTTACTTCTTCTTGAGATAGATAAAGAGTCTTTTCTCTTAGAAAATTACTAAGAATATTCATAATTATCCAGTGGTACTGTGGATGATTTTGGGCAATTTGCTCTAAATCATTAATTACAGTTAGACTGGTTTTTATTGTGTTATTGCCTAGTTGTTCAATTGCTATGTTTAAACATTCTTTTGGAGACTTATGCCGAGTTTTACTAATTTTTTCTTGTAAAGTATCTATTGTCAGATATATTTTTGATAACTGAGCGTTATTGATTAATGAAATATTTTTTACAGCATGAAAAAAAATAATAATTACTGTCAACATACAATAGTTAAAGACTTAGTGCTAATTGGTGGCGGTCACAGCCATGCAATTGCCCTGAAAATGTTTGGAATGAAGCCGTTACCCGGAGTGCGTTTGACGTTGATTACTGCAAATCAAAAGACAGCCTACTCTGGAATGTTACCAGGATACATTGCTGGATTTTACACCCATGATGAATGTCATATTGATTTGCGACCCTTAGCAAACTTTGCTCAGGCAAATTTGTATATTGACACAGTAGTTGCTCTAGACTTGGAAAACAACAAAGTTCTCTGTGCTAACGGATTGGCGGTAGATTTTGATGTGCTGTCTATTGATATTGGCAGTACTCCGGCCAGAGTGTCTGTATCAGGTGCAGCAGAATATGCGATCGCAGCTAAACCAGTATCGCAGCTATTGGAACATTGGGATGAACTAATTGCGACTGTAGGTAAAAATCCTCAAGAACTGATCAGGATTGCGATCGTCGGTGGTGGTGCTGGCGGTGTAGAATTGGCGTTGGCGATGCAATCTCGTTTACATCAGATATTACATCAATGTCAACAACCAATTGAAAATCTAGAAATTCATTTATTTCATCGTCAGATGGAACTGATGCCAAATTACCATCAATCAGTAAGGCATCAAATTCAGCAAATTCTCACCCAGCGAGGTATTGAGCTACATCTTGGAGAAAGTGTGTGTAATATCGCACCTAAAAACCACAAGCAAACTAGAGAAATATTTGAGATTAAGTGCGAATCTGGTTTGATATTAGAATGTAATAAAATTTTTTGGGTGACACAAGCTTCAGCACCCGAATGGTTAAAAATTGCGGGACTAGGAACTGATGAGCAAGGTTTTATTTTAGTGGAGGACACATTGCAATCTCAAACGCATCCGCAGGTATTTGCATCTGGTGACATCGCCACAATGGTAAATTATCCGCGTCCGAAAGCTGGGGTGTTTGCTGTTAGACAAGGTAAACCTTTATTTGAAAATTTGCAGCGAATTTTATTAGGTAAATCGCTCAAACTCTATCACCCACAGAAAGAATATTTGAGTTTAATTGGTACAGGAGATGGACAAGCGATAGCAACAAAAGGCATATTCACTTTACCACCTCACAAACTCTTATGGCATTACAAAGATTGCATTGACCGGCGCTTCATGGAACGCTTTCATTTTGAATAAATAAGGGACTGGGGACTGGGGATTGGGGACTGGGGACAAGGAGAATACCCAATAAGGGACTGGGGACTGGGGATTGGGGACTGGGGACAAGGAGAATACCCAATGCCCAA
Source organism: Nostoc sp. DedVER02 (assembly GCF_034530675.2). Lineage (NCBI taxonomy): Bacteria > Bacillati > Cyanobacteriota > Cyanophyceae > Nostocales > Nostocaceae > Nostoc > Nostoc sp. DedVER02. The sequence goes on from NZ_JAVRCP020000001.1 coordinate 236,368, forward strand.
TGCCCAATTCATCGAATCTGTTCAATTAGCCCAATAATTTGTTGATAATACTGGATATTTCCCTCTTGGTAATACAAGTCTGCGGATTTCTGGAAATCCGCAATTGCTCTTTGAGAATCACCTAAATTTTGGTAGACATCGGCTCGAAGCATGTAAGCTGAAGCCCAATGAGGCTGAAGTTGTAAGGCTTGGTTTAAGTCTGTAAGCGCTCCCTGTAAATCTCTCAATAGAGAACGGCTTCGACCACGATTATACCAGTCTTCAGCAAAACTAGAGTCGATCGCGATCGCCCGACTATAATCTTCTATTGCGCCTTGATAATCTTCTAGGGCGTAGCGAGCATTGGCGCGATCGCTGTAAAATGCAGCAGATTGGGGATTTATTTGTAAAGCTTGGGTGTAATCTGCGATCGCACTTTCGTATTCTTCTAAAGCATAATAGGTTGAACCGCGGTTGTAATATGCTTCAATTAAATTAGGATTAATTTCTAATGCTCGATTATAATCTGCGATTGCTGCTTGTTCATCCCCCAAAAGACGACGAGCATTTCCTCGATTACAATACGCTTGCGAAAATTCAGGAACCAACTCTATTGCTTGGGTGTTATCATCTATTGCTCCCTGTAAATCTTGCAGGGCTTCACGAGCAATCCCCCGACCATAATAAGCTGCGGCTAAGTTATCATTAATCTGTAATGCCCGATCGTAATCTTTAATTGCTCCTTTATGATCTCCTAGAGAACGACGAGCCGCCGCGCGATCGCAATATCCTTCAGCTAAACTAGGATTAAGTTGTAATAAGCGATTGCTATCTTCAATTGCACCTTGATAATCTCCCAGTCGGCGCAGAGCATTGGCGCGAAAGCCGTATACTAAAGCTAGAGTCGGGTTTTCTTGTAAGGCTCGGTCATAATCTGTGATCGCACCTTTATAATCTTCAAGGGTACTACGAACAAGACCCCGCTCACAATAAGCTTGCACATCATCAGGATTGAACTTTAGTGCTTGGTTAAAGTCCTCAATTGCTCGGTGATATTCTTTAAGATGAGCAAGAACCAAACCTCGATTATAATATGCTCCGGCAAACTTGGGGTTGATTTCTAGGGCGCGGTTGTAATCTGCGATCGCACTTTGATAGTCTGCTAAAGAGTAGTGGGCATTACCTCGATTATGATAAGCCTCTGCCAACTTAGGATCTAATTGTAATGCTCGGTTATGATCTGCGATCGCTTCGTGAAAATTTCCTAAAATATGGTGAATATTACCCCGATTGCTATATGCTGCGGCAAAATTGGGATGCCACTGTAAAGCTTGTTGAAAATCTGCGATTGCTCCTTGACGATCGCCTTTTTCAAAACAAGCTACACCACGATTATGATAAGCATTGGCAATATCAATATTGATATTATCAGCTAACTGGGTACTAGTTTCGATTGTTTTGATATAGTCAGGGATCGCTTTGTCATATTTTTCTAAAGCAAAGTAGGCATTACCCCGACTGTGGTAGGATTGGGCGAGATTGGGATCGATTTGTAATGCTTGATTATGATCTGCGATCGCTCCTTGATAATCGCCTAAAAAGTAACGAGCATTACCTCGCTGACAGTAGGCTGTAGCAAAATTGGGATTGATTTCTATAGCGTGGTTGAAAGAAGCGATCGCACCTTGATAATTGCCCTGTAAACTGTGATTTAATCCTTGGTTTAAGAATTCTTCAGCATTCATGTAATTTTCTTATATTTCAACATTCTCTAGCTTAAAGGCAACGCATTCTTAACGATATGTTTTGATAATCGTTCCAGCTTATTGTGCCTCCTGCTAAGATTTTAATTCCTGATTTTCTGTGAGATTATATCAGTGCGACGATTTTCAAGCGACTTAAACAGCAGCAAGCACCGCAAACAAGAACGGTAAGTGCTTGACTCGCCGTTTTCTACTGAGGTTGCTATAGTAGCAGATAACACATTAGCTAAGTGCGATCGCATCTACTATCAATATGGATAAAGAGTCTCAAAATCGCTTAGAACACTTTGCTGCTTTAAAGTCCAAATACCAAGCAACTCAATATGAAGATTCATTACCCGCTAGTTTGCTGTATCTCATACTACGAAAACTTGACTTAGGAATTGAACTACTTGACTTAGAATCTAATTGGTTGGGAGAGTCTCAGCTTGAGGAGACTTTAGAAGCTATCAAGCAAGAACAGCAATATAGATTGCAAGAATTCGGAAATCTAGAATTTGAATTCTCCAAATTAAAGTCTAAGTATAAAGCTACAAAGCATAATGGTTCCTGGCAATCTAGTCATCTCTATTTTATACTTTTGAAACTTGAATCAGGCAATTTACTCACTGATTTAGAAGTTCAATGGCTGAGAGCTACTGGTTTATATGAAACAAATCAAATTGCTCAAGAATTAAAGCTATTTACTCAACTCAAATCTCAGTACAAAGCTACTAAATATCAAGACTCATATCCTGATAGTTTCCTGTATCAAATACTAAAAAAATTAGAGCTTACAGAACGTTTAAGTAATTCTGAATATAATTGGCTGATCAATAACGAACTCTTTGAAACGGCAGAAATTTTTCAACACCAAGAGTCAGTAAAAGAAACTCATTTTGCTCAGTTAAGAGAGAAATATCAAGCGAATTTACACTCTGATTTATCATTATATAGTCCACTATATCTAATACTCAAAAACATTGATGCTAAAAATAATTTGAGTGAGTTAGAAATTAACTGGCTGGAACAGCAAGGACTTAGTGAAACAATTACCATTGCTCAAGAATTAGAACAAACACGAGAATTTTTTGCCTTAAAAACTAAGTATAAAGCAACTGAGTCTCAGGATTCATCGCCTAAAAGTCACCTGTATAAAATTCTTAAAAGGCTTGAATTGTCAAATTATTTAGGTGAACAGGATATTAACTTCCTCAAAAAACGCAAGCTGACTGAGATTATAGAAATTGCAAATGAAAAATACACCTCTACCCTAAAATCTAAGATAGATTTGGGAGAGCTACTTAATGAATCAGAAATTGACTGGCTACAAAATAATAGACGTGAAAATATCATTATTCTCGCTCAACAAAAGCACTTTGCTATTCTCAAGAGAAAATATGGATTGATAGATCCTTCACTGCCGCTAGAGCCATTTTACGCGATCATGGTCAAATTAGAGAAAAAAGAACGGCTAGATCCTAAGTTGGTTTTGCAGCTTATGGAAGAGCAACTATTATCTCCTGGCGGGAAAATTGCTCTTGCGTATTACAGGCTAGAAGCAGAGTTTTATGAGCAGGAGTTTCACCGCACTGGAAATAAATGGGATATTCCCACGGCTAGTAGTTATTGGCGCAGAGCAGATGAACCTGAACAGGCATTAAAACTTACTAACTTAGACTTAAACCAAATCAGAGAAAGCAAGCTAAAGTCAGCAATTTCAGTTACTAGAGGCGCAGCATTCAGAGATATGGATAACTTAGCTGATGCAGAGATTTGTGCCAAAAAAGCTATGGAGTTTCACCCTGATAGTCATCAACCTTATACCTTAATGGGTGCTGTATGTTATGACAAAAGTGACTATCCAAAGGGAGATTATTGGTATGAACAAGCAATTAAACGCGGTGCTAAACCTGAAGATATAGATGACGAGATAAAACGAGTAGTCAGGAGTACTAAGGATGAGAATAAGCGACATGAAGCAGCAGAATATCTACTAAAAAAAGATTCACAACGCTACTCTTGGGCTAAATATTATCTCAAAAAATCGCAAGATAATAGTAAATAAACAGGTTTGTATCGCCAAACTATCAACACATGACCAGATTTATTCATGACCAATTCGCTAAAGACTATCTCGAACAATTACTCACTCCTTACGGTGAAGTCCAAGCAGCTAGACGAGTTGCAGGATAAGTTAGACAAATTGACGTTTATTTTATCCCCAAACCACAACCAAGTAACATACCAGAAACTCTCAGATTATTAGGTCAACTTGTTACTACCCCTTCTCTATTTGAACCCTTCCGTAACGCAGCATCAGCTAGGGAAAATTAATGTAGATGCAAAGCTGCTTTTTACAGAGGATTGCCCCTAACTGAAAATCATTGTTGTGATTATTGTTTGCGTAAGTTTTAATGAAAATAAGTCTCTAAAAATTTTAACTAATAAAAACTTTATTTTATAGGTTTGCATAAATGGATTTTCTGACAATTTTAGGATTAGCTGCTGCCACAATAACCACAATCTCTTTTTTGCCACAGATGTTTAAAACATGGCAAACAAAATCAGCAAAAGATGTTTCTTCAATTACACTGATTACATTCATAATTGGTGTTTTTTTATGGTTAATCTACGGAATTTATCTACAAGCATTACCAATTATTCTTGCTAATAGTGTGACATTATTTTTCAACTTGATAATTCTATGGCTTAAAATTAAATATAGATAACCCTGCCCATAACTAAAACCTCTGACACCATAAAAAGGATATATTCTGTGAATAATAGGAAGAAAATCAATTGCAATCTGCCTGTAGTATATAACCTGAGTCAGCCCGAGTCTAACTGTATTAATTACGAATTACGAATTACGAATTACGAATTATCATGACCTCATCTGTATTTGAATCTGAACGCCTCCTGTTCACCCCCACCACCCCAGATATCAACGCTATCCCCATCATCTTCGCCTTTCCCAATGAATATAGCGTAGGTATCACTAGCCTTGGCTATCAGGTAGTTTGGGCAACTTTGGCAATGCGTGATGATGTACAAGTGAGTCGCCTGTTTACAGATACTCACGAACAACTCCCCAAAACACCGGAAATTATCGGATTTTCCATTTCCTGGGAACTGGATTATGTAAATATTTTAAATTTACTGGAATCTTTAGAAATTCCCATTCAAGCAACTTTTCGTGATGATTCTCATCCACTAATTTTTGGTGGTGGCCCAGTTCTTACAGCTAACCCCGAACCTTTTGCAGATTTTTTTGATGTAATTTTACTAGGGGATGGCGAAAACCTACTAGGAAATTTCATTGAGGCATACAAAGAAGTCAGAAATGCTTCTAGACAAACTCAACTAAAAAGACTTGCACAAGTCCCAGGGATTTATATTCCCAGTTTGTATGAAGTCGAATATCACACAAGAGATGGTGCAGTAAAGTCAATTAAACCAATTTCTCCAGAAATTCCCGCAGTGGTGCAAAAGCAGACTTATCGGGGAAATACTCTATCGGCTTCGACTGTAGTCACCGAAAAAGCCGCATGGGAAAATATTTACATGGTGGAAGTGGTGAGAAGTTGTCCAGAAATGTGCCGCTTTTGTTTGGCGAGTTATCTCACACTGCCTTTTAGAACAGCCAGTCTTGAAAATTCATTAATTCCAGCGATCGCAAAAGGTTTAGAAGTCACAAATCGGCTAGGATTATTAGGGGCTTCCGTAACTCAGCATCCAGAGTTTGAAGATTTGCTAGATTATATCAGTCAACCAAAGTATGATGATGTCCGTCTCAGTATTGCCTCAGTGCGAACAAATACTGTAACAGTCCAGCTAGCAGAAACTTTGGCAAAACGAGACACGCGATCGCTTACCATTGCAGTAGAGAGTGGTTCTGAGAAAATCCGGCAAATCATCAACAAAAAGCTGCACAACGACGAAATTATCCAAGCTGCGATAAATGCCAAAGCTGGCGGATTAAAAAGCTTGAAACTCTACGGAATGGCAGGAATTCCCGGTGAAGAAGCAGAGGATTTAGAACAAACCGTGGCGATGATGCGTAATATCAAAAAAGCTGCACCAGGATTGCGTTTAACATACGGATGCAGCACCTTCGTACCCAAAGCACACACACCGTTTCAATGGTTTGGGGTGAATCGGCAAGCAGAAAAGCGGTTACAATTTTTGCAAAAACAGCTAAAACCGCAGGGGATAGAGTTTCGGCCAGAAAGTTATAATTGGTCGATTATACAAGCTTTGTTGTCGAGAGGCGATCGTAGAGTGTCCCAACTTCTTCAACTTACCCGTGACTTTGGCGACTCCTTGGGTAGCTACAAACGTGCTTTCAAGCAACTCAAAGGACAAATCCCCGATTTAGATTTCTACGTCCACGCCGATTGGCCTACAGACCAAATATTACCCTGGAGTCACTTGCAAGGGCCTCTACCACAGTCTACACTACTAAAGCATTTGGCTGATGCTCAGAGTTATATCAACCCATCTCCCAAAGAACTACAGCCATTACTGGGGGCTAGGGACTAGAGACTAGGGACTAGGAATTAAAAGTCAATACCCAGTAGCTAATACCCAATACCCAGTCCCCAATACCCAGTCCCAAAACTTCATGCAAAACACAGCTGAGTATTACTGCGCTTATTGCGGTGAACCGAACTTAACTTTTATTGATTTGAGTGCTGGAGGACAGCAATCTTATGTAGAAGATTGTCAAGTTTGCTGTAACCCAAATATTTTGTATGTGAGGGTTGATGAAGATACCCTAGATATCGAGATTGATACAGAATCCGAAAGTTGAATTTTAGGTTTTTCTTTCCATGCTGCACTTTAAACATTCCTCAGTAATTAATGCCTCACCAGAAGTAGTTTGGAAATTTCATGAAAGGCCAGATATTTTGCAAATGCTGAATCCACCTTGGCAGCCAGTCCAAGTGGTTCGTCGTGAAGGGGGGCTGAATGTGGGCGCTATTACAGAATTTCGCCTTTTTCTCGGCCCATTACCATTAACTTGGTTAGCACGTCATACTGAATGCGATAAATATCGCTTATTTACCGACGAACAAATATCTGGCCCCTTCGAATATTGGGTACATCGACATGAATTTGAACCGGAAAATGGCAAAACTAGACTAACTGATGCTATTTCCTTCTCTATGCCTGGTGGAGGAACAGTTGAATTTGTCAGTGGTTGGTTAGTACAAGCACAATTAGAAGCAATGTTTCGCTATCGCCATTATGTGACTAAACGAGAATGTGAGTCACAATACAACTTGGGTTAATAGCAAAAATTAGTTATCCTGATTCTTCAACCCTTGCCGTGAAACCCACTTTATCAAACCAGGAAACAAGCGGTACAAAGCTTGTGAGAAATTCGCCGAACCAACCATCACTTCTGACTTCTTATTCTTGACAGCATCCCAGATAGCATTTGCCACATCTTCAGGCTTCTCCACCACCGGAGTTTTCAGCACATACTCAAGCTGTCCACGGCGAGTTTGAGTATCTTGCTCATCCTTGCCCCGAAAAACTGCTCGTTCCATTAAAGTACTCTTAATTAAATTCGGATAAATCCCACAAACATGAATACCTTTTGGATGTAATTCTACTTGTAGGGCTTCCGTCAATCCGGTAACACCAAACTTACTAGTACAGTAGGGAACCAAGTAAGCAGTTGGCACTTTACCACCAATGGAACTTAAATTTACTATAGTTCCACTTCGACGCTGGAGAAAATGAGGCAAAAGGGCATTAATTGTGTGGATATATCCCCATAAATTGGTATCTATAATTTGATGCCAATCGCTCAAAGAAAACTGCTCTACTGGCCCCGATGCAAAGATGCCCGCATTGTTTATCAGCACATCGATATAACCATAATTTTCTAATGCTTTTTGCACTAATGTCTTTACCTGAGATGATTCAGTGACATCGCAAGTAACCGTTAATGGTGCTGCACAGCCAATGCTTTGCACCTCCTGCGCTAAGGCTTCCAAGGTGTCAGCATTACGAGCGGCAAGTACCAGGTTATATCCTTGCCGTGCAAATAAAAGAGCCGTTGCTTTACCAATACCTTCAGAAGCACCTGTAATTAGTACCGTAGGAGTCATACTTTAAGTTTAAAAAACCTATTCACTGTTTATTAGTCTGGATAAGAAAGCTCCATAAACATTCTAACTTTTGCTAGATTTTTTAAATAGTTTTTTAGTAAAGTTACAAGTTCTCATTAGCATCTGTTTCCTAAAAATACCTCTGCTCTATAGGCTAATAAAAGCTATTATTGAACTTTTGTTAGATAAGTATTTCTTGAACTCCTTAAAATCTCATTCTTTAGAGTTGCATCTACTTTTCAACTAGAGACAGATAACACCAATTGGGTAAGTTAAGTAATATGAACAATGTAATTAGCTTCTTAAGGTAACTTAACAATGGCACTTTATCCTAGCGATAAAACTGAAACCGCATACAATGGCAAAGACCGCAATGCTGCTGAACTTGGTCTAACCCCTCAGTCTGAACTTTGGAATGGTCGCTTGGCTATGATTGGTTTTCTAGCTTACCTAATTTGGGATCTCAATGGCTATAGCGTACTACGAGATGTACTTAACCTCATTTCCTAAACCACGCACTAATTATTACCGTCTTTGTTGCAGGCTTAGATTTTATCCAAAGTAGTAAAGACAAGATACTGGTTATATAAACTATTAGTATAGCCAGTGTTATTACTTGTATAAACCAATCTTAAAACCAAAAACAGTTTTTAGAATAGCATCTACTTGTGTAATAATAGTTCAAGTATCTTAATGTTTGTACATATTATTAGGGCATTGGCGCTGTCCAATGCAAAACACTGACTACTAATAGAGTTTTATGAATGGTAGTTAGTGATTTTTATCATGACTATATATTAGAAATTTTCAATTTAATACAAGGCGGAGTAAAAGCGTGATTCAATTGGAACAACCACCCAATCATCAAACAAAATTGACCCCAACAGTGAAAAGTAAATCTCAGTTTAAGGGACTTTTCATTGCCATTATCATTGTTACTGCATGGCTTATTAGCCTAAGTTTATTACTTTCCTTAGACATTTCTGGGTTAACATTTTGGATGTTATTACCTAGCATCCTATGGCAAACATTTTTATATACAGGATTATTTATTACATCTCATGATGCCATGCATGGGGTAGTGCTTCCCCAGAACACTAAAATTAATCATTTTATTGGGACATTAACCTTATCTCTTTATGGACTTTTACCTTATAAAAAGTTATTGAAAAAGCATTGGATACATCACCACAATCCAGCAAGCGAGATAGACCCGGATTTTCATAATGGGAAATACAAGAATTTCTTTGCCTGGTATTTTCATTTTATGATGGGTTACTGGAGTTGGAGACAAATAATTGCGCTAACTATTATCTATCACTTAGCTAATCATGTTCTCCATATACCTCATGCTAATCTAACGTATTTTTGGGTGATTCCATCGATTTTAAGTTCATTCCAATTATTTTATTTTGGGACTTTTCTACCTCATAGTGAACCTATAGGAGGTTATATTCAGCCTCATCGTTCCCAAACTATTCCTCGTCCAATTTGGTGGTCGTTTATCACATGCTATCATTTTGGCTATCATGAAGAACATCATGAATATCCCCATATTACTTGGTGGCAGTTACCAGAAATTTACAAAGCAAAATAGTTCTTGTTTATTTAAATATAATGACAACAAAGATCGCACGGTAATTTATATAGTTTGAAGTAGGCATTCTTTTAGATTATCCTGCTTATGCCAGTTAATAATTCTTGTCTTGTCACCTATAGCCCTGCTTATACAATAGTTCCTACTTACGAATGCTTTAATCGGTGTAGTTACTGCAACTTTCGTAGTGAACCGGGTAAAAGTCCTTGGATGACTCTTTCAGATGCAGGAAGTATTTTAAAATCACTTCAAAGCGAAAAAGTCTGTGAAATCCTTATCCTCAGTGGTGAAGTGCATCCCTATTCCTCAAGACGTGAGGCGTGGTTTGGGCGAATTTATGATTTGTGCGAATTAGCGCTTTCTATGGGGTTTTTACCACACACCAATGCGGGGCCATTGAGTTTTCAGGAAATGCAAAAACTCAAGCGTGTTAATGTTTCGATGGGGCTGATGTTGGAACAGTTAACGCCAACATTGTTAAATAGTGTACATCGGCACGCACCGAGTAAATTACCAGAAGTGCGTTTACAACAATTGCAATGGGCGGGAGAGTTGCAGATTCCCTTCACTACTGGGTTACTGTTGGGAATTGGAGAAACTGTAGATGATTGGTGGGAAACCTTGGAAGCTATATCTCATTTGCACCAACGTTACCATCACATTCAAGAAGTCATCCTGCAACCTCATAGCCCAGGAAATCAGCAAACCTTTGATGCGCCTCCTTTTAATCCTCATCAGTTACCAAAAGTAATTGCTAAAGCACGTCAGATTTTACCGTCAGATATTACTATTCAAATTCCGCCGAATTTAGTTAAGGATGATTGCTGGTTACTCGCTTGTATTGAAGCTGGTGCGCGAGATTTGGGTGGAATTGGGCCAAAAGACGAAGTTAATCCCGATTATCCACATATTCAGGAGCAAACTTTGAGAAATATTTTACAGCCTGCTGGGTGGGAATTAGTGGCGCGATCGCCAGTTTATCCTCAATTTGATCCCTGGTTGTCGGGGGAATTGCAAACAGCAGTGAAGCACTGGCGAAAGACTCTCACCCCAGTCTTTCTGTAGCTGCGTAAATTCTTAAATTTGTCCCTTCACCCATTCTCGAAAATTCCGCGTCATTTTCATCACGCCAATTCTTTGACTTTCTTCTAAAAATCGAGCAATTTCAATTAAAGGCAATTGTGCAAAACTTGGCGAATTATTACGCTCTATATATTGCCCTTCTTGCAGTTGGTAAATATACAGCACACCCTCGTCATAACGCCAAATTTCCATAATACCTAAAGACGCATAAATATCGAATTTATTCAGCGAAGAACTCGTTAAATCTATTTCTACTACTAAATCTGGTGCTGGGTCACGGTTCAAATCAATTTCTGATTTGTTCCTCACCAACGCTTCATTGCAAATATAGTAACTGCTATCTGGTTCCGCACCACGCCGCAAATCTTCCCGTTTCAAAGTCGTTGAACCTGTAGGAAAAATTTCTAAATTCAACTCTTCACCCAAAACGAAAATGAGTAGTTTCAATAAACAATTCCAATGCTCATGCGGCATCAGTGGGGTCATAATTTCCAGCGTTCCTTGGTCATAGGCGATTCGAGAGGCTCTATCCTCTCCAATCTCAGCTAGCATGGTTTCAAAAGTCTGCCAGCTGATATTTCTCAATACAGCCCTTTGTTCTGAGGCGGCGCGTGTTGTTAACATTGCTCAAGTTGTGGGTTACTATCACCAAAATAGCGTCAAATTAATACGCACCGCGAACTAATTCCCAATGCATCCCTCAGAAGATGTAGATAGCAGCCTAAACCCTGTTGTAAAATAGACATAAGAAGGATTTGGGGGGCCATTTACTGGTCATAAACGCCTATAGAAACTATCTACGGAAATCTTCAAGGTTTAAAGTCCAGCCAGCTGAAACAACTACAGCGGCTGTATCACCAGCGTATACCAGGCGATCGCATCACCACGCCTGAGTTTTCCCAGCGTCTGGCAGCAATTAGCACAGAAGTCAATCAGCCTGTGTGCGCCTACATTAACCGTCGCGGACAAGTGATTCGCGTTGGGGTAGGTACACCACGTCAAACCCAAATACCACCGATGGAATTGCCCCGTTACGGTGCAGAACGACTCAGTGGTATTCGTTGTATTGCCACCCATCTCAAGCCAGAACCGCCCAATGAAGCGGCACTCACGGCTATGGCGTTGCAACGTTTAGATGCTCTAGTTGTTCTAAATATTACCGGAGCCGGATTTACACGGCGCGGAGGTGGTGCGACTGGGTATGTCAAAGAAGCTTATTTAGCTCATCTAATACCCCAAGAGTCTCGCACCCTGATTACTAGTCCTGCTGCTTTCAAAGTAGAAGAGAGCAAAATTCAAACTCCAAGTTGGAATATATCGCCACCTATGGATTTGGATGATTTAGCAGACCAGGATTTAGTAGACCTGGTGGAAAATCTGGAAGCAGAATTCCAGCGCGAATTTATCGCTCAGGAAGTAGATGCCGACCATGATCGCGTGCTAATTGTGGGGCTGATGACCAGTGAGATGACTCCCCTACAATTCCAAGACACCCTATTAGAATTGGCACGGTTAGTTGATACTGCTGGGGGAGATGTATTACAGACAATACAACAAAAGCGATCGCGCGTTCATCCCCAAACAGTAGTTGGTGAAGGTAAAGTGCAAGAAATTGCCCTAACTGCCCAAACGCTAGGAGTTAATCTTGTCGTCTTCGACCGCGACCTTTCACCCTCCCAAGTCCGCAACTTAGAAATGCAAATTGGTATCCGGGTAGTTGACCGCACCGAAGTAATTTTAGATATCTTTGCCCAACGCGCTCAATCCCGTGCCGGTAAATTGCAAGTAGAACTAGCACAGCTAGAATACATGCAACCGCGACTAGCAGGTAGAGGTCGTACCATGTCCCGATTGGGTGGTGGTATAGGAACTCGTGGCCCTGGTGAAACCAAACTAGAAACAGAACGCCGTGCCATTGGCCAGCGTATTTCCCGACTGCAAAAAGAAGTGAACCAGTTGCAGGCTCATCGTTCGCGGTTACGGCAACGAAGGCAGCATCGAGAAATTCCCTCAGTGGCTTTAGTTGGATATACCAACGCTGGTAAATCTACCCTGTTGAACGCTCTCACTAACGCAGAAGTTTATACAGCCGACCAATTATTTGCCACTCTCGATCCTACTACCCGCCGCCTGGTAATTCCTTACGGCGAAACAAATGAACATCAGGAAATTCTGATTACAGATACGGTAGGGTTCATACACGAACTACCTGCATCATTAATGGATGCCTTCCGCGCCACCTTGGAGGAAGTCACAGAAGCCGATGCCCTACTACATTTAGTGGATTTGTCTCACCCGGCTTGGTTGCGTCATATTCGTTCAGTCAGAGAAATCTTGGCACAAATGCCAATAACTCCTGGCCCCGCGTTAGTTATTTTTAACAAGATCGATCAAGCAAATAGTGAAACACTAGCTTTAGCTAGAGAAGAATTCCCCCTAGCGGTATTTATTTCAGCGAGTCAGCGTTTGGGATTAGAAACCCTACGCCATCGCCTTGCCCAACTGATTGAATATGCCGTTGACTCTCGGTAAATACCGAAAGCAATTTTTAATTTCTAGTTGAAGATGCCGTAGTTATTATTAACTATGGCATTTTCTATGGAAAATAACAGATATTTTTAGTTGAACCATTGTCGAGTTATGTGGAATTTGCTGAATGACAATATTGGAAAATACATGTTAGAACAATTGGTTAATGGTATTTTTCTGTTTTTAGCTGATACAGTAATTACATTTATAAGAAGAATTCAGAAATCAGGAGTCAGAATTCAGCATAAATTCTGTACGAGTGGTTGATAGCTTGCGAAGTGCGAGTTCACGATAGCGTAGCGGTAGCGAGTCTGCGAGCGTCGCGTCTGAATATTGGTTTAAAACCTCACCCGCAAGTGGCGCGAAAAGAATTAAAATATTCTCGCCTTAAAACTCCATCCCTTCATGGGTGGAGTATTCTGACTCCTGTATTCTGACTCCTGACTCCTGTTTATTTTATGAATAAAGTCTAATGGTATATGAGACTTTAAGCTCTGAACTGGTTATTAATTAATTTTAGAAATAATATAAAGGAAGGTATATGCAATTGGCTTCACAGCAATTTGAGTCAAAAGATGTCAAAGTACAGCTTCTTTTAACTGGAGGACATCAATATACCGTTTATTTAAAATCAGATTCGCCTGAACTGAACAGTCTTTTAGCAACTATTGTGGCTCGCGCCTACAAGCAAGAATCTAATTTACAGAATTTATTCCAAATTCCCATCAATGAAGGGCGCTCGGTTTTGTGTTTCCCTAGCGAACATCTTATAGGCGTGGTTACAGAACCCCCGATCTTTATACAGCAATCAGAGAAAATAGAACTGCAAAATGATTATATTCTGGCTTCTGATTATATACAAATAGATAATTTTCTTAAACCAGAAGAACATAAACACTTACTCAAATACGTTCTAGAAAAAGAATCGGCTTTCTTGCCAAGCAATACTTCTACAAACGATATTAACTATCGTCAATCAATGGTTCTCTACTCATTCCCTGAATTTTCAGAACTGATATTAGAGAGAATTCAAGCAGTGATTCCTGATATTATAAGCAAATTAAACTTACCATCGTTTTCTATATCAACAATTGAAGGGCAACTAACTGCACATAATGATGGTAACTATTACAAACTTCATAATGATAATGGCAGTCCAGATACTGCTACCAGAGAACTAACATACGTTTATTACTTTTATCGAGAACCAAAATCATTTTCTGGTGGCGAATTGCTGATATACGACAGCACAATTGAAAATAATGTATATATAAATGCTGAGACATTCAAAACAGTTGAACCTCGTAACAACAGCATTATATTCTTCCTCAGCCGCTATATGCACGAAGTATTGCCTGTGAATTGTCCCTCTCAAGCTTTTGGAGATAGTCGATTTACTATCAATGGCTGGGTGCGTCGATAAGCGAATTCAGTATAATCACTGTCTGCGACTACCGTGAGTATTTAACTTTAGGGAAGGCGATCGCTTTCCCTAATTTATTGCAAACTCATAGCCAATAGGCTTTTTGAATAATATCTATCATTACATTATAAATAGTCTATCAAGATTACTTAAGCAATTTATTTATAAACTTTAAATAAAGAGTTAAAACACCAATTAAAGCTAGGGTGATTACGTAATTTAACAAAAATGCTTTTCATAGTATAAACGCTGGATTATCGTAAGACGATTGCAAGAACATCATTTATTTAGCATCTATTAAATTTTAGATAAAGCTTAACAAAAACAGTACTATATCTCATTATTTTGTGCCAATTTAGATCAGTGAATGATGTCAATGTCGCTTGTATCAACATCATTATTAAGAAGCTTTTCCATATCTTGTTTAAGACAAAGAGGTTTGATTTACATGTCTCAAGGATATTCAAAAAAAGTAGTTGGTTATATAACCTGTGGTCTATTATCATTCACCTTGGCTTTAGGGTCACAAATGCCTCAAGTACAGGCATCAAACGGTAACGGTAACGGTAATAGCGGTAGCGACAAAAAAAATTCACCAGCGCCTGCACCCGCACCTGCACCTGCACCTGCACCAGCGCCCGCACCTGCACCCGCACCAGCGCCCGCACCTGCACCCGCACCCGCACCCGCACCAGCGCCCGCACCCGCACCAGCGCCCGCACCTGCACCCGCACCCGCACCTAAGAGTTTAGGATCTATAAGTTTTTCAGCTACAGGAACCAATACCTACGACAAATCCAATGACCCTCTGGCAGCGTCAGTTCTCTTTAGTTACCTAGACAATGGTTTATTGTCGCTGACCCTGACTAACAATTCTTCTGTAGGAATCTCAAACCCTTCTGATGTGCTGACATCAGTTTTCTGGGACTATGCTGGTTCTCCCCTAAGCAACTTATCGCTGGTTTCGGCTCTAGCTCCGACAGTAACCTCAAACGTAGGCTCCACCACTACAAAGAATGTTGATCTTCTAGCTCTAAATGAATGGAAATTACCCAACACTAGTAATACTGGAGGACTTCCTGGCATTGACCAACACTATGGTCTGGGTACAGCTGGCTTAGGTATTTTCCAAGGTGGTGGTGGACAGCAATTCAATTACGGCATCATCAGTGGTTACGCTAATGATGCAAATCCAGCCGTGAGTTCGGGGACTTTTGTTCAAAGTTCAGCTACTTTCCTACTATCAGGGCTAACCTCTAACTTTGACATCACTAAGATTGGCAACATCCGCTTTCAGTACGGTACATCACTAAGCGAAACTAGTATAAAACCTGCTACCACACCAACACCAGCACCAACACCAGCACCAACACCAGCACCAACACCAGCACCAACACCAGCACCAACACCAGCACCAACACCCGCACCAACACCAGCACCAACACCAGCACCAACACCCGCACCAACACCCGCACCAACACCAGCACCAACACCCGCACCAACACCCGCACCAACACCAGCACCAACACCCGCACCAACACCAGCACCAACACCCGCGCCAACACCCGCGCCAACACCCGCGCCAACACCAGCACCAACACCTGCACCAACACCTGCACCAACACCCGCACCAACACCCGCACCAACACCCGCACCAACACCTGCACCAACACCCGCGCCAACACCTGCGCCAGCACCAGCACCAACACCCGTACCACCTTACTATCAACCTCCTGCACCTCAACCGAAAAAAGTACCTGAACCTAGTACAACCGCAGCATTAGGATTATTAGGCTTGGGTGTTTTCGGACTTCAGAAGAAAAAGAAAAAAAATATTTCCCAAATTTAAACCGCACAGCTAAATTTTAGTAGGGAGGAGCTTAAATACATGGGTTTGGAGGAGCATAGGCACTTCTGAACCCATATTTGTTAAAGGTAAGAAATGCTAAACTAAAACTCGCCCAGAAAATTCCTACTTTCTAACTAGCGCTTAGTACTTGAAAAAAGTTAAATGATAGAAACAATCTCAATATAATTACTGGCATTCCCAGGATTGAAACTGAAATATTGTTAGTTTGTTAAGTAGGATGCAAAATAACAATAGTCTACAGATTTGGCTAGCATTAACTTTGCAATCCACATTAAATACTTTTTCTGTAGATTGAATTATGAAGGAATAAAACAGCCCCAGCCAGTGGGGACGTTCTAAAATTAAGAAGTATTAAATCAAGTTGAGGACATTATGGCTGCCAAAGTAGAAATTTACACCTGGAAGACTTGCCCGTTTTGTATCCGTGCCAAAAGTTTGCTGAAGAGTAAGGGTGTTGAATTTACCGAATATAGCATTGACGGAGATGAGTCAGCCAGAAATAAAATGGCTCAAAGAGCAAATGGACGGCGTTCTTTACCGCAAATTTTCATCAATGATGACCATATTGGTGGTTGTGATGACATCCACGCTTTAGACAGTCAAGGTAAGCTGGATGAGCTACTAACTACTGTGTAACTTTAGAAGATATTGCGATCGCTAGCAACAATCGACTACAACTCTGTTTACGAACTTTTTTCTTGCAAAAGCATCTGTCCACAAGACTTTACCCTCCAGTTTCTACTCAGCAGTACAGATGTACGTCAATTAGTAAGATCGTCAAGAGATAATAATTGAATAACCATTTAATTTTTTGGTGATTGAGGTATAAAGGGTGAAACTGGCTTTTATCATTGATCCCATCCATCTACTTGACCCGTGTCATGATACCAGCATTGCCCTGATCGAAGCAGCGCAAATTCTGGGACACGAAGTTTGGGTAACTCAAGCAAATCTGCTGAGTGTAGTGGAGGGCAAAGCTTGGGCTGTCCTACAGCGAGTCGAACTTGTACCAGTGCAGTTAGTCGAGGGACGTTGGGTAGCGGCGAGTCCTTGGTATAAGTTGAGCGATTCTTCCTTAACTTCTTTAGAGACAATGGATGCCGTATTTATGCGGACAGATCCACCTGTCAATGATTCCTACCTCTATGCCACTTACATTCTGGATTACATTGACCAAAATAAAACCCTGCTGATTAACAGTCCTAGCGGCATCCGAGGGGCAAATGAAAAAATGTATGCCCTCCAATTTACCAAAGCAATTCCAGAAACGATTGTCAGTGCTGATAAAGAGTTTATCCGAGAATTTGTCAAAGCAAAGGGGGCAGCAGTTCTCAAACCACTGGGAAACAAAGCTGGAGAAGGAATTTTATTTTTGCAATCAAGCGATCGCAATTTTAACTCGATTGTCGAACTCAGTACTCTCCAAGGTCGAATCCCTGTAATGGTACAAACCTATCTACCGGAGGCAAAAGCAGGAGATAAGCGAATTATCCTGCTTAATGGCGAACCGATTGGTGCGCTCAATCGCCTATCTAGCGGAACTGATTTTCGCAATAACATGGCTACTGGTGGTACAGTCGCTCAAACCGAAATTACCCCAAGAGAAAATGAAATTTGTATCGAAGTAGCCGAACGCTTACGCCAAGACGGTTTAATTTTTGTGGGGATTGATGTTATTGGTGGCTACTTAACTGAAGTTAACGTCACTAGTCCTACAGGAATTCGTGAGATTGATCGCCTAGATGGGACTAATCTCGGTCATCAGGTTATTCAATCGATTGAACACTCACTAAAAACTAAAAAATAAATGTAAATTATTGTTTATTTGGTGTCTATTCTCCAAAAAACAGAATTACTTCAGACGCTTGCGTGGGTAATTTACCCACGCAGCTTTGTTTATACCTAATATAAGTTTAATGGTTTGCAGTGGTATAGCACAAGCCTTGGTGGTTAGGACATCAACAGATGATGAAACTTAAACACGAAAAGACTTTTCACCCAGTCCCCAGTCCCTTGCTATAGATGTAGAGATATCTATGATGGGCTACGTTTAAGCATTCGTAGTCAGGCTTCCCGGTTTTTTGTTTCAAAAGCACAGCAAGAAATTTTAGCCAGCAGACTCCTGGCTAATTTCTGGACTTTAGACTAAAGCAAGCGATCGGCAAAGAACAGGTATGCAGAAAAATAAAGGGATGCCTGTAATAATAAGCACCCCAATAACGGAAGATGAAAAAAGCACAACCAATCTTCATCTACCGCTATGGATGTTTTTGCACAGCTGAGGGAATTCCGTCAAGCAGCATACCAAAGTTTATGCCGGGCAAAAGATGCAACATTTGAAATGATGGATGCAATATTGCTGACACGTAACGCCTACAGTCTGGCAGATTTATCAATGTGTCCCGTATTCCGTCGTCAGTGGTCAAGTATTTATGAGACAACACAGGATACCAGACCGCAGCGTAATAAATTGATGGGGCTGTACAGTCAAAAAATACCCAAACAAGGACGTATTATCCTGGCAGGAGACCATACAGTATGGTCAAGACCAGATGCACCAACCCTTAAAGAGAGAACCTACGAGCATCAAACCATTGAACTTGAAGATGCCAAACTCGGTAGAGTTAAGATTTGCCTGTGGACAAGAAAGCATTTTCGTCTTTCTCCACACCATACAATGTCAATTATATTGGTGGAAAGGCTACAAGAAGACGGCTCACCACGAGTCAATAAACCGATGTGGTTGGCATTTGTAGGTGAAGAAATGCCACCTTTATCTGAGGTTTGGAAACTTTACATGCGACGTTTTGCGGTTGACCATTGGTATCGGTTTATTAAACAACGCTTGCATTGGACGCTCCCTAAACTGTCAACTCCCCAACAATGTGACCGATGGAGCGACTTAATGCCACTGATGACTTGGGAGTTATGGCTGGCTCGTGATATCGTCAATGACAATCCCCTCCCTTGGCAGAAACAGATCACTAAACTTACCCCTGGACGAGTTGCACAAGCCATACCTGGGATTTTGGTCAGGGTTTCTACTCCATCCATTCCGCCAAAACCACGCGGTAAATCTCCTGGGTGGAAAGCAGGACAACCCCGGCAACGTAGAATTCGCTATCCCATTGTCAAAAAGCGTACTTCCTCTTCACGTAAAGCCGAGCCGAAACCTGCTTGATTTGTCTTTTTTCTAATTTTTTACTTTGCTTTTTTTCAACTCAGTTTCCCTGAGTCATTTTGTGCTTCTTAGTCTAAAGTCCAGTAATTTCATTCTATTAAATAGTGTTGATGAATTTATTTGCCAATGAGCAAAATTAGGGATGGCAACGGATTGCTTATCCCTGCTTTTGGTAAAACCCTGAAACTAACAGATTTTATACAGCACTCAGCCTAACCTAAGACTGCTAATTTAATCTAAAATCTCAAATCCAAAATCTTTTAATTCCGTGGTTTTGATCGGTTTCTCAAGAAGTCAGGTATATCCAATCCAGGTTTTTCTTTTGGTTCTGGAGTTGGAGTGGGAGTTGGATTTGCGCTTGGGGTTGAAGTTTGGGGATTAACTGCGGGTTGTTGGGTTGTTGGTCGCTTCGAGGTATTGGGAGCTACTCTAACGTTAGCTACGCTTTGTTGTACCGCAGCTTGCACTTCACCTGTAAATCCGGTGGCTATTACAGTAATTCTTACCTCGCCTTGGAGTCTGTCATCAATTACAGCCCCAAAAATAATATTGGCGTTGGGATCAACTACCTCATAAATTGCTTCTGCGGCTGCATTCACTTCATGCAAAGTGAGGTCAGTACCACCTGTGATATTAAAGACAACACCTCTAGCACCTTCAATAGAAGACTCTAGTAATGGTGAAGAAATAGCTGCGATCGCAGCTTCTCTGGCTCTAGATTTCCCAGAACTCACACCAATTCCCATCAGTGCCGATCCCGCATCTGCCATAATAGCTCGGACATCAGCAAAGTCAACGTTTACCAAACCGGGAATTGTGATGATATCAGAAATACCTTGCACCCCTTGACGCAACACGTCATCTGCATAGCGAAAAGCTTCTTGCACAGGTGTTTGTTCGGGGATCACTTCCAGCAATTTGTTGTTGGGAATAATAATCAGTGTATCTACTCGACTTTTTAATCCTTCAATCCCTTGTTCGGCTTGGCTGGTGCGGCGGCGGCCCTCAAAAACGAATGGACGTGTGACTACACCAACAGTAAGAGCGCCCATTTCTTTTGCTACTTCTGCCACGATTGGGGCTGCACCAGTCCCAGTACCACCACCCATGCCAGCAGTAATAAATACTAGGTCAGCACCCTCTAAAGCTGTAGCAATTTCATCTCGTGATTCCTCAGCTGCCTTTTGACCAATAGCAGGATTACCACCTGCTCCTAAACCCCGTGTTAGCTTTTGTCCAATTTGTAATCGACTGGGAGCGCCTGCCAAAGTTAAAGCTTGGGCATCAGTGTTAATTGACCAAAATTCCACACCAGAGACATCAGATTCGATCATGCGGTTAACGGCATTGCCACCGCCGCCACCAACACCAATCACTTTGATGTTGGCAACCCGGCCAGGAACAATCTCACCAATTCGGCTATTCTCCGCAGAAATTTTCTTATTATCGTGATTTTGTCCGAAGTTCAAACCAGAGTTATTAAAAGGATTGGTGGAGTTAACTGCCAGAGAAAGCGCTGGCTGTCCCGGAGATTGGGAATTTTTATAGGTGAGTCCTTGGTTATTATCAAGTGTCATTGGATTTGCGAAAGGGTAGATAAACGACTTTTTCAGGTGTTATTCACTTAAGGTCAACTATAGTTGGACACTGCCATAAAACGATGGCACTGTTCTTTGTTGTTTTCACTACTGCCAAGCCTAACAGAATTGGCAGTGTGAAAATTTGCTACGGGATAAGCTTTTAAGACAGCCGATCGCACAGCCAATTCTAGAAAAGTATACCTATATTTATCTAAAAGTGACCTGTATAAGTTCAAGCAGGTATTAATCTCTTCATTCTTCCGCTCGGAAAACATAAGTTCTAAAGACACACTACAGCGCATCTTATCTACCTCAATAATATTGTTAATAGGTTTCACCATTAGGGATAATTGCAACTTTAGACACAAAATTTACCTGACACTTACTTAATTTTTAAGGTTTAAGTAAGCAAGAATTTACTTGTCAGACTATACCTGATTAATTTGTTGTTTGGGGGGTCTTAATGGACACTTTATTGGAGCAATACTCTATCTTACGAGAACCCTCACTTGTGTGGTCAACAAATCAAGATTTTCCTAGAGGTTTCGTAACCAAATTAGGAATTACGGTACAGAATAGTCCAAACTGATTACCCAAAAGCAGCTTTTACGCAACTCTTTACAGTACTTTAAATTACAAATTTAAACTTCAGTAAACTGTCTTTGGAAGTATCCTCAACAGATCAAAGTTAGATTGTCTGACATCTCATACCCTACTCTTTAGATGTTAGGGTAACAATTGAGAGTATTTTCCTCACGAAAGAGATTTTATGATTGATCTTCTCATTTTAATTAGAAGTTAATGCCGATTTTCGTGCGGACTGCCGGAAAACCGAAAATAATAAATATATTTATCAGCATAGAGCTTCTTAATTTACTAGGAGCTATCAATACATTAAACACACTAGATATTTTTAGGGTTTTTGGGAGTTAATTTTTGGTCTTTTTGGTTCATTTGTACTAAGGGAAATTCGGGATTTTTCAGATCAATATACTCTATTTGGCCGGAATTGAGTTTTGCTGTTAAAGGGAGCATTTGGGCGAGTACCTTAATTTGTTCAGACAACTGAGGGCCTGGAACACCAAGATGTACATTTCCTAGTTCTGTTTTCAAAATTAAATTTGCTGGATTTTGACAATCAATTTCCATCACTTTAACGGGACTTTGACTGACAGCTTGATGAATTTGAGTCCAGTCGAGACAGTATTGTTTTGGCGATCCAATTACTCTGAGATTGGGTAATTTCCGAGTGGGATTTAGTGATGTGTATTTTTCTAAAGGTATCCAGGCTCCACTTGCATCTAGTAAGCCGATTGTGACTTTTTTATTGCCAGTGCCTTGATTTTGCACACTTGGGGTTTGAGTCACCGCTACAGGGACTCGTTCTTGGATTTCGATGTTTAATCCAGGAGGGAATAGGCGGCGTTTAACAATAGCTTGGGCAATAGTTGGTTGTTTTTTCAAAGAGTTTGCGATCGCAGCCGGTTCAATTCGCCACAAAGATTGGGGGTAAGATAGCACCAGCAGGGATTTAGTTGTCTCATCGGAGAGTAATTGATTGCCTGATTTCATCACCACTTGTTTGGGAGTTTTTAACACCCATACTGGTTGAACTGCTACCCACAGCAATCCACCTGCCAAACCAGTAATGGCAAAGGTTCGCCAGATAGCCTGAATAATTTTCATCTGCCGCCGCCGCCGTAATTTTTTCCGACGTTGGGCTAGATCCGTGCGAGAAACTGATATTATGCCAGCCATTGAAACCCCTTTCTCGTTACATTCCAAATTTATTGACAAAGCTCAGTATTGAGTGCATGGAAAGACTCTATACTGATGTACTTAGTACAAGCCCCACTATTTTATTGCTCAACTTGAAGTTTACCAGCATCAAGCAAGTGGCATTGCGATCTTTTAACTCAACACTCTTCATGCGCTTGTATCATTATTAATCTCAGTAAACACTGTTAGCATCTATTAGGCGCTCCCCTCAAGACTTTTTTTATTTTTAGTAACACTTTACAGTAACTACAGAACCAACGTGGTGCTAGTCATCCTTCCTATTAAAGTTTCCGGTGTCTATTCTTAACTCACTGTTGTCTTTTTGACAAATGATTATCAGATATTTCTTCTCTAAATTATCGAAATTAAATTAATTTAAATATTTCTGATTTTGTTTTCTTGACAAATAGAATGTGAAGTGATAGCTAAGTATTCCTGAATCACTGTATAAATTGCTATAATTCATACCAGCCATACCTCATCAGCTATACAAACAGGGAACTATAGAATGTAGTAGCTTTTTTACTGATTAATTCAGCCATAAAGGTTTATGCCTCAAACAAAAGTTAGAGATTGTCAAAACTCCAGTAGCAGGTGTAAAAAGGACAAATATGCTTAAGGTTATTAGGGTTAATTAAATCTCTACCATACTACTGACACCGATCCTGTAATAAGTGCTGACTTCTGCAAGATACTACCAACTTGCGAATTAATCCTATGCCTACTCCGGGCTAGAGATTGTTGGTAGAAAAAATACGAATTAAACTGCATCTACACACATCTACATACATGAAAACGACATTCAATTTGTCACGTTTTTATAAAGCATGTAACCCAAGCTACACGCTCAATATAAGTAACGTGCTAGATCGCCAGTATTATATAGATTTCGCTGATGTCCGTGGTTGCAAGATTGTCGAAGAATTGCAACGGACTATAGTTCGGATTTCTCCTGATGAGCCAACCTGCCAGTTATTTACAGGTCACATTGGTTGCGGTAAATCAACGGAATTGCAGCGCCTCAAAACAGAACTGGAATTAGCGGGATTTCACGTAGTTTATTTTGAGTCTAGTCAAGACTTAGACATGGCTGATATTGATATCAGCGATATTTTGCTGAGTGTAGCCCGTCAAGTCAGCGCCAGTTTAGAAGGCATTAACATCAAACTCAAAGGTGGTTACTTTACCAATCTATTTAAAGAAGTAGGAGATTTTTTGCAAAGCCCCATAGAGCTTTCTGGACAAGCAGAATTGTCCTTGGGTATTGCCAAAATTACCGCCAAAACCAAAGATAGTACCCAGATGCGGAATCAACTGAGGCAATATTTGGAGCCACGTACCAATAGTATTTTGCAAGCGATTAACGAAGAAATTTTAGAAAAGGCTGTTGAACAGCTAAAGCTGCGGGGTCAAAAAGGACTGGTAGTAATTGTAGATAATTTGGATAGAGTTGATATGCGTCCCTTAGCATCAGGGCGATCGCAACCAGAATATCTCTTTATCGACCGAGGCGAACAGTTACGCCGACTCAAATGCCACCTAGTTTACACCATTCCCCTAACCTTAATATTCTCCAATGAGTACGAAACCCTAAAAAATCGCTTGGGGGGAGGGATTGCGCCAAAAGTACTGCCGATGGTATTGGTGCGGCAAAGAGATGGCAGTGATTACGAACCAGGGATGTCACTAGTACGCCAGTTAGTCTTAGCAAGAGCTTTTCCAGAAGTTCCTTTGAATGAAAGGCTTTTATTAATTACAGAATTATTCGATCATTCCCAAACCTTAGATCGGATATGTCGCGTTAGCGGTGGCCACATTCGTAACTTACTGGGCTTACTTTATAGCTGCCTGCAACGACAAGATCCACCTTTTTCTAGAGACTGCCTAGAAGCGGTCATTAAGGACTACCGCGACGATTTGCTATTAGCTATTGATGAATCCCAGTGGGAATTATTGTTTGAAGTAGTTCAGCAACAGAGAGTTAAAGGCGAGTCTGACTATCAAAGCTTACTACGAAGCATGTATTTGTTTGAATATCGCGATCCTGTGGGGCGCTGGTTTGGCATCAGTCCAGCCCTAGCAGAAACAGAAAAAGTTTTAGCTTGGCAGCAAAACAAGTAATAGTACTGGGTAAGTTAATAGTCATTAGTCATTAGTCATCAGTCCTTTGTCTTTTGCCATTGGACTAATGCCCAATGCCCCATGCCCAATACCCCATGCCCAATGCCCCATGCCCAATGCTCAACAACCAATGACTACTGATAAGCCACTACATATCTACACAAGAGAAAATCAGCATGCCTTGCAAAGACTGATTAGAGCGATCGCACTTTCGGAAGGTCAATTTGCCCTAATTTTAGTTCGGTGTAACTATGGGCAATTACGTGAGCAAATGTTAGAAAATATTCGCTCAAGTACTAAAGATATCAATATCAGAGAAATCTTTCTCAATTCATCAACGACTTCTTTACACAACACAATAGTTTCAGAACTATCTCTTGATAATCCTGCTGTCGCCACAGACTCTTTGCCAGATGCTGTGATGATTTTTGGTATTGAGTCTGTGTTCGATCTAGAAAACTTACTTACAGGTATTAATCAAGCACGAGATATTTATGCTGCAACTTTTCCATTTCCAGTAGTCTTGTGGCTACAAGATGAAGTGGCATCATTGCTGTCTAGATTAGCACCTGATTTTAAAAGTTGGGCTGCAACCACAATTAAATTTGAAATGGCAAAAGTAGATTTAATTGCTTTGATTCATCAAGAAGCAGAATCTCTATTTGCCAAAGTTTTAGAAGCAGGTGCTGAAACATTTTTATCTAATGCTTCCCTAGATTTAGATCCTAAGTCTCAACACCGCCACGAAATAGAATCAGCCCGTAATGATTTGTTGCGCCTATATGGTGTTAAATTAACACCAGGATTAGAAGCTAGTTTAGAATTTGTCTTAGGGCGAGATAAATACGCCAACGATCAAATTAATGGTGCTTTAGCCAATTATCAAAGAAGCCTAGCATTATGGCAGCAGGAAACGAAGAGAATAGCAGAGTTGGAGAGTAATTCTGCTTTGTCCTTCTCATCTTCTCATCCTACCCTTGCCTCGTCTTTACTCAAGCAAGCAATAGTATTATTCCATCTTGGGCTGTGTTATCACCGAATGGCAGATTTGCACCACAATAGTAATAGTAGATATTGCGAACATGCTCTCTTATGGTTTAAACAATGCCTAGACGTATTAGAGGGGGTACAAAGAGAAGACTTAGTTGCTAAATTTATTTTGCCCGCTTGTGAAATGCTGCAACGGTTACAAGCCTGGGAAGACTTAAAAAAATTAGCTCAAAAGTCATTACATTTACATAAAACCTATGGAACTCCTGCACAAGTTGCTCAAAATTATGGTTTTTTGGCAAATGTGGCAGCTTCAGAATCGAATTGGATACTAGCTCATGAATTAGTGAATACAGCACTTTCAATTTCTGAAGGAGCAACAGAAATTTCTCTGCGAGATGCTTTGCGAATACGACGAGAAGAAAGTTGGTATCTGCTCTTGCTTGCACGTACACAAAGGCATTTAGGTGAGTCAGAGGAAGCTATCAATAACCTAGAATGGGCGAGGATAGTTTGTGAGCTACAACATCAACCATCACTTTATTTAGAGATTTTAGAGGAACTGCGATCGCTTTATTTTTTTGAGCGCCATAACTATACAGAAGCATTTAAACTTAAGCAAGAAAAAATTCAAATAGAACATCAGTATGGCTTTCGTGCTTTTATTGGAGCAAGTCAATTACAGCCACAAAGGTCTAGAATTAACCCAGCATTAGAATCTCAAAAAATACCGTTTGTTCCTGAAGAAGTTGCCCAAGAAATATCAGCTTCTGGACGACAGCAAGATGTTAATCGTTTGATTGAAAGAATTAGTCGTGCTGACTATAAACTCACAGTAATTTATGGGCCATCAGGCGTAGGTAAAAGCTCAATTCTCAAGGCTGGTTTAGTCCCTGCATTGATAGGGAAAGCTATCGGAGAACGCATTCCTATACCTATTGTTTTGTCTGTTTATACTGATTGGCTCACAGTTTTAATAAGCAGCTTGAACCAAGTGATAGCATACACAGGAATATCACTTCATCCTGACTCTACGCCTACTATACTGCTAGAAAAAATTCGGTTAGCAACCGAGCGCAATTATACAATAATTATTATATTAGACCAATTTGAAGAATTTTTTTTTATTAGTAATGCTCCTACACAAAGAATAGAATTTTATCAATTTTTTAGTGAGTGTTTAAATCTTTCTTATGTAAAAGTTATTCTTTCCTTAAGAGAAGATTATTTACATTATTTATTAGAATTTGAACGTTTAAGCCAAAAAAATAGTATCGGAATATATGATTTAGGGGTAATTAATAAAAATATTCTCGATAAAGATATTCGCTACTATCTAGGAAAATTCTCTAGCCAGGACGCTAAAGCCATAATTCATAGTCTTACTCAACGATCGCATTATGAATTGAGTGATGAATTAATTAACCGATTAGTCCAGGATTTGACAGGAGAATTAGATGAAGTACATCCAATTGAATTACAAATAGTCGGCGCTCAATTACAAATAGAAAACATCACCACCCTTGGACAATACAAGCTTTGTGGCGGCTCGGCAAAATTGGTAGAACGCTGGCTTGGGGAAGTAATTAAAGACTGCGGTCAGGAAAATGAAGGGTTAAGTTGGAAATTATTATTTGAGTTAACTGATGAAAAAGGGACGCGACCATTAAAAGCTAAAGCTGATTTAGCGGCTGCATTAATTAATAACCAGGATCTAGATCCAATATCAAGCTTTGACACAGTTGGAGAACTGATTTTAGAAATATTGGTGGGTTCAGGTTTGGTGTTGCGAGTCAGAGAAGAATTAGGCGATCGCTACCAGCTAGTTCACGATTATTTAGTTGAACCAATTCGGCAAAAAAATAACTATGGTATGCTCGCAGAATTTGAAAAAATCAAACTCGAAAAAACTAAAGCAGAAGTAGCCCAACAGCTTAGTCAAGAACAACTCAATTTGGTGTTGCAACGGCGGCTGCGAGAAGCGCGGATTGTCGGCGCGATGCTAGCAATCATGGGGGGAACAATAGCAGCATTATGGTGGCAAGCCGACTTACAAAAAACAGCAGCAATTCGCCAAACTCTACGAGCGGAACGCAGTGAAACTAACTTGAGCATTAGTGGAATTACTGCTGCTAGTGAAGCTCTATTTGCTTCTAATAAAGAGTTTGATGCTTTATTAGAAAGTTTGCGGGCTTGGAGAGGACTCAAACAAGCAGATGGAGTGCAACCAGATACTCGAATGCGCGTGGTAACGGCCCTACAACAAGCTGTTTATGGGGTAACAGAAGTCAACCGCCTGGAAGGACATACTGATATTGTCTGGGGAGTAACTTTCAGCCCAGATGGTCAAACCCTCGCATCAGGTAGCCGAGATCAGACGGTGAAAATTTGGCATCCTGATGGTACTTTGCTGCAAACGCTCAAAGGTCACACTGATGCTGTTACCAGTATAAGTTTCAACCCAGATGGTCAAACCCTCGCCTCCGTCAGTCTCGACAAAACAGTGCGAATATGGCACAAAAACGCGGTTACAGGTGAATTTGACCCCAAGCCATATAAAATCCTGAAAGGACATAAAGATTGGGTTTATAGCGTTAATTTCAGTCCTGATGGCGAGTTGTTAGCTACTGCCAGTAAGGATAGAACTATAAAACTCTGGCGCAAAGACGGTACATTAGTAAAAACCCTGAGAGGACATCGAGGGTGGGTTAACTGGGTAAACTTCAGCCCCGATGGTCAATTCATCGCCTCGGCCAGCGACGACAAGACAGTGAAAATCTGGCGACGGGATGGTAGCCTACTTAGAACTTTGCAAGGACATCGGCAGGGTGTGATTGTAGCTGTTTTTAGCCCCGACGGGAAATTTTTAGCGTCAGCAGGTCGAGATAAGACAGTGAAACTTTGGCAGAGAGAAATTAACGACACTAAAGATAGTTTTGACTTTCGTCTTTACAAAAATTTACGGCAGCATAGCAGTACAGTATGGAGTTTGAGCTTTAGTTCTGATAGTAAAAAGTTAGCTTCCGCAGGCGAAGACAATACCATAAATCTCTGGAGTCTCACTGGTACTTTACTCAAAACCTTCAAAGGACACAGCGATGCTGTTGTTAGTTTAGCTTTCAGTCCAAATAACAAATTCCTGGTTTCAGGAAGTTTCGACAAAAGTGTGAAACTATGGAGTTTAAATGCCCCAACACCGTCTATTCTGAAAGGGCATCAGGATCGAGTTTTGAGCGTTGCTTGGAGTCCCAACGGTCAGATGCTGGCTTCTGGTAGTAGCGATCGCACCGTAAAACTTTGGCAAAGATACACCAGTAATGGCGAATTCAGAACCCGACTTTACAAAACTTTAGTGGGTCACAAAAATAAAGTTCCAAGTGTCAGTTTTGACCCCAAAGGTGAAATGCTGGCTTCAGGAAGTTTCGACAAAACTGTGAAACTTTGGCGGCTTAACGGTACTTTAATCATGACTCTCCACGGACATAAAGATAGTGTAATGAGCGTGAATTTCAGCCCCGACGGTCAATTTTTGGCATCAGCTAGCAAAGATAACACTGTAAAACTCTGGAACCGTCAAGGCAAGTTACTCAAAACCTTAGTAGGGCATCAAGGTTGGGTAAATAGCGTGAATTTCAGCCCTGATAGTCAGATTTTAGCCTCTGCCAGTGATGATCAAACTGTGAAACTGTGGAACCGCGAAGGCAAGTTGCTCAAAACTTTTTCGCCCCATGACAGTTGGGTATTAGGTGTCAGCTTTAGTCCCACTGATGAGTTGCTGGCTTCTGCCAGTTGGGACAACACCGTGAAACTGTGGCGACGGGATGGTACCTTGTTAAAAACCTTGTTAAAGGGGTACAGCGATAGCGTCAATGCTGTAACTTTCAGTCCCAATGGTGAATTGCTTGCCGCCGCCAGTTGGGACAGTACAGTGAAACTCTGGAGCCGGGAAGGTAAATTAATTAAAAGTCTGAATGGGCATCGGGCCCCAGTGTTAAGTGTCAGTTTTAGCCCAGATGGTCAAACACTAGCATCAGCTAGTAATGACAACACGATAATTCTGTGGAATTTAAATCTTGACGATCTACTGGTTCGTGGTTGCGATTGGGTGGGTGATTACCTCAAGCACAACCGTAATCTTGAGGAGCGCGATCGCCTTCTTTGTGATGGCATAACCCGCAAATTTTAAGCAGAGGTAAGAAATTATCATTGACTAATGACTCTTAAAGCCTCAATGAGCAACCGCTCTTGGTTTAGCGGTTGGGTTGATGAGGCGATCAGAGTTGTTAATTTCGAGCTAATCAGCAAAGGAGCGATCGCTCTCCAAAACCTCACGGTTATTTTCTGGGGGAGCCTCTTGTGGCAAATTCGCTAAAAAGGCTTGTAGTCTCATCCGTTCAATATAAGGCCAGCCTCCCTCAGACTCAATATCTTTCAGCAGTGAGTAAAGTTGCCGACGGTTAACAGGCAAACTCTTTTGAAAAACCCCATCTCGAATCTCTCGGTGTAACTGTTCTAATTGCCTAAGCATTGCCAAAAGAGCTACAGTATCGCCTTCACAATCCTGAACTGCATCATACACCACAGTTGCGATCGCTTGCAGTTTACAAGACAACTCTGCTGATTCCACATTTTTGTGATCGTTCATCGCAGCCTTTCCGTATAAATGAGGTCAACTCAAATTTACCGGAGATTTTTAATTTTCCCTAGTTACTCTAGACAAGGAGTAAATAAAATCAACCTTCTGTAGGCTTCTAGATGGTTTTTTCTAGACTAACCGTGATCGCTCATACCTTCACTTACCTAAGTAAGGGTTAAATATAACTAGATTTGTATCTTTATTAAAAGCAATTGCGATCGCTCCTAAGACGGGGCGGTAAAGTTTAACATAGCCTCCACGTCAGCTAGATGCGATCGAGACGAGAATTTCTTGGATTTTGAGTACTTTGATTTTGAGTTAAAAAAAATCGTATGATCTGGCTAATTTACCCATCCAACAATGGGCTGTATGTAGTAGCGTCACATACATGATACAAAAAGACTTGGGCGACGCTGCTTTTGCAATTGGCAAAAGCAAAGTGCGAAGCAGACACTCCTGTTCGCACTCTTTGAGACAAGCATTTATGCTGCTCTATGTAGCGCTTACTCATCCATCCGTCCAACTCTAACAAATGCTACCAACAGTAAAACTGCTGGTTTTTTGCTCCCCTAGTTACATACATCCACTATGGATGCAGTGTGCTACTCAGTCTGGGGTTTACATCCCAAACTCAAGAGAACGATACGTTTAACTACGTTTAGCAGAGAAAAGTTTGAGTGGCGACTTCCAACTTATATGCCCGGACATTTGCTTCAACTCTGACAACCAGAGCAACGCAGTATCCGAATTGAGGATGGCTTTTCGTCAGCGATCAAAGCTTCGATGCAGTTTTACAACTTAGATATTAATTTTTGAGATTGAGGTTGACCATGAGGTATCGCGCTTTAATTGTTGCATTCTTCGCTTTGTGCTTGGGACTAATAACTGCTTGTAGTGATGCTCCTGCTACTAGTAGTAGAGATGTACTCACTTACGACCAAATTCGTGGCACTGGCTTGGCAAACAAATGCCCCCAACTAGCAGAAACAAGCCGTGGCTCCATTCCCATTGATTCTAGCCAGTCATACACCATTAAAGAACTTTGCCTAGAGCCTACTAGCTTCTTTATCAAAGAAGAACCTGCTAATAAACGCCAAGAAGCAGAATTTGTTGCTGGCAAATTGTTGACCAGATACACTTCCACCATTGACCAGGTGCAAGGCGACCTAAAAATCAACTCAGATAATAGCTTGACCTTTGTGGAAACTGATGGTCTTGACTTTCAAGCTATTACTGTGCAGCTTCCTGGCGGTGAGCGAGTACCTTTCCTCTTCACCATCAAAAACTTGGTTGCTCAAACTCAACCCAGCTTGAGCAGTATTAACACCTCCACGGACTTTGAAGGTACTTTCAAAGTTCCTTCCTATCGCGGTGCTGCCTTCCTAGATCCTAAAGGTCGCGGTGTCGTCAGTGGCTACGATAATGCTGTGGCTCTCCCCGCTCAAGCAGATGATGAACAACTTACCCGCACTAACGTTAAGCGTGCAGAAAATCTAAATGGTAAGATTTCTCTGCAAATCGCTAAAGTAGATAGCTCTAGTGGTGAAATTGCTGGTACTTTCGAGAGCGAACAGCCATCTGATACAGATTTAGGTGCTGGCGAACCCAAAGAAGTCAAGATTCGTGGTCTATTTTTTGCACGGGTTGAACCAGGTCGTGGCTAAATTCTCTGGAGTTAGATAACTAACCTGGCATTCAGAACTACAATTCTGTCAGCATCTAGGTTTCATCACAAAAGTTAACTTCTTTGCCCCCATTTTCAGGGTTGTTTCATTCCTATAAAAGCCTTGCAGAGACGAAAAGAGACAAGAGATAAATCCCTCCTTCCCTTGTCCCCTAGTTTTCAAGAGGCTTTGAAAGAATGAAACAGCCCTGCCTTTTTTTGGGTGGTAGATAGGTTTTTTATAAAGCAATACAGTTCAGATAAGACCAAAACACTTGTAGAGACGGCGATTTATCGCGTTTCAAAAACCAAAATTTTTTACCAATAGCTCTTAATCCAAGCGTATTGAGTGATATTCTGCCCCGCAATATCTCCACAGTACAACGAATGGCGAGATTGCCCTTGTAATATTGGCTTGCGTAAATATACATACTATTTTCCAAATATTATTAGTAAATTTTTATTATTGGCTGAATATAGCTTGAATAGACACGTAATTTTACTGTAAATCAAACTTTTTCCATCCAACAAAATTACGACTGCTGTTGTTTTATTTCTATAAATTAGCTTCATCATTAATTAATTAAAGTTAAGTAAAATCTCGGTTTGATATTTAGTGATTAATTTTATATTTTATTTCTATGTAGTTCTAAAAGCAGCTACAGATCATCCTCAAGATAAATAACAAACTAAATCCCAATTTCGCCCATTTAAATTTTGCTCGATTCTCCAGCAAATCTATGGAATTTTGTCTACAAAAAAGTGATTATTACCATAGTATTTGCTATTACAAGCAGCACAATATGATCTTTACTATTGTGCGGTCGCAGCTAGATTTAAAAGTGAGTAATTGATTGTTAATTTACTCAATAAACACGGTGCTATGACTACCACAGTCACCAATGAACTAAAACATGAAATTTGGCAGTTGTTGCGAGAATATCAGCAATCTCGGTCAGAAAATGTTCGCAATCAACTGGTAAAACTCAATTTTGGCCTTGTGAGAAAAGAAGCTCATTACTGGACGAATCAATGTCATGAAACCTACGATGATTTGCTCCAGGTTGGGTCTTTGGGTTTAATCAGAGCGATTGAAAAATTTGAGCTTTCTAAAGGACACGCCTTTAGTTCCTACGCTCTTCCCTATATTCGGGGTGAAATTCAACACTATCTCCGAGATAAAGGTGTCACTGTGCGAATTCCTCGGAAGTGGTTAGCACTGCAACAACAAGCAATAGGAGTGTCACGTTCTTGGCGTGAAAAGCATAATCGCCAACCAACAGACACCGAATTAGCAACAGCACTAGAAATTTCTCCAAACGAATGGCAAGAAATTAAATTAGCGTGGATAAATCGCTCTCCCTTAAGTCTTGATGTACCAATCCAAGATGGAGAAGAAGGCTCTACTTGTTTGGGAGAATTGGTTCCAGATCCTCACTATCGCAGCTTTCAATTGGCACAAGAAGACCAACTTCGTTTGCAACAAGCATTGGTTCAACTTGAACAACGCACCCGCGATGTGTTGGAATGTGTGTTTTTACAAGATTTAACACAAAAACAAGTTGCAGAACATCTGGGAATCAGTGTCGTCACGGTTTCCCGTAGAGTCAAGAAAGGTCTGGATTTGATGAAAGAGCTTATGGGTGTAGCAGACGATTAACTCCAAAAAACTTAATCCGCAGTTTTGCTGGGCTGTTAGTGCTAAAAATAACCCTTGAAATGTAAAAAATTAGGTTATAAAGGGAACATACTTTGCCTTTGATACAAATTTCAGGCATGTAGATTTCCATTTTTAAATTTTCTAATGGCTTTTGAGAACAGCTCATGGGCAGAAATTCAAAAATTACAATTGCAGCTATTTTAACCTTAGCGATCGCTGGATGTGCTTCTGAAGATACACAACAAGCCATCACTCCTGCGCCGATTCCCAAAATAGCAGCAAAGTCGCCATCGGCGGCTCAATCCTTTAAGAATCCAGTGATACCTGCCAAACAGGTTTCACAACTTACTCCCGCATCTGTTAGCTTGATTCAATCCACTAATGCTACAGAGCGGATAGGGTTACTTCAGATATCAAAAGATCGAACTGACCCGTTTGCACAAATTTTAGGGCCGATGGTTGTCGGAATACCTAAAACATCTGGAAGACCAGTTCCCGTGTTGCCTAAGCTACCTACTGCATCGTTAGCAGTACGAAAACTTCCAACACCCAAGATAGCTTCAAATCAGAAGAAAAATAACATTGCTTCTGTACCAAAAAAAGTTAATTCTACTTTGACTTCAGTCTTACCTAAACTTTTACCTCAAGTTGTCTCCAACCCCACCTTAGTATCTGTATTGCCACCACCAGCACAACCTGAATTAGCAAGGGCAGTTACTGTGAGTGGTGTAGTTCTAATTAGTAATGAACCGCAGGCAATCATCAAAGTACCAGATGAGCCGACAAGTCGCTATGTACAAGCTGGACAGCGATTAGCCAATGGCGTACTAATTAAACGGATTGAAATGAATGGAGGCTCTAATCCAATTGTAATTCTTGAACAATTTGGTATTGAAGTTGCCAAAATGGTAGGGGAAGGGCCTGTCAACTCAACGCCATCAGCTACATCTGCTAATGGTAATCCTGTTTCAGTGACAACGCCCTCCTCAAATCCTTTTAATGTTGGAGCTTCATAGAGATGGAGACTAAGGAAAAAATTGAATTCGCTGGTTTGCCTTTAGCTGTCTATAGAGAGATAGTAGCTCATTTACGTCAAATCGAAGGGGTAGGAGTGGATTTAATTCCCCAATCATCTCAACAGTTTGATTACAATCAAAGTCAAATTGATGGCTTGTCCATCTCCTGGGCAGCAAATTCTGGTTTAGAAAGTCGGCAACGATTTAACCAAATTTTGGCTTACTATCAAAATCGCTATATGAATCCTATTTGATTTGTAAAAATTAAAGCCTCAGATTCCTGATTTCTTAGAGAGTCGGGAATTTTGTTGTTCGTGAACGATTAAGTAAGGGTTATGTAGGGACAGTTAATGAATTGCCCCTACAGCAAAGTAGGTTCTGGACAAAAAAAGTGGCTCTGCAATCAGCAGAACCACTAAAGCTTTCGCAAACCTGTTATCAATTAGCGAACTGCCCCTTGAGCAGAAACAGTATCAATGGGTTTCATTAGGTACAGCCGCAATAACTGCCAGCCGTTGGAAATGTAAAGTGGCAGTTTCTGGAAGAATTGTATGAATTTGGGAGTGTTAGAATTAGCGATCGCACCCAGTTTCTCATTATTGCTAATACAAATATCCAAGCGCTGATAAAACTCTGGATTCTCTACATCTAGCATTAGAGGGAACACCCGACCGGCATTTTCGTTAGTCTTCTTAATTACATGGATGTCGTATTCTCGTGCATCCAATCCCAAGGTTGCATAAAAGTCCTTGCGTTGGATGTCATTGAGATACATTGTCGCAAACACCGACAATAAGAAGAACCGACTCCACAGCCGTGCTTTCCAATCATTCAACATTTGCGGCTGAGATTTCATAACCGCATCAAAGAAATCACCATGACGGTTTTCATCCTGACACCAGTTCTCAAAGAACCGGAAGATTGGATAAACCCGATCTTCAGGATGTGCTTCTAAATGGCGATAAATAGTAATGTAGCGCCAATAACCGATTTTCTCAGAAAGATAAGTAGCGTAGAAGATGAATTTCGGTTTAAAGAAGGTATAACTGCGGCTCTTAGTCAAAAACCCTAAATCTAGAGACAGATTAAAGTCTGACAAAGCTTTGTTCAAAAAGCCAGCGTGACGCGCTTCATCCCGTGACATCAGGTTAAAACACTCTGCCAAGACGGGGCTTTTGTCTTTCAAGCGACGGCCAAGTTCTTTATAGAGTAAAAAGCCAGAAAACTCTGCTGTACAGGAGCGTTCTAGAAACTCAACGAATAACTTGCGAGTTTCCCCGTCAATATGATCCCAGGATTGGTCAAACTCCGCATCCCGAACAAAGTGATGACGGTTGTAGTCAATGCGGAATTCTTCGAGAATGGCTTGTAACTCGTCTTCATTGACGGAAATATCCATCCGCGCCATTTCATCAAAATCGGTAGTATAAAACCGAGGTGTTAACAAGGTTTCTTTTGCCGGGACTTTAATCCCTGGCCGGATTTCTTCAAAGCCTGGTTTTTTGAGGGAATCTACCATGTCTTGATTGCTCTTTCGTCTTTATTATCTTAAGTAGACCCTTCGGCTTTGTGCAGTTCCTCATGAGGAAACTCCTCTGAGCGACTGCCTCACTAGAAAGCCAAGGGTAATGTTCTGTTAAAGCGTAACAGCCCACAATAATCCAATTGTATAAAGTTCAGTCTACCAAGGTGCGGGTTAGAAATTTGTAAGCAAAAGATTAAGAGTTGCAACAATCATTCAATGTTTACGGAACCAAGAATCGGAGCCAGGATTTAGACAACTGGCACAACAGCACTCATCATCTATTACTTTAACAATTTATTTATTACGTAGCTTTATAATAAAAAGTAATTTTTTACACAAAATATACAGTATTTTTTCAATACTAAACGTATCGTAAATGTATCAGTATTTAATTTGATTTTTGTGAGTAACAAATATTCGACTTTCAACCTTTGAAATTGCAAAGGCTGTTGGATTTGTTTTGCCAAAATACTTAACTTTTAATGGAGTAATCGATGTTTTCTAGTGAAAATAATCTCATCAATACAAATAGTATTCTCGGAAATAATCCAAATATCAATTTATATAGCACTGATAATAGCTATGGGTTAAATGTAAACCAGAATAGCTATGTTACTGCTTCTCAAAACAATAATGTTTTTGCCAGTGCGATTTCTCTAACAACACCCGCACCAGACTTAATAGTTCAAAATGTCTCTGCACCAAGTAACACAACAGTTGGTAGTAGCATTCAACTTAACTATCAAGTCAAGAACCAAGGTAATGCTAGTGCAGGTTATAGCTACAGCAAGTTTTATCTCTCCAAAGATGCCATTCTTAGTAATGACGATCTATTTTTGAACTATGATTACGTTGCCGATATTGGCGGTGGTGGTGTTAGTTCAGAATCAATCACACTTACCATTGCTAATGGTACTGCGGCTGGTAATTATTATCTTCTTTCTCAAGCCGATGGTTATGCTTACGTAGCTGAAAGCAATGAAATCAATAATGTTTTTGCCAGTGCTATTACAGTGCAAGGAACTAATAATGACTGGTATAGTCAAAATTTGAAAGACGGAGGATTGATTAATTTAACTCGCTCTCTGGCAGCAGACGGAAATTTAAGTAGAAAAGATATGATTTCTCTGTTCCGTGATACTGAAGATAATAGCGTAATTGATGCTACTGAATTAGTTGATCTTCGGACTATTGTTAGTAATGCCAGCCGCTTTACCATGCTAGATTATGTTCGTGTTCTCTCAGGTAATGTAGTGAATGGGAATACAGCGAACCAATATTGGACGGGAGGTAGCACAAGTAAAACAACACTTGGAAACCTTTATGCTGGTAGTAGTACTGCACAAATGGAAAAATTGATTGGGAAGTGGTTCTTAGGAAGCGATCGCCCCACATCCAACAGTGGCAACTATCAAGCAATCACTGGATCTTTATTCCAAAATGGTATTAGTGCAAATGATATTAAGCAAGGTAATTTGGGAGATTGTTATTATCTGGCTACCCTATCTGCAATAGCTCAGGAAAAGCCCAACTACATCCAAAATATGTTTATTGACAATGGTGATAATACCTTCACCGTTCGTTTCTTTAATAATGCTGTGGCAAACTACGTCACAGTTGATCAATATTTACCCACTGATGCTTACGGACAGTTAATCTACGCTAGTAAAGGTAGTTCCTACAATAATTCTAGCAATGAATTATGGGTAGGACTAGCAGAAAAAGCCTATGCTCAATTGGGTGAGTTAGGCTGGAGTCGTCCTGGCAATACCACAAATGCTTATAGTTCTATTGACGGTGGCTGGATGGATTATGTAACCCGCCAAGTAACTGGTTTGGATGCCACTTCGCAACAAGTTAATAACATGAGCAAAACTCAGTTAATTGATTTAGTCAATTCCAACAAAGTATTAACTGCTGGGTTTGTTAATGGTGCAAATTACGGCGTAGTTAATAAACACGCCTATACTGTTACTAGTTACAATTCAGCAAATGGAACATTTAGCGTCAGAAATCCTTGGGGATCTCAAGACGCGAACTTAACATGGGAGCAATTGCTCAATCTCAAGACATATTTTGTCTGGTCGAATACTTAACTCTGATTAAGGAATGATATTTCTTCTAATTTTCGGTAGAGATGAATTATTTCATCTTTACCGAATTTTAACATACACTATTTTTTAAAATTTATGATTAAAGCATCTTTAATGACTTGTATTGCTTTACTGGTTATACCGGGGTCAACTAATATTTGTGTTATTGCTTCTACCCATGCTCAAAGTCAAACTCATTCCTTATCTTATAGAACAACTATGAAAAATAACAATAATTTGATTAAAAAAGTAACTCTGATTGCTAGACAAGAAAATTTACCGCCTTTGGGTATTGCTCACGACCCACAACGCAATATTGGTCTTGCTTCTGTCTTTATCCTCTTGGAGAATCCTCAAACTAAGAGTGTCACTGTAAAAATTTCTAAAGTTGAAATCCGCAATTTCTTAGATGGCAAATTACAAAATTTTCAGTCTCAGTACAAAGAAATTGAGTTAAAACCTTTAGAAAATTCTGAGATTCTTGTGGAATTGACTAACAAAAGCGGCTATACGGGACACGATCGATTCAAAGCAGTAGTTACTTATGATATAGAAAATCAAAGTAATACTATAGAATCAGAAGCAGTTGCCGCTAATTTTTAAAATAATTGATTGAGTTAAAAGCAGTTAATGGATTTTAGATTTTGGATTGATCCTGCCCACTAGAGGACAGGACTTGAGGATTTAGATTTGCTTTCTAGTGTTAGTGAGTAATCAAGTGTTTTTTAGATTAAACATCTCCAGAACTTAAATATGTGTTATCTAAAATCCTTGTAAAGACGTAGCACTGCAACGTCTCTACAATCATCTTTGGAGATGTCTATGTCTAGCGGACATGATATTACTTATCATTTCCACACACTCTAAAGTGTATTTGGTCATTAGTCCTTTGTCAAAAACTAATGCCTAACGACTAATTTATACCTAGCCACTTTTGACCATCTAAGCGCTGAACTAAGCCAAATACTAATAAATCGAGTGTGATTTTGCGCTCATCGATTAAGAATGACTCAAGAGTGC
Organism: Nostoc sp. DedVER02; assembly: GCF_034530675.2. Taxonomy (NCBI): domain Bacteria; kingdom Bacillati; phylum Cyanobacteriota; class Cyanophyceae; order Nostocales; family Nostocaceae; genus Nostoc; species Nostoc sp. DedVER02. The sequence continues at coordinate 275,980 of NZ_JAVRCP020000001.1, forward strand.
TAGGTTTTTTGCCTTCGTTACAGGAAAATCCCTTTTTACCTTGAATATCTTCGTCGGGAAAATACAGGTTGAACTGACGCACACCTTTTTCTTTCCAACTACCGATGATTTGCCAACATTCTTCAGCAGATTCAAAACCAGTAATTGGCAATTTCTGCTTGGCAAAAGACACCTGTAAATCTTGTACTCCTTGTTGAGCGATCGCTTTTTGTAAAGCTGGCAAGTAGTCTTGCTCGATAAACTCTACAAATGGCTTATCTTCTACAGATGGGGCTTTTTCCTTTTTGGCGGCTTTAGCTGCGGCGGTGGGTTTTTCTTCTGTTGCGGCTGCTGCGGCTTTTTCTCGCTTCGGTGATGCAGCTGGTTTAGCAGCATTGGGATTATCTTCGGGGTTTGCGGCTTTCGGATCTGGCGTGTTAGCGGTAGGGAGGTCTGTGGCTTCGGGGGAATCTGTACTAGGAGCGTGTTCTTCAGCCACACTAGGAGCTTGTTGGTCAACAGTGCTGGGAGCTACTTCTCCCGCTTGATTGTGATTGGTTGGGTCTGCCATTGCTCAGGTCAATCCTTTAATCTAGCTTTTGGAGCGATCGCTCACCTTGATGTTTTGGGTATTCTCATTTTTACATATTAATGGAGTTTGTAGTAAGGACTTAAGTGCTTCGATCCCATCTAACAGCAACGATCTCTGGGAAGCCTCTGTATTATCTACATAAATTGCTCTTACCTGAATAAAGAACAACCTCACATAACATTGAGTATTAGAAAACATAAAATTGAAGAAGAATTCAGAAGTCAGAATTCAGGAGTCAGAATGAGTCCGTGAGCGTCTTGAAGACCACCAACTTTTTAATTTGGTGGGGGTGCAAAAACGCCGTTTATTCAGACGCTCGTGGACTCGTTCTAAGCGGAGCTATGCCGTAGGCTTTACGCTGCGCTATCTGGTCTTTCGTTCAAAATTCATATCTGTTTTCTGGCTCCTGACTCCTGACTCCTGAATTCTGTTTTGATAAAAACTAATGGATAAAATGCAACTTACAAAACTGCTAATTGGAGATTTTACTTGGCAACGACTGGTTAAATCTTTAAGCTTTATCTATATATTTTTTGCTGGGTTTGTATATTTTCGGGCAGATAGCATGATTTTTTTGTCTCAACCTTCTAGCTATCAGGATAATCCAACAATTTTTAAATTAAAAAGTGGGGAAAATAATATATCAGCTACATATTTGCTAAATAATCAAGCTAAATATACTATTCTTTATTCTCATGGCAATTCTGAAGATTTAGGAGATATAAAGCAGATTTTAGAAAAATTACACACATGGGGCTTTAGTGTCTTTGCTTATGATTATCGTGGTTATGGTACTAGTCAAGGGAAGCCTACAGAAACCCATGCATACGAAGATATCGATAGTGCTTACAATTATTTGACCCAAAATTTAAAAATTCCACCTGATAGAATTATAGTTTTAGGTCGTTCGGTTGGTGGTGGATCTGCGGTCAATTTAGCAATGCAGAAACCAGTAGCTGGTTTAATTATTGAAAGTTCGTTTATTTCCGCTTTTCAAGTAATAGTACCATTTCGAATTTTACCTTTTGATAAATTCCCAAATCTTGATAAAATCAAAAAAATCAAATGCCCGATATTGATAATTCATGGAAAAGCAGATGAAATCATTCCTTTTGCTCATGGACAAAAATTATTTAATGCTGCAATATCTCCAAAACTTTATTTTTGGGTTGAAGAGGCAAATCATAATAATTTATTTTTAGTAGCTGAAGACAAGTATCGTAAAACCTTACAGGAATTCACTAAGCTTGTAAAGACAAATCAGCAATTACCCCGTCCCGGTAATTTGTAATTACTAATGGGTTAGACTCCGCCTAAACCCTTCAAATCCCCTTGAATCCCATATCAGTTTCTACCAGTTGCTGTGCCGGAGTAGAACTTGCTTTGGCAGACGCAATGCTAGAAGTTTTACGCCAAGTACCAAATTGGCTCAGGAATATGCCTACTAAAATTAAGCTACCACCAATATATTGAGGTAAAGTTGGAGTTTCACTCAAAATTAAATAAGCTGCTAAAATGCCTACAATTGGGCTAAATGAGCTAACTAAGGAAGCTGTAGAGACAGTAGAAGTTTTCAAGCCTTTAATCCAAAAAGATTGACCTACTACCACAATTAACCCACCATAGAGAAACATCCACTGCCATAAAAATGGTGAAAGGACATCAGCAAAATGATCGCTGCCATAGAGGATTAAAGCAATGAAGAAAAAGATTATGGTTCCTAATGCAGTGCGAAAGATGCTATAAATTCCCAAAGGAATCTGCGAAAGATATTTCTTACCAATAATCGTAGAAGCGGTTCCAGCGATAGATCCTAGTGCTGCTAAAAGTTCCCCTATGCCTAATCTGAAACCTCCCATATTCATCATGGCATCTGCTGGAGGCTGAAGGATGATAGTTAGGATAACACCAACAAATGCTGCGATCGCTCCGATAAATTCCCAAATATTTACCCGTTCTCTCAATAACCAGACTGATAAAGCCAGAGTTAAAGGCGGTTCCAAGCGTCCTACCAAAATAACATTATTTACCTGTGTAAGTGCAAGCGCCTGGAAAACCAAGCCAGGAGCTAATGCTCCCGATAAAATAGCTACTGCTGTTAGACTAACCCAATCCTTCCTTGAGAGTTGTTTTAAAGTAGCTTTGTTCCACTGTCGCCCATAGATGAGGATTAAAAGTATCAAGGCGCAAAGGTTTCCCACAAATAAAACATTACACAAAGAAATCGGATTACGTTCGCCGATAAAATGTTCAGCACCAATTTCTGTTAGCTTCCTGGTAACTGCGCCAGATGCCGCAAAAATTAGCATTGCTAGCCAGAGATATGTTTGTCCTGAAACTCTATGGATTAAGTGATGTGGTCTTTTGGGTCTACTCACAATAACACCACTGCAATGAAAGCATTGCTCATTATAAGTTGCCATCACGCAGTTTAAAATGAGGTTTTGTTGAGAAGATACTTAAATTTTGGTGTGACTTGTAGCTATTATCATTGTCTGAGAAAGGGCTGAGAATCAACTAAGTTTTCTCAAAGGATAAATTCATAAAAATAGTGCCTTAATTTCAATCGCCTCTCACTCTCACCTGAGATGCTTTGGATGTTCAGGATAAAACAAACAAGAGAGTCACAAATGAAACTCGCACCCTTACTTACAACTTTTGCTTTGGTTGGTTTTTTTACAGTTTGGGACGCACCATTAAAAGCGATCAATCCATCATTAGTACAGGCATCGGCAGCCGAAGAATTATCTGTAGCGAAGAAACTAGATTTGCTGACTAAAAGTAAGGGTCAGATTGGTAGTGGCGATCAACTACGTCGTTTCTTTTTTGCTGATTTAGAGCCAATCGGTATTCAGGTAGGTGGTGCAGGTCACGTAGTTAACCTTTATAATAAAGCTAATGATGTCACATTCGCTTACTGTTCTCACTATGATGTGATTGTAGCGATTAAAAAAGGTAAGATAACGAAGTTTGAACCCAGCGAAGTGAAGTAGTGAAGTAATAATAAATCCACTTTTCAATTAATATTTTGCTAAACCTAGAGAAGCTATTTGATTACATCTAGGACTGATGCAAAACTACACGCGGTAGGGGTAATTCATGTAGACGTAAAGCGCTTTCCCACAGGTATTATCCCTACCTGAAAATTAGTGTTTAGGCTATTATTGCGTAAGTTATAATATTTAGGTTGCGATGTGTAATAACAAGCCCCTCGGCATCTACGACTTATAATTCTTGAACAAGGGGCTTAAGCTCCTTGTCTCAACAAGCTTTATTTGATAAAACATCATAAATAATTAGTATTAAGATTTACCAGCAATTACAATCTCTTTGAAGTTATTGCTAGATTCACTTAAAGCTTTCACAACTTTATTTGATGAGCCATTAGAGCCTATGGTTAATATTTCTCTTAAAAATAATTTATTGTTCTCAATCGATAGATAAATATCTGTTTCTTCAATGACTTTATTCAAGAAGATTGTCAATTTTTCACCGTGCTGTTCTCTTTTGTGGTCAAAGGCTGAGATTTTTTCTCTTAATATCTTATGAATTTGAGATATGGGAATACCAACTTGCTTAAGCTGATTCAATTGCTCAACATTTTGCTTTAATCCTTGCAAAACTTTCTTAGTTTCTACTAAAATATCATCATTTAATGAACTCTGATTCTTTACTTCGTTAATTGGAATCTCCTCTATTTTTGCTTGAGGAGCAGGTATTGGTATAAAGCGATCGCAAACAGATTTGAGAACGCGATTAATTTGTCCTTCGTAAGCACATCCAATTACAGTTTTTCCATATTCATGGAGCTTTTTAGCTAAAGCGGCAAATGCACCATCACCTGATATAATAACGAAAACTTGCAACGTCGGACGAGTCTGGGCTAATTCCATGACATCAATCGCTAGTTGCATATCTGCTGCATTTCGTTTATAACTGTAATCAAAAATTTGAATTGCTTCAATCCCAAGTTCTTGAATCTCATTCTTTAACAGTTTTAATCGAGAATCACTCCAGTCAGCATAAGCACATTGGATAGCAATTTTATTAACTAAGCTAGTGCTTTCCAGATTTGTTTGGATTTGTTTCAGAGAGAAATTTAAGTTAGGGTTACTTCTACCCATTGTTAAATTTTCAATATCATAAAAAATAGCTGTATTAAACTGCTCAATATGAGCCGTGGTAGTAAACCGCTCTACACCAATATGACGCTGTTTTAATTCTTTTAAATCCACTATTAAAGACGTTATTTCTTGCGTTTGCTCAGAATTGCTTACTTCCTGTTTTAACTGCGTAATGATTGTTTTTAATTCATTAACTTGTAGTTTTGCTTGTTCTGATTCATGCTGTAACTGCTCAGTTAATGTATAAATCTGGCTCTGGGTTTGAACAGTATGCTCTCGAAGTTCACCAATGGTTCTGGAAAAAATTTGCTGACGTTGCTGATAAGCTGTTATCAAAGCTTGCTGAACGATATCCCATTCTTTGGGAAATGCTTCACGGGTACACACTTGTAAAACTGATTCATAACCTGCGATCGCAATTTCTAAATTACTCGCAGGGTTCCCTTGTTCAAAACCTTGAATAATTCTACTAAGCTTGACAATAACTCCAACTATATTACTAGCATTGGCAGGTTCTTTAGCAAAGCGATCGCTGACCCATTTTCGCAACATCAAAGCTAAATTATCGTTGAGTTTGCTTAAGTTATGTTGCAGAATTGGATATACTTCCTGATTTTGATAAGTTGCTCTTAATAAATCGATCAGGAAACTTTGCTCCTGGTTAGCAGCTTCGTTTGGCATAGCTAAATCCCTGACAATACATCTTTTAGATTAGTATTCCCAAGTTTTCATACTATCTAACAATTAAAGTGGTGTAATCCAATAAATAATACCTCTGACTACTTGTTTATTAAAACCAAACAGAGGTAAATTATCTTCAGTTAAACCCACATAAGTCCAATGGGGAACATCATTTTCTACAGTCTGAAACCAACCATTTTCATTAAGAGCTTTTCTTTGTTCTTTACTACCTACACGTAAATCAATTGCTAATCCCCAGAGATGTTGTGAAGTTCCTGGAGGTGCAACTAAACCGAGAATTTTTGTTTCCTTGCCCTGTTGAACTTTTGCCAAAGTTTGATTGTTGGCATATTTTTGCCAAAATCTTAAATTCGTGTTAAAAGTGCGAGTACAATCACCAGAACCATAACCAGATTTTAGTGGTATATGTTGTTGAACTCGCGCTTTATTTAGAGCGTCAGCTGCCGATTTCTGTAAATAACAATCATTAGTGCCATCAACATGAACCATTGTTAAAGTAGCTTGAAACTCTTGGGTTTCTTGTTCATTAATCAGGATATTTTTTTGCGGTAGTTTAATTCCAACATCTTGATTTACAAAAACTGCACCATAAGTTCGCAGCAAAGTATATTCATAAGTACCAGCCTGGGGAATTGTGGCTAATTTATGGCTAACCGCAGATAAAAAACGCTCTTTTGCATTTAATTGCGGGTTGGGAATAAATGGTTTTGATGTTATCTCTTTAGAGGTATCAATACAAGATAATGAAGTATTAGTAGAGCATACATTTAATGGTTGTGCAGTTATAGCAAATTTGTGATGGGTAATCTCATTACTAGCTACTAAGATAAAAATCATCCCGATCACTATAATAATGAAACTTGCCTTTCTAATAAATCTAGTAATATCTCTTTGCTTTTTGATGGTGATTTTCATTTTTAAATAATTGTTTAGTTGATTCAAGGATAAAGGTAATGGCTTGATGAAAATATCTGGTATTGATAACTTATAACTACCCGGAATTTTGTCATAAATTTTAAAAAAATATATTTTCTATTTAATACCCGAATTAAAACTTGTTTCTATTTGAGTACTAGTAAATTTGATAACTTTTTTATTAGAAAGTTACATCCCTGAAACCACTGGAACAGTTAAAATTGAAAAGAACTCTAAGCTTGCCGATCCTGTAAGTATGACCATGCACAATTCCGTTGAATTCCAAGACGCTTTTGATGTCATAGTCGTCGGTGCAGGTCACTCCGGTTGCGAAGCGGCTCTTGCCTCTGCACGCCTCGGTTGTCGTACCCTGTTATTGACGCTCAACTTGGATAAAATCGCTTGGCAACCCTGTAATCCAGCAGTGGGTGGGCCGGCCAAATCTCAGTTGACTCATGAGGTAGATGCACTCGGCGGAGAAATCGGTAAGGTAGCAGACCGTACCTACCTGCAAAAACGTATCCTCAACTCTTCACGGGGGCCTGCTGTTTGGGCATTACGTGCCCAGACGGACAAGCGCGAATATGCAGCAGTGATGAAGAATATTGTCGAGAATCAAGAAAACTTGATAATCCGGGAAAGTATGGTGACAGATTTGGTGCTAGGCGCTAACGATGAAGTCATTGGTGTTGAAACTTATTTTGGTGTAGGGTTCCAATGTAAAGCAGTTATCTTGACAACTGGCACCTTCTTAGGAGGCAAAATTTGGGTTGGTAATAAATCAATGCCAGCCGGACGCGCTGGAGAATTTGCGGCTGAAGGATTGACACAAACCCTAAATCGCCTCGGATTTGAAACCGGAAGACTCAAAACTGGAACCCCAGCACGGGTAGATAAGCGATCGGTAGATTATAGTAAAATGCTAATCCAGCCAGGAGATGAAGATGTGCGCTGGTTTAGTTTTGACCCGGATGCGTGGGTAGAACGGGAACAAATACCTTGCTACATCACCCGTACCACCGCCGAAACCCATCGCCTAATTCAAGATAATTTGCACCTGTCGCCAGTTTATGGCGGTTGGGTAGAAGCCAAAGGGCCGCGTTATTGTCCCAGTATTGAAGATAAAATTGTGCGCTTTGCTGATAAGGAAAGCCATCAAATTTTTATTGAACCAGAAGGAAGAGATATACCCGAACTTTATATCCAAGGGTTTTCTACAGGGTTGCCAGAAAATTTGCAACTGCTTATGTTGCGGACTCTCCCTGGTTTGGAAAAATGTGTGATGCTGCGTCCAGCTTATGCTGTGGAATATGACTATTTACCAGCAACTCAGTGCTACCCCACACTGATGACCAAAAAGGTTGCTGGACTGTTTTGTGCTGGGCAGATTAACGGTACTACAGGTTATGAAGAAGCGGCAGCCCAAGGGCTAGTAGCAGGAATTAACGCGGCTCGATTTGTTCGTTCTCAAGAAATGATTGTGTTTACCCGCGAGCAAAGCTACATTGGAACGCTAGTTGATGACCTATGTACAAAAGATTTACGCGAACCTTACCGGATGCTCACGAGTCGTTCTGAGTACCGCTTATTACTGCGTTCTGACAATGCCGACCAACGTTTGACACCCTTGGGACGAGAAATTGGTTTAATTGACGATCGCCGTTGGGATATGTTTACCAAAAAACAGGGTAATATTACCACAGAAAAACAACGATTGCAAGCTACACGAGTTAAAGAACATGATGAAATGGGAATAGCGATCGCATCTGATACCCAACAATTAATTAAAGGTTCAATTACACTCAACGACTTACTGCGCCGTCCGGGATTTCATTACGTTGACCTTGACAGGTTCGGACTAGGAAACCCCAACCTCAACCGCGCCGAGAAAGAAGGTGCAGAAATTGACATCAAGTATTCTGGCTATCTCGCTAGGCAACAAAATCAGATTGACCAAATTGCCCGCCAAGCCCACCGCCAGTTACCTGCGGATTTGGACTATACAACAATTGATACCCTATCCAAAGAGGCACGGGAAAAGCTGACCCACGTAAAACCACTCACTCTTGGTCAAGCTGCACGTATCGGTGGTGTAAACCCAGCCGATGTCAACGCTTTATTATTATATTTAGAATTGCGTAAAACCAAGAGCCAGCAAGATTTTCCAGCGTTAGCTTAACACAAACTTGATAAAGACTGAGTATAGTAGTAAGCGGGGAGATTGGTATGATAGATGACATAAATATTAGTACTGCTATCATCCACAATCCCCAGATTAAAGTTGATTTTAATACCAACGCTCAACCAACTCGTCTCCAGAAGACGGCGGATTGGATATCTCATCTGTAATCCTAATTCCCAGGCAGTAGGCGCGGCGTTTCCTCGTCCTAGCAATAACCCAGAACGTCTATGTTACAAGAAGCCAGCACCCGTCTCCTAGTACCAGAACCATCAGAAGACTTAATCGCCAACGAGCCTTGGTCGATAGATAACTATGCTGATGGTCTAATGGATGAACTCTTTGCCGATATCGACTACATTCTGGATGTTAGTGATAATCTTCCTTCTCAAACCATTAGGCACGGTAGTCAGAACAAATCGAGCCAGTCTTTTGCTGGAGTTTCCTCCCAAGCTCCAGAAAATGTGTTGCATACAGTTACGATACCGCAGATTATATTACCAAACGGACAGTCAGTTACTCAAGATAACCACAAGCACTTGAGTACCTTTGTCTTTAATAATGGCAGTATTAAACCAGTTAGTAGAAAGCGCCATAAAAGTAGTCGGGCTTTGGGCAGATTGCTGATTGTGGGAACAACTTTAGGTGTGGCGATCGCTGGTATTCTCTGTCTAGTGCAGTCTGGAGTTGTATACCTTTTCAATCCCAACTTCACCCAGCAAGTGCTAGTACCGCAAAGGCAGTCACAAACAGACATTCAGGCAGATTTGGTTGACTATATGCTGGGATCGCTAGCAGTTATAGACAAGCAAGAATTAAAAAGCAATCAAAAATCTGGCATACTTGCATTCTCTAGTCAAAGAAATACTAATCAAATAGCTCTTGGTAACGGCCAAACAACTGGTAATTTACCACCACTTCCACTTCTAGCTAACAATACACCACCAGCCCCTAACCGTTCTGGAAGCGTTGTTGAGCGGATCTATGTTCCCGTTTATCAAGCGCCGTCGCCAATGCACAATGCACTGCCGTCAATTCCTGGTAGTCCTATGCTAATGCCGCAAGTTGCCAGTGCGTTGCAGGGATATCAACCTAATATTGTGAAAAGCGCTCTAAATAAAGTGCAACAAGCTGCCAAGCCTGTAAACGTCAGTATGTTGGCTGCGGCTGTCCAAGCAGAACTAAAACCTGTAGCTGGACGAACTGCACCTATTACCGTGCGTCAAACACCTAACCCTCTGCCTGCATTACCAGTGGTTCCATTACGGGCAGCACTTGCGCCAGAGTCAGAACCAACTATTACCCAAGAACAAGTATATCCAGCAACTGCGATCGCAGTTGCTCCAAGCAATACCTTAGAAGGATTGCTAGAGTTAGGTAACAAATCTGCCGCTTTGTTTAGAATTGACGGTGTGACTCGCCGCATCAATATGGGTGAAAGCATTGGTGAAAGCGGTTGGACACTTGTAGAGGTTAGTAATGGTGAAGCAGTCATCCGTCGTAACGGTGAAGTGCGATCAATTTACGCAGGGCAGAAGTTGTGACCACTTAGAGAAACACAAAGTCTTTCTTTAATTAGCCGTTGATTGTTGAAAAATATTGCCCATACCAGCTTTTGATTAGTTGTTAGGTTAAAAATGCGTAGGCATAGCTTCCTGGAGATATAGTTTAATAAATGCTGCGCCAAGCCTTCACCGTGCCTTTGCCAATTTCGCTATCAACAGTTTGGCCTCCTTCCAAGATTAGTCTGATGTTTAAATTCTCATCTGGAGCATTTTTTAAAGCAGTGGCTAATTCTTTATTGACAGGAAATGCGCCGGTTGAACCGTCTAATTGAAAAACTTTTTCCCTAACCTTGACCAAAAGTTTACCGACTTTCTTGGTAGTGACAAACCTAATAAAGTCAGGTCTAGAATATACTCGACCTGCGGTATAGAAAGAAGACATTGCTTGACCCGAATTTAGTGTTACGAGGACTCGAATACTTGAAGGAGTCCACAAACTAAGAACTTGCGTTGAACCCTCACGGTACAAATAACCACCTAAAGAGTTGCGGTCAAAAACCCCAAGAAACTCCCCTTCAAAAGGGTCAACGATTCTCACGGCTTTTGACCAAGGTACATCCATATCGGGGGACAATCCTGCTGATTTGACTACTGGCAAATTGCTTGATGCTTGGGCAAGACTAGCTACTTCTTGAACATTGAAAGCAGCACAAACTTTAGGGGAAAGCACAGCCAAAATAGCCCCTAAAAAAAGAACTGGAATTGTCTGCAAGAAGTTCATCATAAGTCAGAGGTACAATCTTCAAAAATAATAATCGGATAGCCTTTATTGGTCATCCCCCACAAGGCTTTTGTTTGCTATGAAGTTTTGAAAGTTGAGCAAATTTCAGTGTCTTTGGGTAATGTCTTTTCAACTCGCCGCATTCTTTACGAGACATTTTACGTAGCTCGATCTTAATAATACACTAGTACTAATTAATCATAGGTACTTAAGTAATATTATTTAATATTGCTAAAAGGTTTGAGGCTTTTGTGTAAGAGTTAGCAAATAGGATTTTATTTCTGACATATAGATAAAAGCAGACATTCCCAAACTAGCCTGGGTTGAGCGTAAGCAAGTAAGTATTTGCGAGATTGTTCTAGCTGGTTAATAATACTAGGTTGATGCCAAAGATGCCAGTAAAATTGCTGAAGATAATCAACTAACCACAGTTGAGCTTCTGTATCTAAATCTTTATCAATTTTTTTGGCTAACTCTAAAGCTTTGCGGTACGAAGCAGGGGCTTTTTTCAAATCTTCGAGTAACTCTGAGGGAATAGCTTGTAATTGCTCGTAAGATGCGATCGCACTTCCCGCACTGCCAGCTGCTATATTCAATACTGCCTGATTTTGCAAAATTTCTTGATGATTTGTTTGCGTGAGAACAACAGCCAAAGACTCTGCATTTAAACGATAAAAAGGAATGCGTTGACAGCGTGACACCAAGGTTGGCAAAACCGACTCAGGTGTAGGTGCAATTAAAATTAAAGTCGCCTGTCCCGGTTCTTCTAAGGTTTTAAGTAAAGCATTGGCTGCGGCTTCTGCCATTGTTTGAGCTTCTTCTAGCACTACCACATTTCTCGGCGCTTCCAAGGGTGGACGACTTAAAAATTCGGTAATTTCCCGAATTTGCTCTAGCCGGATTACAGGTGGTGCTTTACGCTTAAGTCCTTTTTCAGCCGCTTCTGTTGGTGTTAATCGTTGTCCTTGGTATTGGTACGTTGGTTGCACCCACAACAAAGCTGGATGGTTCCCCTGACGCAAACGGTTTTGTAAAGCCGCAGTGACTCCCATCTCGCTAGAAAATAGCAATTCCACAAAGCACTTGGCTGCTAAACTTCTTCCTACACCATCTGGCCCCACAAATAGATACGCTGGAGCAACTCGCTTTTGTCTGACAGCCTGAGTGAGTAATTCTATGGCTTGCTGTTGTCCTACAAGTGGTGCAAATGGGTTAATAGTTCAGTACCTTCGCCGAAACAAGAATATGAAAACTAAGGGCTGATGTCGTAGAGTTGTCTTCTAAAAGAACAATTTAGAATCGGCAAAATGCCAATATTTGACATACTAGCACTCTTGCAATGACTTCTACCGTATAAGATTCGCAGTCTTTTTAAATGCAGAGTAATGCATTGGCATTGTAAGGCGATGCAATGCCATTGTAAGACAACGCATTGGCATTGCAAGGCGATGCATTGGCGTTGTAAAGCGATGCAATGCCATTGTAAGACAACGCATTGGCATTGCAAGGCGATGCATTAGGATTGTAAGGCGATGCATTAGGATTGTAAAGCGATGCATTAGGATTGTAAGGCGATGCATTAGGATTGTAAGGCGATGCATTAGGATTGTAAGGCGATGCATTGGCGTTGCTTGACAAAGCGTACTGTTTTCGCACAGGAGCGCAAAGTATACAGAGTTTTTTTTGAAGAGAATTTGTTACAACAAAATTATGCAATATTGTACTTAGGAAGTCTGAGATGTCATACAAACAATTTATTTATTGCTGGCAAAAATCTTTACCTTCCACCTTGGTGCGTGCTGCTTTGCGTGCAGTGGTAATAATTTGTTTAACTGTAGGGACGTTGGGCATCTTGGGAAGCACTGCTCCTATAAGTAATGCTCAAGCTGTTTTTCCTGCTTCTGTTGCAGCTAATGCTCAACTGATAAGTACTACTAAACGTATCCAAGATAAACAGACACTATCAAAATCAACAACGTTAAATGCCACTGTATATCATAGCCCCGCTTGTAACTGTTGTGGCGGGTGGATTGACCACTTAAAGACACAAGGTTTTCAAATTACAGACTTTTCCACGCCTGATATTGAAACAGTTAAACAAAAGTACAACGTGCCGGATAATTTGTCATCTTGCCACACGGCAATTGTTAATGGATATGTCATCGAAGGACACGTCCCAGCAAATGATATCAAACGTTTGCTGCAAGAAAAGCCAAATGTAGTTGGTTTATCTGTCCCCCAAATGCCTGTAGGCACTCCTGGGATGGAGATAGGAAATCAAAAAGACCCGTTTACCGTGTTTGCCTTTGATGGCAAAAACTCAGTTGCGGTATTCAATAAATACCCATCTTCTTGATATAACCTCACCAATTCAGAGGATATTTTAAAAGTGGATTTTAATCTATCTTTAGAATTAAAAATAGTCAAAAGCTTTTAAAATATCCTCATATTGCCTGAATCAGTGATTGAAAATGTTATTGGTGAGAGTCAGTTTTGATCAAATGTGACAAATGACTGAACCATTTCCCAAGTCCGATGCGAGATTCTGTGGTTGAAACATTTTCAGAAAGAAGCTCAATCGCATGGTTACAATCTTGCAAACTTGCATCAATTCCCATTGTGTGATAAATACTACGAGCATTGCAAAAGGCATCCATTGCTTCTGATTCTCGATTGATTTTTTCTAACACCAAACCTAAATTAAACCAAGTATTTGCTTCGGCATTTTTATCGTCAAGATTCTTTCTGATTTCTAATGAATACTGATAAAATTCAACTGCTCTTTGGTACTGTCCTAATGCCTTATAAGCACTGCCCAAAGCACTGAGCGCCATGCCCTCTCCATTGCGTTGGCTTTGCCCACCGTAGGCATTGCAGTTCAATTTTGTCAGTTCTAACCATTGATGGTAAAACTCAATTGCCCGTTGATACTGTCCCAATGAGTCATAAGTATTGCCCAAACTTCCTAGACAAATACATTCTCCAGTGCGATCGCCTGTGTTTCTAGTAATACTCAACCACTGGTGATAAAATTCAATCGCTTGCTCGTACTTGCCCAGGTATTCATAAGTATTGCCCAAACTTCCTAGACAAATGCCTTCCCCTGTGCGATCGCCTATTTTTCGCGTAATACTCAACCACTGGTGATAAAATTCAATCGCTCGCTGGTATTTACCCAGTGATTGATAAGCGTTGCCCAATCCAGACACAGACTTGGCTTGTGCGAAGCGATCGCCTATTTCTTTTGCTATATCCAACCACTGCTGATAAAACTCAATTGCCAAGTGGTACTCCCCAATGGACTGATAAGCATTGCCCAAACTTGCTAAACAAATGACTTCACTGTTGCGATCGCCTATTTCTCTGGCTTGGTGCAAACACTGCTTTTCAAATTCAATGGACTCGATGTTATTTAGGCTCCCTGTTCTAATTACTTCTGTCATTCTCTATAGAAAACGAAATTTTTACTTGATAAGTTGTTGATTATACGATTTTCTGTGCCTTCAGCACACAATAACAGAACTTATAGGTACAAATTCTGTGAATATCTAACTTTGTTTTATACAGCAGCGATCGCTATATATAAAAGCTTTTATTTATATTGGTAAGAAGCACACGATTATAGTATACTCATAAGATTTAGCTTTATAAAAAATATAAGAAAAACCAATCAATCAGCAGCAGCATAATCAGGCAATGCGTTGAGTTGTAAATTAACTGCACTTAGATAATTTTGGTCGTTTAAAACTTGCGATGGTAATTTATGTGCATTAACAGCAGCCTTCACCAAATCTTCTGCAATAAGCTTTTTGTTTTGAGTTTCAAATACTAGTGTTTCACCACTAGGAATTCCGTGCTGCTTCAAACCTCCCTGATACGCAAAAGTAACTAGATTGAAAGGCTGAAAGTAATTAACAGAAGTAGAATTACTAGGTAAATTGTTAGAGTTAATAGCAATTTCATTACTATTGCTAGTAGCTGTTTGAGCTACAGCCATTCCAGGTATAATACCAATTTCATGTGAAGCTGCATAGAAAAGAGCTTCTAGGATAAAGTTATAAGAAGAGACAGAAATTACTTGCTCAAAAGTAAGTTGGTCGAATATTTCTTGGATGCGCTCGCGTAAAGCTTGTAAAGAAGAAAAAAGTTGATTTTTGAGTGGTTTTTTGAGGAGTTGCCAAAGCCTTTCAATGGGATTGAGTTCAGGGGCTGAAGGTGGTTGAAACAAAGGAATAATATTTTCTGGCCAACAAATTGCTGAACTTGTATGAGCAGGTGCTTGGTCAACCTGTAAAATAGCGTAATCTGAGCCTAATTGTTGAGATAGCCAGTCCAAAAACTGTTGAAAACACTCGCCATCCAGTTTCGGGTACTCATAAAGGAAATGATCTCCTGTCAATGGTTCAATTGCACCATAAATCCAAAAGTTATCTCTTGGCCATATCACCTTAACAGTGGGCTTGACTCCGGAAGCTGTAATTACTTTTCCTGTAATACCAGTTCTGTATGAAGGTGCGTCGAACTATATGAGGAACGAACCGCAAAGGACGCATTCGCGCAGCGTCTCATCAGAGAAGGACATAAAGAAAGAAATAAGAAGCAAAGGAAATTTGGCGTAGCTTTACAAAAAAAAACGGTATTACGATTCTTCAACAGGCGATCGCTGATTATTGTAGAGACGGCGATTCATCGCGTCTCTAGCCAAATGTTTCAGGATTTGTAATTCTACATCCATTGCCCTGCTTACCTTCCAGAGTTTTTTCTTTTAATCCTTTTATTAAGAATACTCGGAAAGTGACAGAAGAGGGGTAATTGGTACGTAACGTAGGGTAAGCTAATCTTTACGAATTGATGCATTGGCATTGCAGGTCGATGCATTAGCATTGCAAGTCAATACATTGGCATTGCAGGTCGATGCATTGGCGTTGTAAGTCAATACACTAGCATTGCAAGTCAATACATTGGCATTGCAGGTCGATGCATTGGCATTGCAAGTCGATACATTGGCATTGTAAGTCGATGCATTGGCATTGCAAGTCAAGGTGTAAAGCAGCTTTAAAAGACTTGTGTGTACACCGTAGCCTTTTTAAGGGGATCTACAAGTCTCAAATACAATACCAAAAAGTTTTCAGACATCCTCTAACTAATTACCGATATCTTCATTCCAAAGTTCTGGGTTAGTTTCAATAAACTCACTCATCATTTGTTCGCATTCGTCAAGATTAAGATCAATTACTTCCACACCGTGAGATACCATAAATTCTTTAGCACCAGGAAAAGTTTTGGATTCTCCGACGATGACTTTTTTAATACCAAATTGCACCACTGCCCCAGCGCATAAGTAACACGGCATTAAGGTTGAATAGAGTATAGTACCTCTGTAGCTGCCAACTCTCCCAGCATTGCGAAGGCAATCGATTTCGGCGTGAGTGACAGGATCGCCATCTTGCACACGTTTATTGTGCCCTTTGCCGAGAACTTGACCATCCTTGACGAGAACCGAACCAATCGGAATTCCGCCTTCTTGTCTGCCTTGTTTTGCTTCTTGAATTGCAGTTTCCATAAACTTATCCATATTAATTCTCCTTTTATGTCAAAACAACTTGTATTAATGGATCACGATGGTGGTGTAGATGATTATCTAGCAACCATGCTGCTGTTGACGATGGATCATATTGAACTCCTCGGCGTTGTTGTCACACCGGCTGATTGTTATGTCCAACCGGCTGTTAGCGCTACACGTAAAATTCTCGATTTGATGGGATTTTCTCATATTTCAGTTGCAGAAAGTACTGTACGTGGCATCAATCCATTTCCTACTCTCTATCGCCGTGATTCGTTTATCGTTGACCATCTTCCCATTCTCAATCAACACGAAACCATCACTACGCCTTTGATTAAACAAACAGGCCAAGATTTCATGATCGAGGTGTTACGTAACGCATCAAGCCCTGTAACGTTGATGGTAACTGGGCCATTGACCACTGTAGCAGTAGCTTTAGACGAAGCACCCGACATTGAAGCCAAGATTCACAAAATTGTTTGGATGGGAGGTGCTTTGAATGTCTCCGGTAATGTGGAAAAAAGTTTAGAAGCTGGACAAGATGGTTCCGCCGAATGGAATGTTTATTGGGACGCAGTTTCGGCGGCGCGGGTGTGGGAAACGCAGATTGAAATTATTATGTGTCCTTTGGATTTAACTAATAATGTCCCAGTCACATCAGAGTTAGTGCAAAAAATGGGGCGACAACGCCACTATCCTATTTCTGATTTAGCCGGACAATGTTATGCACTAGTTATCCCTCAAGATTATTATTTTTGGGATGTGTTGGCGACAGCTTATCTAGGACATCCAGAATTTTATCAACTGCGCGAATGGGAAACAGAAATTGTCACCACTGGAGTGAGTCAGGGACGTACTAAAGTAGTTCCTGGTGGTCGGAAAATTTATGCAATGGATCAGGTTGATAAAGACGCTTTTTATGGTTATATCTTGCAACAATGGGCACGTTAAAATAATTCGTAATTCGTAATTCGTAATTCGTAATTCGTAATTCGTAATTAAGTAATGCAAATGGGATTTAAACCCCGCCACAAAACAAAACGTTGTTAGTTGCGGGGGACTTAAACTCCCAGAATTTGTTAGATTTATTAATTAGTCAATACTATAATCTGCATTATCTAGACGATCGCAGTCATATCTGCCTTTAATCTCTTGATTGAAAAAGCTGCCAACTGAGTCGGAAGTATGCAAATCTTCCCAAGTATCCTCGTCTACGCCTAAGTATTGATAAACAGATCCACTTTGGAACTCAACTTGCAAAATTTGTTCGTTGCGATCATATCCGACAGCGATCGCCATTGATGAGCTAACTGGTAACATAGCGATTGGTTCTTCTTCAAAGGGTAGTGCAGGCGTTTCAGCAATCGCCTCGTTCAGTTCTTGCAATCCTTCATAAGCTTGTATCGGCGCTGGAATTTCCAAAAACTCTAGTTCGTCGCCTCGATCGAGCAACAACTGCAAATATCCATCAGAATGAGCGATCGCTACTAAACTGCTCAAGTCTACCTTAGATAGCTTCATTAATTTTGCTCTCCTGTTGGCGTAATCGGGAGTGTTAAAGTTTTATGCAACACTTAAGTGCCTTAATAGTACAAATATACTATTAAGGCTCTCTGATGTCAAGACCGGTCAGCGCATTTCTGATCTGAACTGTATTTCGCCTAATGAAAAAGACCTCTCCCTGGTTTTACTATGCAAAACCGTCTCTCTCGGACTCGGAGAGGGAAAGATTTGAACTTTAGTTCAAGTCAGGGAGAGGTTAATTGTGGCTTGCGACCAAAGGTATAAAGAATTGTGAGATCGTTCCAAATTCCTTGTTCCGTCACTAATGCTGCCAATTCTGTTTCAAATTCCGCCTTCACTTCTTCTAGTTGCTCAGATGAGAGTTGCGAAAGGGGATTTAGAAATTGCCCAGGTGCTGGACGAGAACTTCCAGCCCACATTTGCTTTGCCTGTTCTAAGCTAATATAAATACCATCTTGCTCAGACTTAATTTCAATCGCCTCAAAGCCTGCTGTTTTTATTAGGTTATGGCACTTTTCAATAGTGCCTGTTGGTTTACTGAATGCAAGTGAAACACCATATTTCTCAGCAACTTTTTGCAGTGTTACCCCTTCCACAAAAGCTGTGTCTGCGAATGCATGAAAACCAATTAGTCCACCAGGTTTGAGGAATTGATGCCAAAGGCGTAATGCGGCTGGAACGTCAGCCATCCAAATCAGGGCTGAGGAACATAGAACAACATCAAAACTGTTGGCTGGAAAGTTCAGTTTCTCGGCATCCGCGAGTACAAGCTCAATATTATTCAGCGCCAACGCCTCAATCTTGCGTTTTGCCTGCTCAAGCATCCCAGTTGAAATGTCTACTCCAACAACTCGACCTGCCAAACCGACAAGCTGTGCTGCTTCAATCGCCACCATGCCTGTCCCAGTTGCAATGTCTAAAACATGCTGTCCTTGGCTAATGTGTGCATATTCAACCAAACGATGAGCAATTCGAGGATGCCAATCGCCCTCATCATAAGTTTGGCCTCTGCGGCTGTATAAATCGGCAATCTGTTGTTTGTATTCATTCAACTCTAATTGTTGATTCATAATTATCATCCAGACATTGTTTTTGTCTTACATTTACATAATGCTAGAACACTAATTCAGTATTCAAAGGGGTAAAAAAGATGTTGTCATTTGTCATTTGTCATTTGTATTTAAAAGGACAGATGACCATCGACAAAGGATAGTCTTAACAATTGCAATGTACAATCTAGACGCGCATCAGCTTAGTACAGCATTTCATTAAATTTGTAGCAAGTCAAATTTGGTAATGCCAATGCGTCTCTCTGCAATGGCAATGCGTCTCTCTGCAATGCCAATGCATCGCTCTGCAATGCCAATGCGTCTCTCTGCAATGCCAATGCGTCTCTCTGCAATGCTAATGCGTTCCTCTACAATGCTAATGCGTCCCTCTGCAATGCCAATGCGTCGTTCTACAATGCTAATGCGTCCCTCTGCAATGCCAATGCGTCCATCTGCAACGCCAATACGCTAAGATTTTATCCAAAACTGTACTTAGCTGTGCAACCAAAACTCTTGTAGAGACGTAAAATTTTACGTCTCTACATCAACGATTCATGGCTGTATCAAACAACGCATCAGAATCTACCCAGAGACAACAGCAGGGTTCATCTCATCAAAATGGGATCTCTGTGTTTGCAAATAACGATACAGGCGATTTAGAGCGTTGATATGAGCGTAAGCTGCGGCTACTACGATATCAGTATCAGATGCTTGTCCAGAGAATATCCGTTCTTGATGCTTCAAGCGAACTGTCACAGTTCCCAGTGCATCAATTCCGCCAGTCACAGATTGGACGGAAAACTCAATTAGTTGATTGGGAATCTGCACCAATCGATTGATTGCTTGATACACCGCATCCACTGGGCCAGTGCCTACACTCGCATCCGTGAGAATTTTGCCATCGGGGGTAACAATTGTAATGGTTGCAGTTGGGCAAGTGCAGTCACCGCAAATTACCTGAACGTGTTCGATTTGGAAGCCACTTTCTACTTGAATCTGCGTTTCATCTCGAACGATCGCTTCTAAATCCCAATCTGAGATTTCTTTTTTCTTATCAGCGACTTCTTTGAACCGATTGAAAGCTTTATTCAAATCCGCCTCGTTCAATTCAAAACCCAATTCCTTGAGCCTGCTACGGAAAGCATTTCTTCCTGAGTGCTTGCCCAAAACAATCCGATTTTCTGGTAAACCGATCGCAGCAGCTTCCATAATTTCATAAGTCTCGCGGTGCTTGATAATCCCATCTTGGTGAATACCAGACTCATGGGCAAAAGCATTTGCTCCGACGATCGCTTTATTGGGCTGAATCAGCATTCCGGTTAATTGGGAAACCAAGGATGAGGTTTTATAAATCTCCTGAGTCTTAATATTAGTCAAGGGTGTATCGGCATCAACGGGACGACCAAAGTAAGGGTTGAAGAATGGTTTGCGAACCTGCAACGCCATTACAATCTCTTCTAAAGCTGCATTACCTGCTCGTTCCCCAATGCCATTAATGGTACATTCCACCTGACGCACGCCATATTCAATTGCTGCCAAAGCGTTAGCTGTCGCTAAACCTAAATCATTTTGAGTGTGAATGGATAAAATCACCCCATCGATATTAGGAACGTTTTCTCGAATTCCCTGAATCAGAGTTCCGATTTCTTTGGGTGTGCAGTAACCAACAGTATCAGGAATATTGATTGTAGTTGCACCTGCTGCGATCGCCATCTCCAAAACTTCATAAAGAAACTCTGGCTCAGTGCGGCTAGCATCCATTGGAGAAAATTCTACATCGTCTACAAAGGATTTGGCATAAGCAATCATTTCTGATGCGATCGCTAATACTTCGCTACGAGACTTTTTCAATTGATATTTCAGGTGAATATCTGAGGTAGAAATCATCGTATGGATTCTCGGACGAGCCGCACCTTTCAAAGCTTCGGCGGCGGCGTGAATATCTTGGCGAATGGCTCTAGCTAAACTGCAAATAATCGGCCCACCAGGTATTCCGACTTGTTCGGCAATGCTTTTAACAGCTTGAAAATCTCCCGGACTAGCGACGGCAAAACCGGCTTCAATTACATCGACACCAAGCAGAGCTAGTTGATGAGCGATCGCTAATTTCTCTTCTACATTGAGGGTTGCGCCTGGTGACTGTTCGCCATCCCGTAGCGTGGTGTCGAAGATAATAACTCTGTCTGGTTGAGATGCGATGCTCATAAATGTCTCCCGTGGTATTGAAGGGATATTTAAAAAACTTACTTTGGATATTGTATACAATCTTTTGTATTTTGTATACAATATATAATATGAACTTAAATGACTTAGCAGCCAATGTGCTGCAACAACAACGCAGTACGCCAGATTTAATTGCCGATGCTTTGCGGGAAGCGATTCTGCGCGGTATTTTTCAGGAAGGACAATCTCTGAGACAGGATGAAATCGCCACTCAATTTGGCGTTAGTCGTATTCCCGTGCGCGAAGCCCTTAAGCAGCTAGAAGCAGAAGGATTAGTAACACTGCATTTAAATCGTGGTGCGATTGTATCGGTGTTGACAGCACAAGAGGCGCAAGAAATTTGTGAAATTCGTAGCGCTTTGGAAGTGAAAGCGATGCAATTAGCAATACCTAAGTTCAGGGAAACAGATATAGAAAAAGCTGCTGTGATTTTGGAAGCGACAAATCAAGCAACTGATGCAGGTATGTTGGCAAAACTCAACTGGGAATTTCACGCGACGCTGTACGCCACTGCTGAACGTCCCCGGTTGCTGGCGATGATTAAAACTTTACACATTAATTGCGATCGCTATGTTCGCGTACAATTAGCACAGATGGATTACCAAGAGCGATCGCAAAAGGAACACTATCAACTCTTAGATGCTTGTCAAAAGCACGATACAAAAGCTGCTGTCAGGTTACTGAAACGACACATTGACACCGCCGGAGAACAGCTAATTGCATACTTGCAGCAAATTGCTCAGAAGCGCTGATTATTGAGATGTTGTACCAGAACAGACTAAACGAAAAATTTCCACTATTCTCTTGAACAAACCTCTCCCTTCCTTGAACTTTAGTTCAACTCTCTCCCTCTCCGCCTCGGAGAGGGACGGTTTTACGTAGTAAAACTAGGGAGAGGTCTTTTTATTCAATTCACATTGTTCACAGAACTAAGTGGTTGTCTATGAAAAAACTGCTCAAGCGTATTAAAAGATTGTTCCAACGTATCATCAAGAGTTTTGCATCGGATTCTCAGCAGACATCGCCATTAATAAATTCTCACCCGTTATACACATCTATTCCCAACGTTTCTCCCCAGTGGGAGTCTGGTTTGGTACTTGTGTGTTCACAATGTGCAAACGAGCAATCAAATAGTTTTCATCCAACTAGCAAAAGTTCAACACCTTCCGAAGACCTAGAAAATTGGTTAAAATCTCGTTTAAAATTTGAGGGATTATGGGGTGAATTTCGAGTGGTTAACACTAGTTGTTTAGGAGTGTGTCCAAAATCTGGTATTACTGTCGTTATTGTAAGTAATGGAAGTGGCGGTAACAGTCCATGCTTAATTGTAAATCCTCAGAGCGATATCTACGACGGGCTACGCCTACGGGAACTTCTTTATTCATATATTAAACAGAATAAAAAGTAAAAAGTATTTTTTACTTTTTACTTTTTACTTATACGATATGAAAGATTAATTCTTGAAACCGGACATTTTTGGTCTTACAAAGTTAGCTGAAGAATTACTGCTTCGGGCATTAGTATTTGCTGACTCAACCGTTGGTGAACTGAGATTCAAGAAATCGATGAGTTTGAGAGTACGTTTACGAATTTTCCAGTTTCCATTTACATTGACAACTTGATCTTCGTAAGTACCATTAGCGACATCAATGCTAGTTTCCGAACGCTTGTGAGTCGCATGGAGATAAGAAGTCATCACTGCTTTATTATTCTCAATTGAGATGTTTATCGTACCCATCAAGTGTTGGGTAGCTGTATAACCATTTCCTTGAAATACTGAATAGACAAAATCCGCCCAAGAATCCGTCCCATAATTTGTTTGAGTTGTCCCATCAGGAAAAATGGCAGTGAGGACTGCATCTTGAGTAAAACAGTTGCGATAAATATTTTTTCCCTCTAGAAGATTTCCTCTACCAATGGCATCAGTTCCCAACGCATAACAAGATGTTAATTTTTGAATTTCTAATTCGGCGTTAGGTTGTGTTGCGCTTGCTAGCTCAAACCTACCTCCAATAAACAGCACAAGAGTGACTGCAAGTACAATCAATGCGATCTTATTTAAGAAAAACGAGATAGCTCTTGGAACTATCCGCCCACCTTCTCTTCTTTTTTCCACAGGATAACCACCTTAATTATTACTATTTTCGCATCTTCTAACTTGCTGTAAACTAAACTAATAACTGATATTTTAAGTAATATAATCAAACTAAATCTGCAAAATATTTAGTTACAACTTACTTTTATCTCAGTTAATAACTTAAAAATTTACTACAAGGCTTGATGCATACAATTAATTATTATAATAGCAAGTAACACATAAAGTTTTAAATACTAAATATGCTCAAATGTGTGTTTATTTGATTAAGTAATCAAGTTACGACTTAAATATTTTTACTGATATTAAAATGATATTTTTCAACAGTTTAAAAAATAAAATACTTGAATCCTTAGTGATAAACAAAGTACCCGAATTATCAAACCCTTCGGGTATCTGTGGCTATAGCTTTGCTAGTGTGTCTTTACTCTGAGAAATTACTATCCCAAAATGGGAATAGAAATTATAAATTGTGTTCCTTGCCCCAAGACTGATTCACAAATCAAACTTCCACCATGATTTTCTACTATAATTTGGCGACTAATAGATAATCCTAATCCTGTACCTTTTCCTACACCTTTGGTAGTAAATAGGTTTTCAAAGATACAAGCTTTAACATCTTCTGACATACCTTTAGCATTATCTTTAATTTTAATTGTCAAATTATTGCCTTCATTTATATTAGTTAAAATAGTAATAATATTTGGATAATTATCTTGAATTTCTATAAAGCTACGACCAATATTTGCTTCTTCTAAAGCATCAATTGCATTTGCAATAATATTCATAAAAACTTGATTTAATTGTCCCAAATAACATTTTACCAATGGGATATTTCCATACTCTCTAATGACTTGAATTGCCGGACGTTTCTGATCAGCTTTCAGACGATGCTGTAAAATCAACAAAGTACTATCGATACCTTCATGAATATTAGCTAATATTTTAGATGTAGTATCGGCGCGTGAAAAAGTACGGAGAGAAGTACTAATATTGCGAATGCGCTGTGTCCCTACTGTCATCCCATCAATCATTTTGGGTAAATCTTTTAGCAGGAAATCTATATCTATTTCTTCGGCTTTTTCTTCAATCTCAGCACCAGGATTCGGGAACTTTTCTCGGTATAGTTGTAAATAGTCTATTAAATCATTAACAGTATCTTTTGCTTGGGCAATACTACCTGTAATAAAACCAACTGGATTGTTAATTTCATGTGCTACACCTGCAACTAAATTTCCTAGCGAAGACATTTTTTCGCTTTGGATAAGTTGTAGTTGTGTCTCTTGTAAATCTTTGATTGACTGTTCTAATTCTTTAGATTTGTCTTGTTCTCTGGTGTACAAACGGGCATTTTGGATGGCAATAGCCATTTGAGAAACTAAGACTTTTAATACCTCTACTCTTTCTGTAACAAAAGCTCCTGATGACAACTTATTTTCTAGATAAATAATACCAGTAAGCTGTGATTGGTAAATTATAGGCAAGCAAAAGATTGATTTTGTTTTAGATTCCTGAATATAAATATCCAAGTTAAATGGTTCTGTAGTTATTGCATCATTCAATACAAGATATTGTTGAGTGCGAAAAACGTAATTAATCACAGAGAGCGGTAAATACTGATAGGTTTCAACAGGAATAGAGCTTAAAACCGTTACTACATCGTCAGCAGAATTTCCAGAAGCTTCGATATATAGTTTATTCTCTTTAAGTAGGAGTAATACTACTTTTTGGGCGGCAGCGTTTTCTAATAAAATCTTGATTAGCTTGCCTAATAAACTTTCCAAAACAATTTCGTTGGTAATCGCTTGCGAAAATTTTATGAATGTATTAAAGTCTAAAAAGTCACTTAAACTACTATTAGTAGTTGTGGTAGTAGTAAAGTGAATTGTATCTATTTTGGAGGTAGTAGTTTCTACAGTGGTAGTTTGTCCTACTAGAAAAACATACTTTGATTCTAAGTACTTAACTTTAGCGATCGCACCCCAACGAATATAGGCATAATAGGCTTTAGTTATATAAGTTTGATGAATTAACTCTTTACCTAGAGACTGATAAAATTTTCCTGCTAACTCATAGCCTAAAGCTTCTTCTTGGAGAAAACCATTCTCTTGAGATTTGGCAATAGAATTTTCATAATAGTCCATTGCTTCTAGCTTTTGGCCCAAAATCTGATAGCGCTCTGCCTCCACTAGATAAAATCTATGTAAGTGATTCGTGGGAGCATGAGTAGCCCAGAGTTCCATTTTTTGCTGATTAGCTTGGACT
Source organism: Nostoc sp. DedVER02 (assembly GCF_034530675.2). Taxonomy (NCBI): domain Bacteria; kingdom Bacillati; phylum Cyanobacteriota; class Cyanophyceae; order Nostocales; family Nostocaceae; genus Nostoc; species Nostoc sp. DedVER02. Next base: position 301,476 of record NZ_JAVRCP020000001.1, read on the forward strand.
TTTTCTAAGATACCTTGCTTCTCAGTCTCTTTAGCAGTATGATATATTGCCAAATGTGCTAAAGAATCATAAAAATAAAAGAGTGGAACAACAAATAACCCTGTTACGCCACCTAAAGATTTTTCTGCGATCGCAGCATATTCTACAGCCTTAAAATACTCCCCAAATATGTAAGAGAGCATTAGTTTATTGACAAATAAATGATTAATTGTGTAAAGGTCATTTACTTGTTGATGAATTGGCAGCATACTCTGCTCGTTGTAGGCTTCTCCAATTAAACAGTCTATATTTTCGTAATTACCTTTCAAATTGAAAACTGTTTGTAAATATACTAAATTCCAAGTTAAAGCTACTTGTTGATTGATTTTTTTCAGCGATTCACAATAAGCTGTTAGTTCTTTTTCTAAAACCCAAAGTTCCTTACCCAACCAAAATGAATGATAGGGATAAATGTAACCGCAATAGCCAGCATATTCTAAATCTCCGGTTTCTAAACCACTAGCATATCCAGACATTGATGATGTTAATGTCTCCTTAATATGCTCTTTCCAGTGCATAACATGAGCGCTAACAACTGTTAGAATCTTGGCCTTGAGTTCTTGAGAATCAAATTGTGACACCAAACTAGAAGCTAATTTACCAAATTCATAGCCAGAATTAATTTCTCCTTGAACTCCACAAAGAAGTAAGCCATAAAGACTATAACCATAGCCAGATACAGCTGTATTACCATAGTTTAAGGACAAATTAACCATTTTACAGACAATAATCGGCATCATTGCAGGAGCAGTTTGAAAAGCCGCAGGGAGAACTCCCATTAATATCCTCATGGCTGCAATCTTGTTAGGATCGGACATTAATGGTAAGTTAATTAAATCTGCGATCGCTTTCCCTTTTAAAGAAACAGCAATTTCATCCATTCCCTGCTGAATATCAGTTGATGTGGGTTCGTCTGGAAAATTTATTCCTAACAATTGCAGAATTGATACTGCTAACTGAATTGCTTCCAATTGCTTGCTTTGAATGATAGAAGCGATAATCTGTACTTCATAGACTTTCACTTTATCTAAAAGGATTTTGGCTTCTTGCTGCACCACCTCAGCCCAGTGCTGCATCTGTTCAAAATTACCGCCCAGATAAGCTGCTTCTGCGGCTCCTTCATATAAACTTATAGTTAATGTGTATTCAGTTTGCCAAGCATCTATATTTAAAAGTTCTATCCCATTTGTGAAGTACTTAAGTGCAGCTTCGTAAGCCGTAGAAGCTTTAGCTTTTTTCCCTGCAATTAAATTTAATCGTGCCAATTCAGTTTTTTCCGATTGCTCTATTAGATTAACAATACCTACATTCAATTGATTGACGATATCAAAAATATTAGCTTCTATTTCGTCCTTTGGAATATTTTGTAGAAGCAATTTCCCAATTTTTAAGTGAGTAGATTTTTTGAGTTCTTCTGGAATCAACGAATATGCTGCTTGTTGTACCCTGTCATGCAAGAACTTGTAACCTACTCGTGAAGTGTCAAAGTTTAAATTAACTGCTTCTTGTTGATTAAAAACTAAAGGAATACGATAAGCTTCACTTAAAGGTAGAATTAATCCTGCTTGCAAAGCCGAGTGTAAATCATTGGCTGTCAAAGAAGGTGATTTTTCATTGACTATTGATAAAACATCTAAACTAAATCTATCACCTACACAAGCTGCTAATTTTAAAACGTTTTGCGTACATTTTGGCAGTTTCTCTACTCGACTTGCAACTAGCTCAACTACATTTTTTTCGGTTATTCCAATCGCTCGAATATCTTCCAAATTCCACTGCCATTGAGCATTTATGAAGTCAAATGTTAAAAGCTTTTCTTGATGAAGCGCCTGAATAAGCTGTGTGATAAAAAATGGATTTCCACCTGTTTTGTTAGAAATTAATTCAGCTAGTTCGATAATTTTATTGCCAAAAGCGCTGCATTCTTTATTATGGTTAATATCTGTTTGTTGTAAAGTTTCTGTAACTAGCTGAGTCACATTATCTAAATCTAAAGGTTGCAATACAATATTATTAACAACTGTGCCAGCATTCTTAATCTCTTCTATTTTTTGAATTAAAGGATGTGCTGCACTAACTTCATTATCCCTATATGCACCAATAAACAATAGATGTTTGGTGTCAGTGTCAGTGATGAGGAGTTGGATTAAATTTAACGTAGCTGAATCTGCCCATTGTAAGTCATCTAAAAATATGACTAAAGGGTGTTCTTGTTTGGTAAAAACTTGGATAAATTCTTTAAAAACTCGATTGAAGCGATTTTGTGATTCTGTTGCCCCGATTTGGGCCACTTCTGGCTGTGTACCAATAATTAGTTCTACTTCTGGAATAACATCGGTAATAACTTTTCCATTTGTTCCTAAAGATAATAATATTTTCTCACGCCATATTTCTATTTTTTCATTGTTTTCTGTAAGTAAATATCGCATTAAATAAGCAAAAGCTTGAATTAAAGAGGCGTAAGGTATATTACGCTTTAATTGGTCAAACTTACCAGAAATAAAGTAACCTTTTCTCTGAGTAATAGGTTTATTAACTTCATTAACTAAAACTGATTTACCAATACCCGAATAACCAGAAACTAGCATCATTTCACTAGTTCCAGATGTAACACGCTCAAATGCAGCTAATAGTTCATTAACTTGGTTTTCACGACCATATAATTTTTGAGGGATTAATAACTGGCTTAAGACATCTAAACGACCTGGAATAAAATCAGTAATTTTACCCTCAGTTTTTAACTGGTTAAGGCATAATTCTAAGTCTGCTAATAATCCTGTAGCACTTTGATATCTATCTTCTGCATTTTTCGCCATCAGCTTCAGTACAATTTCTGAGATGGCGTTAGGAATTTTTGGATTTAATAACTGTGGATTTATCGGTTGAACAGCAATGTGGCTATAAACCAGTTCTAAGGAATCTTTACTTAAAAATGGTGTTTTCTCAGTGAGGATTTCATATAAAGTCACACCGAGAGAATAAAAGTCAGTGCGATAATCAAGAATACGATTCATTCTCCCCGTTTGTTCGGGAGACATATAGGCAAGTGTGCCTTCAACGCAATTAGGGTTATTAAATTGGGGATTTTCCTTATTGAGGCGGGAGGCGATACCAAAGTCAGTGAGTTTAACAATGCCTGTCTCGGAGTTAATGATGATATTGCTAGGTTTAATATCTTTATGAATAATTTGGTGTTTATGTAAATAATCTAGAGCTTTAGTCAGTTGAATAGCAATATTTAAGTTGCTAATTAAATCAAAATTTTCTGTTTGAGGAATTTCGGCTAAAGATTGACCGCCAAAGTCTTCTAACAATAGCCCTACACGATTACCAAAGGTTTCCAGACTAATAGCTTTAACTATATTGGGATGGTCTAAACTTTGCTGAATTTGATACTCATTTTTCAGACGAGTAAAGGCTTCGAGGGTAGGATATTCATTTTTAAGCAACTTGAGAATAACTCGCTGTTGCGTCTTTGGTATTTGTGTTTGATAAATAATTGTTTGGATTCCTTCATGAAGAGTCGAGTTGATTTGGTATCCAGTACGATTTGGCATTGAGTTTTGCCTATAAAGTAGTATTATTCCCCATCCTGTTTTGAAAGGGGTTCTAATTTAATTATTCCCAGTGGTAGAAAATTATTAACATTGTGGTTCCAGTATCCTGAATCCAGTGAAATATAGATAATTCGTAGGAGCGAACAGCTAGCTGTACGCCCCCTTATTTAAATGAAAATCTACTGTATCCTTACGCTAACCGCAGATAAGAACATTTTTGTAAAAATCCAGATGCTTTATTATGGGCATCAACGTTGTGAGTATGTACTGGCGTAGGTCGAATAATGCCATCAAACAAGTCATCCAATCCGTAGGGAGTGAAAAATTGCCATTGGCCTTGTGCATCTAATCGAACTCCGACAGCAGTAGCAGTATGTAGCCACTCTGCGATCGCATCTTCTGTACTAGTATAAGGTCTGCTACCAAGTCGCCAACGAGCAAAACTGGCTTGATTTTTGACATCAAACTCGTCATGAGGAAATTTTTCTGTGAGAGTCGTCTTTGCTGCTAGTTCTTGAGAACGATTTCCCTCTATATCAAAGAATGCAATATCAAAATCTTTAATAACTAACTTACAGTCATTACCAAAAATCGAAGACCAAACGGTGTTCCTGACTGCACCACCGGCTAACCACCAGTTAGGTAAATTTAGTTGAGCGATCGCAGATAATACTGTATCAATAGGTGTATCAGCTAAAATCATCTGTAAACGAGTGTTACTATTCATATCAAACTCCTGGGATTATCAACTAGAAGGTGAGAATATTATCATTCACATCTCATTAGGCTTACGGTCTTGATAAACTTCTTATAAAACTTATCGGCTCAAGGTTTATTAGAATAATTTTTAAGGAGATAAAACAAAACCTATGATTCCATATACTGGAGGTTGCCAATGTGGACAGGTTCGTTATGAAATCCACGCTGAACCCTTAACCCTCTATTTATGCCACTGTAAGGAGTGTCAGAAACAATCTTCTAGTGCTTTTGGAATGTCTCTTACCGTACCACGAGATGCTGTTGCAATTGTTCAGGGAAAACCGAAAGCTTGGACTCGGAAAAGTGATAACGGACGTGAAGTAAATAACCTGTTCTGTGGCGACTGCGGAACGCGATTGTTCCATGAACGGACTTACAACCCAAACACTATTAACGTCAAAGCAGGAACATTAGATGATACAAGTTGGCTACGTCCAGTGGGTAACATTTGGACACGCAGTGCCCAATCATGGGTGATAATTTCAGACGAATTGCTCAACTATGATGGACAACCAGAGGATGTTCGCCCTTTGTGGGAAAAATGGACGCAGCAGCATTCATAAACGCACAATTACATGATAGTTAAGCTAATATCCTCAGTTGGGAGTTTAACTGATGACTGTAGCAAAGGATAGAATAACAAAGTTATATTGAGAAATTACTTTAATGAACATATTAAATTATTTAAAATAGTAATATTAAACTCTAATTAGAAATTAAATTTGTATATCATATAGTTTTACATACTTGTTTGGAAATTATGTTAAATAAAATTAGCACAGAATCAATATCTTTACATAAAAATCTTGCTGGACATATTCAATTATGTGATTTAGCTAAAATTAAATTCTAAACAGAATATCGGTTCCTCCTCGAAAGTTTTAACAGTTATTTCTAGACAAGGTTAATGAAAAACGATACACCACAAGAATTAAACCAAGACCAAGAAATTGGGCGCTTAATTGATGAGGTAATGTCATCATCTCTGACTGATGAACAGTACCGCAAAAAGATGCAGCGACGCAAAGAAGTGCAAGACAAGCGTATAGCAGAAGCCGTACCAGAAAAAGGGTTAATTATTGTAAATACTGGTAACGGTAAAGGTAAAACTACTGCGGCTTTGGGCATGGTGTTACGATCGCTAGGTCACGGGTATAAAGTAGCGATCGTTCAATTCATCAAGGGAAGTTGGGAACCTTCTGAAAAAAGGGTTTTCAGTTCTTGGGAAGATCAGATAGAATTTCACGCAATGGGCGAAGGCTTCACTTGGGAAACTCAAGACCGCGATCGCGATTTAGACAAAGCTAGCGCCGCCTGGGAAAAATCATTAGAATATATTCGCAACCCAGATTTTCAACTGGTATTGTTAGACGAAATTAATATCGCCCTCAAAATGGCTTATTTACCATTGGAGGACGTTTTGGCGGGTTTGGCGCAAAAACCAGCTAATAAGCACGTTATTCTTACAGGCAGAGGCGCACCTGCTGGTTTAATTGAGCGTGCTGACCTCGTAACCGAAATGACCTTAATTAAGCACCCTTTCCGCGATCAAGGTGTTAAAGCACAACCAGGAATTGAGTATTAAATTAAAGATTATTGCACATTTGCAACGTGCGGCGATCGCTAGCTGTGATGGAATTTAACTGATAAAAGTCTTGCAGAGCCACAGAGTAAGGATAACTTCTGAAATCATCTTCACTTACTCTAGGTAGTGTGTTGTTTGCAGCTACCTGATTTGACTGCGGAGTACTGGCTTCATTTGACGTACTATTAACAGTCATTGCCAGTTCTCCCGACTTGTTGAGCGTACCCTGAAAACAATTAAATTCTGACTGGGGCATATACAGCGCACCAGTTATCTTGTCTTGTTGCTTCTGAAATATGATGTAACCTTGACCAAGCTGGTTTGATTTTGGTGATTGACCATAGAGATAAACTCCATCTTTTACAGGAAAATTCACTTTTGGTAAACCTTCTGCGCTTTTTGTTGCTCCTTCTCCTTGAGAATCTGGAACCAGCGCTGTGGTTGTAGGAAGTGTTTTTCCGCTCTTATGCATAAAAATCCCTGTCTCCCCAGCAGCCGCTCTCTGTTGACTTCTTTCTTCTCTAACTCTTCTTAACTGAGACAAAAGGGAGCTTTCGGAGGTTTTGCTTTTCTGGATTTGAGCCGATGATAATGGAGAATTTGCAACCGGTACTACTTGAGTCTGCTTGCCTATAAAGCCCAAACCGAGAAGTAAGCCTAAGCTTGCTAGGGAAATTCCCCACTGGCGGGGAGATAAGAACTGATAAAGGTTGTTAAGCACCCTACTTCTCCTGTTAAAAAATCAACTAAGTTCTCTAGAACTTACTTAAACTATAACCAAGTCTTAATTGTGAAAGACTCTGTTCACGATTTATATTACTATTGTCCAAAAAAGAAAACTGTCAAAAACTAAAGTTTTTGTTCAATCTAGCTCAACCATCTTAGATTACCACCACTTAGAGTATATATTCTTCATTCAATAGATTCATGCCATTGGGTGAGGTTAATAAAAAAATCGCCCCCTGAAGTTTAGGAGGCGCATCATTAAGGTAGTGTAGAGACGCGAGGATTTCGCGTCTCCACATTTAACTAGCAATGTATTCTTGGACATTGGCGCGACGGCGACGCAGATGAGCCAAAGCCTGATGCTCTAGTTGACGGACACGTTCGCGGCTGAGATTCAATCTCTCACCCACTTTCGCCAATGACATTTCATTGCCATCTTCTAAACCAAAGCGTAGGGCTAAAACTTCTCGCTGTTGCGGGGTTAGTTCTGCTAGCAGGTTGTTCAAATCTTGGCGTAAGAATTCCTGGTTGGTGTAATACTCTGGTGATGGGCCGCTATCTTCGAGCATTTCTTGCAACTCAGTATCCTGGTTATCGCCAACTTTAACATCCAAAGATACTGGTTGACGCGCCATGTTCAGGTACTCGCGGATCTGAGTCGGTTCGAGTTCCAGTTCTTTGGCAATTTCAGCTGGTGTAGGCGATCGCCCCAAGGTTTGAGCCAATTCACGCTGCACTTTCTTGATTTTGTTCAGTTTTTCGGTAATGTGGATCGGCAACCGGATAGTACGTCCTTGTTGAGCGATCGCGCGGGTAATTGCTTGGCGAATCCACCAGTAAGCGTAAGTCGAGAATTTATAACCTCTCATTGGGTCAAATTTCTCCACACCCCGCTCTAATCCTAGTGTTCCTTCCTGAATTAAATCCAGAAATTCCATATTTCGCTTTTGGTATTTTTTCGCAATAGCAACAACCAAGCGCAAATTCGCTTCGATCATTTTTTGCTTTGCCCGCTTACCTTGCGCCACCGTTTGTTGTACCTCGGTTTCCGATTGGTGAACCACGTCAGCCCACTCTGACATCTCTGGTTCGCGGTGCAGTTTCTTCGCCAAAACCTCTTTGGCATCAATGAGTGTCATCATTTGTTGAACCTGCTTCCCATAGACAATCTCTTGTTCGCGGGTTAGCAGTGGTACACGACCAATTTCTCGCAGATAGGTTCGCACCATATCAGCCGTGAATCTGGTGTTGAGGTTTTCCGTTTGGGTATTGACAGTAGGCATTGGTGCGTTGTCCTCTACTCCGTAAATAAAATGTATTTTTTCTTACTAAAATTGATCGATAAAGGTAGTAAATCTATCAAAAAATATTGGAAGCTACTAAAAACAATTATCAATTGCTACAGCCGTTATGAAGACGGTAAGCTCCCAAGATAGGTTCCCCTACCTTCCCTAAATTTTTCAATCTCTTATAAGCACACTGGTTATTTTTGAGAATTATTTTTCTAGGTAGTTAATGACAGCAACTAATAAATCCGAAGTCGTTATGACTTTTACTTACTTTATATTACGATAAATCAGCCAGATAGTAAAGTCTCTTAAGATAAAGGTTTAAATTATAATCCAAAATTACGCATTTGGAAAAAACTTTTAGGCTTCCTTGAAATTACTGACTATATCTATAGTGACCCCAAAAACCCCTCTTCTGTTGCCAAGAACTAGCCGGATAACCGAACTTATTTTCTTGTGAGGATGGGGGATGTTACGAATTGGGAATTGGGGATTGGGAATTGGTCGGTAGCGGATTAATCTTGATGTAGATTAAATCAGCAACTTACCGCAGGGTAGGACTAATGACCAATGACAAATGACAAATAATTTTAGAATCCCAAATCAGCTTTGGCGAGTTCAGCAGCAGCGAATACTTCCGCGTCAGGTTTTTCTTCCCAGGCTGGCTCACCAATTTCTTCGTAAAAAGTTGCGTCGTAAGGACGGGTACGTACTACTACTGGCATGGGAACGGCGTGACCTAAAATTAAAGCTTGTTGCTTAGAGTCTAACTTTGCCAGTACCGATCGCAGTCCGCTACCACCAGATACACCCGTAAAAATCGCATCAATGTCTTTTTCGTCATTCAGCAAAGCGGTAATCCGAGTCCCAATCTGGGACATAACCTCATTATCAATACCCGATGGACGTTGATCAACTACCAAAAGTGTGACGAAATATTTTCGCAGTTCACGGGCAATAGTCCCAAAGATAGTGCTTTGTACCACTGCTGGGTCAAGGAAACGATGTGCCTCTTCAATGGTAATCATCAACGGCGTGGGGCGATCGCTAGGATTTTTGCTTTGCAGAAATTTATCTGCTTTTTTGACGTAATGCTCGTGGATACGTCGGGTGATCATATTCGTCACCAACATATAAGAGAGCATATTAGACTGGGAACCAAATTCTATCACAACATTCTTCCCAGATTCCAGACATTGCACAATTTTACTAATATAATTTTGGGGGCAAACCGCTCGCATATACTTCAAGCTATCCATCCGCAATAGTTTGCGCTGCAATGCCATAATCGAGCCTTTGTGTCCCCGCTTCTCGTCGCAGAACATCTCGATTTCTTCGTTAGTCATGTTTAGCAGTTGGACAATCCAAGACTTGCCAAACTCACTGTATAAAATATTGGCGTTATCCAGGGCTGCGTCGGAGAGTCCTAAATCTCGACTACATAACTTAATATCTTCAACTTCAATTTGCTCGTAACTCAAATAAAGTTCTTGAGCATCACGCACACCCCGGCGCTTTGTAGATTCTGGGTCGAGGGTATAAACTTCTACTTTACTAGGGAAAAGTTGCTTTAATCCCTTAACTGTATTAACGTTCTTCCCTTCTGCAACGGCTTCCCAGCCATACTCAGAGTGCATATCAAAAATCAAATTGACTGCCGCACTTTTACGGATAACGCCAGCTAAAAGTAGCCGTGTTAGAAAGGATTTACCAGTACCAGATTTCCCAAAAACCCCATTACTCCGTTCCACAAAGCGGTTTAAATCGATGCAAACGGGCACATCCATATCCAAAGGTTTCCCGATGGAAAAATTACGCCTTTGGGGGTCATCTTCCCAACCAAATACGCGGCGAAAATCATCAACACTTGCTTCGTAAACTTGACTAAAGTGGCTAGGAATAGTTTTAACAGGCAACAATTCCATCGTCGTGCTGGTTTGTGGCACAAATGAAGCCAAACCCGTCACCGATGGGATAAAGGGATTTGCCGATTTGCCATTTGTTGGGGAGAAAGATTCTTCAGTTTCGGGAGTGAACATCAACATCGGCGCGAGGTTGATAGTACCATAAGTACCACTTCCGGCTAGAACGTCTCGTAAAAAAGTGTCTTCCCAATTGGGCGGATTAGCAATAATTCGGGCATTAGCAGCGCCTAATGCTACATCTGTCAGCATACAAAAAAAGCGCGATCGCATCCCTTGCACAACAAGAAACTTACCAACCCGCATATCTTCTACAGAAATGTCAGGATGCAATCGTACTTCTAAACCTTCAGTTAGAGAACCTTGAATGACCGAACCTAATGGCTGTCCCGAATTCATCTGATTTGTCATTTGTCATTTGTCATTTGTCATTGGTCATTGGTTATTGGTCATTCTCCACCCAATGCCCCATCGCCAATGCCCAATGCCCAATTATCTAATCAATCTGAATCGAAGTTGGCGCACTCCCTGTTGGTGAAGTGGTACTGATTAATGGTTTACGGAATTGGGTGTAAATGCGATCGCGCCAGGTAAAGAATGGTTCATAATCTATATTCTCTGAAAAAATTGGTAATCCTTTACCTCTAAGGGAAGCTGGTAAATCCAGATAGGGGCCAGGGGGGAACTTGAGTAATATCGATAAGCCAGCTACTGCTAAGTCAGCTAAAGTCGGCTCATCGCCAGTTAAATAAGGACTATCTGCCAATAATAACGTTAACGCTTCTAGGTCTTGTTTTAAAGATGCGATCGCTGATTGGATCGCATCTGGACTATAGCCTACTCCAAAACCCAACACTGTCAGTAAGTCAGTAGGTACTCCTCCAACCAGACTTTTAAATATATCTGGTGTTGAAGTGGGTAATAAAGACTTGCGGAAATTTTGATCTTGACTTACTGCTGCAAATAGTGCTTTCCGTCCTTTGATGCCTATAGACTCATCAGCCCATTCTTCTATCAACAAAGTTAAACCCCGTTTTTTGGGATCTTGGGGTATTATTGGGCGATCGGGATACTCTAAGTCTAAATACTTAGCTATTTCCGTAGAATCCGCAATATATTTATTACGATCCTTTAATACTGGGACTTGCTTCTGACCAGTCAGCCGGAACAGTTCTACTTGTCCAATCCCAGGCGTAACCTCTATTTTGCGGTAATCTAATCCTTTAAAGTCTAGAATTAGGCGTACTTTCTCTGAGTATTGAGATAGTTCCCATTGGTATAATTCCAGCATGTTGTATACCTGATAACTGGTCAACTTCTTAAACTTTACAATTGTATCTTTAGTTAAAGTAATTTTTCTTTACATTAGTTGCTTTTTGTCTATCTAGTTGAGATTATGATTGAACTCATGCTTGATTTTTGGCGAAATCATCGATTTAAAAAGTATGATTTTCTGATTCAAATATCAAATAATTAAATAATTTCATACGACATACATAAATAAACCTAACCCCTCAGTTGCAAATTTTCAGCAGTTACTTTAAGTTCCGCCACTGTGAGACTACGTTAGGATATCTAGGTAATTAGTTTCTGTGCTTTTGTTGAATAATTAATGGCTAATTCCGAGATATTGCCTTATTGCGTGTGGGATTTAGGACTTTTTAATCACCTATTAATTTACGTACTGCTTTGTATATAAATTAGCACTTAAGTGTAGTGTTTCTTACAGTTTATTGTAACTCCTACGTTATAAATGTGAAGTTTTCATACTTTTTGAGAGTTGAGGCTACACCAAGTGGGGCTTTTTAATTGTTGGTGTAATAGAAAAAATTTACTTATTACATAAAATATGTGGTAAGTATATTTTATACTTATCAGCTTCATCCAAGGTTAGATATTTGACCTCACTAACAAAAACTCTTCCGGGAAAAAATTTTACTTCCCTCTATGGTTAGATTTTGTGCATAGCAAAATGTTATAAATCTTTATGTAATGTGTGAACAAAAAGACAAACAAAATTTATGAAGACAAATAACAGCAAATTGCTGACCACCTTAGCAGGCATAGCAGGATTTACTAGTTTAAGCCTTCTCATTACTTTACCATCTGAAGCTAAAGAGGTACTAAATCCTAACCCCAGTATTTTCAACGAAGCCCCCTATAACAAAGGTCAACGCCTTCAAGTAAACGCTCAGTACACACCTGCTGAGGCTGCTTCCGAAATAGAAAAGGGTAATATCAAGCGCAAACAAGTAGCGCAGAGAAGTGGTGTAACAAATCCCAGACCAAGTATTTTCAATGAGCCTCCTTATAACCGTGGTGGTAGCGCTACACCTAGTGAGCCAACACCACCCACACCAGGTACAACCCCGGAAACTCAACCCAGTGGAACACCTACTACAACTCCTCCAGGGGCAAGCAACAATCAAGGTAAAAACTTGTTAGCCTTGGCAGAATCAAACGCTTCTTTTAAAACCTTAACCAAAGCTTTGAAAGCAGCAGGGTTGACTGGAGCTTTGCAAGGCAAAGATAACTTAACTATTTTTGCACCCACTGATGCAGCTTTTGCTAAATTGCCAGCAGATGCTTTGAAAGAATTGTTAAACCCAGCCAACAAAGAAGTATTGCTCAAGATTTTAACTTACCATGTAGTATCTGGTAAGGTCTTGTCCACTGATTTGAAGTCTGGTGAAGTTAAAAGCCTTGAAGGTGGCGCAATCAACGTTAAGGTCGATCCTGGTACTGGTGTAACTGTTAATGATTCTAAAGTGACACAAGCAGACATCACAGGCACTAACGGCGTGATTCATGCAATCGACCAGGTAATGTTGCCTCCCGACTTGTAACTCGTAGATATTAGTACAATCGGTAACAGAATTAGCTTGGCGTAAAGTATTAATAAATAAAAATTCCGTTCAATGTTAATTTTGGACGGTTTTTTTATTTTAATAACGGCGAGTTATAGCAAGGCACTGGAGACTAGGGACTGGGTGAAAAGTCTTTTTGTGTCTAAGTTTCATCATCTGTTGATGTCCTAACTACCAAGGCTGTTGCTATAAATTGGCAACTGCACTTAATGGTTTTGCTTTTGATTTGCCATCAGCTTTTGGTCTTTATCTTGCATTTCTAAAAGTTCAGGAATAGTAACAAAGCTATAGCCCTGTTTTCGAAAGTTGGCAATAATTTCTGGTAAAGCTTGTACAGTTTTAGAACGATTACCACCACCATCATGCATCAGCACAATTCCACCTGGTTTGGCTTTTCTGAACACATTATTAATTAACTTTGGTACAGCAGGACGCGAGTAGTCTACAGAGTCAGATGACCAGAGGACGATAGCATATTTGCTATTTCTAGCGTAATCAGCTACCCCATTGTGCATGATTCCCCCTGGTGGTCGAAACAGATTTGTTTTAATACCTGTCACTTGATAAATCAGGTCTGCTGTGTGGTCAATTTCATAAGCGGCTGCTTGTGGATTCAAAAATTGATACCAATGATGCCAAGTATGATTACCAATTACGTGACCTTCAGCAATTTCCCGCTTCAGTAAGCTGGGATAATTCTTCACGTTCTGTCCAATGAGGAAAAATGTTCCTTTAATTTGATTTTGTTTAAGAATATCCAGTACTTTGGCGGTACTATCAGGCCATGGCCCATCATCAAAGGTGAGAGCAATTACTTTCTGCTCAGGAGTAAGTTTTGCCGCAGTAATTGTTGCCCCTTGAAAACTTGTTGGGACATCATAGGAGAGACCCCTTATTTGTGCCTGTTGCTGCCAAATTTTAAGCATAGTTGCTTTTAATTCTTCAATCTGTTGTTGAGTTCCGACCTTGGTTGATAGATTGTTTACATTTATATTTTCTGTACTTTCGGCCTCAGACAATCTTGACTTGATAAACATCATCGTGGTGGTACTCAAGACAAGCAACGCTATTAATATTTTTTGTACACTAAAAAATGACTTATTGTTCTGCACTTCGTAGCTCCTTCAAGGGTAGAACCATTTTTATCACAATACTTTTGGCAGGTTTTTATACTTTTATAAGCATTGCCATGCAAACTACAGCATGATTGGTATATCTTCTAAAGTTAGCTCCAACCCTGACTCCGAAAAAATGCCTTACCCTACAGATAATTTAAATATCTATAAACAAAACTCTCACCAGGAAGGTGAGAGCCTTCTTGTGAATTAGTTTTTGTAGACTATGAGATATAAGGGGAATTTAGAGAACTATAAAAGGCAATTAATTTTGCCTTGTTAACATGAATATACTTAATGTAGGTTAAATATTGCATATCGCATTGACAAAGCCATTGCAAAATTATGACGAAGGTGTGACCTCAATACGGTGCGGATAAGCATTTTTCATTTTCCTTGTGGTTTGGGGAATGGGTTTGCGGGAAAAGGGTAAAGGATGTATTCAAAACCTTTCCCCTTTTCCCTTTCCCCTTTAACCGAACCGTATTGGGTGTGACCTTACTTGAGTGATGAGGCTAGCGCCAAGCGAGAAGACTCGCCTTCTCGTGTCGCTATCCGCCACTCGTACAGAATTCATACCTGTTTTCTGACTCCTGACTCCTGAATTCTGTTCGATAGTTTATTTGAGAATCCCTTAACAGGTTACAGATTAGACATTACATCCCGTGCAACTGCTAAAGTTTGATCGATGTCTTTTTCGGTGTGAGCAAAGGACGTAAACCCAGCTTCAAATTGAGAGGGTGCTAGGTAAACACCACGCTCTAACATACCCCGATGGAAGCGTCCGAATTTGGCTGTATCAGACTTTTTCGCATCTTCGTAGTTATGAACTGGGCCAGAGGTAAAAAATAAGCCAAACATGGCGCTAATTTGACCGCCGCAAGCCGCATGACCAGTTTCTTTAGCAATTTGCAGCAAACCATCTGCAAGCTTTTTAGTAATCCGCTCAAGATAATCGTAAGTACCTGGTTTTTGCAGCAATTCTAAAGTTTTAATCCCAGCAGTCATCGCCAAAGGATTACCAGAAAGAGTCCCAGCTTGATATACGGGGCCGGCAGGGGCAACCATTGACATAATATCTCGGCGACCACCATAAGCTCCTACTGGTAAACCACCACCAATCACCTTACCCAAGGTTGTTAAATCGGGAGTAACACCAAATTTTTCTTGAGCGCCACCGTAAGCAATGCGGAAGCCTGTCATCACTTCGTCAAATACTAATAAGGCTCCATACTCGTGAGTTAGTTCCCGTAATCCTTCTAGGAAACCCGCATCAGGTGCAATAAATCCAGCATTACCAACAACTGGCTCAAGAATAACGCCAGCAATTTCGTCGCGGTTTTCTTCAAACAAAGCTCTGACGGATTCTAGGTCATTGAAAGGCGCGGTTAGAGTACCGCTAGTCGCCGCTTTCGGAACTCCTGGTGAGTCTGGTAAGCCAAGTGTGGCAACCCCAGAACCTGCCTTTACTAGAAATGTATCGGCGTGTCCGTGGTAGCAACCTTCAAATTTGATGATTTTGTCTCGGTTGGTGAAAGCCCGCATCAGCCGCAAAACTCCCATACAGGCTTCAGTTCCAGAGTTGACAAATCTGACCATTTCGATACTAGGAACAGCATCGATGACCATTTCTGCCAAAACATTTTCTAGCGCGGAGGGAGCGCCAAAACTGGTACCTTTTTCTAAAGCTTCATGCAACGCTGCAATTACTTCTGGATGAGCATGGCCACAAATAGCTGGGCCCCAAGTGCCTACATAGTCTATATATTGGTTGTTATCTACATCCCAAATATATGCGCCTTTAACACGGTCAAAAACGATGGGTTGTCCACCTACAGATTTAAAGGCACGAACTGGAGAACTGACTCCTCCGGGCATAAGGTTTTGAGCGGCGGCAAAGATTTCTTGTGATTTTGTTGTTTTAATTGTGGTATTTACCAAGGTTCTCTCCTAACAGTGGGCAATAAAAAGCTCTATCTTAGAATAGTGTCAAAAAGTACTCAGAATTTCTATCCTATATAAATAGCTGAACAAAAAAATAACAATATGTTATGTAAGTCAAATAAAGACTTGCCTCTAGATATTCAAACTCGGTTATCTGAAGCATACCAGGATCTTTACCGAGCAGCTTTTAACTCGGGCATCCATTGGTATGGTGAGGCATCAAAAGCTCACAAAGTTGCGTTAAGTGCTGTCAAGATGCAGTCTGCTATGGAGCGGAATATTCTTGTTTAGAGCTAGAGAAAATAGTGAAATTCAAAAAAACATCTCAGTTGCTCTATTCAGAATGGTATCGTGAAGTGATGATTTATTCTCACTAGAGCAAACTAGCTGGTATGTCTTCTAACGATTCGCGATCGCTGCATAACGCTATCCCTGTTGAAAAAATTCGCTACGATGAACGGGGTCTAGTGCCTGCAATTGTCCAAGATTATTTGGATGGCACTGTCCTAATGATGGCGTGGATGAATCAAGAATCGTTACAAAAAACTTTAGAAACTGAAGAAACTTGGTTTTGGAGCCGTTCCCGGCAAGAGTTTTGGCATAAAGGGGCGACTTCTGGACATATTCAAAAAGTGCAAAGTATCCGTTATGACTGTGATAGTGATGCCTTGCTCATAGGGGTAGAGCAATTAGGAGATGTTGCTTGTCATACTGGAGAACGCAGTTGCTTTCACCAAATAGAAGGAAATATTGTCCCACCACCAGGGGATACATTGTCGCAATTGTTTCAAATAATATGCGATCGCCGCGATCATCCGACTGAAAATTCTTATACCTGTAAATTATTCGCAGGTGGCGATAACAAAATTCTGAAAAAGATCGGTGAGGAAACCGCTGAGGTGGTAATGGCCTTTAAAGATGATGAAGCAGATGCGATCGCAGGTGAAGTGGCTGATTTGCTATATCATACTTTGGTTGCCTTAGCTCATCATAAAGTGGATTTAAAATCGGTATATCGTAAGTTGCAAGAACGTCGTCAGTGAGGAGGAAAGGGGGCAGGGAGCAAGGGGCAGAGGAGAAAGAATACTGGAATTTTCCTGCAAAAAGGGTTTCATCTCAAGTTTGGTTAATCACTTATGATTACCGCATCTCTGCAAAAATCAAAAAAGCCTCTTTCCCCCTGCTCCCTGCTCCCCTGCCTAAATAAGTGCCCCTACTCAGCTAAAATTCGATTGAGATACTGTAAAATTGTCACAGCGATCGCCACACTCAAGATAAATCCTAGCCATAAACTATCAGTAATATTTTGCGGTTGATCTAATGCCCATCCACCCAACGGATGACCAATAAATGAGCCAACAGCCCAGCACAAAGCGTTGATGGAAAAATAAACGCCGCGTTGATTTTCCGGGGCCAACTCAGTCACTAAAGAAGCAGCTGATGGGGTATAAGAAACAATTGCAACTGCAAATACTCCCAATGCCAACGCTACCAAAACTAAATTATCAGATAGGGCAGTGCCACTTACCCAAATTAGGCCAAAACCAATTGCCCAGAGAATAGCGGAAACCGTAAGCGCGAGCGTGTGAGAGCAGCGTTTTAAGATGCTAGTTACAGGCAACTGGCAGATGATGGCGAACACCAGATGCCAAGCAAATAAAACGCTAATCGTAGTTTGAGCAAATCCTTCGCTAGTACTTTTGATAACAAAGTTTTTGAAGTAAAGCGGTAGGGTGCTATGAATTTGAGAAATATAGATTGTAAAGAATATATTAACTGCTATGTAGACCAGGAAACGGCGATCGCTTAATACTGCCATCCAAGAAGCCAAAAGTTCTATCTTTTCAGATTCCTCTATCTGCTGCTGTTCAGTTTCACTAATTCCTACATAGACAACCCCAAAAAACAGCAGAAAAGAAATGGCATCAATCACAAATAGCCATCGATAACTCCCAATTACCGCGATTAAAAATCCAGCAAGCGCAATTCCGATCGCTAACCCAAGATTATCAGCCAGTCGTGCGATCGCAAAAGTTTCGCGGCGATTGTCAATCTGGCTAGCGTCAGCAACAACAGCTTCAGCCGCAGGCCAATAAAAACCTATGCCTAAACCGCTAATCAAGCTACCAATTACCAAAATAGTAAAATCATTGGTTGTAGCTAAAACTAGAGAAGCAATTGCTGAAATCGCCGTGGCTAGCAACAAAGTGCGGCGGCGACCCCAATGGTCAGAATCAGCTAAAGAACCACCTACAATCCTCCCCACAATGCCGGAAATCGAGGCGCTACCCAAGGCTACCCCAACACTGGTTGCGGATAAACCGACCTCATTCACAAAAAAAATGGGGGCGTAAAACAGGGTACAGCCGGTGCCAACTTCCGAGAGAAATCTACCAATTGCGAAAATCCAGACTTGGGGATGTATCGAAGGCAGCCACGATGATAGCTGAGATTGAGAAGCTAATTTCATGAGTTTATATGTCATAGTCTGATGACATTTTTGTAATTCTTATCATTGCCTGCTATTTTTCTGACTCATTCCACAGGGTTTCCACAGGGATTTTAACAGTTTTCCACAGGTTGACTACGAGCTAATAGGCTTCTTACCCTCTGACTGGGGATTGTTAATTAACAGTGCTAAGGAACTTCAAGGACTGAGTTTTTATAAAGTAAAGTAACGAAAAATAGGCTCTAACACTGATTATCTCGTTCGTATTTATTTTTTATACAATCGTTTTTAACATTTCGCAGCATTGACAAACCCACCCCCTCTTGGCGCACAATGATTCGGCTTGCTCTTGTAGTTCGTTTAACTGCTAGCATCAAATGTGTAAAATATATTACCTAAGATGTAAGCGTAGATTGCCGGACTGACAAAAGAGTGGTGAGGTAGTTCGGTCTTCTCCCAAAGGGAGAGGCTAGCGCCATAGCGCAGCGTTAGCGAGTCCGCGAGCGTCAGGGGGTTTCCCCTCTTGAGTTACTACCGTTTGCCCTTGGCGTGCCGGAGGCATCACCCGTAAGGGTGAGGAAGCCAATTGGCGCTTTACTGCAAACAACTTGTCCCTTTTGATTATCCTCATAGGAGGAAAATCTCATGAAATCAACGGTTAGCATCTTTACAGAAATTCCCGAAACACTCCACGAATCCTTAAAACACTACTTAGAAACCCATCCCGATTGGGATGAAAATAGGGTATTGACGGCGGCACTATCATTGTTTTTACTCCAAAATGGAGATAGCGATCGCCGCGCTGCCCGAGTTTATCTGGAAACTTTGTTCCATCACTCCTCAGTAGAAACGCCCAGCATTGAATCACCCGCAACAGCCAATTTACTAGATACCCCATAGGTACTGATTTAAACAATTCGTAATTTGTAATTCGTAGTTATGTTTTATGACGGATTTAAACCCCGACACAAAACAAGCCGTTTATAAAAACGTGGGTATAAACCCCTATTTAATTACGAATTACGGGGCGTTATTCTAAATCATGCTCTAGTATGGGACACAGTTTACCGTGTCCCATTTATGGGATTTTGACCAATAGTGAAGCGATCGAGCATATCGGGGCAATATTACAACAAAAAAGATCAGTAGATTCTGATCTTAGGGGCTTGCAGAAAATAAATTATCCCAAATTATTTGCATATTTGTAGGGGCGCAAGATATTGCGCCCCTACAATGAGATATTTTTTTAACTAGAAGTCTCTTAAAAGGTTAAAACAAGAGCTTAAACTACTTGTTATGAAACTTGCAAATACAGTAGACGATATTTATGATTGCTGATTTCAGGTTAAATTAACGAGCTATGTGCCCCTACAAACTCTACCTTCAGCATCGTTATATTTGCTAATACAGTCAAATCGAAAGAAATATTTTTCAGTGGATAGGCGAGAAAGTTCACTGTTTTAAATGGATAAACCAAATAGCTCAAATAACTGTCTGGTCTGTATTTGAGCAATATCTACTTATGTTTGATTGTCTAAATTTGTCTTTCACTAAAGCCAATGAAATTTACTAAGATAAGTCGTCAGAAATAAATCCAACTATGTTACGGAACGTAAACAGACTGCAAACTTTTACCAATGACCAATGACAAAGGACAAATGACAGCCCCCACTAGTTAGCTTGAATTGCACCGACCGACTTAATCACTACCCCAAGAGTGAACAGTCAAGAGTTAAAAAACTCTAGACTATAAACTCAGGATTTAGCTTCCAACTGTTGAGGGTGAGCAGGAGATTCAAACTTATAGCCTACGCCACGTACAGTTTGAATTAATGCTGGCTGACTAGCATCAATTTCAATCTTCTTGCGAATTTGACCAATATGTACATCTACAACCCTCTGGTCGCCGACATATTCATAGTCCCACACCTCTTGGATGAGTTCTGCACGCCGCCAAACTCTACCTGGATGACTTGCTAAAAAATGTAACAAATCAAATTCCAGAGCAGTTAAAGGTACTGCTTGGTTATTAAGCGCTACCTCCCGTCGCACCGGATCGATCATCAGTTTTTCAAATACCAAGCGTTTCTGCTCGGCAGTCGTTATCACTCGCTGACGTCTCAAAATTGCTCCGACTCTGACTTCTAACTCTCCCAATCCAAAAGGCTTAGTGAGATAGTCGTCAGCACCTTTGGCAAAGCCACGAATTTTGTCAGCTTCGTCAGCACGACTAGTCAACATCAAAACAAAAACACCATTACGACTTTGCATCTCTTGGCAAAGGTTAAACCCAGTTACATCTGGTAGATTCACATCTAGAATCACCAAATCAGGGTTAAATTGCTCAAATAGAGCTAAGGCTGTCTTTCCGTCTTCGGCAGCCTCCACCTGATAGTTCTGCTTAATCAAAAAGCGTTGGATTAAATTCCGAACCGCAGGGTCGTCGTCAACTACAAGAATCTTAGCAGGAGCCGTGACCATTACTTTGCACAAAAATTCGTAAGATTAATAAGAGAGTTGCGTAAAAACGCAGTTGCCATTTTGGTACTAACTAAGAATCTACATGGCTACGGTATGAGAATCCTGATCGTTCACAAATAAATACTGTAATCAGCGATTGTGGGCAATGAGAACGCGAAACTTCTGTTAATTACAGTAGATAAGCGCTCTGACTTTAGCCGCAAGAGTTCTTGACACCAAAAGACCTTCTTGATTCTAGTTAGGTGGCTACTTAAAACGTTTCAATTTTAAATCGATCTGCGGATATATACCACAAGCGATTATTCAGTATAATTAAAAAAACTCTATTAGGGCATAGTATTTTTGCCAAATTGAAAGCAGTAAAGTTGGTTTTTTCATAAAAACTCTGGATTTTAGGTAATCTTCCGTTCAAATTCTAGATTAAAGCCAGAATTAAGCAACGACATGAGGATATACACGGAGTTATAGTGATATGTTAAAGTGACTATAATTGAAACAACAAAGTCAATCAAACTAACCCGTGCTACTATCCTGGTAGGGCATAAAATAGATAGAAACTTTAGTTTCGATTAAAATAAAACCTAAAGCTGTTTTTTATTCGACAAAAGACTGCCGCTGACTGAGGCTGAAGTAACAAACTCCCATGAGCGATCAAAATCCCTACGAAAAACTTGGGGTATCAGAAGAGGCTAGCTTCGATGAAATTCAGGATGCTCGTAATCGCCTATTCGAGCAACATAGTGGCGATGCCAAGCATTTAGAAGTAATTGAAGCGGCTTACGATGCGATTTTAATGGATCGCTTACGGATGCGCCAGGAAGGTAAAATTAAAGTCCCTGAGCGTATCCGGTTTCCAGAGTTGCGAGTGCAATCACCTCCTAAAGAAAGTCCAACACCTCGTGAGCAGTCACCTGCATGGCTACAACGGATGCTGGATCAACCGACATCTGCGGATATACTTTTACCAGGAGCTTGGTTCCTTGGTTTGAGTTCTATCAGCTTGTTTTATCCAGAGGGAGGCGAGCAGATTTTGCAGTTAGCATTGGTGGTTGGGGTAGGCACCAGTATTTACTTCCTCAATCGCAAGGAAGGTAAATTTGGCCGAGCAGTTTTGTTTACCCTGATAAGTTTAATCATTGGCTTAATTGCTGGGGGACTAGTTGCTAGCTGGCTCTTACCACAAATATCATCATTTACCACTCTGGGAACGAATCAGTTCTCTACTGTCGTAACGTTTATATTGTTGTGGTTGGTTAGTAGTTTTCTACGTTAAACCACTACCTGTAAGCAAGTTTTTATAAAGAATACATGGTTTATATGTGTTCTTCTCAAATAATCAAGTCAGGAGTCAGAATTGCTATTCTGACTCCTGCTTTAATTTATACGATTAATTAATTCAATCTGTGACAGCTACATAGCTTTTCTAGACAAGGTGTTTAGGTTTTAAGACTAAATCTACAGCAGCGCTGAAATCTTTAACAATTAAATCGGGGTGGTAAATTTCTAATTGAGTGCGATCGCGGATACCACATTCCACAGCCATCACCTTAATATCATAATTTTTAGCTGCGGTGATGTCGGCTTCGGTATCACCCACCATCCAAGTATCAGTAGCCAGAGGTAGTTCTTTTAATGCCCTAGCCATTAACAAGGGCTTATCTTCAATATCACGAGTTTTAACGTAGTCGTTACTCAAGCAATAACAACGATTTTCTGGGAAAAATCTCGCTAAATCGTGTTTTTTAAAAGCATAATCTAGTTCTCGAACTCGGCGCATAGTCATAACTGCCAAATCAATTCCAGCTTGTTGAATTTTTAACAGTGCATCCACAGCCCCAGGCGCGAGAGTGTCGTAGTTGAAATAAGCTTCTGTATGCACAGTTTGCCGCCGCAACTGGGCGAATTCTTGAGCTTGAGCTTCATCTAACCCGGAATTTAAGGCAATTTGTTTTTCAGGAACGCGCGATCGCTTTAACTGCCAAAATTCCGCTTTCGGAAGTTCTTGCACTTCTTGGTTTGGGCGACGGGTTTTCTCTAAGCAGAATTGATAAACACGGTAGTATCGTTCGGAAACATCAATAATTGGGCCGTCGAAGTCAGTAATCAGTCTTAGCATCGGCGGAAAAAGTTAATTTTTATTAAGTTTATCTCAGATATATGGCTATTTTTTGGCTGAATTTCAATTGATATTTTGTACTCAGGCATCATTGAAGAGTACCACGTTTAATTTGTTCGCTTTCAATGGCTTCAAATAAAGCGCGAAAGTTACCTTCGCCAAAACCTTTAGCTTGGGAACGGCGCTCAATAAATTCAAAGAAAAATGTCGGCTGTTCAAATATTGGCTGGGTGAAAATTTGCAGTAATAAAGGCGCGATTTGTTGTGCCCCGGCAGAAGTATATTCTTGCCAATCTACGAGAATTTCTTGTTGAGCGATCGCCTCAATTTCTAAAAGTGATAAAGGCAATCCTGGACGCTGTTTTAGCTGGGTGTAATAGGTTTGAGGAACTGAGAGTAAGGATAAACCACTGGCACGTAATTTAGCGATCGCACTTACAAGATTATTTGTCCGCAAGGCAAGATGTTGGATTCCCGGCCCCCGGTTGATATCTAAAAATTCTTGAATTTGGGAATTTCCGGAAGCTGGTTCATTAATTGGTAATTGGACGCTACCGTTGTGGGAAACCATCACCTGGCTGTGTAAACCAGAACGATTGGTTTTAATTTTAAAAGCCTGCTGGGGTTCAAAATCTAAAATATTCTCGTACCAAGCCACAGCACTTTCCAATTCACCAACTGCCACATTTAAGACTACGTGATCTATGGCAATAAAAGTGTTGTCATTTGTCATTTGTCCTTTGTCAAAAACCAATGACGAAGGACTACTGACAAATGACTTTTCTATCAATGTATGAGTCAATCCACCCCAAGCGGCAATTTTGCCACACTTGAGAAGTGCCGTACCTATTTGGCGTTCCTGGATGGGTTGTAGGATTGTAGCACCGTGTTTTTGAGCAAGTGCGATCGCAGCTTCCACATCTTCCACAGCAAAAGCGACATCTGCCACACCAGGGGGATATTTACGCAAAAACTCCGCTACTGGACTTGTGGGTAACAGTGGTGAAGATAGAAAAAAGCACACAGCACCGCTTTTCACCACTTCTGTACAAGTGTGAAATGAATTGCTGCGATCGGCTACTGGTTGAAAACCAAGATGGTGTACAAACCAATCCCGCCATACTTTCGCGTCTTCTACATAGAAATGAACGTGATCAATTTTCATAGATATTGAAAATCAAGCATAGCAGCTTATATATCTGTAAATTTTGCCTCTTTTGCTAGATTTTCATGTCCTTCCTAAGCAGGAATTATTTAGGCGAACTCCCACTCTAAAAGAACAGATGACTATCAGGTTGAATATTAATTTCCATTGGCACAGCTTGCGGTTCGGCAGAAAGGGCAAAGAAAATTGCATTGGCAGCAGTTTCAGGACTGAGCATTTTTTTTCGGTCTACTTTTAAGTTGACATTATCCCAGAAGGGAGAATCTACCCCACCAAAGTAGAATAGCGTGAACTTGATACCAAAACGCTTCAGTTCCTCTGCCATGCACTTGCTAAAACCGACAACACCAAACTTAGAAGCAGAATAAGCAGCTGCCATCCCCATCGAATGCTTGCCCAGAATTCCTACCACATTACAGATGTGACCAGACTTGCGCTTTTGCATCTCTTCAGCAGCCGCTTGAGTAGTGTAAAAGCTGCCTTTTAAGTTGACATCTAGCATTTTGTCTAAATCAGCAGGTTCCAGGCTATTGTAGGGTTTGAGTATACCAGCACCAGCTGCATTTACCAAAATATCGATTTGACCAAACTCAGCGATCGTCTTTTTTATCAAAGTATCTACTTGTTGGGGGTCAGTAATATCGGTGGGAACGGTTAAAACTTCCCCTGCTAAATCGGTAGCTAGTGTTGTTAAACGAGTTGCATCTCTCGCAGCTAATACCAACCGGACTCCGGTGGGCGCAAGTTTATGTGTTAAAGCTGAACCAATACCACCACTAGCACCGACAATAACGACAACTTTATCCTGCATTGTAATATTTATATTTCTTTACATCTGTTTACAGAATACTGGATTACAGGCTCAGGTTGTGCGTAAATATCTAGAAAATATCTATTCCCAGAGTAGTGCTGTTACCTCATATTCTTTCCCACTCGCTTTTAATGTAAATGTGGGAGACGATTTTAAATATTTAAGAAAACTAGAACCCAACTTTAATTTTTTGATAATTGAATTAGGAGATTCTCCGGTTATTTTCTGTAACTCTGAACCTAGCTTAGACACAGATAATTTAGTTGTAGGATAATTAATTTGTATATATTGAATAATTTTAAATAGTAATTCGTCTAATATTTTTTCATTAGATGTTTTCGTAAAATCCTCTTGTTTCTCTTGAATAGATTCTGTAAGTGAGTTATTTAAAATCGAAATCATTTTCTCAATTTCTGGGAAACTTGGATTATGTTTAATCTCGATTTCGCATTTTTCTTGAAATGAAATTGCCACATCCACCAAACTGTCTAATTTAGCATTGATTGACTCCTCTTCAATTTTTATTAAATGTTGAATTGTCTCAGCCACTTTTACTTTTTCAAAGGATGGAACTTCTGTTGTAACTGCTAAGGAATAATCAATTAATTTGCCAGTATTTCGATTGTCTATATGCAAATTTTGTCCTTGTCTACGTACCCAATAGACAATTAATCCCTGATTTTGAAGTTCGTTACAGAGGTGAATTAAAATTCCATCGCTAGAACAGACTAATATTTCTTTAACTCTTGGATAAGAGCGTAAGATAGAAGCGCCGAATGCAATCATTTTTGCATCAGCACTATTTTTCCCTTCAGGCACATGGACAAGTTGATAACCACGATTATATAGTTCAATATCTTGCTTCCCAATACTGGGGTTTTTCCAGTTAGCAAATGCAATTTTAACTTGGAGAGGAAATTTACAAATACTGGCTAAAAATAATTCGGAATTAATATCTAATTTTAAGTTTTCTGCATCCAAAAGTAAAAGAGATATTCCTATTTCTAACTTATCTTTAATATCATTTTTTTGCTGAATTTTTAAGAGCAACTGGCTGAACACAGAAGATTCTAGGCAATCAGGCGATAATATAGTTTGCAGCAATTCTTCAGCTAATATAAAATTAAAAGAGCCAAGACCTTGCTCTGTGATTTTTTCTTCTGACAGGTTTTTTACTAAAGAAAGTTCCGCCTCATCAGTATTAGATACTTTCGTATGTCCATTGCTGTTAGCAAGCAAGTCCATTTGCAGGGAACAAGGTAATGCAGACTCAAAAAATTGTTTGCCACAATTTTTGCAGAGGTAATTCTGTTGGTCATTGCAACGACCATTTTTATAATATGAAGTAGATTCGCACAGAGGACATTTCATCTTATGGTTCAGGTGGTCTAGGCAGATAGTTTTCTTTAAGTATATAGTATAAAAAAAGACTGTCAATGTCAGCCTGCATTGCCCAACCCAAGAAGACCTCAAAGTAAGCAAAAATTAAATTCAACCTTAATTTCTGCCTCCACTATGTCATAGACCTCTGAATAGCTGAAATTTTAGAAACCCTTCAACTAACGCGGGCGAAAACGTAGTCCCGGGTGCGAGAATCCACTGGGTTAGTAAAGATTTTATTCGTAGTCCCAAATTCAACCATTTGAGTAATCCGATTTTCATTACTATAAAAGAAAGCAGTAAAATCAGATAGACGAGTAACTTGCTGCATATTGTGAGTAACAATTACAATTGTTAATTCAGAACGTAAGTTGTGAATCAAATTCTCAATTTTCATGCTACCAGCAGGATCGAGGCCCGAACAAGGTTCATCCATCAACAATACGTTTGGTTTGACTGCTAAAGCACGGGCAATACATAATCTTTGTTGTTGACCACCAGAAAGCTCTAAAGCGGGTTTATGCAGCTTATTTTTCACTTCATCCCAAAGTTCAGCAGCTTTGATGGCAGACTCAACAATCCTATCTAATTCTACTTTTGGATGCCATCCAACTAATTTCACCCCATAAGCAACATTATCGTAAATGCTCATAGGGAAAAGATTAGGCTTGGGAAAAATCATACTAACTTGGCGACGCAAGCGATTGATGTTGACACGACGCTCATAAATACTTTGTCCATAAAATTCTACTTTTCCTTCAACCTTTACATCTGCTTCTTCTAATTCACTCATGCGATTTAACGATTTAAGAAAAGTAGACTTGCCACAACCACTAGAACCAATAATTGTCGTGACTTGGTTTTGGTAAATATCCATTGACACGCCTTCAACTATCTTTTGAGTGTCGTAATAAAAGCTGAAGTTTTTGACTCTGATGGCTGGAATTAGTTTACTCATATTCCCAAAACGGTGAAACAAAACTTAATTAAGTAAAACAGTACAAATCAACGCAGCTGTTTCACTATGTTACTCCTAAAAGGAGATATTCATGGAAATTACGTAGTTATACAGTAGTCATGCAGCAGATAAACTGCTAACAGATATTTATATAAAAGCTATATTTCAAAATTTCTCTCTTATAAACTTTTTATACCCTTTTTTCCTGCCTTTACTTACATGCCATCTTTATTATGAAAAAGGATTTGGTCTGGTTCGATTTAAAATAGTTATTAGGACTTACGCAAAATTATATGTGGTAGAAGCCATTTATGAATTTCTCCTATATGAAAATCTTTCTCTTAGTCCATTGTTTGCGTAAGTTCTGAGCTATGTAGAAATAAAAATATTAATATCATATACTCCTCATGGTTAATGAGGAGTTAGTTTATTTATAAAGATAAATTAGTAACTTTTTTAAAGTCCACTTTATGAGCATCTTATAACGCGAGATAATTCGACAAAAATAAATATAGCGGTTCCGAATCAGATGAGTTACAGAAATTTGTAGGGGTGCATAGCTATGCGCCCCTACTAGAACATACCTTAACCGAAACGCCCTGAAATATAGTCGCGGGTACGAGGGTCTAGTGGGTTGTTAAAGATTTGCTCTGTAGCACCAAATTCAACCATCTGACCAATGCGACTTTCGTCGGTGCTAAAGAAAGCCGTAAAATCAGAAACGCGAGCAGCTTGCTGCATATTGTGGGTAACGATCGCAATTGTCAAGTCAGACTGTAAACTATGAAGCAGTTCCTCAACTTTCATCGTGGCGATGGGGTCAAGAGCCGAGCAAGGCTCATCCATCAATAGAACTTTCGGTTTGACTGCTAAAGCACGGGCGATACACAATCTTTGTTGCTGGCCACCAGAAAGCCCTAAAGCTGATTTATCGAGCTTATCTTTTACTTCATCCCAAAGAGCAGCGCTGTGAAGTGCAGATTCAACTATTTCATCTAATTCCAATTTTGAATGTCTACCTGCTATTCTCATTCCGTAAGCAACATTTTCGTAAATGCTTATCGGAAAAGGATTCGGTTTTTGAAACACCATACCAATTTGACGGCGTAACCGATTAATGTTGACACGAGGATCGTAAATATTTTGACCAAAAAATTCTACATTTCCTTCAACTTTCACAGGCCCTTCTAATTCGCTAATGCGATTAAGAATTTTAATGAAGGTAGATTTACCACAACCACTAGGGCCAATAATTGCAGTTACTTGGTTTTGGTAAATATCTATTGATACCTTTTCAATTGCTTTGGTTGTGCCATAGTAAAAACTGATATTTTTAACTTTGATAGCTGGAATTAGGTTACTCATGCTTGCTCGAAGGTGCGAAATAAAAAATTATCAAAACATAATTCAGGATTCAAAAGTTAGAATGAATAATAGAAAACGGTGATTTAACAAATAGATTTAAAGATTTTACTAAAAATAGCAGTCATCAATTATTTGTGAAAATTACATGTCTCTTTCTTCTCTAACGAGATGCTGCGCGATTGCAGTTCGTTTTTTTATCTATATTTTTCACTACTCATTTAGGACTGCTATATGATATTTAGTGGTTTTAAACTAAGAGATAATTCAAAACAACTAATAATTAATTTGGATTGATGAAATCTGACTTTTAAATTTTGTATTCTTTTCATTTGATTCTTCTCTGTCTAATAACTAAACGAGAAATAATACTTACACATAAAATTAAGCCGAGTAGCACTATAGAAGTAGTCCATACTAACTGGCTTTTTTCTGGGTCAGGGTCGTTGTAGAGGTTAAAAATCAATACTGGTAAAGAAGCTGTTGGACTTAACAATCCTTCTGACCAATCTAGACTAAATAAAGCGGTAAAAATCAAGGGTGCTGTTTCCCCAGCAGCACGAGCGACAGCTAATAAAATGCCTGTAGTAATTCCGGGGATTGCAGTAGTAACAACAATACGAAAAGTAGTTTGGAAGCGAGTTCCACCTAAAGCAGCAGAGGCGAGACGTTGAGATGTGGGAATCAGTTTCAAAGATTCTTCTGTTGTCAGTATAATCACAGGTAGCATAATTACAGCTAAAGCGAAACCACCTGCGATCGCACTAAATCCTTTAGTTACTAAAACTATCACACCATAAGCGAATACGCTTACAACAATTGAAGGCACGCCTGTAAGAATACTGGTGACAAAACGAACAAAACCAGCAATTATGTTGCTTTGTCCAAATTCTGCTAAAAAAATTCCTGTCATAATCCCTGTGGGAATGCTTAAAATAGCACCAATTACCACCATAATTATGGTTCCTAGAATGGCATTCCCAAAGCCATTATCAATAACTGCTTTGACAAACATTTCTGATTTGAGTCCAGATATTCCCCTGATGAAAATTTCCCATAAAACTGATAATAAAGGAATGAGTGCTAGACCTGCGAAACCAAAAGCAATCGCATTCATTGTGTATGTAAATATTACTCGCTCTGTTGGCAGAGGACTGCATAATTCTGTCGCCAAAGATTTATCCGTTTCTGACTGAATATAACCACTCATAAGTTTTACAAGGTTTGATGAATAAAGGTTTTTCTAAATGATAAAGTGTTATTTATTTTTCCTACCAACCCACTTCACCAATAGTACAGCGCCAATATTTACTGCTAAAGTTAACCCAAATAAAATCAATCCCAAATAGCTTAAAGCACCTATATGTAATCCCGGTTCCGCTTCGGCAAATTCATTAGCTAATACAGAGGGAATTGTATAAGCTGGATCGAGTAAAGAAGCGCTGATTTGAGAAGAGTTACCAATCACCATAGTAACGGCCATTGTTTCACCTAAAGCACGTCCTAAAGCAAGCATGGCTGCACTCACAATTCCAGAAAATCCAGATGGTAACAAGACTCGAAAAATTGTTTCCCAACGAGTACCACCCAAAGCCATAGATGCACTGCGTAATTCTTTAGGAATAGCCATTAAAACATCACGACTAATTGCTGCCATTGTGGGCAAAATCATGATGGCTAGAATAATTCCAGCAGTCAACATATTAGTCCCAGAAGGATCTTCTGTGTTAAACAGTGGTATCCATTTAAACGTGCTAGCTAGCCATTTTTGTAGAGGTTCTAAAACTGGAATAAAGACAAAAATCCCCCATAAACCGATAATTACGCTAGGAATTGCTGCAATCAATTCAACAACAAATGCTAGGATAGTTCGCAGCGATGTAGGTAAAAAATTTTCACTGGTGACTAAGGCTACTGCTATGCCCACAGGGACAGCAAATAAAATAGCGATCGCACTACTTACCAAAGTTCCATAAATATAGGGTAATGCACCAAAAATCTGATTACCTGTATCCCAATCTTTTCCCCACAAAAATCCCAGTCCAAACTGCTTAATAGCTGGTAGAGCTTCGGATAAGATTACCCAACTCA
The DNA here is from genome assembly GCF_034530675.2 of Nostoc sp. DedVER02. Classification (NCBI taxonomy): domain Bacteria; kingdom Bacillati; phylum Cyanobacteriota; class Cyanophyceae; order Nostocales; family Nostocaceae; genus Nostoc; species Nostoc sp. DedVER02. Next base: position 332,092 of record NZ_JAVRCP020000001.1, read on the forward strand.
TCAAAAATAATACTGCAACAGCGATCGCAGCAAAAAAGTATACTAACCGTGTAAAACCTTGGTCAAACCAGAAATTTGTGCCACTAAAGCCAGTTAGGTTGAAACTTTCATCGCCTAGATTTGAATCATCTGATGAATTTGCCATTACAAATCAATAAAATAGATTTTTTATTACTACTAGAATGAATTTTTAACTACTTTAGTAGGAGAGAATATTAGTAATTCATCGCCCTATTCTCTCTTTTTAAAGGGGAATTTTAAAATCCCCCTTTTTAAGTGGGTTGGGGGATATTTTCTCTGTAAATCCTAAAGATTGCAAATTAAGGTTTGACAGAGCTATTTACTGTTTGAAGGACACGATTTGCCACATCAGATGGAATTCTGGTGTAGTTGAGGTCATCATTATACTGTTGACCATCTTTCAATACCCAATTAATCCATTTCTTAATCGCATCAGCTTTAGCAGAATTACCATACTGTTTGTAAACCATCATCCAAGTCAAACCGACAATGGGATAACCTTGTCCTGGATCTCCTACAAAAACGCGGTAATTAGCTGGAAAAGTGACAGTTGACAAAGCTGCATTTGCAGATTGTAAAGAAGGAGCAACAAATTCTCCTTTCTTGTTTTGTACTAGCGCTGATTTAAGCTTGTTTTGAACAGCGTAGCTATATTCTACATAACCGATTGAGCCAGGAGTACGAGATACTATAGCAGCTACGCCTGGATTCCCTTTGCCTTTGAGAACATTTGGTAGATTCCATTTTGGAGCAGTGTTAGCTCCAACTCTGCCTTTAAAATAACTGCTAATGGCGCTCAAATGATTTGTAAAAATGAAAGTTGTACCGCTACCATCAGCGCGAACAGCAAATTTAATTGTTTGATTTGGTAGATTAGTACCTGGATTATCAGCTTTAATTTTCGCGTCATCCCATTTGGTAATTTGACCTGAGTAAATTGCTGGTAATGTAGCGCGGGACAATTTGAGATTATTAACACCTGGAAGATTATAAACCACAGAAACTGCACCGCCTGCTGTGGGTACTAAGATTGCACCATTTTTGACTTTAGCGATTTCATCATCTTTCATTGCAGCATCGCTACCACCAAAGTCAACGGTTCCAGCGATGACTTGACGAATACCACCACCGCTACCAATTGCTTGATAGTTGATTTTCAAGTCTGGATGTTTCTTCTTCACTTCACGAGCATAACGTTCGTAAAGCGGAGCGGGAAAAGTTGCTCCTGCACCATTAAGAGTTTCGGCTTGTGCGATCGCACCAAAAAATGGACTAACTGCAATAGAAGTTGTCACCAATGAAGTAGCAACGACACGGTTCAAGATGGTGGTCGAAAAAATCATATTACCTCTGACTTGAAGGAATATTTTCCTGTTGTGATTACAGCCTTAATCAAGTTACATTTTTCATGGTTAACGATGAATAAACAACATATTAAGATGTGTTTAAATCTTAATTATAAAAATGTTTTTTATTGACATCTGAGTGTCTAGATTAGTTTAATAAAAATATGTTGATGAAAAATTTAAGTTTGATATAAATAATGGAGAGTGAGTAAATCACACAACTTTAAGATTATCTCTTCATGTAGAAAAGAGATAAAAAATCTGTATTTATAGGTGAATATCTGAAATTAAGTAGCAATCCTAAATTATTCGTTGTTAGGTTGTGCATTTACACAGAATCATAGAATAATATACTCAGGCTTAGGATAATCACTCACCCCATAAGCAGCTTTGATTACTGCTGCGACTTTTTCTTGCTCAATTGATTCAGTTGATATTTGTATTGATCGCCACTTCTCTCTATATAGATAGAAAGCATTGCCTGTTGTTCATCAGATAATCCAGTGATGATACGTTTTGGCATATATATTTTAAGTATAAAAATAGTAAATTAGATTGAACAAAATATTTGTTACGCAGTCACCTTTAGCCATCCCAAAATATCACCTACCGTCAACTGTAACCCCTGACAAAATTCTGGCACTGGTAAAACAGACTCAGTTTCCTCAAAAGGTAAAGGTTGTTGTCCCGCAGGGTAAGCAGCAATAAAGCGCTCATCAGGGTCAATTAACCAACCCATTTGAGTCCCGTGATTGAGAGCGTGTAAGATTTTTTTTGTAACTTTTGTATGGCTTTGTTCTGGGGAAAGAATTTCAATTATCCAGTCGGGTGCTGCGGCAAATGTATTGGCAATATCACCATTCTCGTCTACAGGAAGCCTTCCCCAAGAGAATACAGGGATATCGGTAACTATAGAACGTCCTGCAAAAGTGCAACGTAATTCTGGAAAAGCCCAACCCATCTTTTGGATTTTGATAACAGAATTGATTGTAGGACAGAGTTCTCCTTGAATAGTGCTATGTTTTCCTTGAGGCATAGGTTTTTGAATGATTTTACCGTCTATGTACTCGCAATACGGTTTAGTTTCTGGTAGTGCGAGAAACTCTTCTAGGGTCAATATCTTATTTGGTGTTTGTACCATGATTTTATTAGCTCTAGTTTATGATGTTTTTTACATAGTGAAGTATTAACTGAAAAGCATTTCCCTTATTCTAAAATATTTTTTCAATTTACTAATTCGCACCTAACTCAATTATTTAATGTTCGCTTGCGGCTACAATACAATACCAAAAGTATAAATAATCCCATTCCTGCCAGATATTTAATTGCATCAGGGATACTGGGATTAGGTGAAAAGAAGCCTTCGATTGTACCAGCAATTATCAACATTGGTACAATCCCAAATACTAACTGCACTGCTTGAGAACCGTAAAACTTTAGTGCATCTCCACGACGATATTTACCAGGAAATAAGATTGCTCTTGCTAATAAAAATCCTGCACCCCCAGCAAAAAAGATTGCGGGTAATTCCAAAGAACCATGCGGAAATACAAAGGCCCAGAAAGGATAAGCCAGATTATTTTGACCAACTAAAGTACCAACAGCACCAATTAATAAGCCATTAAATACCATCAAATAGGCTGTGTATAGCCCGACGGTAATACCACCGGCAACAGCACCAAAGGATACTGACAGGTTATTGATCGTAATACTACTAGATGCCAGAGGTTCAACACCGACAATTGACCCCATCCATAATTTATGCTCATCTCGCACCTTGGTAATCAAACTTTCAGGTACGATCAAAGCCATAAAGCTGGGGTTTTGCCAGGAATACCACCAAGCTACTAGCGCCCCTAGTAGAAACAGCGCTGTCGCAACAGCAATATATGGAAATGTTTTCTGAACTATAGATGGTAATCCCCATTTGTAAAATTCTAGGATTGCCTGCCATTCTTGTCGCCGCGAACCTTGGTAAATTTGCGTATAGGCACGAGTTGTTAAAGATTGTAAACTTTGTATCAAAGTATTACCGATTTGCTGGGTACGGGCACGAGCCAAATCTGCCGCTACTGAACGATATAAACTCGCTAACTCTCTAATTTCTGCTGCGCGTAGGGACTTTAAGCCTTTTTTTTCTATCTGCTTTAATAAGGCATCCAAACGCTGCCAATTTGGTTCTCGTCGCGCAATCCAACGTTGAATATTCATGAATTTTGGGAACACTGAGTTTAACTTAGCTTAAGATAGCCTCAAATTGAACTCCGTAGTTTCAAGGTAAATTTGCCATTATGTCTGAAAATTTTGGATCTTCCGGCCAGATACAACCACTGAGTGTAGGGAATGTTGTCAGTGCTGCGGTGCGGTTGTATCGTTCTCATCTGAATACTTATCTGAAATTGGCTGCGATCGCTCACTTGTGGATTATAGTTCCGATCTATGGCTGGGCGAAATATGCAGCCATCTCTGGACTAATTTCACGCTTGGCTTTTGGAGAATTAATTTACCAACCTGAAAGTGTCCACGATGCCAGCAGTCATATTAATCCTCGTCTGTGGTCATTTTTAAGAGTTGGTTTTCAAGTAGGTATATCTTTGCTGGTAGTTTATTTTGGATTGGCGATCGCAGGTGGTATTCTATCTGCTTTGTTAGTAGCTTTATTAGGGGGGATATTAGGTACTGCTGGTGTTATAGTCACAACCACATTGACAATAATTTTAATGGTAATTATTTTGTTGTTGGGACTAACGTGGTTCTACTCGCGTTGGGTTATAGCTGAGGTACCGCTAGCAGTTGAGGAAAATATTAATGGTGGCGAAAGTGTTTCTAGAAGTTGGGAATTAACTAAAGCCTCAGTACTTCGCATTCAAGGCGTTGTTTTAGTTGCTTTTTTCGTTACACTGCCATTACTGTTTGTATTAAACTATATACCTAGCTTATTCCTCTTAAAGCTTGAGCAAGGTTCTATTATCTACGGAATTGTGTATTTTATTTCTTGGGTGGGCAGCTTAGTAGGTGGAGTTTTAGTAATGCCATTCTGGCAAGCATTAAAAGCTGTTTTATACTTGGACTTGCGAACTCGGCGTGAGGGTCTAGGTTTACAGTTACGAAAACCTCCTACACAAGATTTTCGTTAGCTCAACACTTTGATTCAACTCTATATAATTTTCAATTGATTAAAATATGCGCTTTTTTAATCGCATCACATTCCAAACTCCAGAAAGTGTGGAGTTGGAATTTACTCTAGCGGGAATTGGAAATCGAGCTTTAGCACTGCTAATTGACTATACTGTGCTGGGTGTAACTTTGGTTCTGTTTGTCCTTACGTGGACTGTTTTCTCAACCCAGTTGATAAATTTTATTGAAGATACTTTTACAAATTTACCAAGTTTAGATATTTGGTTCTTAGCAATTTTCTTCATTATCGCTTTTGCAATTTACATTAGCTATTTTGTATTTTTTGAAACCTTATGGTTTGGGCAAACCCCTGGGAAACGGGTTGCTAAAATTCGCGTGGTTCGAGATGATGGCAGACTCATCGGGCTACAACAAGCAACTCTACGTGCCCTACTGCGACCCTTTGATGAGACGTTGTTTATTGGCGCTTTTTTAATTATGTTGGGTAGTCGTGAAAAACGCTTAGGTGATTTGGCTGCTGGCACAATTGTAATTCAAGCCGAAACACCCACTGCATCTGCAACATTGACGATTTCAGAACAGGCAAAGATACTTCACGAACAGTTAATTCCAATCGCCGATTTTTCGCAATTATTACCCGATGATTTTGCTGTTATTCGTGAGTATTTACAACGACGATCTACAATGTCATCAAAAGCAAAAGCCTCACTATCTCTAAAGTTAGCTGAGCAAGTAGTAGCTATTATTAATTTAGAAAAGTTGCCAGAAGCTGTGACACCTGATGTATTTTTAGAAGCTGTTTATCTCGTTTATAAACAACCGGAATTTTAGGCTAGAAATTTTATTTAGAACATTGACAAAAAGCTAGGTTTACCTAAAAGACAAAATCATAGAATTTATCTTTAAGCTTATTTTCTCTGCTATGTGTACAACTAGCTGTCCATTTATTTATATGTGCAGAAATTTGACAAACTTAGATTTGCTTGGGGACATCCAAAAATTAAAATACTCAATTCTGTATCCAATACGACTATCCGATTTCTTCTCCCCCTGCTTACCAAAGCGATTGATTCTTTTTTTATTTGGAAGCTTCTTAGCATCTTCTTTCATTAACGCGAAAATGGTTTATATCTAGCTGATATCGCCTAATATCATTTCACTTTAAGATTTATACATATATATATGGGTATATAGGCAATCTGAGAAAAGTAAAATAAAAATGTATCATGATTTATGAATAAATACGGAAATTGTGTTTAGTCTTTTGTAGTTATATAATTTATTTTTATTGAAAAATAAAATAAGCATCTGTCTAAAGAGGTATTTTTTTAGGTTGACTCTTTTTGCAAGCATTTTTTAGAACTAGTTATGCAAAAATGATTTTTGTTACTAGATAAATTTCATACGCATTATGCCAAGAAAAATGCTGACTGTGAAATCGCCTACAAAAGGCTATTTTCTCAAGGAGATGAAGCGAATGAACTTTTGGATACAATTTGTACTGTTGATAATAAAAGTCAAAATTATATTCCACCTACCATAGCAGCCAAGCTAGCAGAGCGGATGGACAGCCTAAAATTGAGCGATTTGCACCGCAAAGAGCAAGAATCGCCAGCAAATTAGCACTGTCCTCAATATCGCTAAAAGTACTGTAAGTTTCTATGCCAATAATATTTTTTCTAGACTTAGTATATCTACTTGGTTTTGGCTTGTACATCTGTGACGAGTGCGATCGCGCCTGTGATTTATACTCTTTTAGGTAATTATTAAGTACTACACATTAGATAAGAATCATGAATTTATTGGATCAGGTATTACAAATAGCTCTAGAAAGCAGGAAAAGTCCTCATGAAATACTAAAAGAAAACCTAGACAAACTCAATGATGATTTTGCTGATGAGTTGCAAACTTGGGCAATCGATCAACTGTCTAAAGCAAAGTTAGAAGAAAAGGGAAAATTTGCCCAATTTATCGCAGTATTTAGTCGGTTTATGTTGTCTTTTCCTCTAGGTAGTCAAGCCAGTAATACAGAAATAGCTATTGCTGGCTATCAAGTATTACTAAAAACCACCAATGGCGGCCAAGACTGGGCATGGATTCAACATGAACTCGGCTGTGCTTACAATCGCCGAATAAGGGGTGAGGCAGGGGAAAACTTGGAACTAGCGATTGAGGCTTTCAATTTAGCTTTGGAAGTCCGCATTCATGAAGCTGATAATAAACTATGGGCAAGCACACAAAATAATCTTGGTATAACCTACTGTCACAGAATCAGAGGAGATAAGTATGATAATTTGAAGCAAGCACTTAAAGCTTTTAATTCAGCTTTAGAAGTCTACAAAGATAAATATTTTCCTGATGAATGGGCGTGGACTCAAAATGAAATCGGGTATGCTTATCTGAACATGGAAAAGGGAGATAAAGCCGATAATTTAAAACAAGCAATTAAAGCTTTTAATTCAGCTTTAACAGGCTATACTCGTGATAAGTCTCTTGAAGACTGGGCAAGAACTCAGAACAACCTTGGTAATGCTTATCTTCAGGCGGGAGAGATTGAAGAAGCAATTGATGCTTTTAATTCAGTTTTAAAAGCCTTAATGGATGATAACCATATTAGTCAACAGGCTAGAATTAAAAATAATCTTGGTAGTGCTTACCTACAAAGAACACAACGAAATAAAGAAAAAAATCTGAAGTTGGCATTTAAGGCTTTTAACTCAAATTCGCATAATCTTGGTAGTGCTTATTTACAAATAGCACAACAAGATAAAGAAAAAAATCTGAAGTTGGCATTTAAGGCTTTTAACTCAAATTTGCAAGTTTATAACCGTGAGGATTTTCCCGAAGAGTTAGCAATAACACAAGCTTATATAGGATACATTTACAAATGCACTAATAAAAATGAAGAAGCATATAAAGCTTTTAATGTTGCCATTGATATTACAGAATACATGCGAAGTGAGATAATTTATGGTTCTGATATTGAAGTAGATAAACAAAAATTGGCTGAAAAATGTAACTTTTATTACCAAAGTATAATAGAAGTTTGTTTAAAACTAGGTCTAAAGCAGCCTGAGTACTTTGCCCGTGCTATAGAATATGCAGAACATAGTAAAGCTCGTAACCTTGTTGAACTCCTAGATAACAAAAGTTTATATCCCCAAGAAAAACTATACCGCGACTGCAATCAAGAAGATTATGAAAAACATTGCAAAAATCTTGATGATTTACGAAGAAAAATTTCAAGTGCATATCGGCAAAAAGAAGGTAAGGAAGCGTTAATAAAAATTGGAAAAGAATTAAAGAAACCGATAAAAGAAATAGAACAAATCATAGATGGCATCAACGAAAAATTAAAAGATTTGAGACGAGAACGGGATGAAGCTCTGAATGAAATTAGCAAAATAGATCCAGATTTTAAATTTACTCAGCAAGTTAGTAAGATATGTTTTGAGGAGATTCAATCCCTTATTAAAAAGGGTACTGCAATCGTCGAGTGGTATATAACTAATAATAAAATTATTACTTTTATTATCACACGTAATGAAGAGCAGCAGAGTAAACAGCCGCCTCTTTTTTGGACATTCTCATCCGATAAAGACTTAGACAAATTAAAAAAATGGTACAAAGAATATTTGATGATGTACTACGCATCAGAACAAAAAGAGAAGTTTAACAGCGAACTGACTGGCCGTTTGGGAGAATTAGCAAAGATTTTACATATAAAGGAAATCTTATCTCCGATTGCTAAAACCTGTAATCGATTGATATTAGTCCCCCATCACTTCTTGCACTTGTTGCCATTACATGCGCTACCTTTTCCCAAAGAACAGGATAAATGCCAACAACAGGATGAATGCCTTTTAGACACATTTCAGGGAGGCGTAAGTTATGCTCCTAGCTGCCAATTGTTGCAACGAAGTCAAAGACTGCAACGTACTGAATTCAACAATTTGTTTGCTGTCAAAAATTCCAAAAATAATCTGCATTACGACGAGTTAGAAGTTGATGTTATCAAATCATTTTTTGCCCCTCAAGATAAATTCAAAAACGAAGACATTGACGAAGATACTCTCAAAAAAAGTGAGAAGTTGCATTCATCTCATTGTTGCCACTTCGCCTGTCATGGTGAGTTTAATTTGGCATCTCCCCTAGAATCAGCACTGCTACTACCCAAAAATTCAGAACGCAAATCCTCAGATAAAAATGAGAAACAAGAAGAAGATGGAAGACTTACCCTAGCCGAAATTTTTGGACTCACTCTCGATAAATGCCGCCTTGTCACTCTCTCTGCCTGCGAAACAGCGATGGTAGACCCTGATAGCATCAGTGATGAATACATCGGATTGCCCAGTGGCTTTCTGGTTGCAGGTAGCCCCAGCATCGTCGCTAGTTTTTGGGCAGCGGATGACAAATCCACAGCCATTTTGATGATCAAATTTTACGAAAACTTAAGTAAGCATAGGGAAGAGAGAAAACATAGAAAGGAGTTGACCCAACTAGAAGAAGGCGCAGTAGCCATTGCACTTAACCAAGCTCAAATTTGGTTGCGGGATTTGACGAAAGTGAAATGGGAACAGTGGATTGAAGAATCGTCTCTTGGTCTTACATATAAAATATCTCTACCAGCCTATTTTCCTTCGCAAGCTCAGGGTGAAAAACAGTCTTTTTGCGAGCCTTATCACTGGGCTGCATTTTGTGCCATCGGTCAATAAAGGAATAAACGAATGAATTTTTTGCACAATCAATTTATCCAAGTTTTTACGGAAATCGAACAAAACTACTCTACACTTTTTACAGAAGAGGATCGTGCCTCTCTAGCAGAGTTACGAAAAAACCTGCTTGAGCAACAATCACTTGAACAACAATCAGATGCAATAGCTCGATGGTGTCAAGAACGTCCCCAAATCTATAATCAAATTCAGAATGCGCTTCGCAAACTACAAAACAATAGTTCTTCAGCTAGCCGGGGGGCGGGAGGATATACACAAGAACCAAATACATTTGAATCGCTAAATAATATTGTTCGCCCAAGTGAACCCTCCTCTCAGGACAAACCATCATCTCAAAGCGAACCTTCCTGTCAGGACAAACCATCATCTCAAAGCGAACCCCCCTCTCAGTCCTAATTACCCAAGCTAAGAAATGAGTGAAATAACCTCAGTTGAAAAGCCAAAGCAGCCAATATTCACGCTCTCTCTCTACGCTTACCATCTGCGTACTGACATTAGTAAAGGGCCAGATAATACTTGGAAAGAGGCTGAAAAACTTTGGGAGGATTTAGTAGAACTAGGAAACATTCTCCATATCTCTGCACTGCAAGACCTGAAACAGGAACTAATTTGCTATCAACAAGGTAAGTATAATACTGATGCAGAAAACCCATTAAAAGTTAATGAACAAAACTTACTTCGCTCGTCGAAGGACGGCACTTTATATTTCAAGTTCCGATTAACAGAATACAAAGATGAACTAAAAGGCTCTCTTTCACCCTGGCTGCTTCATGATACTTACTTTATTGATCTCACCCTGTTCTGTAATTCCTTAGAGCAACTAGTACAACTTCTTAATCTGAGAGGGCTCTTGCTGCTTAAATCTATCAAGGCATCTATAGGGCAAACTCTATTCATATATGCTGAAATTCCAGATTATAGTCATAAAGAACTACAAATAATAGCAGATGATTGTGTTGTTAAACTCTTTGGTAATCAAACCCCACCTTCACTAACTGGTCAATGTAAGCTACTAGGCAACCCAATTTTTGAATATAAGACGCGGGAAACAGAGCCATCCAAACAACACCACATCTTAGTTTGGTTGAGAAATCACAAAACTTGTAAGAATACTTATCAAGTCTCTAAAAAGTTAATGTATTTTTTTTGCAATTACCACAAAATATTATATGCCTATAACAACAGTAAATCACGTTTTGAGAAAGCAGAAAAACTCTACAGCACACTAGAAACAAATATCGAAGATTTTGAGAAAATTGCAATATCAAATGATAGGTCTAAACAACTAAAAGATTTCAAAGAATTGCTACTTCAACTACCTACAAAAGCAATTGAGTACTCAAAACTTCTACGGAATTTAGCAGATGACGAGAATACGATCGCAACCAATATTCAAAATTACGAATCTCTTTTCAACGAACTGAGGAAATTACAGGATAATGATTTATCTTTCTTACAAGACTTTATAGACGTAACCAAAAATCTGTATATAGCTCAAATCCAAGTCTATCATCGGCATTTAGAACCTGGCACTAGGTTATTTCAGCAGTTGATTGATACAATTCGTGATATGGTAGCAATTTACCAAGCTGAACAGGAAGATAAGGCTCAAAAAACCAAAAAAGAATTAGAAGAGGCTGCTCAAGAACGGGAAAAACGATTAGAACTAGTAATTACCTTAGTGGGTACTGGCTTCGCTGTCAGTAGTGTTTCTGCTGCCGTTATGCCTAATCCTAGTAAATTCGTTAACCAAAATTGTACTGCCAATTTCCTATTTGATATGATATTTCATATACTAATCGGTAGTATTTTTGCAAGTCTTATAGGTTTAATTGCTTGGAATAAGATTATTAATAAGACTAAGTTAGCTTCTAATAATACTGAAAAAGTAACTCATGATAATTAATTATTAGTTTAAATAGGTAGGAGATATGTTGAGATACACTAAATACATTTTAGGGACAACTTTTGTTTTCATTAGTATATTTACTGTAGTTTATGCAGCAGTTTCTAGAGAAGTAAAACAAGATAAAGTAGATGTTGTTTATAGGATTACTAGGGCAGTAAAGTCAGATAGAAAATCTGAAAATCTGTTATTAGTATCTGAGAATAAAGATTCTACAGATATTGCAGAAAAATCTGATTTACAGAAAGTAGATTGGGAAAAAACATTTGCTCTATTTCCTGATTTTGTTGACCGTAAGATGAACACCAGTCTCTTTGCATCCCTAGACAATTCTAATTTAAGCAATGCTGCTAGGGCCGCAGTGTCATCTTTGGAACACAATGAAAAACAAATTGATCAATTCACGGATACAATAAGAACATTAGTTAAAAACTCAAAACGATTTTTAAATTATATGCAAAAAAATTATGAAAATACTGATATAATTCCAGTCAGTTATACTATTAATGCACAATTGCCAACAAAGCAAAAAATTGACACTAATCTTTATATAGATATTAGAACCAAGGTGATATATTTAGAAACATTTTTGGATACATTAAAAGTTGTAAAGCAATCAGAAAAATCTATACATTCAAATCAAATAGATCAGCTAACTCTTACTCAACTAGAAAAAAATATTAAGGAATCATCTAACTACATAATACTCACAGAACAATTTAACAATAATATTCCCAAAGAATGGAGGCTACTAGCAGAACACGAGCGAGAATATGTAAAATTTGTTCAAAATCAGATAGAGCTAGCTGGAAAGATACCAGACTTTGAAACAAGTGTAACCAATATTATGCTTAAGGAGGAAAGATCGAAGAAATGGGCTAACCAAATAGCTCAACAAGTAAAACAAGAGTTAGATAATCAAGCAATACGTGCGTTGTGGTGAGGTTGATGTTTTTCTTCTTAGCTTAAAATATAGGAATCTAAATTGAATTTTGAAAGCATAGTAAGATTAGACTCATTGTTCAGCAAAGCTTTTGCCTTAAAAATTTTTCATTAATCAAACCGGATTCTTATAGACATATCAATGTCAATAGAAAAAATTGTATTGTTTAAAATGTTTATAAAATCAAAAATATTAATTTTGGTAACTTTTGTTTTGTGTTATGCAGGAGGTTCTTTATCCAGCTATTCAAATCAATTATTTGCGACTAAAACGATTACGCAACAATCACAATCTCTACCTAAAATAGTACCAGCTAAAAACAAACCCATAAGAGCAACTCGTCTCATAGTCAACCGGGGTGAGCGTCGAGTTTATGTATATCACAAAAAACAAGTATTAAAAAGTTTTCCTATTGCTATTGGTAAACCTGCTTGGGAAACTCCACTAGGTAACTACCGAGTTATTTACAAGAAAAAAGACCCGATTTTTAAGAACTTCAAGACTGGTCATATTATCATGCCAGGTGCTAACAACCCATTAGGAAAACGTGTGATTGTATTTAAGATATATAAAACATCTCATTTAGCCTTTCACGGTACAAATCAGGAAAAACTCATAGGTCAAGCTATATCTCATGGTTGCATTCGGATATTCAATAAAGATGTAATTGCATTGTATGAACTAGTTAACATTGGTACTCCTGTAACCGTTCTACTTTAATATATGTAAAGATTACTTTCTGTACTTGGGTTAAACTTGTCATACACCTGATGTTTATATCCTCGTTGAGACGATCGCATCTAGTATTTTACTACGAGCGATCGCCAAGGGCGTATATTACGGGTTCTCGCTTTCCAACTCACACACCATCAGAAGCCTCAACTCTGTCACCCGCTTTAAAGCTGTACATTGGTCACAAATGCTTCATAAGCATCCATTAAAGCCGCCGCCACCTGCAACGCATTGGGTAACTGAAAGTTATAATGTACCCGCAAATTAAAAAATTGGTTTGAAATAAACGGGTTTTGAATAAATTTATCTATTTTCAGGCAGATATAACTAATAACTAATTAATCAGTAGTTAGTTGTCAGTGAGTGAGTGGAAACTACTAACTACTAACTACTAACTAATGATTTAAAATTCTAAAATCGGCCAGTCTGGTTCACGATAATAGTGTGTCATGTTGTCAAACTTCCGCAATTCGACGCGATGAATCGAAAATTCTGGCAAATTAAACAGCCATTTTTCATTCAATTGAGAAAGATTTGTGCTAAAGCTTGTCCGATCTAAATCAGATGAAACCTCTCCAAAATAGGCTAATGTAACATGGGCTGTAAAATGATAATGCTGCTCAATACCCAAAGCAATTAACTTGGGGTTTTGATAAATTGTTCGGCGAAATTTAATAATTTCCTCGTAGCAGCTTTCATCTTGGGGTACTAAACAAACGGCTATAGCTCTTGGCATCAGTATCAGTCCCAGCATTTGCCATTTAATCGGATGACTCCTGTTTGTCATCAATTGTTGATATTGCTGAAACGTTTCGGCTAAACAAGAGGTTAGCTCTTCGTCAAAGTTGGGATTTTTTTCGCGGGCATCAAGGTAAGCATTGTCCCAAATTAAATCCGCTAAAGTTAGATGGAAGCTAGCAGGAGGTAGAGGTACAATCAAATCACGGTTTACAGGCAACTGCAAAAGTTCCTGTTGGTAAGTCTGTAATTTGGTATAGAAAGCAGAGTTTTCTGATTCTTCTCCTGCCGGTGGGGTAATTAAGGTATAGCCAGGAAAAGACGCTGCTTGTCTCAAGCCAGAATGTGGCTGAAATTTAGAAGATTCCTGAATATGCTGGGCTTGGGATCTGTAGGCTTCTGGCAGCGTCAGTCGTGCTAACCGATTTAAGTAAGTTTGATAGTTGTCGTCCAATCTTCATGGCCTCACGCTCTCACTTGATAGATTTTAGGGAAAATTATCCCGATTAACCGAATGATTTCAAAAGTATTTAGTTTTTGGGGCTGAGGGAGGGAGGAGACGCGATGAATCGCGTCTGTACAAAAGGAATTTTTTCCTAATGCTCAATGAGGTTTATCTATGCCAATTTATGTTTACTGGGGTGAGGATGATTTTGCGATTGAAAAGGCGATCGCCATTTTGCGCGATCGCGTTCTCGATCCCAATTGGATCAGTTTTAATTACACTGCATTCACCCCAGATCAAGCTGATGCAGCTATCCAAGGGTTAAATCAGGTCATGACACCCACTTTTGGCGCTGGGGGGCGCTTGGTATGGCTGGTAAATACAACCCTATGTCAGCACTGTCCAGAGAATGTCTTGGCGGAATTGGTGCGATCGCTACCTGTGATTCCCGAAAACTCATTTTTATTACTCACCAGCCGCAACAAGCCAGATGAACGCCTCAAATCCACGAAATTATTAAAACAATTTGCTACCGAATTCCGAGAATTTCCCCTTATTCCCCCTTGGAAAACAGAATTACTGGTGCAATCTGTTAATCAAGCAGCCCAAACTGTAGGTGTAAAACTAACTGCCAATACTGCCCAATTGTTGGCCGAATCCGTCGGAAATGATACGCGATTGCTCTACAATGAAATAGAGAAATTACGGTTATATGCCCACGGTAGCAACAAGCCTTTAGACGTAGATACCGTTACAAAGTTAGTAAGAAATACTACCCAAAATAGTTTACAATTAGCAGCAGCAATCAGAACAGGAGATACAGCCAAAGCTTTGACAACCTTAGCAGATATGATCAATGCTTCCGAGCCGGGATTACGGATAGTTGCCACACTAATTGGACAATTTCGCACCTGGCTATGGGTGAAGATTATGATAGAAAGTGGTGAGCGCAATCAACAAGCGATCGCTAGTGCTGCTGATATTGGTAATCCGAAACGGCTCTACTTCTTACAGCAAGAAATCAAGCTGCTTTCTGTGCAACAACTAATCTCTTGCTTACATCTACTATTGGAGTTAGAAGTGAGCCTCAAGCAAGGAGCATCAGAAATGTCAACATTCCAGACTAAAGTCATCGAACTTTGTCAAGTATGCCAAAGGAGTTGACAATCAAATATAAAAGCTTGATGTATTCAAAAGTTGCTGGAACTTCCAACTCGGAAAATAATTCAAATTTCTTATAATATCCCTGATGTAGTTTTGTGTCACACACTATATGAAGAAAATTTCTGATTTACTTTCCCGAACTAGCCGAAAGCGAAACCTTTACCAATCATTCTTTTTCGGCGCGATTGTCACTACAAGCGTGATTTCTAACTCTTTTTTATTGAGTTCAAAAGCTTATGGTCAAACTTCAGCACCAATAGCTAACAATAATCAAATAAACAGTTATGCTCAAGCTGTGCTAGCAATGGAACCAGCACGTCAAAATGCCTTTGAAGAAATTAAAAAACTTATTGGCAATGGAGAAATTCCTAAAATTGTTTGTAACGAGCCTAACAGCATAAATGGTCTTCCTAGAAAGGCTCAAGATATCGCAGTAAATTACTGTACTCGCTCTCAAAAAATTGTCCAAGATAATGGTTTGAGCATCGATCAGTTCAACAAAATTACTATAGAACTACAAAATAACGATATTTTAAAACAGCAGGTTTACAATACCTTATTACGTCTGCAAAAGAGTCCTGATTCTCCCTAGCTCCAATTGACAAAAAGGCAGGAGTTAGGAGGCAGGATAGCGCAGCGTAAAGCCTACGGCATAGCTTTGCTTAGAGCGAGTTCGCGAGCGTCGGCAGAAGGTTGAAAGTATGAATTAAAACTTTAGGGCTTATGTGAGTTGGAGTCTGGAAAGGCGTAAATACGTTAACATGGCTAAACATCTTGGCTAAACCATAGCCTGAAACCCTTGCTATGGCTTGGGCGTTTTTAATTCACATAAGGCGTACTTTAGTTCTGATACCAATTCTTTGTGAGGCTGCGCCAAATTCTCTTGGCTTCCTTCCTTCTTTCTTTGTGTCCTTTGCGGTTCGTTCCTTATATAGTAATACGGTTCACTTAAAGAACTACTGGTAAAAAACTTTGGGTTTTTGAGACGCGATAAATCGCCGTCTCTACAAGTGTTTTGGTCTTATCTGAACTGTATTGCCTTATCTAATTTGGTGCATATTCATACAGAATTAGTATGAGTATAAAGGCCAGTTTAAAAAGAAGAATTATACTGAGACGCGCAGCGTGTTAGCGGAACGACACGTTTGCGGGGCTTTTCCAAGAGTTGGGCGGTATAAGGCAAAGACGAGTGCAGACTCACAGGGGCGGGCAAAGAGGAGGACTATTTAGAAATGGTAGCTTAACTGTAAACGTTGCTCCTTGATCTTTACCTGGACTATTTGCATGGACAGTACCGCCATGTAATTCTACTAAATGGCGCACGAGTGCTAATCCTACTCCTAATCCACCATAGGTTCTAGTGCTAGAACTATCAGCTTGACGAAACCGATCAAAAACGTAAGGTAAAAAGTCAGAACTGATACCAATGCCTGTATCAATCACCTGAATTTGGGCATATTTATCTATTACGTGTTTTTGCTCTTCACTAGTTACTACTGACAATTGCACCTCTACCCGTCCACCTGTGGGTGTAAATTTGATGGCATTAGATAGCAGATTCCAGATGATTTGCTGCAAACGCTCGAAATCACCGGAAACTAAGAATTGGGAATTATCGCCAAGTTTGCTGCCTTCTAAGTGTTGATTGCTTTGGGATTGTGTTTCTGAAGATTCTAGATTTTCGGTATTGAGTTCTAATCTTTTTTTTGCGGGAATAATGGAAAATCTTAAATCGATTTTCTTGGATTGGGCAGCTAGGCTAACAGTCTCTAGGCTCGACTCAATTATTGGAACCAAATTACAAGCACCGACATTGAGGCGTAACTTGCCTCTCATCATCCGCGATATATCCAGTAAATCTTCAATTAGCTGGGTTTGTGCTTTGGCATTGCGCTCAATTGTCTCCGTAGCCCTAGCCATTTGGCTTTCACTCAGCTTGCTTCGTTGCAGGAGTTGCGCCCAGCCCAGAATTGCATTCAGGGGCGATCGCAATTCGTGAGACAATATCCCTAAGAATTCATCTTTCATCCGGTTCGCTTCTTGCAACTGCTCAGTTTGTTTTTGCAAAGAAGCAATTAAACTAGAGCGTTCCATTGCGATCGCTATTTGGTCGCATACTGCTTGCATCATCCCCTTTTGATTCTCGGTGAAAGTTAACCGAGTCCGGCTGCCAAAAGAAAGAGTACCTAACAACCGTCCTTGAGCAATCAACGGATAACTATAATAAGCAGTAATGCCTAAAGAACGAATCAATTCTGTTTTTGGGTCAATTGATTGCTGTACATTCTCTAGAGCTATTGCACAACGCTCTTGGGCTACAGTACCGCAAACCGCTTCACCATAAGCCAATGACTCAATCTCCTTTGCCAGTTCTTGGGAAATACCGCCGTAAGACTGTAGTCGCATTACCTGAGAGTTATCCTCAACCAAATAGTTAAAATAAACTTCTATTCCAATTTGGTCTTTTAGTTTTCGATAGACGCTATCGATTAATACTATTGGTTGCTGGCTTGAGAGTAAATCGCTAGCTGTGTCGAATAGTAGCTTTAGCCTTTTGTAACCTAACGAGAGCGCTTTTTGTACCTCTTTGAGGTTGCTAATTTCTTGGAACACTAAGATACAGGTAGTCGGATGACCGTGCATTGCTGGCAAGGTATCAGCAAATATCAGTAGAGAACGCACACCAACAGGAGTGTGCCAGTCTACCTCTAATCCATTGAGACGTTCGCCAAGAGCAACTCGCACCCCTGGCATTTGTTCGTTGGGAATGCGATCGCCAGCCGCATCTGTATAGTGATAAACTGTATGATAATCTTCGGCTGGCACACCTTTCGGAAATTCGCCCCCAGCTAATTCATTAGCAGAGCGATTGGCAAAAGTTACCCGCGCTGTTCCTGGTTCAATAAACAGCAACGGTCTTGGCATCAGGTTTAACACATCCTCCAGCCATTTTTGCTGATTTAGAACTGCTTCCTCTGCTTGTTTGCGCTCCGTAATATCTAAAAATGCACCAACGCTTCCTCTAGTTTTACCCTCTTCGTCAAACAGGGGTGCAACATACTCCAACAGGTTGACAATTTTTCCATTTTCATGCACTACATCAAGTTCACAATCCAAAACTTCGACACCATGAGCAGCAGAGTATTGCATTGGAAGTTCCTCTGCTGAAAGTTCCCTCCCCTGTTGGTAGACTTTAAAGCTTGGAGATTTTTGGTCACTAGGAGCGCTCAGAGAAGCGTTTGTATCTGACGATATCCCCAACTGCTTCGCAAAAGCAAGGTTCACCTTGATATTTTGGCATTGTGGATCTTCGGCAATGCCAATTCCAATGGGAATTACTTCCAACAAAGTTTGTAATTCAGTAATGCGGCGCTGTAGATCCTTGTTTAGTTGTAAGATTTTTTCCTTAGCCTGTTTTTGTTCGCTGATATTGCGAGTTACAGTTGCTAAGGCAATTGGCTGACCTGTGTTGTTGTCTTTAACAGTGAAGATATTGTAATCAACTGGTATTGGTTGACCTGTTTGGAGGTGTCGGAAACAGAATTCTCCTTGCCACCGCCCAAGCGATAGCACATTCGGCAGTATATATTTTTGAAAGTAGGCTTTGTCTTTGGGCATGAAGTAATCTAATACTGTCTTTTGCCTGACTTCGTCAAGACTTGCAAGCCCTACCAGCTTTTGACCTGCATCATTTATGTAGAGTAATTCACCCTCAAGGGTGGCGATGCCGATAAAGTCGGAGCTATTTTCTACCAGCGATGCTAATTTTTGTTGCTCTGCTTGTGCAAGCTTGCGTTCACTTAAGTCGAGGATAAACGCTACTGACTCCTCCCGGTTTTCTCCTAGCAGGACGTAACCAACCAAAACCGGGATGCGGCTACCATCTTTACGAATATATTCTTTCTCGTAGGGCGTACAGGTAGCGTTAGTATTTGCTTGAGCTTCGGCAACACCTTGCAGATCCAAGTATAAATACTCTGGTGGTGTGATATTGCTCCAACTTAACCTACCTGCTAACAAATCCTCCTGGGTATAACCAATCATCCTTAGAAATTCGGCGTTTGCTTGCTGGATACCGCCATATACATCGCCAAATAAAATGCCAATAACGTTAGAATCGACAAAACTCCCTAGTTTAGCTTCGTAGGTTCTCAGCGCTTCCTGAGCAACATCGCGTTGATTGCTGAGACGTTCGACAACCCTGGCACTTTCCCAAATCAAAATAGTAAAAATTACAATCAGGACGATCGCAAATACCGATACTGCAAAAGCCGGATCGTATTGTCCTGCGCGTTGACCTTCAACAATTATCCACCCCAATATAAAAGGTACTGCGATCGCAGCGATTAATAAACGACGTGCAAGTAAACCACCATAGGTATCACTTGTAACTACCCTCATTAACCCCTTTTCTGCTCGCGCCCACAGAATTCCTATACTTAGTAAACTGAACAACACTGCCGTGTGTAAAGCCATTGATGTTGTGTAAGGGGCAAGTCCGTAAAGAACTTTCACTTTGTAGGCATAGCCCATGAGCGCCTGAAAGGAAATTAAAGTGGCGATCAGAGCGATAATCTGGGCATACCAATAACTACGTTGGTTTTTTGGATTAATCAGAATTTGTAGGGCGACGCTGACCAGCATAAAGTTGACTGCTGTGTTCACTCCCATTCGCCCTGGATGTGATGTTGCCACAGTAGTTGGCAAATCCCGAAACACCAATTCGTCAATGGCTAAATTCCAGCCAAATAGATATTGACAGAGTGTGAGTGTAGCAATTGTGGTCGCCGCTATTGCACAGAAATTAGAAATTAAAAGAGTAGGGGAGAGGGAACTATGGGGGGAATTTTGAATTGTTCTGTTACTATTACTGCCTCCTCCTTGTGAAAACAGCCACAGCGATATACCACACAGTACAAAACACAGCGCTGTGTTGACTTTCATAGTGGCAGGACTATCAGGAAAGCCACGCTTCAGAACTTCAATGCCAAGACACCAGCCAACTAATACCAGGCTGCCAACAAAAACAGCGATCGCACTTGCGACTTTTGCCACGAGTGAATTTGCATGGATTTTGATATCTTGCAGCCGCAAGCGGTTAATATTTAACATTTAGTGTTCTCTAACCGCATCTATCTAGCGTAGTAAACTTTTGTATTTCTTACGGTTTAATCGTTTATGTCCTTTGTATTTTAGGCTGCCCCTTGACTGACTTTTCATCTACCTCTATGCATATTTTTTCTTGTACAATTTAGAGTTGGAAATAATTGTGGCTCAAAAAACTACCTTTGTGAGGATTTCAAAATATCAGAGGATGTCAGTTAGATTAACCCATTGCTTCACAGATTGCATAGAAGCGATCGCACTACTACAGACATACTCTTCTGATGCAGATATGTTATTTAAAATTAATATCTAGGTATATAGGATTACTATTTGATTTTTGAACGAAATTAGGCATTGTAGAGGAGCCAGTGCGTTGCGGTGAATCCAGCGCTTACTGCGGGTTTGCCGCCGTAAGCGACTGGTGAACCCGTTGGCGCAGCCTCTCGTAGAGAAGGGACGTTCCCGACGCTATCCGTTGTAGTAACTGGCGTTGTGTTAGAACGGAGTTCGTAACGCACTATTATCAAGGGTTTGATGCCATACTCTTAGCGCTCACATCCTACGTATATTTTCTCAAAATCAAACCAGATTCTTATATAAAACAAGCTATAATACACATCTTAAATTAGTTTTAACAAGGGTTCAAGGCACATCAAAGCACAATCTTAAAAAAGTTGTTCCCCTTACAGGTAGAGTAGTACGGCGTGGTTTGACAAAAGTCGAGCTTACTAAGATGAAAAGATTACGCCACATAAACATTCACCAATCTGTAATGAATAATGGTAAAACCTACAGTCTAGGAGAATATGAAACGGGAGGTTCAACGTAGCATTAGTATTAGTCAAGATTTACGCAAATAATGACCGAAATCTCTATTTTCACGTAATGGCAATTCATGAATTGCCCCTATAGCGTATAGTTGTGCGTGATTTTTATTAGTGAATTAATCAAGGAGTTTAGACGGCGAATAAATTCGCCTACAAATTACCTCCATAAATTTAGGGGCTTACACGCTGCGAAGTATTTGGTTAAATATTCATAGATATTTTGTTGAGTAGGCAAACAGTCCATTTTTGTATTATCAATCTCGTAAAAAAATATACGGGAACTTCTTGTTCTGGGTTATGGTCACTTTATGTCACCTTGAATAGTAAGGAGGCTGTGACGATAACCAAGTAAGCTTAGGCGATGCCTAACTCAGGCATCACGGCCTCGATGTCCAATTTAACTTCCTTCAACTCTTCGACAAGCCATCGTTTACATTTAAAGGTACGTATAGTTACTTTATCCGCTACCCACTTTCCCTGTATTGTCTTGATATATACAATGATTACACTTTGTTAGTTAGATTAACGCAGACTTAAAACACTTTCCAATCCCTAAAACGGATGTTTGCTTATGGAAAAATTTGGCGTTAATCGACCAAATCTTAGCATAATTATTGGTATATGAACGAAAAAATGATGAAAGCTACCTTAAACGACACCTGACAAATTTTTGCAACCAAAAGCCTATATACTAGATTAAACTTTGATAAATTTGAGAGTTCTGTTAATTGCAACACCAAAAACTATTAATTTTTAGATGAAATAGCAGCGTATCTTATAGTCTATAGTTTTTAAAGTTTAGTCAAAACTATATCCAGTATCATCAAAAAACTGCAAACTTCATGTGGTGCAAAAATCAAGCGGGGAGTGAAAACATGAATTTACGTAGAGATGCATTGCAAATCCTAAAAGAAACTAGCCGAACTTTTTATATTCCAATTAATCTTTTACCGCCAGGATTGCAAGAAGCAGTAGCATCAGCATATCTGTGTATGCGTGCCATTGATGAAATTGAAGATCATCCTGGGCTAGATAATGCTACTAAAGCAAAGCTGTTGAGAACGATTAGTCTGACATTACAGGCAGGTGTTGATGGCTTCGCAGTCGATGCTTTCTTTGCCGGGTTTAGTGGTTATGAAAATACCTTAGAAGAAGTCACTGTGAGGATTAGAGAATGGTTACTGTTAGCACCAGAGACTATTGCACCTCGAATTTGGGATGCTACTGCTGCAATGGCAGACCGCATGGCTTACTGGGCAGAAACCAATTGGAAGATTTACACAGAATCTGATTTGGATAGTTATACCTTTGGGGTTGCAGGTGCAGTGGGATTATTACTTTCAGACTTATGGACTTGGTACGATGGAACGCCAACTAACCGTACTCAGGCCATTGGTTTTGGTCGAGGTTTACAAGCAGTTAATATTCTGCGTAATCATACTGAAGATTTGGGGCGTGGGGTAGACTTCTTCCCAGAAGGTTGGAGTGCGGCAGATATGCAAGAGTATGCACGGCGTAATCTAGCCTTGGCTGAAGCTTATACCAAAAATCTTCCTACGGGCCCCGCCTTAGATTTTTGCCAAATTCCCTTAACCTTGGCTAATGGTACTCTTGACGCTCTTGCTAATGGTAAAGAGAAACTCAGCCGCAGTGATGTTTTTGCCCTTATCGAACAGCTGATTAGTGTGAACATGAAAGCCAGCTAAAAGTCTCTTAAGGACTAATGGAAACTAATGGAGACGATTCTAAATTGCCTCCAAATTTGGGTATCCAAAATCCTACAGTGATTTTCTGTAAGGTAGCCAGTGCGGTCTTCTCCCTTCATGTAGTGCCTTGTAGATAAGGGGAGGGAAGACACCAAGGGCGATGGGGAGTCAAGGCAGAGTCTCTCACAAGGGAAGCTGTTAAAAGCGTTAGCGAACTCGCTAGCGTCTAAATCTCCCCAAATGAAGCAATTGGTGCATCTCCCCAAGTAAAGCAACTGACATTGGTCAGTGTATAGCAACACAAATTTTTAATTTTGGAATTAGTTGTTAGCATTGGTATAATAAATTATATTGTGCAGAGAAGTAGTTTACGTAAATATAACTAAACTTTAGGAACTCTTCAAAGGATTTCCAGCAAAAATTACCTGGCAACAGTTGATTAATATCTAAATAATTGAGAAAGAGTGTAATGCTCCCCGTGATTATTCGTGCAGCGAGTTGACAGAGCATGAGCTACTGCTTAAATCCTATCTGTCCCAATCCAGAAAATTTGGTATATAGCCAAAGGTGTCAGTCTTGTGGCTCGCAACTACTGTTGCGCGATCGCTACGAGGCGATCAAACCATTAGGTCAAGGTGGCTTTGGAGCAACCTTCTTAGCTAACGATCAAGGCTTACCAGGAGAACCGAGTTGTGTGATTAAGCAACTACGTCCATCAGGAAGCGCGCCACACGTTTTACAGATGGCCAGAGAACTCTTTGAACGAGAAGCTAAAACTCTAGGTAAGATTGGCAATCATCCCCAAGTACCAAGATTATTAGACTATTTTGAAGATCAAGAGCAATTCTACTTAGTTCAAGAATACATCAGTGGCGATACTTTGCAGGAGGAGGTCAAACTTAACGGCATCTTAAGTGAAACTGGAGTCAAGCAATTTTTAAGCGAAGTTTTGCCACTACTCCAATACATCCACGAGCAAAAGGTGATTCACCGTGATATCAAACCAGCCAACTTAATTCGCCGTACTCAAGATTCCAGAATGGTACTCATCGACTTTGGTGCTGTCAAAAACCAAATCACCCAAGGCGCGACAAGTCCATCAGGACAGACAGCATTAACCGCTTATGCTATCGGTACTCCTGGTTTTGCACCTCCAGAGCAAATGGCTATGCGTCCAGTCTACGCCAGTGATATTTATGCACTGGGGGTCACATGCATTTATTTACTCACTAGCAAAACTCCCAAAGACTTAGATTACAATCCCAACACTGGCGAGATGATGTGGGAGCAACTTGTGCAAGTGAGCGATCACTTGAGCAATGTATTGCGAAAAATGTTAGATGTGTCTGTACGTAATCGCTATCAGTCTGCGTCAGACGTTCTCAGAGCCTTGCAAATAGAACCATACTTAGAAAGTTTAGCAAAGGGTTTATTAATTAAATCAGATACTGGATCTAAAGAACGAACATACAATCATTTAGAAAATTCTGCTGTTTTATGTAACAATTCTTCTGTCGCTGCTACCAGTGCAGGAGTGGCACAGGTAGCGGCAGCAATTCGTGCCAGACGCGCTAAGGCAGCAGAAGCGGCTGGATCGCACCAGGGTTCAGGGATGGCCAAATCAACAACTTTTGCTAACAGCAACAGTAATGGTTCGCCAGGTCAAAATTCTAAAGTTGAGCGTAAATTAGATACCCAAAGTTTGTTAACCGCCTATCAGAAGGGAAGACGGGATTTTGCTCTCCACAATTTAAATTTGCTGAACCTGCAAGGTGCTGACTTATCAGGAACAAATTTCCATTCCACTCAATTGCAAAAAACCAATCTTCAGGGAGCTAATCTTCACAATAGTGATTTTGGCAGAGCCAGTCTCACTAAAGCAAATCTCAAGGATGCTAATTTGAGCAAAGCATACTTTAACCATGCTGATTTAGAAGGGGCAGACTTGCGAGGTGCAGACCTCAGCAATGCTTATCTCAGCAATGCTAATCTTCGAGGAGCTAATTTGTGTGGTGCTAATCTTACCAGTGCCAAAATTTCTGATGAGCAACTAGCACTAGCAAAAACAAATTGGATGACCATTCGCCCCAATGGTAAGCGAGGTTTATTGTAAATTGAAAGTTGAGATTTTGGAGCCAGTTCCTTACCCTGGCTCTCAGATGAATTCTCTACTTTTGAACAAGAGTTAGGGAGAATCAAATTTTAAATTTAACTATATTGTTCTAT
The DNA here is from genome assembly GCF_034530675.2 of Nostoc sp. DedVER02. NCBI lineage: Bacteria > Bacillati > Cyanobacteriota > Cyanophyceae > Nostocales > Nostocaceae > Nostoc > Nostoc sp. DedVER02. Next base: position 357,123 of record NZ_JAVRCP020000001.1, read on the forward strand.
TAAGCTCAGAAAGCTTGGATTTTTTATTAGTTTGATAAATAAAACCTGATTTTTCTTGATAAAACTCAAATCTATTCAGAATTGACTAAGTAGATACCATCTAGCAATCTATTTGATTTGTGAGAATTACAGTCCCTAAATCCCCGACTTCATAAAAGTTATCGGGGATTTTGTTTCTCACAAATAATTCAGGATTGTTATAGTTGAGTGCGAGCAATAGCGACTACTTTAGCAAATGTTAAGAAATAACTGAAGAGCTATAAAAAATACTCAGGTAGTTGGCAATTCTTAATTAAATCTTTATAACAATGATCTGTTAAAAATAACAAATGACTATTTACAATAAACAATAAAGCATCATAATAGTTTTTATAGATATTTCCATGATTTTTATTGATATAAACAATAGGGAAATCTCGGACTTCAAAGCTGTAAAACATAACGCTCTCAAACTATTCAAGTTTTGAGATTACAGCGAAAATCGAAAAATTAGTTAATTATCCCTGATTTTAGGCTGAAGTAAAATATTTACAACCGAAATCAGGTAATACAAGGTTTAGGTATTATGACTGACTTTGCACAAACGGAAATAGAACGGAGATTAAGTTTATATCAGGTATTCCTCAAGTTGTATGAGCATCACAGCAGTCTTCTAGATGAAATTCTTCAACAAGAAAATCTATCTCAACCGTTGTTTAAGAAGATGAAGTCATGTTACGTACATGGTGTAGTAGATACTAATGCCGTTTATTTGATGACTAACTTGTGTGACAATCAGACTCAAAGTTTACAACAGCCACAGCAGATATGGACAATAGGACGTAATCGCAATAGTGGTATTTGCATTGCTGACAATTATATGTCTCGTCGCCATGCGGCTATTCAATATATTGACGATCAAGGCTTCTACTTTATAGACTTCAACAGTACCAATGGTTCCTTTGTGAATGGCGATCGCGCTTTTGGGTCGATCAAGCTCAAAGATGGCGATCGCATCCGTGTAGGCAACATGACTTTTGATTTTTTTATGAATTCTGCATACCGTATTTTGCCAAGTGTAGCAATGGAGTTACTGATGCAGCTTGTGTATAGAAAGAACAATGATCAAGTAGAAATACGTACTTTATCGCATGACAGACAAAAATCTATATTTGTAAAAGCAGATGATAATTTAGATAGTTTAAGAAATTCCCCACTATTTCAGAAGCTTGAACATCATTATGACAACTTCAGTTTAGAACAAAAATCAGAAATTTTAGACCGCTTTTTTAGCAGAAAAATACCATAAAATCACACCTAAAAAATTAGGAATTATAGCAAGGGACTGGGTGAAAAGTCCTTTGGTGTCTAAGTTTCATCATCTGTTGAAGTCCTAACCACCAAAGTTTGTGCTATATAACAATTTTTAATTGCGTATACTTCACGCAATTAGTAGAAGCACAATTCTTGAAGAAGAATTCAGAATAAAGACGTTTGCGGACTCGCTCTAAGCCGAACCATTTCGCTATCCGCTACTTGTACAGAATTCAGTGTGAATTCTGACTCCTGACTCCTGAATTCTGTTTTGATAAATTTCTGCAAAAAAAGGTGGGTTAGCTGTCTTTTTGACACTCCCACCCTTAAAGCAGTGGGCTTTTTGCTTCAATAGCTGTAACCCACTACAGATTAAAAGTTGTAGATTAATAAATCTATATTGCTTATTCTTCTGGCTCTAAATCTACGTCTTCCTCTTCATCTTCTTCACTGGCTTTAGCTACGGAGTTAGCAGAAACAACAGCACCTTTATCTAGCTTTTCACGCACTAGTTTCTTAATTTCCTCAGCAAATTCAGGTTTTTCTTCTAGATACTTAATAGCGTTATCTCGTCCTTGGGAGATATTATCGCCGTTGTAACTATACCAAGCTCCTTTGCGGATGATAATGCCAGTTTCTTCTGCTAAGTCAACAACACAGCCCAAGGTAGAAATACCTTTACCAAAAATAATGTCAAATTCCGCTATTCTGAAAGGCGGGGCTACTTTATTTTTGGCGACTTTGACTTTGACGCGATTACCAAATTCTTCTGTACCTTTTTTCAAAGTTTGAATTCGGCGAATATCCAAGCGCACCGAAGCGTAAAATTTCAATGCGTTACCACCAGTAGTAGTTTCTGGGCTACCGTAAGTAACACCGATTTTTTGCCGCAATTGGTTGATGAAAATTACTGTACAACCAGATTTCCCAATATTGCCCGTAATTTTACGTAGAGCTTGACTCATGAGCCGTGCTTGCAGACCGACATGGGCATCACCCATATCGCCTTCAATTTCAGCACGAGGAACTAGTGCTGCTACGGAGTCAATGACTACAATATCAACCGCCGCAGAGCGAACAAGCTGATCGACAATTTCCAAAGCTGATTCGCCAGTGTCTGGTTGGGAAATCAGCAAATTGTCAATATCTACACCCAATGCCGCAGCATAAGTGGGATCGAGAGCGTGTTCAGCATCAACAAAGGCAGCAATACCGCCATTTCTTTGCACTTCAGCGAGGGCATGTAAGGCTACTGTAGTCTTACCGGAACTTTCCGGGCCATAAATTTCAATTACTCGCCCCTTCGGTAAACCACCACCCAACGCTAAATCGAGTGTGAGCGCTCCACTAGAAATTGTTTCCACCCGCATCCGGGTAGCATCACCCAGGCGCATGATTGCTCCTTTACCAAAGCTGCGCTCAATCTGGTTGAGTACCATAGTCAGCGCTTTCTGCTTGCCTGAAGTATCGGTGTTGATAGCCATTTCTGCCTCTAATGCCTCTAAATATATGGTTTTAAGGAATGTTGGTTTCGGAGTTTGAGTAGAACAGATATACTATTTTAACCAGAAAATTCTGGAATAGGAGTTCTCAAATCAAAAAAGGGGTGTGACAAGATCGTAACTCGATCGCTACCAGATTAGGGTAGTCTTGCACAATGATACCAACTTGCATTCAGAGATAGCTTTTTTTAGCTGAGTAAGCAAGGGATTTTCAATAAAAAATGATCTAGTCAGTAGAACCGTACTCGTGAGCATTTACAGAGGTTGCTAGATTAGAAGCGATCGCTCGCTGTAAAAACTTTCGCCATGCCTGCTCTAGGCTTTATCAAAGCGTTGAAAGGGCTGGTCTAACACCCCCACCCTATTCAGTGGCTTCAAATCAGTGGGAGAATCGACTCCTTTTGCCTTCTGCTTCTAGCGTGTGTAGTTTTGCATAAACGCTGTAGATTTGCAAAAATTCAGATGCCCCTATAAATCTCTTTATGCTTGGCTAAAAGCTCTTTATATTTCTCATTTGTCTTTGCTTGTATCCACTTAGCTTTAAATATTGCTGCTGATTCCGCTTTCACAGGGTCTTCCTGGTAGGGAAGAATCTCTTTTTTAGAACCTGAAGTTTCCGAATTTTGTTTATATTTTCTGCCACTTTTATGATTAGCATAACGGCGAGAACGAGTATAACCCATTTGGATAAATTTTCGTGCCATATCTGCGCCGACGAAATCATCTTGTTCTAGATAAACGAGAAACATTTCGTAGATTTTTTCACTTGACTCTCTGGCAATATCAGGAGTTTTGAAACGCCAGTAGGGAAGAATTTCTGATTTGTATGGTTCTACTAAAAGTACGCCCTGCTCACCCTTGCCAACGCGATAGAGTTCAGGATGTTGACGAAAATCAATATTTTTAAAGTCTAAAGAATAATCAAATGACATGATAGATTTTTATTAGGAATAGTAAACTTTAAATAAAAGTTTCGCTTCTATCATAAGTATTGAGATTTAGTTCTACTATGTTGTCTAGCACCCAATCTGTGAAAAGTGTACTTGCGCCAGGAAATCTGCGTAAAGTGCATCATATAGCCCTCAATGTCCAGGATATGCAAGCTTCCCGCTACTTCTATGGCACAATTCTAGGTTTGCACGAACTTACAGGCGACGAAGTACCCTTAACTCTGGCGGAACTTGTCGCATCCGGGAAAGTAGCCAACTTTATTACCCCGGATGGTACGATTCTAGATTTATTTGGGGAACCAGAATTATCACCACCAGATCCTAATCCAGAGAAGACATTCACCAGAGCATACCATCTAGCTTTTGATATCGATCCGCAATTATTTGAGCAAGCGGTGAGTGTGATCAGGGAAAATAAAATAGCGATCGCTCATGGCCCAGTCACTCGTCCTACTGGTAGAGGTGTGTATTTTTACGATCCAGATGGGTTTATGATTGAAATTCGTTGCGATCCAGAAGCTAGTTAACTTAGGGATAATAAAAGTATCTACTATGACCGCAAAAATTGTACAAATATTTAAACTAATTGAAGAAACGATCGCAAAACCGCCAATTCCACACGAACCATATAAGCAATCATTGAAAGCTTGGGCGATGTATTGTTTGCGAGACAAAGGGTTTATAGTTGTTTATGCTCAAAATGCCGACTTTGCTATTGAAATGAAAGGCGAAGAAAAACTATATTTTAAAGTTTCAAATAGTCCCGATGATTTAGATAATTCTGTTAGCTGGATTGTTTGGAATAGTGCAACGAAAAGTGCTAGTCTCATTCCCAAAAAAATAGACTGATGTCAAAAAATGGCTTTTGGATAAAGGCTTAGAATCTTACCCCTCTTCCCTTTTAGAGAAGTGGCTGTATATCTCCCTCACCTAGAAAAGTGCTGCACAAATATTTGATGTTCTGGTGAATTTAATCCTAACTGCAAGATAGCCAATACTTGCTGCATATTCCCAGCAAGTAAATCAGACATTGACAGCCATAAACCAGGAAATACTTGACTTTTGATAATTCCATCTGCGTCTACTTCTAAGGGCATATATTCTCCTTGTTGCAGGCTAAACCAATCTAATTTATTTTCAAATATTTGCCAAACAATATATTCTTTTACCCCATTTCGACCATAAACTTTTTTCTTATCATATAAGTCAATAGCAACACTGCTAGCTGCTATTTCTATCACGAGTTCTGGCGCACCTTCGATGTAGTCATCATCACTCAAACGAGATTGTCCTTGGGATGTTGGTGTGATTAATAGCACTCCATCTGGTTGTGGTTCGTTGTCTCGATCTAAGCGGACTGTTGGCTCAATTCCCAATCTTACACCAGGAGTTGATGCTTCATAAACTCCTAACCAAGTAATTGTATGACCATGTGGTTCAGCATGGCTTTCAAAGCGTAATGGGGATGCCAAGTATACAACTCCTTCAATTAATTCTGCCTTTTGATGACGGGACATTACTTGATAGCGTCGCTCAAATTCGTAGCGAGTGAGGCGATCGCCATTTTCTAAAGGAGGAATTCGTTGCTTGAGTGATAGGTTGACCATGATTTTCGGCTCTGGCAGTGAGTTTTACTTTATTATGGCTTGGTACATATTTTTATTATGATGTACCGTCCAAGCCTCATCTTGTCAAAACATCGCTAGAATTAGGTTTCTCGAATACCATTAAATGCTGTTGAGGTAATAAGTTTTTAGTTTCACGCCAAACCAAATCAACGGCTTGCATTTCTTTACGGACTTGCTTTTGAGTCATTTTGTGCAGACCTTTAATCATAATAAAAGGATTTTCACCCCGGTACTCAACCAGCACAACCCTACCACCTGGTTTAAGTGCTTTCACAATTCCTTGCATCACTTCTTGGGGATACTCCAGTTCATGATAAGCATCGACCATCAACGCCAAATCGATACTTTCAGATGGTAAGTTTGGGTCACTAAGGGTTGCTAAAACAGGCTCAACATTAGTGATATTTTTCTCTTTTTTGAACAATTCAATTATTTCCAACATTTCTGGCTGCACATCTACAGCTAACACTTTACCTGCTGTTAATAACGGTGCAATGCGAAAGCTTAAGTAACCTGTTCCAGCGCCAATATCTGCTACTACATCGTTAGGTTTTAGATTAAGGGCGTTGACTACCTTACTTGGCTGTTCCTCTCCCTCTCGGTTTGGACGTTCTAGCCAGCCAGCGCCCGTATATCCCATAATTTTGGCGATTTCGCGCCCCATGTAATATTTGCCGATACCATCTGGACTATGGATTATCCGTTGTTCGTAAACAGCAGTAGTAGTCGCGGCTTGTGTTGTCAGGGTTGGATTCAGCAGCAAGCAACTCAATATCACAACAAAAGTTACTATAAAGTGGAGAAAATTTAACATTTGGTTATGACCGATCTGGATAGTTATAAGCAGCAATTAAAAGAATTTTATGGTAGTAGAACGACTTATGACCATGAAGAAGGTACTCGCCACCCTCTAGAAGCCAAGCTTCTACTTGAATTTGTGCCGCTAGATTCGGGGCAGAAAATCCTTGATGTGGCGACTGGAACAGGTTTAGTTGCAATACCCGCAGCCGAAAAAGTTGGTTCAGAAGGCTATGTGATTGGGATTGATATGACCCCTGGAATGTTGCATCAAGCAAGACTTAAGATTGCAGCAGCAAAATTACAAAACATCGAGTTGATTGAGGCAGATGCAGAATATTTCAACTTTAGCGATCGTAGTTTTGATGTTGTCTTTTGCTGTGAAGCCATTGTACTTTTTCCTGATCTCCTTGCTACTTTGCAAAAGTGGTACGGCTACTTGAAAACAGGGGGGTATGTGGCATTTACCTGTCCTCCCGAAACTGCTTTGATGGCATCTCTTCAGCAAAGGATTTGTGCTAAAGTTTTGGGCGTGTCATTACCATATATCCTTGAACCACTTGGAACTCCAGAAAAATGTCGAAATTTGCTCAATCAGGCAGGTTTTAGAGATATTGAAATTAAGATTGAGCCATCAGGACGTTATAGCCAGTTTAGGGATAGCAAATTATCTGAGACAGTAATTAAGATAAATTTTAAAGATAATCCACTGTTGTCAACATTATCAGCAGAACAATTAAATCAGTTGCAAGTTGAATATAAAGCAGAAATTGAGAAACTAGCAACCGATCGAGGTATCTGGATAGACACTACAAAGTTCTTTGTTCGCGCTCGAAAATAAGTTGGTGAGCTTTGTTTGCTCCTAAATATTACAGCTTGGGGCGATCGCACATAATAATTTTGCCGATACTAATGATAATGAGAGTTTAATCTTATAGGCCGATGTGGAAGCAAACATTTTCAGGATTTACTTGAACAGCCCCTTGAAAATTTGTAATCCAACCTTTGGACGCTTATATGCAAAACCTGTCCCTAATGTTAGTACCTGTACTTGCTGCACAGAAAGTAGCAGGTGACGGTTTAATTAAACCTCTCGGTCATCATGAACTGCTGTTAGTGCTGGTGCAAGTATCACTATTGCTTCTCGTAGCACGGGGATTAGGTGAGTTGATGCGCCGGATTAACCTACCGCCTGTTGTTGGAGAATTACTGGCGGGTGTGCTGCTTGGCCCTTCTCTATTTGGTTTGCTTCTTCCAGACTTACAAGCGCACATCTTTCCCAAAAGTCAAGAACAGTCTAATTTACTTTCGGTGATTTCTTGGTTAGGCGTGTTATTTTTGCTGATTGTGACTGGGCTGGAAACGGATCTCAAGCTGATTCTTCGTAAGGGGAAAACGGCTCTTTTGATTTCACTGGGCGGAATTATTATCCCATTTATCACCGGATTTGGACTGGGCTGGCTATTGCCAGATAGTTTTTTAGCCGACCCAGAAAAGCGACTAGTATTCAGTCTATTTATTGCCACAGCCATGAGTATTTCAGCAGTCCCGGTGATTGCGAAGGTGTTGATGGACTTAAACCTGATTCGCCGTGACATTGGTCAAGTCACCTTAGCAGCTGGGATGACTGACGACACCATCGGCTGGATTTTACTTTCTGTGGTTTCAGGTTTAGCTAGTAGTGGCAAATTTGACTTTGGGACAATTTTTCATTCTGTGAGTGCGGCTATATTGTTTTTAGCGATCGCTTTCACAATTGGGCGTACCATTGTAGACCAGATTTTGCGCTGGGTTGATGACTACGTTGGCGGCATCGCTGCTAGTATGTCGGTTGTGCTGATTCTTGCACTCTCGGCAGCAGCACTTACCCACGCATTAGGTCTAGAAGCAGCATTAGGTGCTTTCGTGCTAGGGATTCTGGCAGGTCAATCTCGCCGCTTTAGCAATGAAGCCGGTCACATGCTAGAAGTCTTCACAGCAGCCTTTCTAGCGCCAATTTTCTTTGCTTCAGCTGGCTTGAAAGTTGACTTGGGAACTCTGTTAGTTCCCCAAACGTTGTTATTTGGCTTGATTGTTCTTGCTGTCGCCTGTGTTGGCAAATTTACAGGTGCTTATATTGGTTCTCGCGTCGGTGGCTTGAGTCATTGGGAAGGTTTGGCGATGGGTTCGGGGATGAATGCTCGCGGGGCGATGGAAATTGTCGTTGCTACCATTGGTTTATCTTTGGGAGTGCTGAATCCGCAGATGTACTCAATTATTGTTATGGTGGCGATCGTCACTTCCCTAATGGCTCCCCCCCTTTTGCGCTGGTGTTTGTCGAAGGTGGTTATGAGTGACGAGGAAGCTCAACGTTTGTCACAAGAAGAGCAGGATAGCCGCAGCTTTATTAAGCAGATTCACCGTGTCTTAATACCTACTAGTGGTGGCCCCAATATCCAACTTGCGGCGCAACTAGTCGGTTACATGGCTCACCAAAATTCCATAGAAGTTACATCTTTATATGCCCTGAGTGACAAGCAGCCCCAAAAAAAAGCACGTCGAACAGCAACCGAAGTAAAAGATACTGCCGCAGAGCAAGCTTTGGCCGCTGTTGTTGAGGAAATGCAACTACCTGCTGATACCACCCTGCAAACAAAAACGGAGTCTGGGCGCAATAAGGCGGAGGTAATTCTCAATGAAGCGAAGAAAAACTATGACTTGATTGTATTGGGAGCTTCTGAAAAAATCCGCCCTCAAAAAGCATTGTTCAATTTGCTTGTAGACCGGGTAGTACAAGAAGCACCTTGTGCAACGATGGTAGTGAAGTCGCAGCTAACCCACCCCAAAGGTGAGATATGCAAAATCGCTCAACAAAAGCTGACAAAGATTCTGGTGCCAACGGTGGGGACAGAATATAGCAAATATGCTGTAGAGATGGCAAGTACGATCGCTGCTCAAACAGGGGCATTAGTCATGATCGTAAACGTGATTAATTTGCCACAAGTTGAGTATATTCTTTACGAACAGCGATCGCTCACTCCAGTAAAAGAAATTGCTCACGATCTCCTCGAACAACAAGCAGAAATTGGCCGCAATCTCGGTGCTGATGTCAAAACTTATATTCTTCAAGGAAGCAGCCCAGAAAGAGAAATCCTTAAGTTTGCCCGAACCCAAGAAGTTGATCTAATTATTCTAGGGAGCAATATCCGAATGGTTACGGGTCGCGTTTTCTTCGGTCATAGAGTAGATGCAATTCTGAATAAAGCCCATTGCCCAGTAGCAGTAATTACTGCGCCCTAGTCGTTCTCAGCTTAGATTTATTAAAAATCTAAGCAAACTTTTCTGGTTCTTCAGTACATATACTACCTCTTGTGTGCGCCCGCTTAACAAAGTTATTAATTTAGATGTATCTAAATCTATTAATAACAGTAATTACCCTTGCCTTTAACTAGAGCTATTTCATCTATTCCAAGTCTTTTGATGAAATCAGGTTTTTTACTGGATAATTCTTCTGAGGCATCTTTTAACATTCTTTCTATTTCTTCTGTTGTCACTATCCCTTTATCAGCTACACTATGGATATCATTTTCTACAACATCTTGTATTATCTTGTCTGCTAGTCGTTTTCTATAAGTTCTTTTATTACTTACAAAATCTAACAATAAATATGCTTTATAAGTCAACTAAGGCAAAGTTTTTTCTCAATAGTTGATACAATTATTTTTATTTATTAAGCTTCGTAGCTAACAATTTAGCATAACAAGTACTGAAGAACCATACAGAATTGGTATTACCCGTATTGGACTCAAATAAAAAGCATTATATTTATTAACTAACAATAAATTTTTTGCGCTATTTCTTGTTTGCTCAATTAGGAATGGCACTCAAGACAATTACTAATTCAAAACTAACTGGCTTAAAAAGAAGGCAAGGGCTGCACTACCTAAAGGAACTGTCAAATTATCAATACCTAAAAATGAAACAGCTTCTAAAGCCGTAGCTATAACTGCCACCACAATTGATATTCCCCAAGTTTGCCAACTGTTTCCTTGAGTGCCAATCAAAATCAAACTACTGATGAGATAGCTAACGAACATCATAGTTAGAGAGCCTTCCCAACTTTTTTGTGTTCCAAAGACTTTATATTTGTGTGTACCAAAGCGTTGCCCAATTAAGGCTGCTAATCCATCTCCCCAAGTCATCACCAAAATTCCGAGTGCTGCGTACTGGGGTTGTTGTAAATACCAAAACCAGGCAACTAAAATACCGAAACTGACAGAGTAAAAAAATGTCCCTAAGCTTTGCCGTCCAACGCTATTAATACCAGGAAGAATAGGCAATCGGTAGGATAATAAGGTGATTGCACTCGCTAGAATGGAAGCTGTAATCCCTACACTAGCGGGAATATCTAGCCACCAAGCAAGTAAAATCACGTTACCAGTGCCAATATGAACTATTTTCCGCACGATTTCTGGCTCATCGGCGAAACGGTTTACCACCCATGCAATCACGAGGATGAGTAACACCCAAATTGCTGTAATCGCAATTTGTAGCCATAACACCGGAATTAAAGTTGAGTCAGAAAATGTAATCAACAAAGATGTAACAAAATGAAAAATTTTACCTCTGTTACTAATTTATAAGATTTGGGTAGCTGTAATGAAATTATTATTTATTTGGCTGATTCGGGGCTACCGAATGTTTATCTCGCCGTTGTTTCTCCCGACTTGTCGCTTTCAACCCACTTGTTCGATGTATGCTATTGAAGCTATTGAACGATTTGGAGTGTTGCGTGGTAGCTGGATGGCAACTCGGCGGATTTTGCGCTGTCATCCGTTTCATCCAGGTGGTTACGATCCGGTGCCAGAGGTGGTGGAAAAGCAGAGAGGCAATGGAGCAGAGGAGCAGAGGAGCGGGGGAGCAGGGGAAAAGGTTAAAGGTTAAAGGGAAAAGGGAAAAGGAATAAAATTTAATCTTTCTCCTTTTCCCCTTACCCTTTTCCCCTTACCCCTTTCCCAATGCCCCTTTCCCAATGCCCAACTTAAAGAAAGTGTTCGTGGGTATAGCTATTTGGGGAGATGTCAACAGATGAGGTTGTCATCTAGCGTGGGAAGGTTGAATAATTTAATTTAAGATTTATCATGCTTAATCCAACTGCGATTTCTATACCTGAACCACAAATCCCTACTCCTGGGCCGAATCCGCTACCTAGTCCCAATCCTGAGCCGAATCCACTACCGAGTCCTGAACCTGTACCGGGGCCAGCGATTCCTCAACCCTTACCTGGGCCTGTACCAGAACCAGTACCTGCTCCCATTCCTCAGACGGTTCCAGGGACAATTCCCCAAACCATACCGGAACCTGTTTAGATTACCTTGGTAATGTAATCCAAAATCTCAAATCTAAAATCCAAAATGCTAAGAGCCGGAATTGTCGGACTTCCCAACGTCGGAAAATCTACTTTATTTAATGCTGTAGTTGCTAATGCTAAAGCAGAAGCAGCTAACTTCCCTTTTTGCACGATTGAACCGAATGTCGGCGTTGTCGCAGTACCGGATGAACGGTTAAATGTTCTTGCTAAGATTGCCAGTTCGGTACAAATTATCCCGGCGCGGGTTGAATTTGTAGATATTGCCGGTTTAGTTAAAGGTGCAAGTCAGGGTGAGGGACTAGGAAATCAGTTCTTGTCCCACATCCGGGAAGTTGATGCGATCGTCCATGTGGTACGTTGTTTTGAAAATGATGATATTATTCACGTTGCTGGTTCTGTTGACCCAGCACGAGATATTGAAATCATTAATATAGAATTGGGTTTATCAGATTTAGCACAAATTGAGCGGCGAATTGATCGGACTCGCAAACAAGCTCGTACCAACAAAGATGCACAGTTTGAAATCACAGTGTTAGAAAAATTAGCTGCGGCTTTGAATGAAGGTAAATCGGTGCGTCAGGTAAGTTTGAATGAAGAAGAAGAAGTAATTATTAAAGGATTAGAACTGCTTACTTATAAACCGATTATTTACGCCGCCAATGTATCTGAGGATGAATTGGCAACTGGTAATCATTTTGTAGAAACAGTGCGACAAATTGCATCAACAGAAAATGCCCAAGTTGTGATAGTTTCAGCCCAAGTTGAAGCTGAGTTAGTAGAGTTACCAGAAGAAGATAAAGCTGATTTTCTTGCATCTTTAGGTGTGGAAGAAGGCGGTTTAAAATCATTGATTCGTGCAACTTACTCGCTTCTAGGCTTGCGGACATATTTCACTTGTGGCCCCAAAGAAACCCGCGCTTGGACAATTAATGCCGGAATGTCTGCACCTCAAGCTGCTGGTGTAATCCACAGTGATTTTGAGCGGGGTTTTATTCGTGCTGAAACTGTCGCTTATAAAGATTTGGTAACAACTGGTTCCATGAATGCTGCGAAGGAAAAAGGGTTGGTTCGCAGTGAAGGTAAAGAGTATGTTGTGCAGGAAGGGGATGTAATGTTGTTCCGATTTAATGTGTAAGGGTAATTAACGAGTGGCCGTTATCAATCAGATAATGGTCAACTTACACAAAATTGCGATCGCCTACGGTAGGTGAGTACATGATACCAATAAAAAACTTGACAAAAGCTTCAAAGTATGCATATTTTTCAAGGAACCTGTTAGGCGATCGCAAATAAACCAGCAAGGATATACTTCAGTTACTCCCACCCACCATGTATATATAAGAACCCAAATTCTCATCATCTGTACCAACAATCACACCACCTTCTGCACCTGGAATAAGTTCCATAGCTTCAATTTTGTGGTAATCAGAGCGGTAAATGGGAACAAGTTGAAGATTTTGCTGCCATAGAATTTTGTTATCATGCAATCCTAGATAACCAGCGACATAAACAGCTGACTGAAACGGGCCATCATCTCCGGCATCACTTGCTGAGGTGATGTACACAATTCCTACAGGATCTACCTTAATATCTGATATATGACGCACATTGCCAGATGGAAACGGTACTTTTAAATTAGCAGAACCCGCAAGAGTAATTTGATATTTAGCCAAATCAAACATTCCCCAAAAAATAGTCGCTGGTTGTTCTCCTTCACCTCGGTGTGCCCAAATAGCAATTAATTTTCCGTCTATATTTTGTAATCCAAATCCTTCAAAATTATTTCCTTGAATAATTCCTGGTAAATTGAATTCTTTAATAATAGAGATAGTCTTACTGGAACCGTCTAACCGGATATAATAGGCTTTTCCAGAACTGCTTAAAGCGATAAAAGATAATTTTGTTTTTTCTGGAACAGATGTTAAAGCTTCTAAATCGATGGGCAATTCTATGTTATTTGGCCAGTTTAACGGGAAATATTCAGGTTGTTTCTTCCCTTTAATGCTAATAATTGCTAAACGACTTTGATTTTTTTGTTTGTTGTCATGGACAATCAGAAAATCGAGCGTATTGCTTTGCTGCTTTATCAAAGCCATACCACTTATCCCGAAAGGAATACCACCGCGAACTGGTCGCCAATCTTGCGCCCAAACTTGCACAGATATGAGTAACAATGCACTCAAGACTACTATATTGATGATTAACTTGAGAAAGCGAGGCATATTAAAAAGGATTGGGCATGGGGCATTGGGCATTGGGTATGGGGTTAGAAAAAGTCTTCCCAGCCCCTACCTACACTCCGTAAGAGGGGTGTGTTAGTCGATGCTCAATCATATCAAATCCCAACAAATTACACCCACATCAATGAAGCGGCTTTTTGTACTTATAACTACTAGAATACTTACGTAATTAACTGAGTTACGATAGGATTTTTTGTAAAGAAAGCAATAATTCGTTGACAGTATAAGGCTTTACCAAAAACGTATTCACGCCAATAGCAGCTACTGCATTAAGCTTATTTTCAGACATAAGTCCACTGTTGGCAATGATTCTGACTTGGGGGTTAATTTTTTGCAGGGTACGGATGGCAGTTAAACCATCGAGCATGGGCAGCATAATATCCATTAGCACGACATCAATTTTATCCCGATTTTGAGCGTATAGCGCGATCGCTTCAATGCCATCACTGGCAATTAAAGTTGTATAGTTGTGAGCTTCCAGCGATGTCCTCGTAATCTCTTGAATGGCAACTTCATCATCGACAATCAAAATCAATTCTCCATTTCCTGGCTGTGGTGGCAATTCTGCTGGAGTAATTGTTTCCATTCCCTCCACTGCTGGCAAATAAACCTTAAAGCTGGTGCCACTTCCAACTTCGCTATAGACGTTCACAAAACCACCGTGGCTTTTAATAATCCCTAGCACAGTGGAGAGTCCTAACCCTGTGCCTTTTCCAACATCTTTTGTGGTAAAGAATGGCTCGAAAATTCTATCTAAGATTTCTTTAGAAATTCCAATTCCGGTATCAGAGACAGTAATTACTATATAAGGCCCCTCTTTGGCTTCCAAGTTTATGCGGGCATAATTTTCATCAATTAAGAGATTTTCACCATAAATGCTCAAACTCCCGCCATTGGGCATTGCATCACGGGCGTTAACGCAGAGGTTCATCAGCACTTGATGTAGTTGGGTGCTATCTCCAGAAACCATCCACAAATCTTGCAGTATATCTGTGCTGATTTGTATGGATTTGGGAAATGTCTCTTTAAGAATTTTGGCAACTTCGACAATTATATGTCTGAGTTGTAAAGTGATGCGCTTTCCTTCTACACCCCGTGCAAATGACAGTACTTGTTTAACTAAATCTGCCCCGCGTCTAGCGTTGATTTCCAAAATCTCTAATAGATGACGGGTACGCTCATCTGCATCGGGAAATTTGAGTGGTAAGAGTTGCGCTCCTGCCAAAATTGGTGTCAGGATATTATTGAGATCGTGAGCAATGCCACTAGCTAAAGTGCCAATACTTTCCAACCGTTGGGCGCGAAACAATTGGGCTTCTAAATGTTTTTTCTCAGTAATATCTGTGTCAACGGTGAGAATTGCTTTCGGTTTCCCTTGTTCATCGCATACTAAACTCCAGCGACTAGCAACCAGGATTTCTTTGTTAGTTTTGGTAAGTTTATTTAACTCGCCTTGCCACTTTCCTTTACTTGTAGCTTGTAAAAGAGCCGCTTCGATTTCTGGCGAAGGTTCGTCATACAAAAGCTCACTGGCATTTTTGCCCCAAGCTTCTGTAGCTTGCCAGCCGTAAAGTGTTTCTGCACCTTTGTTCCAAAAAATAATTTTATTGTTTAAATCTCGCACGCAAATAGCATCTGTGGTGACATCTAGCAATGCTGCTTGTTCGCGGATTTTTTCTTGTGCCAATTTGCGTTCGCGTAGCGCAGCTTGCTGTTCGCGTAGTGCGGCCTGTCGTTCGCTAATATCAATACTGGCGCATGTCACGCCCACAACTTCTTGCGACTCATTCCGCAATGGCTCAACTGTCAAATCGTAATATCGAGTTGTATCTTTGATGGTAATTGATACTTCCTCTCGCGTTCCTATGCCAGTGGTTAGCACCCCACGTTTAATTGTGGTGAGACGTTGAGCATCTTCAATTGAGATAATATCTAAATCTTGTTTGCCCAATATTTCCTCAACTGTCAATCTAAATGGGGGATTGTAAACCCAGGTGTAGCATAACTCCCTATCTTGGTTGTAGACAAAGATGGGAGAGTTTTTCAGGGCTACCCGAAATCGCTCCTCACTGTGGCGTAATGCGTCGTCTGCCCGTTGACGTTCAATAGCATAACGCATAGATCGTACCAGCAAGTCACCAGTTACTTGCCCTTTCACCAAATAATCTTGCGCTCCTTCTTGCATGGCCCTAATTGCCAGGGTTTCATCATCTATACCCGTCAGCACAATTATCGGAGTTGCTTTTGCCTGATGGTGAGCGATAACAAAGGTTTCTAGCCCCTGGCTATCTGGCAGCGAGAGGTCTAGCAAAATCACATCAAAAAATTCCTTGGCTAGGCAGTTGAGTGCTTCCGAAAGCTTCTCAACGGGCGACAAATCAACTACAACTGTAGTAACTTCTTTTAAAAACTCCTGTAATAAAAAGACATCACCAGGATTATCTTCTACTAACAAAACTTTAATATTGTTACCTGCCATTTCCATTACTCCGGCGGCAGTTTTACGATCGCAAACCAAAAATTTTCTATTGATTGTACAATTTTAACGAATTGATCGAAATCTACAGGCTTAGTTATGTAACAGTTTGCAGATAAATTATAGGCTTTGATGATATCTTCTTCAGCTTGGGAAGTGGTCAGAACGACTACGGGAATTCGCTTGAGGTTTTCGTCTGCTTTAATTTCTGCCAATACCTCCCGCCCATCTTTTCTGGGTAAGTTCAAATCGAGCAGCACAATATCGGGATGGGCTGCTTTAACATATTTTTCTTGTTTACGCAAGAATGCCATTGCCTCCACACCATCTTCAACCACATTTAGATGAATCGATATTTTACTATCTTCTAGGGCGATGCGTGTAAGTTGGGCATCGCCAGGATTGTCTTCTACTAGCAAAACCTCAATAGGCATAATCGCTGTTATTATACTCACGATTGTTTACCTGCCCTATCTGGAATTGTGAAGTAGAAAGTCGAGCCTTGACCCGGTTTCGACTCAACCCAGATCCGGCCGCCGTGCCGTTCTATAATTTTTTTACAAATTGCCAGACCAATTCCAGTACCGGGATACTTGTCTCTACCGTGCAAGCGCTGAAAAATTATAAAAATACGTTCAGCATACTGGGATTCCAGACCAATCCCATTATCACGTATCCAGAACAAACATTCATCTGCCAATGGTATAGAATTTAAACTTTCTTCGTCTGAATTTGCATTTGGCTTGGCTACCCCAATGTGAATTTGTGGCTGCTGATTCTGGCAAAATTTAATGGCGTTGCCAATCAGGTTTTGAAATACTTGTGTTAATTGGGTAGTATCAGCCATGACTTCAGGTAGAGTATCATGAGTGACAATTGCCTGACTATCTGCGATCGCAATTTGGAGATTAGCGATCGCTTGCTGTAAAATTACATCACAATCAACTAACTTAAAAGGCTGTCCACGGGTACTGACACGGGAATAATTCAACAAATCGTTAATTAAGGTCTGCATTCGCCGCGCCCCATCTACTGCGTAGGTGATAAACTGATCGGCACTGGCATCAAGTTGATTTTTGTATCTTCGCTCTAGTAGCTGTAAATAACTTGTTACCATCCGTAACGGCTCTTGCAAGTCATGGGAAGCTACATAAGCAAACTGTTCCAATTCAGAATTAGAACGGACGAGTTCTTGACTTTGCTGGGTTTCTTTTTCTAATAGTTGCGCTTGAGATAAAGCAATGCCAATTTGATTAGCTAGTTGCTTTAACAATTCTGTCTCAAAGTTATTCCACTTGCGAGGTGTGGCACACTGATGAGCCAGCAACAAGCCCCAAATATTATCTCTGACAAGAATCGGTACTACAAGGTTAGCTCTTATCGCAAACTGCTGAAGAAATTCTCGATGACATGGTTGAATGTGAGCAGCTTGAACATCTTCAATGGCACTGACTCTTCCTTGGCGGTATCTTTCTATATATTCTTCTTTAAAGCATTGGTCGAGCAGATTTTCTCCTAAAATTATCGGCCAATTAGGTAACACCGCCTCTTGTATTACTGTTCCCGAACCATCAGCTTCCAGTCGGAAAATTAAAACTCGGTCAGCTTGTAGTAACTTTTGTACCTCTGTCACCGTAGTTTGAAGAATTTCATTTATTTGTAAAGATTCTCGAATTTTCAGGGTGATTTCTGCAAATAATTGCGATCGTAAATTCTGCCGTTTTAATTCTTCATCTGCCCGCTTACGATCTGTGATATCTGTATAAGAACCCACCATGCGAACTATATCACCCAATGCGTCCCAAAGTGCCTGTCCTCGATCTAGAATCCATTTATAACTACCGTCTTGGCACTGGACTCGGTATTCACAGACATAAAACGGTGTTTTCTTGGCAAAGTGGTCTTGGAAGGCTTGAAGTACCCAATCTCGCTCATCGGGGTGGATTAGTTTTGTCCATTCATCCCTATCGTTGGAAACTTCGTGGTCTTTATAACCGAGCATTTCCTTCCACCGAGTTGAGAAGAACACTTCATTAGTCTTGAGGTTCCAATCCCAGATACCATCATTGTTACCATGTAACGCTAATTCCCAGCGTTCTTCACTTTCGCGTAGTGCTTCTGCTGTTCGCCGCCGTTCAGTAATATCTTGAAAATAAATAGACAAACCATCTTTTGCAGGATAGGCGTGGACTTGAAGCCAGCAATTTAGTGGCTGATACAACTCCTCAAATTCCACACTTACTTGTTCTGAGATTGCTTTGTGATACTCATGGTAAAATCTTGTGCCAATAATTTCTGGAAACACTTCCCAGATATTTTTACCCAGAAGCTCACTTTGTTTTTTTTGCAATAGCCTTTCTGCTTGACCATTAATATAGGTGAAGCGCCACATTTTATCCAGGGCAAAAAACCCATCAGTAATACTTTCAAGAAGATTATTGATGCGAGTTCTTGCAGCTTCAGACTGGGCGCGGGCTGCTTGCTCTTGCGCCATTAGCTTTTCAGTAACTTGAGATATTTCAGTTACATAACGCCTAAGTTCTAATTGGTCGATTACCAAGCGACCTAGAGCCACAAGCGCTTCAACTTGTTTTTGGCTCAATTCTTTTGGAACTTGGTCAATAACACACAGAGTTCCTACTATATCTCCCTTGGGGGTAATTAAGGGCACACCTGCATAAAACCGCGCGTAGGGATAGCCAATGACTACTGCATTATCGGCTAACTTTTCATCAGCTAAGGTATCAGGAATTACCACAACCTGACGTTGCTCTTGGCAAAGGTAAGACAAGCCAACACACCGGGGCATTTCTGATACATCTAAACCTACTTTTGCCTTAAACCATTGACGGTTTTCATCAATGAAATTTACCAAAGAGATGGAAGTACCACAAATAAATGCCGCTAACTGAGCAAGATTGTCGTAAGCTTCTTCGGGTTCGGTGTCAAGTATTTGATACTGGCGGAGGGCTTCTAGCCGCGCCATTTCTGTATCAATTTGTTCAGCGTTCATTAACTTTTATTAATAAATTTAGGTGTAATATTTTCAGTCAGCAGCATGACTGTCTCAAGAGTAACTTAACTTTTTTAACAATTCTTAGTCACTTTCCCGCCTCTGGCTGTTCAGGGAATTGTGTTTAAATGTCGTACTTTTACGATTGCATTAACTTTAGTGTAACAAATTTAGTCTGTATGATGAGATTAAATTGTTGCAGACTATTACTAGTACAGCAGGGCGGAAGTAAACCACCCATTTCACATCTATGAAACGCTTACACTGTATTCATTTTTAATTTTTAATTTTCAATTTTTAATTCCGCCTTGCGGTACTAGTCATTTGTCAACACACCAAAGGCTATTGTAAGAAAAATCATGATTTTGTTGATAAAAATCATGATTTTGTCAATAAAAATCTGAATTCTGACTCCTGAATTCTCCTACAACTGTTAAACTTTTACCAAAACAGCTTCTCGCAGCTTGGCAATCACATCACTAAGATTACCCGTGTTCATACGGTAACTCAGGGGATGGGCAATCAACCGCGCCGTGCTTTCATAGAGAGTAGCAATTTCAACCAAACCATTTTCGCGCAGAGTCCGCCCTGTAGAAACCAAATCCACGATCGCTTCTGACATTCCAGTAATCGGGCCTAATTCCACTGAACCATACAATGGGACTATTTCTACAGGTAAATCTAGACTGTGAAAATATTCACGAGCGCAATTTACATATTTTGAAGCAACTCTACCATGCGGAGGTAAATCTAAAGGCGATCGGTAAGAACTCGATGCTTTTACCGCCACCGACATCCGGCAATACCCAAACTGTAAATCTATCAAGTGGGCAACTTGCGGTTGCTTCTCCCGTAGCACATCGTAGCCAACAACACCCAATTGTGCTTGACCATATTCTACATAAACAGGCACATCCTGCGCCCGTACCAACAAAGCTTTTGCAACTCCCTTAGTATCAGGAATTTGAAGTTGGCGAGTTCCTGAATCTAAAAAAGCACTAAAATCTAATCCCGCAGATTGTAGCAAGCGGATGCTATTTTTAAGAAGTTCCCCTTTTGGCAATGCAACAGTCAGCATTCTTTTTCTTAATATCCTTGGAGTTCTGGCAGTTGAATAATATCTCTATATGCTTACCACAGCAGCATGAGAATTTTATTAGTTGATGATGAAGTTGAATTAACTGAACCCTTGAGTCGCCTGTTAACTCGTGAGGGTTACGTTGTAGATGCCGCTTTCGATGGCACACGTGGCAACGAACACGCGCAAACAGGCAATTATGACCTACTAATTTTAGATTGGATGCTGCCAGGAAAAACGGGGTTAGAAATTTGTCAGCAATTGCGACGACAAGGTAAAACTACTCCCGTACTGTTTCTCACAGCTAAAGATACTTTAGATGACCGCGTACAAGGTTTAGATGCTGGTGCTGATGACTACTTAGTTAAACCCTTTGAACTGCGGGAGTTACTAGCTAGAGTCCGGGCTTTATTGCGTCGTTCTGGTTCTCAAATCTATGAAACCACCACCGGACGTTTAACCGTCGCTGATTTAGAACTCGATTGTGAAAATCAAGTCGCCTATCGCCAAGGAAGAATAATTGAGTTATCGCAAAAAGAAAGCCAGTTGCTGCAATATTTTATGGAACACACTGGACAACTAATGACTCATGCTCAAATTATGGAAAATTTGTGGACAGAGGAAGAACAACCCAGTAGTAATGTGATTGCGGCATTAATTCGTTTGCTGCGCCGTAAGATTGAGGTAGGTAAAGAAACTGCACTGATTCACACAGTCTACGGCAAAGGCTATCGTTTTGGTGCTTCTTCAGTGGAGTCAGTTTAACTAATTCGTAATTCGTAATTCGTAATTCGTAATTCGTAATTCGTAATTCGTAGTTAAAAAGAAAGCAATACGTTTGGGTTAAGCATTTTTTCTTCCTCTCTGTGTCCTCTGCCGTTCGTTGAGTTTTAACTTTAACAGAACGTCGTATTAAATTAAAAAAGATATAAACACCACTTCATTTTTAATTTAGTGAACTACCATCAATAGCATTGCGGTAGCGACTCCGCAAACGTCTTGTAATTACGAATTACGAATTACGAATTACGAATTACGAATTATTGTTTTTGCGCCTTCAATTCTTGTCGAAGTTTGTTGTACAAGGATAAATCTACAGGCATCATAATCTGTGAAATTCCCTTCCAGATACCAAGTTGATGATTTGCACCCATATCTTCCATGATTTGTTCAGTGTAACGCAAAGAAAAGGAGGTGATGCATGTCCCCCTCGCTACAACACTATGGTATTGAGTTTTCATCCAATTGATATCTGCTGCCATTTCTTGATACATTGCTGACGGCGAAGGCAATAACAAATTGCCTTTGACATACTCTAGTAGCCACCAAGCACCAACTTCTGATGTCAACTGACTATAGAAACTGCTGTTATAGCCAACAAAACCCATCTGGGGAATATTAGGATGAATCAGATAACGATAAAGATTAAAATTACCATCTTCATCAATTATCTGTCGGCGATATTGTTCTTCGAGAAAGGGAAGTTCTTGAGTAAATCCTGTACCAAAAATTACTACATCTGCCTGCAACTGCTGACCACTTGCTAATTCCACACCATTAGGGATAAACTTGGCGATGCTCGTTTTAATTGCCTGAATTTTGCCAGAGTGTACGTACTTAAAGAAATCTGGGGGAGCGATGCTAATGGTACAGTTAACCACATTTAGAGGTAGTTCGGGCAACATTCCGCAACTATCAAGCCCGAATTGCAGGCGTATCAGCATCTCATTAGTGCGCCAGAAAGCCCATACTAGCGGCTTCCCCAGAGTGTGTAGTAATTTTTCAACCCGTCCCATCTGACGGTAGGGAAACCAAGCTTCTGAAAAGCGAGTTAATAAAATATACTTCAGGTTTACTAAACCCAAGAAAAATCTCGGAACCTTCCACATCGGTTTACGGAAGACGAGGGTGGATTTTTTGGCTATATTTGCCGCCAAAGTCGCAATATCGCAGGCAGATTTGCCAAAACCCACTACTACTACCCGCTTCCCCTCAATAATTGAAGCATCGTTAAATTCGGTAGAATGAATTACCTGTCCTCCAGATGCGACAAACTCTTCTCTACCAGGCAAAGAAGGTAACTTCGGGATGCTAAATGTGCCGTTGCACACTAGTACAAAGTCAAATTCGTGCTTTTCCTCTTTTGTCTCATTGTCATTACCATCTTTCACTCTGATAGTAACTACCCATCCTGGTTGTTCTCCAGTTTTGCGGGAAACATTGGTAACTTCTGTTTGGAAGCGAATTCTCTCAAGAACCCCAAAATTCTGGGCGTATGAATTTAAGTAATTCCGCATATCTTCTGCTGTGGGCCACTCTGGGTATGATGCAGGCATGGGATAGTCGGAAAAACTATATGTGTCACGTGTATTCTGGGTTGTTAATCCTGGGTAACTTCGAGATTGTTCCCAAACACCACCAAGTCCTTTTTGTTTCTCAAATACAGTAACCTTGTAGCCTTCTTCAACAAAAGTTTTCGCTGTCACCAGACCGCTAATTCCAGCCCCAATCACGCAAATTTGCTTGATTTCCATATTCTTTTTTTTAGCAGAGTTCGCAATAATTTCTGTAAAGATGAATTTACAGCAGGTTTTATTTATTTAAATAACATCAAAAAAACCTGTTTATACGCAAGTTATCAATTTAATCTGCAAAGGCGGTTTTGATAACTCGCAAATTCAAAACTTAATTGAATCAGGACTTACGCAATAACTCTCTGAAATTCTTATTACAAACAAGGAAAGAAGTTAAGAGAATTTGACGCAGCCTCACAAAGAATTGGTATTAGAACAGAGTTCGTAACGCACTATTATCACGGGTTTGATGCCATACTCTGGGCGCTCACATCCTACGTATATTTTCTCCAAATTAAACCGGATTCCTAAATTTTGCAGAAGGTTGTGGAATATTGCCTATCTTGCTAGAAACGACAACATTAGAATTTGCTACAAAGAAATTGGCTGTGGTAACAAAACAAGTTATGTTGGTAACTAAGGCATAAGCTGTTGTTACTAAAGAATAAGCATTGGTAACGAACAGACAAGCTGTAGTAACGACAACAACTTTATTTCTAACGTCTGCATCTGTTTTGGTAACAAATGCACAAGCTGTTGTTATTACAATAATTTTATTTGTAACGTCGTATTAAACTACGCAAATGTTAAGTTTATGATAACTGTTGACCACTTGCTTTTTGCATTAAAACTGTTCACTGCCTTGGGCTGCGGACTTGTGGCCGGAGTCTTCTTTGCCTTCTCGACTTTTGTAATGAATGCTCTTGCTCGACTTCAGCCGAGGGAAGGCATTGCTGCCATGCAGTCGATTAATATCACAGCGATCAATCCGTTATTTATGATAGCGCTCTTTGGAACAGCTTTCGCTTGCCTCTTTTTGGCGATCGCTTCGCTGTCAAAGTGGCATCAACCTGGTACAATCTACTTGCTGTTTGGTAGCTTGCTTTTTCTCGTTGGGACAATTCTGGTGACAATCGCCTTTAATGTGCCGCTCAATGATGCCTTGGCGATCGTCAAACCAGATAGTACTGAGGGTGCAAACCTGTGGGCTAGATATCTAAGCAATTGGACGCTTTGGAACCATGTTAGGACAATAGCAGCGTTTGGGGCAGCAGCATTGTTGACGATCGCGCTCTGCGATCGAACAGTGCAATAGGAATGGACAATACAGCACTTCCAGGGGCTATTAGGTACATTCTCAAAGCTGTGAGAAGAAAGGGGTAAGAGGAAAACTGTATTCCATAATAGCCGGAAGCGCTGTAACCTGTAACTCCATGCCCTATACTTTTTACTCTTCCACATCAGGTACTTTGATGAAGGGCACTATACCAGATTCCCGTCTAAATTATTGATGAACAAGTTACAATACTTTAAAAGTGGGTGACGAGGGATTTGAACCCGCAACCAATAGATTAAGAGTCTACTGCTCTACCGTTGAGCTAGTCACCCACACGAATAATCATCATAGCATACTTCTGACGATTTAGATAGTGCCGCGCTAAAAAACGAATTAAAGGGGGAATTTAATGGTGAAGGTGGTTTGACCGACTCCACTCTCTACATAAATTGAGCCGCCTAAATGTCTGACTCTAGCGGGGTATCTCTCAAATATCTCTCAATCAGATTAGTATACACCTCAAGCGGCAACCTCAGCTAAGTGATTGTTTATTTATGTTTTTCTTTGTTGCTTACCATCAGAATTTATGGTGGAGATTTTGATTTTTTATCATAGAGCCATAACCCACCTACAATTAATATGCCAAATCCAATTAAAATTAATTGTTTTTGTTGTTCATCTTGTTTGGTGGTAGTAGCTTGAGTTTCAAGGTATCTTATTTGGTTTTGAACATCTAGCTGCTCAGAGTCTCTTTCTCTTCGCCTCAACTCCCTATCCATTAAGGAACCTTGGGCTAAAACTGGAAGTATTGCTGATGAAGTAAGTGATAGTAAAGTAGCTAGAACGAGGTTGCTGTATTTCATATTTAGAAACAATTGAAAATTTATTAATTAAGGCTACCCCAGCTAATATGACAATACATTCGGGAAATTACTTATAGTGTTTCTTAGTCTAGTGAAGTAAAGTAGAAGCAACCTTTAATCAACAAACTTAGCTTATTGTTTGTCAACTTTGTATAAGATTTCTTTAGTAATTTCTCTTACTTCTCTGACTTCCTCAATAATTTTAGTGTGGTCAGTCACATAAGTACTATGATTTGCTTTACTATCAATAGACATATTTTGAACAGAATTAGCAAGAGTTCTAAAACTTTCAGTGTCACTTTCTAACTTTTCCACCCATTTGATAATGAGTTTATTTATCCCTACCCATCTAGCTAGGAGTACTAAACTTAATATGGTGACAATAATTCCTAAGCCAACTCCAGCGCTCTGGGTTAGTATTTGGTCAACTATTTTAGATTCCGTATCAGGGGATAGATTAATATAATTTATTTCTTTAGCAAGTTGAGATTTTTCTATTTGTGTAGACATTTTAATATAGTTAGTTTCTTTAATAATTTGGGGTTTGTCTGTGGGCTGAGTCATCTTATTGGGGTGTATTTACAAATTTACAAAAAAAAGCCCCCAATTAAGGAGGCTGAAAGTTAAATATTAAGTTACCATTCAAATAAGTCTGTTTGACTTCTATACCAATCAATAAAAGCTTGACGGTCTGTTATAGTTGGCATTGTGTCATTAATCTTTTGGGTTCTTTCCTGTTCAAAAGCTTGGCTAGTAATAGTATTTTCTGGATAATCAAGAATATACTCATCATAAGTGTTATAGCCCAAACTCATGGCTATAGAATTATAGTAAAGAAAGTCTTCATGTCTAAACTTCCAATACAATGCTTCATACATTGCCCAGTCAGGTATAGGGGTAGCTTCTCTAGTAGGGCTAGGTAAACTACAATCAATTTCATAATATAAAGTTTCATAAGATGTAGCCCACTCATCAAACTCAAAGCATTTAGTAACTCCATTACTATCTTGAAAATATCTACGTTCAATAACCATTCTATTATTCCTTTAATTTAAGCTATTGTTAACCAATAGAGAGGAGAGATATTAAGATTAAATAAAGTGGATGTGGGGGCAGTGGTGGGTAAAGCAGCATGAGTATAGTTAGTACTATATCCAAAGCTATTAGACCCAATAGGTACACTACTGGCTCCAAAATTAAAGTTGCTACCTATAAAAGTATTTGAAGTTCCAGTTGAGGTAACCGTAGGGCTACCACTATTACTTAAAGCAATCCAATAGTTACCAGGGTTTAACGATAGAGACATAGTAAAAGCTCTATTACCAGTTGCATCAGCGAGGGCAGTATTACTTGCAAGTAAAGTATCAGGTAAAGCGGTAGATAAATTATGTGAATAAATGCCCCCAAAAAAAGTACTACCAGTCGCAGCAGCAGTAGTCACGTTTACTATAAATTGACTTATGGTAATTGGGTAAGCAACATAAAATATACTATATCTAAGAGATCCGGTAGTTAAACTTAGGGTACCTGCTGATGGCACCTTATCTGTATGTAAATAAGATAAACCTGACTTGTATCCAGGGTGAGAATTGGGTTGTACTTTATTCTCCCATTTACCACTTGTACCATTGTAGATAAGTATTTGTGATTGGGCAGGGCTTGTAATAGTTGCATCAGTAAGCGAAGCTATGCTACTAGAACCAGCAGTAGTTGGCTCATATCTATTATTAGTGGAATTAAAACTAAGTACCTGACCATTAGTGGGAGCAGTGGTATGTACGTTTATCCCTCTAATCTGACTAGCATTCCATTGAGCAGTTGTGTTACCAACTTGAGCAGCAGTTACGCTGTGTGGGTTAGACGTATTAGTAGTGTGAGTTGTTAAATCACTTTGTCTAGCAATGGTAGTAGGTATTTGTGCAATAGGAATAAGAGTGCTGGCATCTAAACTTGCTACTCCATTGGCGGCACCCCTGGCAGTAGTTGCAATTGCACCTACTTGAGCAGCAGTTACACTGTGAGGATTGCTTGTATTACTAGTGTGAGAAGTCAATGCAGTTGTATCTGCTTTAGTAGCTAACCCAGTAGTAAGCTCAGTATCTCTTGTAATAGCATCAGGTATTTGGGAGTCAGGTATTTTACCAGCAGTATCTAAAGTAGCTACTCCACTTGCAATTCCTTTATCTGTGGTAGGGATTGCACCTACTTGGGCAGCAGTAACAGAGTGAGGGTTGCTTGTATTAGAAGTATGTGATGTTAATGAAGTAGTAGAGGCAGCTCCAAGGGCAGTAAGGGCAGCAGATGCAGTTGTGCTACCTGTTCCACCTTTAGCCACAGAAAGGGTTCCTCCCAGGTTACTGAGAGTCAAATTAGCTTCAGTTACATCTATGTCAATTTCACTATTAGCAGCGTCATTGCTAACAGTAATTTTGGATGACCCAGCATTAATATTTTTAAATTCTAAATTAACACCTGTCTTCTGTTTAAATAAACCTACCCCACCTACACCAACATTACTTGCAGTATTTGTTTCTCCAGCAGCAGGGAGAGATTGGTTAATCCATTTAGAAGTAGAGCTATTGTAAACTAGTGCTTGGCCATTACTAGCAGAAGAAATGGTAACGTCAACTAATTCTGAGATAGCATCTTTGGTAGCAAGCAGATTATCAACTTCAGCTTTACTATAAGTACTAGAGGTATTAGCTTTATTGGATAATAGGGTATCAGACTGAGCTTTTGTATAAACATCAGAAGAGTTAGCTTTAGTCCCAATTAAACCATCAAC
This sequence comes from Nostoc sp. DedVER02, assembly GCF_034530675.2. NCBI lineage: Bacteria > Bacillati > Cyanobacteriota > Cyanophyceae > Nostocales > Nostocaceae > Nostoc > Nostoc sp. DedVER02. The sequence goes on from NZ_JAVRCP020000001.1 coordinate 384,729, forward strand.
TTCAGTTTTATTGTAAGTAGTAGAGATATTAGCTTTACTGCTTAGAAGGCTGTCAGTTTCAGATTTAAGATATACAACTGGGTCAGCAGAAGAAGAGTTAATCTTCACTGCTCCTGGAGCTGACGGGGTGGCAAGGATAAGGGTATTTTGTAAGCTAGATAATATGAAGGATATCACTGACTGATGTTGGGGTGCAGAGGAATCACCACCACCTTCACGCAATACAGATAATTCTAAGTCAGAGGTTCCTACAGGTACAATGGCATCAAAAGTATCACCCCCTGGTAGAACAAATCTATAGAAAGATGCGCGTTCACCTTCTTCATTACACCAGAGAGTAAAGTTTATTTTACCTTCTCTATCTGTGATAAAGTTTTTAGTAACTTGAGGGTACTCTATATTGTCAATAGTATTACCCTTCATGTGAATTACTTGAACAACTGCATTTCTTAGGGGTTCATTATTTAGCCCAATAAATGTAGATTTAATAATTCTTTGAGTTGGCATATTTATTTTATGAATAAAAAAGGTCACTTTAAATTAATAAAGTGAACCTTAACTTTTTAGTATTTAATAATTTTATTTTTTGCTAACCAAGGTTGCATATTTTCATGGGAACCGTTACCACCTTGGGCATTAATAGTAATACCTGAAGCAGCAGGGTTTAAGCTAACATTAGTTTTATTACTACCAATACCTATACCAGTACCAGCAGCATAGATGCCAATATTTGAGGCACTATTGGTTACTAATTGCACCCCATTTAAATTTGTGGCTATATAGCCCTGTCCTCCAACATCCTCCCCGGTTATGGCAACATTTACTTTAGCTAAAAACCCATCTGTTTGGTCTCTTTGACCTGAGTTACCATCTGTGGTATTTGCATAAATAGAATGGGCGTGTCCTGGGTCATATACCCCATGAGCATGTCCTGGGTCACTTAATCCATGTGAATGTGCAGATTCATTTACAGAGTGATTATGTCCTGGGTCATTTATTCCATGAGTGTGGCTAGGGGTTTGAGCTAGGTTTAAAGTAACACCCTCTAATCCTCCTGTTTGTCCAAGCACTCTATTGGTTAAGCCTGTGCCAGTACCAGCTCCTACAGCCACTCTACCTCTACTATCTGGTACTCTGAAGTTAGTACCAGACTGACCATAAGTGTAACCAATTGCTGCAAATAACTCAGGGTATGTAGAGGGGGCATAGAAACTACCATCTTCCCATAACCAACCTGAAGGTAATATTGAACCAGAGAACTCCATTGATGCCCCAGGAGGGATTAATTGAGTAACAGGAATGGTGCTAGGGGTAACTCTGTCAATTACTTTATTTCGTAGGTCAATTACATTTCCTGAAAGCACCCCACTAGCGGTAGTAACTTTAGCCATAGGGAAAGATTCATTAGGGAGACTTGAGGCAGCTTGTACAGTTCCATCAGACCCTACAAAAATGAATCTGGTAACATTATTAGGAATATTGATTGAACCTGGGCTAATGCTGACTAGCGCACCAGTTGATAATAGTAATACCCCACCTAAATAGTTGAAAGTTAAACCTGACTGGTAACTAACTTTTAAGCGGTTATAGAAACTATAGAAGTTTGATTTAATTTGACCTGGGGTATCATCAAGGTACTCATCTAATACTTTAGGGCCATGACCAAGAAAATCAGCACCATCAACTATAGGATTAGCAATAGCATTAGCAATTTCAGCAGTAAAAACTTGCCCATTTTGTAGAATAGGTCTCATATATTTTTAATTAATAATAATTTTTTGTATAATTAAACTGAACCAATAGCAACCCAATTAACCCTAACAGGAATACTAGCCACACTTGTTGATAATGTAAATGTTGTGGTTGTTGGGAAACCGTTTAATCTAAAATTTGTTGTAGTAGCGCTAGCATCTCCATTAGTTAAAACAACTACTGGAGGGGAAGCAAAAGTTATTCCAAAAGTTATTGTTGCTAATCCTGAGCTATTTACTGTCACGACAGAACTTTGGTAACATACCCTCAAATTGTTAGGTAGATTTATTACGTTATTACTATTAGCACTAGTTTGTTTTATTTTATCTAGTAAAACATTATTAACCCATGCTGTTGTTGCTATTGAAGTATCATTATCAGTTGTTGCTGGGGTAGGTGCTTTGGGGTCTCCAGTAAAAGTTGGGCTAGCTAAGTTAGCCTTTAGAGCTAAACCTGTATCAACATAATTAGTGTTAGCAGCTTTTGTAGAGTTGTCCCCAGCAGGTTGAGATGGTACAACAACATTTCCAGTAAAAGTTGGGCCGGCTAAGTTAGCTTTAAGAGCTAAACCTGCATCAACATATCTGGTATTTGCTGCTTTAAAGGTGTTGTCACCTGCTGTTTGGTCAGGTACAATAACATCCCCAGTAAAAATAGGACTAATCAAGTTGGCTTTTAAAGAAACATTAGATTTAACCGATTCCAGCTCATCATATACAGTGTCTTGTGAAGCAGCCAAACCTGAACCATTCCATGAAGTCCCATAAGGGGTAGCATCACCCAAAAGCAGACTACCATCTGGTTCAATAGGAATATTCATCCAACTGGTAGTATTAGTTGGTAATACTCCTGTAATTGGGTTTAGGTCTTTTGAAATGTAGGTTCTATTTAGATAGGTAACTAAATCTCTAAATTTGTAGGTAGTAGTGGGGTTATACTCACCTTGGGGAAATGGGCCACCAATGGATTGAGCAAGCGCTGGGGTAGTTGAGATTAACCTAGCAACTCTTAAAGCCCCAGTATCAAGTACATCATTTACGATTCCTGTTGGTACTAGCGTTGCAAATTGAACTGGGCTAACATTAGGAACCAAAGCATTAAAATTAAGTAATGCAGGCTCAATTAATGCCCCTCCAGTATCAGTTTTAAAGAATTGAAAGTTATAAGTAATTCTTGAAGTTTCAGATTGTGGCAGGGTTATGTCAAGAGCACCTGCTGTTATGCTGAAGGTATATGATTGAGGTAGATAGATTGTGTCTGGGTTGGTAGCCTCATCAATCAAGGTACCAGCTAGCGTAACAATAAGTTTACCTGTAATAGGATTTCCAGCAGAATCTTTTAGTGTTCCTACTATTTGAGTCATTTGTTTATATTATTTAAAATTAAGGAATATAATCGTCATTAAATATAATTTCACTACTGCACCAACAGGGGCCATATAAGGAATTAAGTTTTTGAGTTAACTTAAACTTATTCCCATATTTATATGCGGTTGGGAGGTAAATTATATATTCCCAAGCACTAGTTCCTAATGGGTCTCCAGTGGTAGAAGTTCCTAAGATAAAGTTGCCTCTAGAAGTTATTAAGTGCTGTATACCAAAACAATTTAATACTAGGCTTAATACTTCTTTAGACCCTTTGTTAGCCCAAATATTAATGAATGAGTTAGAGATTAATAATCTTTTAGTTTCAGTTGCCCAGGTTTTATCCCAATAATCTCCTGTAAACCCAGTCAGGGGTGCTAAGAAATCTAGCCATTCTGGGTCAGATAACAGGGGGTCTAACTGTCTAGGTAAATCATCAATTTTTGCCTTGGTATCTACCAGTAACTCATCAAAATAATCTGTTAACCATTCAGTAACTTCATTAGTTTGATAACACTCAGGTAATCTACTATATATAGGCTTATTGGTAGCCCAAGATTCAGAGGTTTGCATTATACAAACCCTCCGAATGAAATTGATTCACCTGCCCCGCGTAGGCTTTCGTACACTACCCCATTCTTATCCACTAATTGCATGAATAGGGAATAAGCATAAGGTAGGGTATAGTTATTTGGTATAGGAATATTAGAAGGAGTTCCATTTATGCTGAGGGTTCCTCCATCTACAATTACACCCGTGTTCCTCAGAGCATAACCAACTTCAAAGAATAATATGTCTTTGTTTAATGGGTAATAACTAGGATTTAAATAATCTTGGTATGCTTCCCATAGAGTATCAAAGGCTTCTTCTGGGTTAACACCGGGAGACAAATTATATTGTAATTCTGCACTAATGGGTAGTAACTCAATAGGACTAACATAGAGAGCAGTGCCCAGTTGAATTCTATTTGACAACTCAGATTTAACATAGTTAATTTGAGCATCATTGGCAGGTTCCCCATTTGAGTTTAGGAGAAATAAGTGAACTGCACCCAATTCTCTTGTAGTCTTATCTCCACCAAGTAAACCTATAGCTTTACAGACTGAACCTTCCCCTAATAAGATTTCAGCAGCTTGCTCATAATCATCAGCAGAAACTAAGTTTTTAAGTCTAATTTGAGTAAGCGCTCTATTAATAGCAGAAGCCTCACTTTCTAAATCTGAGCCACCCGATGCAGCTTCAATATTAGTGACACCAGCAAGGTAAGTTAATGGTTGGGTTATTCCAGTAATAGAGTATGCTGAGATATTGTAATCAGAACCTACTTCCTCAGCAGTAGCAGTTACACTACCTGACACTAAGCCTACAGGAATTACCAGAGGCGCATTAGTGAAGAATGAAAGTTTACCTTGACTATCAACTACTTCAAACCCTTCAGGAATTGTAAATATAGTATTTTGAGGGGAGTTTATAGTAAAGGTTAGCGTAGTTTTAGCTTTGGTTCCAGAGCTACGGGTAACTCCAGTAATCTTAAGAAAGTCGATTACTAAAGCTAAAGGTAATTGATTTGCATAGTAAAGTAATTCAGCCCCAGCAAAGGCTTGACCTTGTATTAAAGCTGCAACTGGGGAATTCTCAGTAAAATCATTTAATAGGCCGCCAGAGGCATTGTAGACCTTTAATTTAGCTTGTTCTACAATCTCTGCCTCATTTCGTTGGTCAAGGGAAATTGAATTTAATATAATGTCAGCCATATTTAAATAGTTATTTTTATAGGATTTTGTTCAAGTTCTCCATACGACCAATACACTAAGATTACAGCTTCACCTTGGTCATTGATTGTTCCTTCAACTTCAAATTCAGCATCAGGGATATACTTCTCTAACCCTGTTTTAAATTCAGAAGTGATAAGGTTAATATTTGAGATACTAGTAAATAAGGAATCAGTTCTCCCATAATTGGGAACCATTACCCTTTCATTAGTTTCAGTTTGAAGCCAACTAAAGATATGTCCTTTAATTAAATCAGCCTCACTAGTCACAACAAGATTTCCCCTTACTGGGTCGATAGTAAGGGGAAAGTTAATACCTTGAGTTATCATAAATTTCTGTTATCTAATATATATGGGTGTCCCATTACTTAGCTCCAACCCTTTGAAACTACTGTTTTTCCATCATTAGTGGTGGCAGTAAGTGTGCAGATTTGCTTACCATTAATTGACATTGTGGAACAGTTAGTAAAATTAATTCCCCAGCCACCGCAATTAATAGTTAATACCCCGCCAGTCATCTCGCTTGTTCCGTTGCTATATAACTTAAACGCCCAAGTACCTGCCTGCAATAAGATATATTGAGCTGCACTTAAAGTAATAGCCTGAATAGCTTGCATAAAAATGTTTCTTTTAGAGTAAGCTTTAACATCTTCTGTAGCTGTGGAAGTTATGCTTTTTTCAGAATTAATCGCTACTTCACCATTTACATTTAAAGTGTCAGCTCCACTTACTGAAACATTTTTATCTCCAGGAATGGTGGAGTGATAATCATTAACCACATCTTCTTTATCCTTGGGAGGGTTAGTATCATTAATTATGGGTAGGTAGTATGCATTACTTTCTAAACCATCTACAAAGAAAACTATTACTGTTGAATTAATGGGAGGTAAGTTAGCATCTACTCCAGAAGCAATATCAAGCCTTCTAATCCAGTCACTTTCTAAAGAAGGGGATGAGGGAAAAGATACTTTAATTCTGCGCCTACCTAGTTCATCTTGGTTATCAATTACTACCCCTAAAGAAGGGTAGGTATTCTACCTTGTTGGTCAAGCGCGATTTGATTTGCTTTTTTAGATTGGTTGAGTATTTCAAATATGTTATTCATTACTTATAATTCACTTTAAGCAGGTACAAACTTGAGGGGATTTAAATCGAGATTATTAAGTCTTACTTCAAAATGCAGATGTGTACCCCGGCTATTTCCCGAATTACCCTCTATACCTATAATCTGTCCTTGAGTTACTTGTTGACCGTTAGTAATACCTATTGAATATAAATGGGCATAGCGGGTTAACCAGCCACCTCCGTGGTTAATATCTACATAGTTGCCATAGCCAGTATTACTATTAAGAAATACAGAGGCAGTACCAGCAGCAGCAGCTAATACTTGACTACCAGAACCATTACCACTTACAGAAGAGATATCAACGCCTTTATGGTTAGGCCGCTTTGGATTTTCACTCCTATGTTTACTGGTTACAACTCCTCTTCTCATAGGTCTGATAAATTGGGGTGCATTAGGGTCAAACCCATTACTTCCAGCATTACTAGGTGCAGCCCCAATTACAGGATTGCCTATAGATTTAACTGAAGGAATATCACTACTAGCAGATTTGTTTTTCAGAGGAGAATAGCAACTAGCTCTGCTTACAAAACTTCCACCAGAGTAGGTATGGGTAATAGTGTCAATTACCCACATTCTGTCAAGGAATTTACTAACACCTTTAGTCTGAAATAAGGTGTCAGGGTCAAGTGTCAACGCTTCAGGTGTGGTGGGGAATTCAGCTTGAGCTAAGATGCCTTTAATTCTGTTTTCATCACTCACCCGTTGACTATCAACAGTATCAGTAGCCCCTGTAGTTGTAGGGGCAGGAATAGGGCTTATAGCTCCTGTGGTGGAAGGTAAGTTATCCCCACCTGTGCCAACAACACTTTCCTTTTTCTTCTGAACCATTACTCCAGTGTCAGGGTCAACCTCAAACTTACGCTCCCCAACTGAGGTAGTTTCACCTGGTTTAGATGACCTAGCACCTCCTGAACTGGAAGTCTGAGCTTGATGAGAGACAGTGAAAGTAACCCCCATGTTTGTACCATATTCAAGTACAAAAACATTCTGGTCAGCTTTAAGCCCTTTCCTTGGCCCTATATACAATGTTGGACCAACACAGTGAACCCTGTAACCAATTCTTCTAGCTTCAATTAGTAATGCCTCATAATCTGTGATTCCTCTTTGGGGGAACCTAGTATATAGAGGGCCATCTTCAGGCATCTCCAGCTTCATTCCATAGTTGGAAGTAATCTTTTGAGCTATCTTCTTAAAAGTCAAATTGGTGTAAACAGTATTCCTAACTATTTGAGTTAAAACAACAGTGGCAGCAGTTCCAGAAAACTCAAGGGCATCAGGTTCAAATAGAGAAAACTTGAGTCCAGTGTGTATGAAACTATAGGCTGCGATCGCCTTACCTCCATAACCCATCTCAACTGTAACTTGAGCACCTGCTAGAGTCTTAGGAATTGGGGCAACTTCAGTAGTAGGTGATTGAGAAGCTGCTACTGAGGATGCAACATTAGAAGTAGGGGTTACACCAGAAGTGGCATTATCAAAAGCTTTAATTATCTTCAGAGCAATAGGTAGTAAAGTGTCATTTAAAGTTTGATAGTTACCAGAGCTAACAGCCGTCTGAGTTATGGAAGTTAGAGCAGCACCAAGGTTAGTTACTTCTAATATAGTTATTCCCCTACTAGGTGCGCTCAAAGCTTGCCTGTGGGTGAAAGAATAAGCACCAAACTCATTAGCTAAAGCAACGTCTATTACAGATAAATAATTACCACTACGGTCATATTTACCGCCTGGAATTACACCTGACCTACCCGCAGGTTCATCACAATGGATTTCAAAAGCATAAGCCCCTGTTTGTTCCTTGAGAGTTTTGATAGCATCCTGATAAGCTCTACGGGCAGCATCACTTCTACCAGTAGGTACTGTTGGGGCAGCTACTACGGTATACCCAGCTTGAGGTAGTTTAGCAAGCAGCATTTCAGTCAACTTATCATTGACTACAAATTCTAAAGTTCTAGACTCACCCTTGTAGGTTACTGAAGAGGTTGCAGTACCATTTGTACCACTACTTGAAGCCCCATCAGCTATATGCCCAGGAACCACAATAATTGACTTTGTTGCTGGTAGCAAAGCAGCAGGCCAATCATTTATTTTAGTGGAAGAAATCTGAGAGTTCTTAACTTGAGTACTTTGTTGAACTGCAACCTGTTCTTTAGTTTGATTACTAGTTGATGAAGTAGAAGTAGTTGTGGAATTTTCTACTAACTCAACTTTAATATTAGTTAATATCCCAATGTTATAAGCAGCTTGATACCCTTGAGTATTAGTAAGTTCATTAAAAGCTTTTGTAAAAAGGTCAATACCCCTATCAGCTAAACTAGGATTTGGCCCCCAATCTTGGATATCACAGATAACAGATTTACCATTATCTAAATTAGTGACCTTTACTTTGTCTCCAAACTTGAGGTCAGTAAACATTCCTTGAGAACCGAACTGTTTAGCAGCAGCAGGGTTGTTATACCTCATTGCACAACCAAAGTCTCTGTCAGGGTATAGAGTATTACCCCTTGACCCACTAGTATCATTGAATACGGTAGCCTTAGTCTTATCAAATAGAACTTTACCAGTTACACCTACACCCGCATTAGCGGTAGGGATTATTGAGTTTGTTATTGATGTTACAGAAGGGCTAGCTGTTGAATCTTTAGGGGCTGTTACTGGGTCTAAACCACCCACACTTTCAACATAGGTGTAGAACTTATCAGTAAGGGTCTTCTGAGGGTCATAGACAGTGAAGTTACAGCTTGATTGAGCTTTACCCTCCCCCAAGGTTACAGAGGCTTTAATGAGCTTTCCATCCCCAAGTGTAAATGTTTCTGCTTCAGTGCTACCTTTAGCCCCTATAGTAATTTTAATAAAGGGGTCTAATAGCTGTTGAGAAGAATTAGGATTATTAATATTGAATTGGCTCATAATTTATAAAACCCAGGATATTAAACGCCATACAGGTTGGTTAGCTTCATAACCTTCTTTAGAACTTTTAAGTTTGTAAAGGAGTTCATCTTGTGAGGTAGGGGCAATACCTTTAGCTAATCCAGAAAGGGATAAATTTACATCTCTGAGAATATTTTCTTGGCTAGTGCCTAATAAATTTAATATGGTTTGTGCTTCCCTTGATTGAGTAATCTCAGTGATAGTAGCCTGAACTTTATCATTAACACTTGATATCTCAGCAGAGGCAGCCAATCTAAATTTACGTTCAGCTACTTCTGGATTAGGAATAGTTAAAGTTTGGCCCACTTCAATTGCTTTGAAGATGTCAAGGTCATTCATAGTAGCTAACTCACGCCAAGCTGTTGAATCCCCCAATACTTCATTAGCAATTTTAGTTAGAGAATCCCCAACATTGAACGATACATTCTTGGGAATATTAAAAGGGTTCTTTAAAGGTAAAGTACTCATATTATTTCTTGATTAAATTCCCTGTAGACACATCCAGCTTGTCATTTTTGTATAAACCGATAGTCCCTAAAGATTTACCTTTGCTATCAAACATTGAAACTGTCCCATTCTTGGCTACTGAGACTTTATACTTGTTAGATTTAACTAGAGTAGATAGATAAGTAGGAAGCTTCTTAACGTTAGCTTTAAGCCACGCTACGGCCTTTGTATTACCTTCTTGGATTTGTCTATCAGTTAGTAAATTTGACTTACTTAAAGCGCTTTGTAGGCGGTCTGCTGTGGATTCTGATTTAGCTTTGTTTGGTAATTGGTTTGAGGGGATTTCTAATAGTGTGATATCTAATCTAGCTTGAGCAACTTCACCACCCAACCAAGCTGTCTCAGCCCATTTGATGTCAGTTATAACTGCTGGGCCAAAGCTATCCTTACCCCATTTAAAAGTCACAGGAGAGGGGGCATATTTACCTTTAGCTGGGTCTGCTACCATTAGGGCTTGAAGTTTCTGTAGAAGGAGTTTACAAGTTTTACCTTCACTATGACTTTCTAGTAATAAATTATCTAGCTGCAAAGTTAAGCCAGAAGTGTACCCATATTGTTGAGAGGGTATAGAGGTTAACGCAGTAATACCTTGGTTATACTTGGCACTTCTACTGAATGATTTCTCCTCTGGGTTATATAAAAATGAATATATAACTTGCCCTAATTCATCAATCAAATAGGCATAAATATCTGTGATTCTCTCAGCATTAGGTAGACCCTTAAGTACATTATTATTGATTGACATATATTTAAAAAAATAAACCCTCCCTTTGTTAAAGGAGGGCAGAATTATATAGTAATTGAAGCTTATATAGCGGCGGCTAAATTATTTTGACTAAATTTAATAAACTGGTCTTCAATATGCTGCATAACAGTTTCAGCTATCTCTTTACCATTAGTAGCTGCGGTGTGGATAACTATTGAACCAATACTTAACCCGCCACCTCTACTAACAGAAGAGGCTAATTGAGCCTGTTGCTGTCTATTAAGAATAGCCTCAGTTGAGTTGGCTATCACAATATTGGAACCAGCAGGTGCAGCTTTTTGCTCTCTACTGATAGCTGACATTAAGGAACCAACATTAAGACCATTAGCATAATTAGGTACATCCAATGCCCTAATTTGAGCAGCCCCAGCCTCTTTGCTGAGTCTACCTTCAGCAACAGCTTTATTTACTCTGTTAGTAATAAGTTGTTTGTTATGCTGTTCGTTATCCTCAAATCTTACGTCCTTATCAGTTTTATTACCAGTTAAAGTATCAAAGGTATCCTTTAAGGTTTGTAATGGCTCATTTATTACTTTCCTTACAGCCTCAATTAAGTCCCTTACATCCTGTTTAATTCCAGGTATGTTTAGGGTAATTATATCTTTGATTAGATTAAAACTGGAAGTAAAAGCTTTACCTATGTTTTCTAACCAAGGTATAAAGTTATCTACAATACCCTTCCAATTATCTACAATTACTTTAGTTACAACTATACCTACTAAGGCTGCTATACCTGGTGGGGTAGCTGCTGCTGCTAAACTTAAAGCTGTGGCAGTAACATAGGGTAAAATCCCACCAATTAGTAGAGTCTTGGCTATTAAGTCTGTACTTTCAGGTGTTAGTTTACTTAATAGAGTTCCAACTCCATTAACAAACCCTACCATCCCTTTAAATAGAAGAGTTACCAACTTATTGATATCAATAGTTTTTGAAAACCCATTTAGCCCATCAGCTATGAGCTTACCTATGGCACCAAATATACTATTAAAATCTAATGTTGAAGCCCACCCAACAACTGAGTTGATTTTATTAGCTATGGTAGTTCCTATAATACTAAAATCAAATGAACTAAATAAAGTTGAAATAGTTGATTGAATATTCTTCTTCAACTCATCAATATTAGAACTAGAAGAGTTAAGGAAACTTAAGTTACTATTTAAACCTTCAGCCCATTTAGTAAATCCATCAATCCCCCTTTTAAGATAAATTAATACCCCATTTGGGTCAATACCTAATTTAGCTAATACACTACCTATAGTAGCAAACAATCCATTATCCCCTATAAGAACTTTTAGGGTGTCATTAAAAGCATTTAGAACTGATTGGTTGCCTTCTGTCTTGTCATCTAAGTCCTTAAGTAAACCAAAAATACCTTGAGAGGGATTAAATAATTTATCCTTGAGTGATTCTAATAATCCATTAACTGAATTACCAGCAGCCTTAATTGTATCTTCAGTAACTAGTTGTCCCTGGACTGCTTCAAGTATTTGTTTTCTTTCCTTAACAGTTAAATTCTCTAACTTTTTACCAGATTCAGCTAATTTCTTTTGTACTAAACTTAAGAAGGCTGGGTTACTTTCAGCAAATAGTAGTTTTTCTAACTCAGATATTGAACTACCCCCAAGAAACTTGGATGTAAACTTAGACACATCTTTTGAAGAAACATTGGATGCTGCTCCTAAGAATCCTAAGCCTCTTGTAATGTTAGTTAAACCATCAAGGAAAGCCCCTTCATTGAATACACCATTGGCATCCACAAAGGCAGGAATCAGATTATCTTGAATTCCTAATGCTAGTTTTTTGTATTCCTCTGTAGAGCCAGGTAAGGCTGCGGCTATCTTATTGATGCGCCCATCTAAGTTACTAAATACCTTTTCAGCATCTGCAAAATTACGACCTGTTAAGGCAGCATAAGTACTGGCTGCTGAGATATTATTTAACTGAATGTCAGCCGCTTCTTTAAACTTACTTGTTAAGGCTGATACACCTTTTGATAGCCCTGCTGACAAGGCATTAGACAGTAGATTGGCTCTAAGGGTAGCCCCCTCAATTAGCCCCGTTAGCCCTTTAAATACCCCAGAAGCGTTATCTTTGGCGTTTAAAACTATTGTAATATTGTTGCCATTTGTTGCCATTTATTATTAAACCATTTCCATTTGCTCTCCAGAGAATCCCCACTCAGCTAACTTACTTTCTTCTTGCTTATTAGCCTTCTCATTTTGCTGGTCAATATAAAGATAAAGATGAAAGAGACAGTCTGATATTTCCATCTCTTGCATCTGTAAGTAGGAGGAACTAATGTTCCCCCCACAGGCTATCATTAGTAATTTATAAAGTTCTGTAACTGTAAAGTAAGGTTGCCCTTGAACACTAATCCTTAGCTTTTTTTCCCAAATAAGCAAGCTTATCTCGAAAGTAACCAATAGCAGCAGCTACCCTCTCAATATCTTCTAACTCAAGGAGTTCTAATAATTCCTCAAAGGATAACTTAGCTTTGTCACCAAACTTGGTAACACAAAGAGAAGCTAACTTCAACATAGCAAAGCTATCAGTTTTATATTCTTGGGGGGCAGTGTTAATGAACCCTTCAAGTAGCAAAATCTGTTTAGCTTTAGGGGACTTAACTTGTACTGGAGTGCCATCAGTTAACTCAAAATCAACTGTTTGTTCATCTTGGTTGTAGGTAGCTTGGAATTCACCAGACTTCTCTACTTCAGGTAAAGCAGCCTCAACTTTATCTAATTCTTTTACTTCTTCAATTACTGGTTTTCTAGCCATTATCTTAATTATTTATTATGCAAATGTAGCGGATTCATAAGAGAACTCAAGAGTAGTCATAGAAGTCTTAGAGCCATCTGCTGTGTCTGTAGAAGACATCATTTCTGAGCTAATAAGTCTACAACCAGTCAGCTTCCAAGACTTAGTTCCACGAGCTTGTACTTCACCAGTTGCAGAACGTTTAATAGGAGTAACACTCATATCAAAAGCAACACCGTCTTCATGGTCTACAAGGAAGCTATTAATAGCATCATCAGACTCAGGATCATAAGGTTTGCTGATTGTGACATTAGCATTCTCCTGTGTACCACCTGACCCAGTTCTTTGTATTTGAGCTAACCCATCATTATATGTAGGGCGTTTATAAGTTGTCTTGATACCACTGAACGTTGTCCAATAAATATTAGGAAGCAAAGTTAAGGTGATAGTAAAATCAGAGTTAGCAATAGGATTAATCGTTGATAAAATTGCCATATTTTTTATTTATTTTATTAATAGTTTAAGTGAGCTAAAGTTTATCTTTAGCCCACAGGGTATTAGATTAGGCAGCAGGTAATTGAGTGGCAACAGTCTGAGACTGATTTAATGGCAATGTACCAATGCTGACTCTGACCGTGCTAACCAACAACTTTTCTAAAGCAGGTGCAGATACTGCATATACTTCTAGAATTACATTTCCTCTTTCCAACTCTTCTTGAGTGTTATTGGTGAAGTTACAGATAACTTCAAAAGCAGCAGCTTCAGTAGCACCAAAGAGTAATCTACCTCTCCATAGCCTATTGCACACTGAGAAAGCTGTTTGGGAGATTGCGTTTAGCAGCAAACCAAACCCATCAATGGAAGTGAAAAGGTCATTATCAAAACCTGATCTTAATGTTCCATTAAGAACATTCATAATGACTCTAGTAGGAAGGAAAGTATAGAATTCACTAGTAGAGCGAGTTCTCATACCCCAAACTACAATACCTTTGTTTCTCAGGTTTCTGATAACATTAACCCCAATTGGATTGAGGATTTCTTGCTGTTGAGTATTAACTTTGGTTACTACGTCAAGTACTCCCAGAACTGGGAATTTAGCACCTGCACCAGGTTGTTGTAAACCTTCCTCTCTGAAGCGTCTTGTGTGTAAACCAGCTACAGCAGCAGAAGGAGGAACTACAGTACTCTCAAGGTCTGTGAGGTAGGGATAGAAGAATGCAGAGTGACCTTGAGGTGAGTTGTACAATAGTGCTTCAGTTTGAGCTTGAGCTGGTGTTAAACCTACACCTGGGTCAATCAAAGCAATCCAATCAAAAGCTTCATCAGATGCTTGTGCTTCTAAAGCTAAACCAACTGCTTGACGGTCAGATTGCAGACTTAGTAATTGGAATGCTTCAGGAGCATAGATAAACCCTTGTGTGTAAGCATCTTCAGAGTCAAAGCTGTTTTCAACTGCATAAACATAATCAATTGCAGCAGGGGTTGTAGGAGTGGTAACTGTTAAAGCTAAGTTGGTTCCTACTGTCAGAGTTGGAATAGCGGCAATAGGGTCATCACATCTGATTATCAAAGCATCAGTAGTCAAACCAGCGCCTGCTGTTACTAAGCTAGCTACTGTTGAGGAGTTGACAGCAGCGATTAAACCAGAGGCAATATCTGCTTTTGTGGGCGTACCTGTAGCTACGTAATTTACTGCGGTGCCAGCAATAGTTACTGTGTATGTACCTGCTGCGGCTGTGGATACTGTAACTGTACGTCTAACAGCAATAGGGGTGCGAATAAAGAATACAATGGCTCTTTTATCATTTCTGAACAAAAGGCGGATTGAAGCTTCACTAGGAGATGCACCAAATTGATTTGTGAAGTCTTCTAAGCTGCTTACTTGAGTTGGATAAAGGTAAGCCCCAGTTGCTGAGGAACCAATAATATAGTGAGTTTCAAATGAAGCAATCTCAAGCGCTCTATATCCTTGGGTTGTCTCCTGAATGCGTACACCAGGACTCTTAAAATTTGTGAACAAACTTGTCATATTTTTTTATATTCATATTTTTTTATATTTAATCTATCAATTAAAACTGTCCTAAATATTCTTCCCTTTGATTAGGGTTATATAAAGCAATATTATTTAATAATATTAATTGTTGAATCTTCTATATAAGTAGAAGTATTGCTTTTTATAAATTCAGGTTTGGCTCTATTAACCCTAATAGTTATTTCAGATAAAGGAGGCGGATTTTCAATGTCATAATAATCAGGGGGCTGAATACTTGAGATATCAGGAAAGTCAGTTGTGTTAAAAACTACATCAAAAGCAAAGTTAAGGCTTACTAACCAATCTCCATTCTGCTGATTTACTCTTTCTACTGTTATTGAATCTTCTACTTCAGCAGGTTGAAATGACTTAATATTTTCATCTGGCAATTGAAGTAGTGATAGTAAATGTACAGTGCTGAGTACCCCCTCTAAGCCATTAAAGGGTAATGCGTCATAAGCTAAATCGTATGCGAACCTGTAGGTAATTCTATAAGGCAACCTTACTGAGGTTTCTATTAAGTTCAGCCCTACTTTTTTATGAACTAAGTTTTGTATTGGAAGAGCTATAGCACTACTACCTGGTTGATAGTTATTTGAAGTAGGGCTGTATAAACCTTCTGGTACATCTAAATCCCAAGCGTCAATCTTTACCCTAACAGCTAAAAATTCTTTAACTTTCTGATGCGCTAACTGTATATTCATTTATTATCCCTCTGCCCATTTAAAATTAATTTATATATAGTAGATTGAGTGTCATCCACATAACCTAAACTATAAATATTAGGCTTGTTAAAAGATTTAGTAGTAGGGTTAGAATAAACAACAGTCCCATAAGTTACTGGCGGGTCTAAAATAAACATCGCCCTAGTATTACCCTCTGGTTTAAATAATGTAATAGGGTAGACTTTAGGAATCTCTACTTCAAGGTCATTAACTGTTACATAAATTGAGTCAGCCCCTGGAATTGCTATCTGCATATTCACAAATCTAGGGGAGACTGAAGTTATATAAGCTTTGGGATTTATTAAAGTATCTTCTATACTGGGAGCGCGGGTGATAGGGTCTGTTACTATATGCCTTACTAATAGATACCTACGCTGAGGAACCCCTAAATCTGCTTCCACCTGTGCCAGCTTGTTTTCAATCTTAGCCAGCTTTTCATATAGGTTCATTTCAGTTTATTGATTCCTTTAGCTATATTCTGTTGTAAGTTCTCATTAATAACAGGTAGTGACCTATTAACCATTTGCACTCTCTTCTCAACAAAAGGTGCATAGATTACAGAGTTTGATAATGTTACTGATTTCCTGTTCACAGTTGTAAGCCAACCTGATTTTAGTGCCCCTGTTCTTACAGGAGTAACATTTTTAACTGTATTCTTTGCAAAGTCTGCTGTCTCTGTAAGGGCAACCTCTAATATCTTTTTAGTAGTAACTTTACCTTCAAATAATGGGCCAGATGCCTTGATAGTATAATTAAACATTTACCCTACCAATAAGCTGCGGTTGAATTACGTTTTTTATTAGGTGAGTATTTGTTGTAATTAACTCCTACCCTGAGTAGTTGTCCTAACTCATTTAATAATCTAGTACCTTCTGATTTCAGGTGAGCTACATGACTACTGTATGACAGTTTAGAACCCCTAGATTCCTTTACAAAACTGGTCTCAAGGGATTCTTTTAACAAACCATCAATACTCACCAACTCATCAAGAATAGTTAAAGCTCTATCAACTATAGTGACAGTGTAATCATCAGAAATTAGCTGATTTCTAACAGTAACATTGTAGATAGAATAACCTAAGATTCTCTCAAACTCTTCAACTTGAGGTATGGTGAATTGTGTCATTTACTTATGCACCAACGTTGCTTAGGAGAGCAGCCGCCTTAGGACGGTTCTTTAATTGCAATTGGGGCTTAACCAAGATGGCATAGTTTTCTGCATCTGGGTTGCTAGAAGGTAATTGCTCAATAGCAAATTGCATACCTTGGTTGCCGCTTGTGTTGTTCTGAGCAAACGTATATAAGGATACTTCAGATTCATTCAAGAAGTACATTGCGTTGGGGGTGCAATATGGGTCTTGGATTACAGGACGACCAGCATAAGCAACACCTGTGTAGCCTAAATCTGCTTTACCAGCTTCCAGGATATTGGTAATACCAGTGTTAGTATTAAATAATGTTTTATACTTAACAACCATTGCAGGTGTAGTATAAACTGCGCTAAATGTAGCACCTTTTGTAACCATACCAGCTTCAATGTCTAACAACAAAGCTAGGGATAATGCACGGGCAGTTGCGTTATGGTTTACATAAGGGTTCCACAATGCGGAAGCAGCGATACCAGCGTAAGCACCAGCAGTTGTGGGTACAGCCGTTGTTAAGCCAATTAATCCACCATCAGAAGCTGCGCCTGCGCCAGTGTATAGCAAACCAGATAGTGATTCCATAAGTACGCGGATACCACTTTGGATTTCATAACCAAAAAGGTCACGTAAAGCACCCTTACCAGCAGCTTTTGCTTCAGCGATGTCTTCTTTTTGAATTTGGAAACTATGACGCAAGCGATTTGCACCAATAGCTAATTGAGCTGAAACAACTGAATCTTCAGAGTAGGTAGTAACGTTGGCAGTCGTAGCTTCACCTGTTACGGCAGCTCCAGAAGCGTTAACGTTCCATTTGATAGCCTTTTGGCTAATTGTTTTCTTTTGAATACGATTCAACATTGGGAATTGATTCAGTTGCAAAGCAGCAACTTCTTCATCAACTACCAACTGTAGTGAGTTTAATGCACTAGCAATAACTGCCATAATATTTTATAAATTAATTAATGTATTTGAGTAAATTAGAATGATTCAAATAAGGCATCTTCTGCCTTAAGTTTTTGATTAGGGTCAACTGGAGTTACTTTTGTTTCTTGAGCATCTGAACCCCTAACTCCTGAAGCAGGTACAAATGCTTTTCCATCTTCACTTGACAAATAAGAAGTTAGTGCGTCTTCTAAAGTTGAAACACTATCACCTTGAGCTACATACCACTTACCATTTTCTTCCTTGAGTTTGTCTGAGTTATCAAGTAAGAATACTTTTTGTAATGTGGCTGGGCTTAATGCTTTACTGTTAGCAATTGCCTGAGCAACTGCACTGCTACGTTTAGCTGCAACAGTCTCTTTATCTTTGTTAGCTAATTGAGTCTTAAGGTCTGTTAACTGCTGTTCTAGAGCCTTAAGGGTTAGCCTATCTGTAGATGATTCAGTAGGTTCTGCTACAGTGGGTTGGGCTGTTTGAAGTCTCTTAATCTCTTTAGTAAGACTTGATGCAAGCCCTTGATTAGCTTGAGTAACCTCTGCCTTAATTTCAGTTTTAAATGAGTTTAAGCTAGCATCAATCAAAGCTTGAATTTCTTGTTCTGTCATTTTAAATAATCCTTTTATAGGTGTCTGTCTTTTAAGTTGTCAGTAAAACTTGTCTGGTTTTAACCTTAGCCAGTTGGTTAGTGTTCCTATACTTTAGAAGTGTCCAAAGTATTAATAGTGTTCATTAGTACCTCTATCTCTTTGTTAACTTGCTCTTTTTGGGAGGCTGATAAACTACCTGCTAGTAATGACACCATCTGCTCATAAACTACTTTCAAGGCAGAAGGAGGTAGATTAGCCTTTAAGCTTTCTACATTGAGTTTACTGACAGAATCTAACTTGACTAGCATTGAATCCAAGGAGTCATTTTCAAAGGAATTAAGCCCTGTGACAGAGATTTTTCTACCATCTATACCTGCTGATTTAGCTACTAGTTGTAAGAGGTCTTGGTAAGCATCAACGAGGAGTTCCCCATAGGATTTCAGCATAGTTTCCTGTTTAGTAAAATCCATTTGTTTACTAACACCAGATTGAGCTATAGCCCCATTAGAAGAGGACACACCACCTGAGCTAACTAAATCCCTTACCTGGGCTTCTATGGCCTTTAGAGATTCAGCCATGTGTTTAATAATGTCTCCCTTTGGTTCTGCCCACTGAAATTGGTCAACCTCAATTACATGCTGTAGACCTGTTGGTGGTGGTACATCATCTTCATAAGAATTCTCCAAATCTCCATCAGGTTTTAAAGAACGTTTAAAAGTTCTTTGGAAGTAACTCATAGTTAACAAATCATATTTGGAGCAGTCTGTTCTTAGATGCTCAACTGCTTTACTAGCTGCTTGGTCAGCAACCCAAAGTTGGTCAGGTAACTCTATTTTGAGAACTGGTACTTGGTTGAAACCATGAGGTATAAGGGATACCAAGCTAATGGTAGTGTCAGCATTAGTCATCTCGGCATTAACTTTAGTGATATTACCTTGACCATCAAGCTCCACAATTGCAGAATATTTAGCAATGTAATTAGAGTCAATAATTGTCCAGGTGCAGACCTTTCTAGGGGCAGCTATAGGGTTAGAATCATCTTCTGATACCTGCCTAATCTTCAGCCAATTAAGCTTACCTTTGCTCTCTGACCAATTAGTAACTTGAAGTGGAGAGTAGGTCACTATATAGGGGCGTAGACCTAAAGCTTCCTCTTGTAGTTTGTTAATAGGGGCGACTTCTGATTTAGGTTTATCTACATGAAGATAAACCTTTTTGAACTTTAGAAGTTCTCTAAAGATTAAGGTAATTAAATTCTTTTCTGAACGCCCAGATAGGTCTGTATTCTCCCTGAAGGCTGACCAAAACTTAGGATTGACATCTAATCCCTCAATTGTCATGGGGGCGTTAGCAAGCTTACTAACCTGCTCATTAATGCTGGAAGATAAAATATTTAGATAGGTGAACTTTTTAAGTCTGGTTTCATAAACTTCATTTTCCTCACCTACCCTTTGCTGGAGAAAATGTCTAATAGCATTCTTGAGTCGGAAGCCCCCTGAAACTAATAGGTCAATTTCATTTAAGGCAGGTAACATCTGCTCATACTCAGCATTCTTTGACTCTAGGGTTTCTAGTGGTAGTTGATTGGGATACATATATTATTTATCTTTTCTTATTTTGAATAGAGTTGTAGATTGAAACGCAGGCATATCTAAAACTGTCAATAATATGGTCTGCTTGATGGTCAGCAGGGCGATTTAGCAGCAATCCCTGTGAGTCAACTGCTCTGTGGTAATCTTGAAATTGGGATATTACTTCAGTTAGGTTACTTTTGATAAAGAGGTTTTCTTGAAAGAATAAGTTGTTTATTATTTCAATACTAGGCATTACCCCTAGATTGCCCCTACTGACTTGAACTGCTCTTTTCAATCCAGCTATATCTTTTTCTTTTCCTAATAACCTGGCTGCTATCACAGAGGCAGGTCTATCATCAGGAAGGAAAGCTTTATATATATTATATTTAGTACAAAAAGATGCCATCTTACTGATAAACTCATCCTGTACAATTGGTGCTTCAGTTTTATTAGTCCAAGCATCCACTAAGTAAAATTTACTTAAATCTTTACTTAAACCAACAACTGCAATAGCAGGATGTGTATCTCCCCAATCTGCCCCTAAATAATAACTAAGGTCATTTGGTACATCTTTTATTAAGTGTTTTTCAGATAGCTGGTCAAATAACTGCCCATCAAAATCCTCAAAGCTAGCTTGAAACTCTTGCCTGTATGTTTTCATAGGCATCTGAGTTTTAGCCTGCCTTAGAAAGCTTCTAGGGACAAATGGGTTATCTCGCGTAACAAAGTGAAAGTAAGACCACTCAAGGTTAGCTTTCACTTGTAGATGAAATTTATGTAAGAAGTGTGATTTACCTTTAGGGGTTCCAATTAGCAAAGCTTTAGAATTTGGGGTGTCGGCTAATGCTGGATAAAGCACTTTCTCCCAGGCTTGAAAAGAGAAGTCTTGAAACTCATCTACCCCAACCCAAGCTAACTTTAATCCTCTGAGGGAATCCCCATCATTGTCAGCCCCTCGAATTAAAATATCAGGCTTGGAACCTTTAAGTTTTATTCTAAAATCTGACTTAGATATTGCCTCTACAAAAGGTTGTCCTGCTAGTAAATTAAGTAGTGGTTCCCAATGAATACTCCTACAGCTTTTAAGGGTGGGCATCACTATCAAACATACCGGAGGAGAAGCAGGGTCTATAGGTTGGTCAAAGGATAAAGCTGCGAATATAGCACTAGTAAGTAGTAGCCTACTTTTCCCAAATCTCCGCCCTGAGATTAGTAATTTAAACCTAGCTTTATTCTTGAACACCTCCAGTTGCTTCTCATGTAAGTTAAGGGAAAAGCTCATTACAGTTCTGAGTCTCCCTCAAGCTCATCCTCTTTTGGAGGTTCCACACCACCTATGACTACTGTGTAGCTGGCTTGCTGTTGAACATCCTCACTCCACTCAGTTTTTAAGGCTTTTAGGGCTTCTGTTGCAACTTTTAGGTCATGCTTTATATAACTGACAACTTCACCGCGAGCAGATTGAGTTTGGCATAAGTAACCATCCTTACCCATTCTTACAATCTCTTCTAAAGCTAATGTGCGATTAATTTTAGAATGCAGGTTTATTAGACCAACTTTCTGAGCTAACTCTAGAGTTAGTGCTTCATTTTTCTGAAGTTCCTGAACCTTCTTCTTTGTCTTAGTTATTAGCGTTTTTAGTTGCTGCTCTGTTAGCTCAACCTGAAACTTGTTCAGGAAGATAGCTTTCATTTGAGGTTTACTCAGATGAGGCTGAATGCTTAAAAGTAATGTTAAAAATTCTCGCTGAGTTTGACTCAGCATAAATGCTTTATTTGCCATAAAAAAAGGTGCCACCTGAAGCACCTAGTAATTTAGATATCTATCCTTGAAAACTGTCCTAAATTAGCTTCATAACTTCTCTAGAGAGTAGTTCTAATGCCTGAAGGTATATTACAGCCACCCAGCTTTCTAGAGTCCCTTGCTGACCATTGTGGAGGTAGTTGTGAAGCAATATTGACCAAGAGGTTTCATCCCCTATAAAGTGAAATTGAATGGCGGCCCTATGTATGGAACCCAAACCCCATAAAGCTAACTCAAGGCCAGAAGAATCAAGTTGACCAAATAAGCTGTTACCTGGCTTCAGTTCACTTGCATCTTTGTAGAGGCGAGAGATATATTGGTCGCAATCATCAAAGGTTCCAGAGAACCACAAATCTAAACATTCTTCTAAATCTGTGGAATCAATATAGCTAGTAATAGTAGTCATAATATGTAA
Source organism: Nostoc sp. DedVER02 (assembly GCF_034530675.2). Lineage (NCBI taxonomy): Bacteria > Bacillati > Cyanobacteriota > Cyanophyceae > Nostocales > Nostocaceae > Nostoc > Nostoc sp. DedVER02. Next base: position 406,922 of record NZ_JAVRCP020000001.1, read on the forward strand.
TCCTTTTGTTTATTTATTAGTAAAATTAATATTTAATAGCTTGAGATTAAGGTGTCTTCAAATAACCGCTTCCAGTCTCCTTTTCTGTAGCTACATTCCAACTCAGTTAGCTGCTGGAGTTTGCGGTTTGTGTACAGAGGCTTATCTAAATTAGCTCTCTCACTTTCAATAATCTGATTGAAGTTTCTATTCATCCAATCTCTTATTTGTTGCCTGTCTCTAGGTGACAAAGACTTATCGTTTGCGTACTCTTGAATTACTTGTAAGATGCCCCAGTGATTCCTTTGCTCTGCGTAATCTGAACCATAAAGCTTTCTGAATTTGTAGCTTAGGGTTGACTTAGGAATCTTAAATATCTTGGCTATTTTACGAAGGGAATAACCTTTTAAAAACAACTTGTAAGCTCTACCAATTGCAGTACTCATTTAAGTGCCCTTTAACTCTCTCTATGCTTTAAATAATAGTTTGATGGTAATAGTAAAAGGTGGGATGGATTTGAGCTTCCTATTAACAAAAAATCCCCCTGGTTAGAGGAGGATAAAGTGGTTCTATTTGGAGAGAATCAGTTGAGTTAAGCTGCTTGGGTGTTCTTTAATTTGGGGAGTTGGATGACGTTATCTGGTTTAGCTTTTCTGATTAATCTTCCAGTTTGGTAAGCATCAACAATAGAAGTGTTTAATCGCTCCACCGTCCTACTACTTACTACACAATTAAACCCTTCTGTTTCTAACTTCCTCTTAAACCAGAAGTGAGATTCAATTGGGGAGTCATTCAGAATGTTATTAATAAGCCTCTCTGTAATCTCCTGAGTATCAATGAAACTTACTTTAACCTTTATACCTGGGTACAAAGTAGAAGCCTTCTCATTGACCTCCTGAATAAGGCTTTTAGCTTCCCAAGAAATTCCTCTGGGGCTGGTGAAGATAAACTCAATTGGTTTACCAGGGAAACGTTCAGAAGCTAACTCAATATACTTCTTAGTAAATAAGGTAGAACGCACATTATCTTCAGAAAGTGTACGGGATTTTAACTCATACAATTTGGTAACTTTAGGCAGTCTCTCTACAAAGTCCCATCTTCTATGACTACCTGGGCTAAAACTATCAACTACTGCTACTTCAAACTTTAGGTTGATATTAGAGTAGCCCGCTAATTCCATAATCTTTAATTGTAAGTCTGGTTCAATAGTGTGTTGTAGGTCATTAGTTGAAGCTACCTCTATTGATTTGGCACCTAAAGATTGGAAGTCTTTAGCAGCCTCTGAACGCCCTTGAACCAAGTAGGAGTAAGCATGTAAAAAATCACCAACCCAAAGGCTATTAATTTTACCCAGTGATATGCCATTTTGCTCTTTGTATAGTTTTTTGAAATTAGCTAGGTTTTCTCCTTCTAATTTAAAAGCTTTACCAGGTAAGGATTCTAACGGGTTGTTTTCCACACCACTCGTTGATTTAGTTTTATCAGCCCAGTTATAGGCATAATCTTTAGCGTCTAAACCTTTAGCTACACTTAGGTCAGCCATGACGTAGTAAGCATTTTTACCATTCTTGTCAGCTACCCACTTAAGGTTGTGTATGCGGGTTAGTCTACAAAGCTCATCAAGAACAGTTGAGTCAACTTCAGGTGCGATCGCTTCAATAGCTGATTTCAATTTAGTAGCAGAATTGGAAGGAGGATTAATAATAGTCATTGTTTATATACTGAGTATTTTTAATTGTGGAGGTCTCTTTCAACCTTTCTAAAAACATGATACTCAACATGTAATAGTAAAAACTATGCAACAAAATAGCCTCCTATTTTTGGTAGGAAGCTATCAAGTTAACTAAATTAAATTTAGTTAGTTACGGTCAGCAAAGCCATTAAAGTCTCTTTGGAAGTCAGTATAGGCAGCTAAGTCATTTTCTGTTAACTGAGGCTGTAATAGTAACTTTCCTACTAGTAGCCCTAGAACGAAGCTGAATAGAATCAAAGTAAAAATAATCAATGTAATAATAGTAATCATAATAATAGTTCCTACAAATTATCTAAGATTTCTGATATTGAATAGCCCAGGGTTTCAATAACCTCTAGGTAGAGTTCTTTAGCCCAGGTATCAAACTTAGAGGAGGTGGCATCTTGTAGGTAAATATTGGTGAGTATAATCCCAGCACTTTTATCTTTAGTAATCTGATACATGAGGGCGGCTTTCTCAAGTTTGGTTAGCTGACTAACACAATCAGAGAGTAGGTCTTCACTTAGCTGAGGTTGAGACTCTTGGAGTTCTTTGAGTAGAGGAGTTAAGTAATCACTCATTAAATTCATTGCCCATTAGTGAGTCTTGTAAGTCAGCTTTTGTCCTTATATAGAATGAGGTTAATTTACTATATGTTTTATTCAAACAGAAGCCAAAGATTGCAATCCCTAAGATAATAGGAGACCCACTGAGGATACCTAATACGGTGATAGCTGGAATTGCAGGATAGGGGAATAAGGAAGTGGTCAAGAAATCGTTTTTCATAATAATGCAAGTCTCTTGGTGTTCATAATTTAATAATACTAAAAGAACCTTGCATTAACTGGGAGACTGTTAGAAACTAAACTGCTTCTTCTTTCGGAGAAGTTGTCTTAATCTAAATGTGGGTAAAATCTTTAAACTAACCAAGTAAGGGAAAGTAGGGGAATGAGGAAACCTGCACATTTTATGTTTACCTATTAAGTAATCTGAAGCTAAACAATATTGTAGAGTGAGCTTACAGTAAGGTTTCTACTTCTGCTACTGTAATTTTATAATTAGACTGAGCTGTACATTTTAGATTTCTACACTCACAATTCTTCAGCTAATGAAACCCATGAAAAAGGAGGGGAAAGCCCCTCCTTGAAAATCAATGTTATTATTCTCTTGCTATCACGTAAAAAACTTAACAATACCTGTAATAGCACCAGCCAGAAAAAATGTTATCTTACTTGCAGCAATAAACTGCATCACTGGCTTTGTCAAAGTCTTAACGCCCTTCACTGTATTATTTAGGGCAGTCTTCCTTTCCCAGTTATCCACCATTGCTTTGGGGACAACAAAATGGACTGAGTAATAGGTAAACCCACTATCAGGGTTAGAAGACTTTGCTGGTGCTGTCACTTCATAAAATATAAACTCCCCAGTGCTAAGTGGGATATAAAAGACATCTTTATCAGCTACTAATGAGCTACTAACAAGTTCACCTGGGAACTGACCTTGATACATCAGTTCAAACACTTCATCCCTGTAAGCTTCCTGAGTTTCTGAAGAAGCTCTCTGCAAATCTTCTAAAACAACAGGTAGGTGCTCAATGATCAAGTTCAGTTTGCGGTTCAGGTGTTGAGGTTTGAACATAGGGAGATTTGATAGGTGTGGATAACTCTGTTACAAAGCCTTCCTCTATCAAATGTTCAAGTATTGAAGTAGCGAGGTGCTTCTTCTGTACTTGTTCATTTCCAGTGGGAGGCCGAGGCGCAGAAAGGGGTTTTTTGTTGAACATGACGCTGCTTATATGAACGAACTTCCTGGTTTGTCTGGAAATATTACTCTAATTTATTCAATTGTCAAATTATGGGATAACCCCACTAAGTCAGCATTTTTGAGGTGGGTCAAAATGCTGAATCACTATATGAAGAGGAATAGGAGGGGGAATCTTAGTAAGGTAGGTTTGAGGTTTCATCGGTTTTCTGCGGGTAGGAATAGGATTTAGTAGAAAGTTTATGAATTTAACTCCACATTACTGGAGTAAAAAATCACTAACTTAACTAGGGCCACAATAGACAGACTGATTTAAATGAGTAGCAACTCGTTTAAACCAAACTTGGTAGCCTCTAAGTGGCTTGAAACTAATATAACCAGACTCAGCAATAAGCTGATTAGGGTAAACCGTCACTAGTAAGTACGGGTGCTACTACAATATTACAAGTAGTAAATAATATAAGTGTATGGAAAGCTAGACAGAGTATTTAGCTAGGGTAAGCAACAGCGATCGCATCCATCTGCCTGGTAGCTTCAGTTAACTATAGGAGATGAGAAACCAGTTAAAAGTGATGAATACTTGATTGACTTATAGCCTGCGGTGCTTGAAGAGAATGAGAAATGAGGCTTAACTTGGGGCGGTAGAGTTAAGGTTTTTTTTCAATTTTATTAAGTAAAGGTAAACAGGTAAAAGAACTTTTTATTGTCTATTAAGCTGGTTCTCCCAAAGGAGAAGTTGTCTAATCCTAATTCCTGACTATTAAGGAGCGAGAAGTTGGACAGTCTGCATTAGTAGAGAGACATACTAATGTTTGGCATATATATGAAAGACTCAAGAATTATATTTCTAATTAACAAATCAATCAAAGAAGACTGGCAAAAGATAGCTGAAGAGAATGGGTTATCTTTATCCTCTTTAATTATTACAGCAGTAAACCAATATGTAAGAGGTTTAAAATGAGTAACTTCCCTAATGGTGATAAACCCAAGAGAGATGCTATTAAAGAGTGCCAGGATATAATAGCAGGTAGAAAAAGTAACCCTAGTTATAGAGAAACATATTCCAGGGCCGTAGAGAGTGAATGTGATGGAGATGCCTTTTGGTTAATAAGGGAGGCACAGTCAGATAGGAAAGCTTTAGACTTTGCTAGAACTGAGCAGGTATTAATTGATAAAGGAATAAATTATCAAGTATTAGCTAACAGATTAATACTTCTAGAGCATAGAGGTAAGGAATATTACTTCTACTACTCTACTAATAAGTGGAGAGCTAAAGGTTATAAAACTTTCTATAGGAGTGCTGGTATAACTCAGTTCCTAAATAAATATGTTCTTTAGTTTAGTTGCATAGAAAGTGCCACTTTACTATGGCCATTTGTAACACCATTTGTTATAATGATACGTATAGAGGATAAGCTTTGCAAGGCTAAAAAGAGAGCTAGTTACTCTCCTTCCTCTCTTCCTAAATAACTAAACAAACTTATATTTTTAAAACTAAATAGACAACTAAATATGGAAGACCACATTAAGAAAATTGATAATTACCAACTTAAGATTACCCAGAAGATGAAGGGTAAATTGGTAGCTAAAGCTTTAGAGAATTTAATAGGCAAAGCTCCTACTAACCAGCAAGTAGCTTATGTATACTCCTTGTTAAGGGTTAGAAACCAGAAGGCACAAGATAATGAACCTAATGATTATTTGCAAATACCAGTTGAATACCTGTTTACTCTAATGACTCCCTTCTCAGTAGAAGAGTATACTAAACTTAAATTTAAAAAATATATGGCAACTGTTACAAAAGAAACTATAGAACCTTTACTTAATTTTATTAGTGTTACAGGACATGGGGAAGGCTATTGTCGTAGGTTTATGGTTGGAGAACAGCTAATGGAGGAAATTAAAGAAGAATTGACTAAGTTGATAAATGGGGCAAATGATGAGTTAGTATTTGCTAAACCTGACCTTAATGTTGGGTTGAAGCCTGCTGCTTGGGGTGGTAGATGTTTAAGGTCTAATCAACTTCCTGAAGTAACTAAAAAAGCTTGGGAGAAGTTAAGGGATTCTAAATTTGTATTTGACTTGAAGTTATTTAATTCAAGAGAAGGTAGAAAATTCAACAGAAGCCTTGAATTAAGCCAAGACCAACAAGAGGCTTTAGTAAGTGCTCTAGATGATATCCGGGAAACTAATGAACCTCAGTATCATGGTTCCTTTTATATCCAGGGGCCTGGAAGACTACATACATCAGGTGGCCCTATGGCTCTAACAAGTAAAATTAGAAAGCACTACGTTAAGCCAACCAACAAAGCCAACAAGGTTATGGAAATGGACTTAAAGTGTGCTCAGTTAATTATCCTTTGTGATATCCTGCAAGCCTCAGAAACTAAGGAACAGATTCTAAGTATTATTAAGACTGATAGTATTTGGAAGCACATAGGGCCTGCTACCTTACCTAAAGAAGTTAAGAAAGTAATCATTTATGGTTTCTGTTTTGGAGCCAAAATGAGTGAGCTTCCTTTTCTAGCCACTCAGAAAGCTGAAAAGAAACTAGGTTATAGATTCACTGTAACCAAGGAAATGGTTAATAGTTGCTTTGAGGGTATACTAAAGCCCCTTGTAGAGCTTCGAGATGAATGGTTAGCTGCCTTCACCATTGACAAGATTGAAGCTGGTGAAATTGAGAATGTCATCCATACAAATGCCTTGGGTTTAAAGTTTAACCTCAAGAAGGAAACCAGTGAGTACAGAAGTGAAGTCAAGAAAGGTAAGGTTAACAATTCAAAGATTGGGGCCAAGCTGTTATCTCACATAGCTCAGGGGGCTGAACAATTAATTATTCAGAGAATGATTGGTGAGCAGATAAATGAAAACATCCTTACCTACTCTTATGATGGTTTGAGTCTAGAAGTTGAGCCAGCTAAGGTAACTGAAGTACAGGAAAGATTAACAAGCTGGTTAGCTCTAGAGTTTCCAGATTCTCTATTAGAATTTGAAGTTTACTAAAACTAAATCTAACAAAACTTATAAGGGGTAGCTAATTCAGCTACCCTTTTTTTAATTGGTAGAATTATCACCCACATTAGTCAGCCCTATAAAGCTTGTGTAGGCTCACTAAAAGTTAAGGTAATTTTAGGCAGCTTAAGGAAATTAACTTACTTGAAAGGGCAAGAGAGGTGGTTATAAAAGTAGACAAGGCGAGAGTTAATAAATCACTACAGTTAACTTTTCACCAAGTTTAGGGCAACTCAATTTGACTAAATGGATTGAATATAGAAGAGATAGATTAGTTAACTTTAGAATAAGCTGGCATAGGGGTGGTTAACTTCAGCCTTTTTTCTCAAAATATCTCAAATAAGAAAACCATATAAATCTAAATTCTATCAAAACCAGTATACAACAGAAACATAGAACACTAAGGTCAACTACTACCCTATCTAAAGTTTAGAGAGCAAGAAGTCAACCAAATCTATATTCATGCATTATTAGTATAGTAGATAGCTTACAAGCCTTGCCCAGTAAAGATTACAGGCTATAATTTCCTTTACAACTTTTTTTTCTACTTCCCAGATTTCACTAAACGCATAGGTGGGGCATGATATGCCTCCCAGATAGTTGGGTAGACTAAGTACAGAAACTCATTAAATAGACAAATATGAGACTCAGTAATTTATTACTACCTGTAATTCTGGCTTGTTCAATAGCACCTTCAGCATTAGCAGATAACCCTTGTTCTTCTATAGCTACTCAAGAACCTAGTCAAGAAATTAGAAAGTTTGATAATAAGAAAATTAGTTTTGATATGCCTGCTAATTACAGGATTATGAATACCCAGTGGGGCTTAATGGTACATAGCCCTTGGAGTTATGAAGTATATAACTGTCAGGTGAATTCCAATTATCCAGGAGGATATAGGGAAAATGGAATTATTGTCCAAGTTATGTCTTATCCAGAAACTACTAAATTTATTCAGGGTATCTATCAATTAGATGAGCACACAAAAGAAACATTTTATCCTGAAACCACAGCCAAGATGTTTGTAATGGCAGGCCCAGAGGCAGCGAGTGCTATTGTGTTTTTTGTTAAGAATGATAAAGTAGTTTCGATTGAGATTCCAGTGAATTCTAATGATGATGGCACTGGGTCAACTGAGATTCCTGAAATTTATAAATCTACTGTTGACTTGATTATGTCCACTATTCAAGTTAAATAAACCTTAGATTAATTAATTTAATAAATTATATTAAACAAGCTTGATTTTAGGGTGCTCCAAACTCCTCAGCATATATATTGTTTGTAAACTCCTTCAATCTGTAGTAACACAATAAAGATGTTACGGTAAGTCGAGGTTAGGTTGGGTCTGGTATGGAACGCCACCTAATCATTGAGACTGCTTCTTTTATAGGAGAATCACTATAGCGATCGCAATAACGCATTCCTGTGTAGGGTGTCTTTTAATTGAGCCAGCCGTAGTGATTTAAGTCACATACGTTAGTTAGCTTGATAATTTAGGGTAGGCACGTACTTAATTAAACAGGCGTGTGTCCTTATGCAGGAATCTACAAAAGAAATCATTCATAGTCTATTTGGGGCAGCTATACTTCTACGCCAAGCATTTAATTCCTTACAAGCGGCTAGTGAAATAGAGCCGACTAAAGAAAATGAGAATATAGCTATAACCGTTAGGAAATATATTAGCGAGGTTTTAAATTGCCTGGGTAATTTAGTAGAATCTGAAGGTATATATAATATTTGGCATAATATTGATTTAAGCAAGCCATTTCCTAAATTAATAGACAATATTAATGCTGATAATTCTGAATATATTGAGCTTTGGGATGGCTATTATAAGGGGATAAGTATAAAGACATTAGAGGGAATCCTTGGGGATATAGGGCCTATTATTGATAAGCACACATTTAATGAGGAATCAATACCTGGTTTAACTATTGCTCCTCAAGATAAAAGAAGGAAGGCAGCTTGGTTATTAATGGAAACTCATAATCTATTAAAAGATACAAGATGCTATAAAAGACCAACCATAGAGGAATTCTTATTAAGTATTCAGTCTCAGATATTTAATCATGTGGTACGTATAGCTAGGGTAGATGGTTTTGAGCTTATGGTTATTGGTCAAGATGAGACGGGGGAGGTAAAGCTGATACCTAGACTAGGCCACTTTAATAAATATCTAGAAGGGATATTAAAACCAGGACAAGATTAGTGCTCACCGCTAAAGACGGCTAAATTAAGTATCCTACAGCTTAATATCAAATAGGTAACTAACTTAAGAAGACCCTACTGAGAGGTCTTTTCTTTTGGGTAACTAATTCTCCTTTTACAGAATCAGTTTATTAAGTAAGCGATCGCACCCCAAGAAAACTAAATCAGTTGCTCCCCTCTAGCGCTCCCTTCACATCAAATAACCTGATGAGTCAACTACAGGATTAGCTAACTCATCAGGTTATTATTTCTCTAATTTAACCTCATTTATCCTCTTCAAAGTTTCCCCTGTTAACCCTCTCCTGGAGTTTAATTAATTTTTCAATAACATAGCGTGTATTCTCTTCCTTTATTATTGCCTGAGCCAAAGGTAATACAAGGTCAGGTTTGTCTGTAAGTTTGGCATCTAGCTCATTTAGATTCTTTATGGCTGAATCTATTTTCTGTCTGCATTCAAGCAGCTCTTTTTCTATCAGTCTAAAAATTGGGGTTTCCATTTGGTTATCACAGTTGATAAGTGAAGTGAATAGTAGGATTAACACCTCTAGGAAGTCCAGGAAGGCTCCTTAAATCCTTCAGGTAGCTAATACTAACTTAACTAAATTGAAGGCTTCTGAGACTATTCTAATTCTCACAATTAGAGTGAGCTACATACAACTAAACCCTCAGATTACTCTGAAGGTATAGGAGGATTAATCTATCGCTGGTCATCCTCTGGAAAGTCTGCGGATTATTCTAGGTGGCTGTAATTCTAAATCTGCCAACAGTATATGGTTGCACTGTCAAAACCCCTTTTCAATCTTATCGACACATCGCCATGCAGGACTGTAGCTGTTCAAGTTTTTAAGGCTGTCTTACCTATGAAAGTTAGCTTTAAACTGTGGTGCGTTCACTATTGTTCAAACCTTGGGGTGTAACAGCCTTAGTGTCGTATTGCTGTCCTTTTCCTGTTGGCTGGAAGTATTCCCTTCCCCTCACCTTTCATACATATATTCTAACAAATATCTACCCAATTGTCAATAGTATTATAGGTAAAATATGGGCAGATGTAAATTATTTTCACTAATAATTATGCTCACTTAATAGCACTTTTGCTCCTGACGTTTTGTTTATGCTTAATCATATAAAAAGACCCCTACACTTTCAGTCGGGAGGTCTTTTTGTTGTATATAGGTAACTACTTCTGCTAACAGAGAATCAGTTTACCAAACAAGCGATCGCTGGTTAGATAACTAAATCAAGAGAAGCCTTGATTTAGTATATGTACTGAGGTAGCTTACTATTTAATTTAATAAATTAAGTTAAACACATGGAGATATGGTTATGCAGGAAGGCAGAAAAGAAGCCATTAAGAATTTATATAATGCTTATAACTTAATGTTGGGTGTTTTGGTGTTATCAGAGGAGAATGTTCTAACTGGGGATACTACTAAATTCTATAAAGATATACTTAAAATATCTAAATTAATTGAGGAATCTACAATAGAAATAGGAATGACTGATGGAGTGTTCTTTTGGCCAGAGGGAGAAGAGGATGATAGATTTTTGGATAAAGTAGGGAAATATCTTAAATTAGAGCAGCAGACCTAATGAGACCCCAATCTGGGCCGCCACTTATACCAATACTAGTAATAGATAGATAACCTATAGGGGAGATAACATACCATATCAGTCAACTCCGCTTTACCAAGGAAGAAGAAAGCATACCAGTTAGTCAACTAACATCAGTTGGCTGATTTAGTCTACTTAGGGTGCGGTCGCTAACTCTATTAATTTGTTTAGATAATCTAATAGTTAGCTTATCTAACTATTAGTACCCCTAACAATAGAAGGCTGATTTTTAGATGACTTGGAAACTCAAGCAGTCTTATGTAAGTAAACTTCCAATTATGGCTACTAAATCAGTCATCTCTCCACAGGCCACCACAAGGGTCAACACAGTACTGCTACTACATTTCAGGTATCTTTGTAAGGTAGAGAAATGCAGGTTGTTATGGAGCAACATGACTTCAGATAACTAATTAGTTATCTCCCTATCGCTCTACTATTTACTAGCTTAAGTAGGGGATACTTTGTATTTTAGTGGTGATTGTATCTATATATGATTATTGTTAGTGGCGGCTTGGATTAAATTATTGTGCTAATTTTGGTTACCTGTTAGTAGGGAAGATATTTCACCTTCAGTTAAACCATATATAGCGGCTAATAGCTTCACTGACTTTTTATCATCAGCGCATCCTAACTGTCTGGCTACACTTAACGCGGAGGCTAGGGGAATAGTTTGATGGGTGGAGTTCGTTAGTAGGTCTAGTGTAGTTTGGGTGGTGCGCCGCTTCTTATAGACAGCATCATTCATAGTAGGGGAATGGCCTAAACTCATTGCTCGTTTTTCTAAACTCACACCTGACATTATCCCATTTAAATTAGATAAATGCCTGAGAGCATGAGTTTGTGTGAACTTACCCTTTAACCAGGTAATTAGATTATTTCTAGCAGTTTTAGTGTACTTATGTCTTACTGAAACAGGGTTATCACTATTTAGGGTAAGTTTAGGGAGCTGACCTGATTTAATTTCCAGCTTATCAATTAGGTCATTGTGGGTAGGTGGCACTAAAGGAATGGATAGTCGGTAGCCTGTCTTGGTGGTTGTCTTTAATAGAGTTTCATTACCTACCACAACTACCATATCCTTATTGTGGGGGTCACTTAAGGCAGGTATAATTATCCCATCTTTAGTAGTGAAAGGCTGGTCAATATTTTTAACAGCAAATACCTCACTAATTCTCAATCCATAAATTACCTGCATTGAGAAAACAAATAACCAAGACTTACGTGACTCAATCCTGTATCTTTTATCATTTGCAGGGACATCTAATATTTGCTCCCTCATTTGCAAGAAATCATCAAGGGATAAACTTTGCAAATCCTGTTTAAACTTAACTTGAGTTGCATTAATTTTCTCAAGCTCTTTATAGGCACTCTCTTGACTATTAAGCTGGGCTAATTTCTTCATTGCCCGTACACACATTTTGAAGTTCTTAGTCCCCTTCTCCTTTGAGTTAACAATTTGTAGTATGTCTGTAGTGTTAAATACTTTATCTAAGGGAAGACTTTTATAGAACCTCCCGTAAGCATCATTCCAGCATGATTGATGAGAAGGATTACTTTTATCCCTTACTCCCTTTTTCCTCACATTATCCCAAAAATAATCCTCTGCTACCTGAATAGCTTGCTTAAAGGTAATTAGGTCATTTTGGATTGTGTTTTTAGCGAGAATGGTTTGGTCATACCAATTCCAGAACTCTGTCTCAGTAGAAAAGCTATTTAGAGCCTCAGCCACCTTAGTAGCTTTTTGGAGGGCTTGAACCATCCCTAGTTGAGTAAATGTACACCCACAAGCTTTAGCTACCCGCTTACTTCCTAATTTAAACTGGAGTAGTATGTAGGTACCATAAGGTTTGGTTTCTCTTTTAAGCCCAACTCCTGAAGGGGTCTGCTTTTGAACATCCTTAAATAAAGCTAGTAAGCGTTCAAAGCCAATTAGATTGTCTGAAGACTCGTCTCTCATTTATCTCTCAATAATGGCTGGAAGCATTGAGAGATATTAGTGAGAACCCTTATTTTAGAGATTATTCGTGTAATGAAGGCTACCGTTGAGCTAGTCACCCACACGAATAATCATCATAGCAGACTTCTGACGATTTAGATAGTGCCGCGCTAAAAAACGAATTAAAGGGGGAATTTAATGGTGAAGGTGGTTTGACCGACTCCACTCTCTACATAAATTGAGCCGCCTAAATGTCTGACCATTTTCTGCACTAATGCTAATTCCAGTCCAGTACCGCTATGTTTCCAAGGATCGTGTTTGGAAAGGTGATAGAAAGGCTCAAATATCCGTGACAGTTCGTTGCTGGTAAGCTCTAATCCTGAATTGCTAATATTAAGCTCTACTGCATCCCCTCTTTGGTGAGCAGAGACTATGACAGACTCACCTGCTGGGGTATATTTGCAGACATGGTTGAGTAATTCGGTGATAATCCTCTCCATATCTGTGATATCTGTCTCTAAAAGCGGGAGTTCACCATCGACACTCAGGTTTAACTGCTGCCGCTGGCAGTTAGTAAGGTCTCGAAAAGATTCGACAATGGGATGAAGCCAGCTTTGTAAGTCAATGGCAATCAAAGTTGGGGGTTCTGGTTCGGCTTCGAGATATGTGAGTGTAAGTAAATCGTTAATTAATTTGTTTTCTCGCGCACACTCGTTATGCAGTATCTGTAAGAGTTGTGGAACTATTTCTATCTCTAATATTTCTGCTGGTGTGAGGACACTTTCGAGGGTTTGGACTGCAAGGCTAATGCTAGTTATGGGTGTCCGCAGTTCTTGGGAGAGGTTTCTGAGAAATTGGTTTTTGAGCCGATCGCAATTTTCTAATTCTTTAACTTGTGTTTGGGTTTGTTGGTAAAGTTGAGCTTGGCGAATTGCGATCGCACATTCATTGGCAACCTGCTGCACTAACTCGATTTCAAATTCATCAAATGCCTCTTGTGATGGTCTTGTCAACCAAAGATTTCCTAAAATTCCTTGAGTATCGAAAATGGGACAAGCCATCTGGGACATAACCAACAACTGTGGTTGCCATCCAGGGTTGATTTCCAAAAATTGCAAAGGTTGTTTTTGCAGCAAGGGCTGATAAACTTCCAAACGGTCTGCAATCTGTCTAGTCAATCCTTGACACTGGGGTAGGTTAATGCTGTATTCGTAGGCAATAGTTACCAGGGTTTGACAGGGGCTGTAGAGTTCAATTTGACAACGTTCAAGGTTGAGTAACTCTGCTAATTCCTGAGTTACTGTCTGCAACACCTGAGTTTCATCCAGACTATCGCGGATTTGTTCTGTCATCCGTCGCACTAAGGCTTCAAAGTTTCGTACCTGCTGCAACTGATTTTTGTGCTTCTGTTTTTGCAACTCCAATTTGACTTGGAGATCCTTCATCTGCTGACGAAGTTCTGCTTGTTCCACAGCAATGCCGATTTGAGTTGCCAAGTGAAGAGTCAAGTCGGTTTCTGTTTGCTGCCATTGACGAGATTCCTGGCAATGCTGGGCAATCAATAGTCCCCACATATCTTGCTCTTGGAAGATTGGCACAACTACATTGGCTCTGATGTGCAAAGATGTTAGAAAATCTATATGGCAAGGATGTAAGCCGGCTGCATAGATATCGTCAACAACTTGAATGCAACCTTGCCCGTAGTGTTTTGGATGTTTGCCATTGAAGCAGGGATCGCTGATGCTTTTTCCCAATAGGGGATCGCTCACGATCGCAGTTGATTCGGCAATGATTACCCCACTCCCGTCAGCCTCGAAGCGATAAATTAAAATGCGATCGCAATTCAAAAACTGTCGCAGTTCAATTGTTGTCTGATGCAGAATTGTCTCTAATTCTACAGATTGGTGAATTCGTGCTGCGATCGCTTCTAGCAATCGTTCCCGTTCAACCTGGAGTCCTACTGCTTCTTGGGCTTGCTTCACGGGAGTGATATTGCTACTAGTACCAATCAGTCGATAAATTCGGGAGTTAGCATCCCTTAGCGGTGTGAGAGTCGTACTCCACCAAGTCGGAACCCCCTGAAATTGCAAACATTGTTCGTAGGAAATAGTTTTGCCAAATAGCACACAATCAGCGTAATGCTGACGCACCCTAGCAGCATCAATGGGAGAAAGAATATCCTCTGGTTTTTTGCCTCGGAGATCGTCTGAGCGAATGCCTATCCACCGCTCATGAGTAGGATTGAGTGCCACATATTGAAAATCTCCATCCTCTAGAACATCTACTACAAATATTGATGCCTGCACAGAATCGTACATGCTCAGTAGAAACTGCTCACTACTACTTTTCTCATCTACTTCTGTGCCAAAGATGATTTCAGGAGGCGATAATTTTGTCAACTCCATAGTTGATTCTGCTGGATTTATATTCATGCGAGAGTCCCTTTCTGGTATGGCTGACTCTTCTAGGCGCTCTCTTATCTTTACGCTTGTAGTAGATGCACTTTAGCGCCTATAGCAAAGTGCTGTCAGCTGTTGCTCATGAAAATTTTGATCTTTCTCTACTTCTTGTCAGAAATCTAGGAAAGCTAATAAGAGTCAGCTTAACAAATCCTGCTTTTGGAAGGCGAAAACACATTTGCAGGTTAGGGCAAACTTACTGAATCTTAATTTTTAATAGTTTTTTCAGAATTTTTGCATATATCTAAGTGCAATCATTAGTATATATCAATTAAATATATTATTCTTAATAATTTTTTGTTTAATATTTCGAGAAAACAAGCAGGGGAGTAGAAACTTACAATCGTAATTTATGAGCATTCATTCCCGTAAGGATACCAACCAGCAGCCAAGCGATGGCTAATCCCATAACTTCGCCTAAGAATAACCGCGTTAAGCGGTGCAAAATCATCCCCACAGCAGAACCCACAGGGACAGCAACAGCCCAACTTGCCGAAGAGACAAATATCCATCGCCACGCCATCGGCTGAGGAATTGCTAACCATTGCGCTAATCCGATCCCTAAGCCGCCAAAGAATCCATAAATTGCTCCCGACAGGATTCTCACGGGAAGAATCTGAGTACTAGGTACAATCCAGCCTACCGCACCAATACCGATCGCAGTGATGATACTCCAACCCAAAAGACTTGACAAAATCCACCTGATACAAAATACAGGTTCTTTGAGAAGACAACCTTGAAAAAGTGCGATCGCAATTGAGCCGATAGCCGCCTCTACTACCCCAATATCTGGCTTTTCGCCAACTTCAACAAAGAGTAAACTCAATAAAAAACCGCCACAAGTAGCAAGAGTCCACAGCAATGTAAAGCTAAATCTAGTATTTTCTGGCGCGAATGACATTAAGGGGAATGGGGAATGGGGAATGGGGAAAAAATGACAAATGACGAATGACAAATGACAAAATCAAAATTTCTTTGGTTTTAATAGTCTGACAGTTCTAGCATCAAACATCTCAAGAAAAGCTTTGCGTCGCTGTTGGGGAGATTCTGGTACGATATAACCCCAGAGGCTCTCCCAGTAAAAAAAGGAGATGCCATCAAAATTGCGATCGCGCACAGCTTGAACTTGTTCTCTAACTTGTGCCATCTTCACAGGATTACGCACCGTTCCCGTAGATATCCCAATACCGACAGGAATTAGACTTTGAGCCAATTTTATCGATGGTTGCTCCAGTTGAGCGATAAAAGAGCTTTTGTCATTTCGATATACTTGCAAAATTAACTCATCAACTAAACCTTTTTTTACCCAATTTTCCCAATCTTGCAAATAGTATTTGTAGGCAAAAGCTTGATAGTTGGGAGATAGAGATATTTTGGCTTTGGGCTTAACCGCCTTTACAGCTTGATAGATTTCTGCCATAAAATCGGTAATTTTGTCTGCTCGCCAACGCATCCATTCTGAGTCAAAAGGGTTGACAGGGGGGCTTTTGCCTTGATGCTCTAGCTGGTATAGTTCAATAGTGAAGCGATCGTAACCAAACTGTACTGGCATTCCAAAATGGTCATCAATTTGAATACCATCCACATCGTAATTTCTGACTACTTCTAAAATTAGCCCTTGAAAAAACTCTTGCACTTGTGGATGTAAGGGATTTAACCAAGCCAGCTTATTTACTAAACTATTATCAATTTCTTCCGGTGGTGCATCTTCGATAGACTTTATACCTTCTTGTCCAATCGTCAACCAATCAGGATAACGCCTTGCTAATTGTGAATAATGCGGTGTCATAAACCCATATTCAAACCAAGGAATGACTCTCAAATCTTTATTTTTGGCAAGCGATACTATTTTTGTTAAAACATCTTGTCCACCGTGCATAAACTTTAGAAAAGGTTGAGTATCTGAGCCTGTAGTCATTCTAGCTACAGTACTTTTATAAAAAGTATGTCCTCGGTTCCAAACCACAGGATAAATTGTATTAAAATTGAGAGCCGATAATTGGCTAATAGCACGGTTAATTCCCCAGGGGACAAATAGCACCCCACTAGCAACATTAGTGATCCAAACGCCGCGATTTTCTGTAGTTAAAGGACTTATTTTTTGAGAATAAACCGGGAGTGAAGAAAGTGAAGAGACTATTAAAATAACTGCTAATCCCAAACACAATAAGTAAGAAACACAACGGCGAACAACCCGATTCATTTGTAAACATGACCTAGTGCGATCGGAATATATATAACTACAAAATAAAGTTATAATCCTCCGGGTTATATAAACAAATGATGATTTTATGTCAAGGTGTAAATTAATAAATGTGCTTTAACAGACAATTTTCGGTATTTCTAATTCTGTGAAATACAAGAAACTATAATCTAATACACTTGGCTTTGTGAAAAATTGTAGGTTGGGTTAAGCAAAGCGCAACCCAACAAAGCCTCAGAAATGTTGGGTTTCGTTCCTCAAACTAACCTACCTAGCTTAAGCTTTTTAGCGTTAACTAAACTGTATTGGACTACAATCTGGGTGTTTTTCCCATTAGGTTTACCCCTTTATCGTTCCCAATCAGAGACTAGGAACGATAAAAAACTCCTAACTCATGTACAGAAGCGATTCATCGCGTCTCCTAAAACCTTTCAACTCCTTCAAATTGCTTGATAGCTGATGCATTTGCTGCTTCACCACAAGTCCGTGGTGTGGGAAATATCTTTTCAGGATTTGCTAACCCTTGAGGATTAAAAACTTGCCGTACCCATTGCATAGTTTCTAAATCAACTTGGCTAAACATCTGTGGCATATAACACCTTTTCTCTGCGCCGATGCCATGTTCACCAGAAATACTACCGCCAACTTGAACACAAAGTTTAAGAATTTTTCCACCCATTTCTTCTACTTGTTCCAATGCTCCAGCTACAGAATTATCATAAAGAATTAGTGGATGAAGATTACCATCGCCAGCATGAAATACATTAGCAACAGGATAACCGTATTGTTCACTTAATGTCTTAATTTCGTGCAGAACATAAGGCAACTGAGTTCGAGGAATTACCCCATCTTGTACATAATAATCTGGGCTTAAATGTCCAGCAGCAGCAAAAGCGGCTTTGCGTCCCTTCCATAATTTCAATCTGGTTTCTGGGTCAGTAGCAGAAGTGACATTTCGTGCCCCATTCTTTTTACAAATTTCAATAACTCGCTGCTTATTTCCTGCAACTTCCACTTCTAAGCCGTCAATTTCGATTAGCAAAATAGCAGTAGCATCGCGGGGATAACAATTAGTTGCGACAACATCTTCAACAGCATTGATGCTGAAGTTATCCATCATTTCCATACCACCAGGAATAATTCCGGCGCTGATAATATCAGAAACAGTTGCTCCCGCAGCTTCAATACTCGAAAAATCTGCCAACAGTACACAAATTGATTCTGCACTTTTGAGAATTCGCAAAGTAATTTCTGTAGCAATTCCCAAAGTACCTTCAGAACCAACAAACACACCTGTTAAATCATAACCAGGCATTTCTGGGATTTGTCCGCCTAAATCGACAATTTCCCCTTCTGGCGTGACAATTTTTAATCCTAAAACGTGGTTAGTAGTCACGCCGTATTTAAGACAATGCACGCCACCAGAATTTTCGGCAATATTGCCCCCAATAGAGCAAATAATTTGACTGGATGGGTCAGGAGCGTAGTAAAAACCAGCACCACTTACTGCTTGTGTTACCCAACTATTAATCACCCCTGGTTGCACAACTGTGCGTTGATTTTCCAAATCAATACTGATTATTTGCCGCATTAAAGAAGTTACAATTAAAACAGAGTCTTCTAATGGTAAAGCACCGCCAGATAGACCAGTACCAGAACCGCGTGCGATGAAGGGGATAGAGTATTGGTTGCATATTTTTACAATTTCTGCAACTTGCTCTGTAGTTCTGGGTAACGCCACCACAGCCGGACGTTGACGATAACCAGTTAAACCATCGCATTCATAGGTAATGAGTTCTTCGCGGCGTTGTACCACGCCATTTTTGCCAAGGACAGCCTCGAATGCTTTGATAATGGGTTTCCAGTTGCGTTGTTTTTTATCTTGGGTAAGCATAGATTTTTACATTTAAAGGTAGATGTTGCAGGCTGGTTGATATAGCTGTAATTACTATTGTTGCAAGAATAGCAGTCAAGAGGGAGTAAAAGCGATCGCTTGATTTGAGTACCGAAGGTACGATGTCTCTTAACAAGGGCGTTCAATGATGCTAAAATCCAATCCTCTGTTAACTTTGGGGTTAAAGTAACATAGAGTCAGACATTCAACAGGAGAGGGTGAGATGACTTCCAATGTTGTAGATACCACCTCAAAATTAATTGCCAAGTTGCAAAATCTCGCACCCGGCCAGCAACAACAGGTGCTAGATTTTGTGGAATTTCTAGTTCAAAAATATGCTCAACCACAACAACCACTCCAGAAACGGATACTAGGTTTAAACCAAGGTAAAATTTGGATAAGTAATGATTTTAATGACCCTTTATCTGATTAATTTTGGTTAGTGAAAGTGAGTTATGGAACTTTTATTAAACCTTGAGAATACTTTAGCATTCATCAATATTTAGACTTTTTACTTCTTTTTATTCTCGTGCCGACCTTTTTTTACTAGCAAAACCTCTTTTTGTCAATCATGTCTCAATCATCTCCTAAATACAAAAATAGTGGATACACTATTTTTTGCTAACTTGCACGCTCTCACACCGAATCAACTAACCTAGAAATAATGCTCTTAAATACTGGATCAGATCATGGTTAATCAACTTTTAATCAATGATGATTACTATGTGCCAGATGCCAACCAGCTAATCACTGAAGATGATACACCTGTGGACAACTTCGCATCTGCCAAACAACAACGCCTTTTAGTCGGATCTCTTTACAGTTCTCTACAAAGCCAGACTTTTTTAGCTGAAGCTAATGTAGGTATTTACTACACAGACCTTCAGCCACCGATTGTCCCTGATGTCTTTCTCAGCTTAGATGTCCAAGTACCTGAAAAGTGGTGGGAAAAACAAAATCGTTGTTATATGGTTTGGCGTTTTGGCAAACCTCCTGAAGTTGTCCTCGAAATTGTCTCTAATAAAGAAGGTGATGAACTGGGCAAAAAGCTGAAAATTTATGAACACATGCGGGCTAGTTACTACATCGTATATGACCCAAATCAGCAATTAGCAGAAAAAATACTGCATGTTTATGAACTTAGGGGAACACGCTACTTTGAAACTTCAGAAACTTGGTTAGAACAAGTTGGTTTAGGCATAACTCTGTGGGAAGGTGAATTTGAAGGCAGACAGGATAATTGGTTACGCTGGTGCTATCAAGATGGTAATGTTTTGCTAACTGGGGATGAACGGGCTGAACAGGAACGACAACGCGCCGAACAGGAACGACAACGTGCTGAACAAGCAGAACAACGCAGCCAGTTACTAGCAGATAGGCTACGGGCAATGGGTTTAGATCCCGACACTCTTTAAGACACTCGCTGTAAAGATGCAATTTTTTTTTGCGTCTTTGCATGAGCAAAAAAATCTCACTAATTAGTATAATTAATAAACTTATTTATTCGCTGCCAAACTTTCTCCAATAAATCAGGATCGTTCGCATCAAACCATTGAATTTGGGGATATGCTCGAAACCAAGTTCGTTGTCGCTTGGCAAATTGTCGTGTATGTAAAATTATTAATTCTTTAGCTTCATCTAAGGAAATATCACCAGCCAAGTATTGTTTTATTTCTTGATAACCCAAAGTATTCAACAAAGACAAATCAGCGCCATATTTCTGACAAAGATACTCCACCTCAGCAACCAAACCATTTGCTATCATTTGCTTAGTACGGTGTTGAATACGAGCAAGCAACTTTTCAACATCGCAATCTAAACCAATTTGCAAAATCGGATAATTTGGTGGATTCTCCCCTTGCTGTTCTGAAATTGGATATCCAGTTACATAAAATACTTCTAATGCGCGTAAAGTCCGTACTGAATCATTGCTATGAATCTTTTGTGCTGCAACGGGGTCAACTTGTTGTAACATTGCGTAGAGTTGTGGTTGACCGAGAGATTCAAGTTGCGATCGCAATTCAGTTTGTGGTGCAACTCTAGGAATTTTCATCCCTTGCACAATGGAACGGATATATAACCCAGTACCACCAACTAGCAAAAGTGGTGTAACATCAACAGAAGCAATTAAGCCTTGTGTTTGTTCTTGGTAGTCTGCTACCGTCATCGTGTCTGTAGGATCGCAGATATCTATTAAATAGTGCGGCACTAATTTTTGTTCAGCCGCAGTTGGTTTCGCTGTCCCAATATCAAACTCACGGTAAACTTGACGAGAATCGGCACTGAGAATTACAGAACCCAACCGCATCGCTAAAGCCAAAGCCAAACTCGATTTACCCGTTGCCGTCGCCCCACAAATCACAATTAATTTAGTCATTGGTTATTAGTCATTAGTCATTTGTTATGGGCATGGGACATTGGACATTGGGCATTAGTTATTAATTCTTCTCCCTCACTTCCTCATCTTCCTCTGCCCCTCTTTCCCCCTTGCTCCCCTTTGCCCCTATTGCACGGTAGTGCAACCCTAGTATAAACTTCTCTTGAAAAAGCCCTACAGACGCTAGCAAGGCTTTTGTGTTACAATTTTGGAGTGTTTTTGCTTTTATTTAATTTTAGGCGAGTTTAACCCCACACATCAGGAGAGTTTACATGACGAGCAGTTACAGTGCCGATCAGATTCAAGTTCTGGAAGGTCTGGAAGCCGTCCGCAAACGACCAGGAATGTACATTGGTACCACCGGGCCGCGAGGACTCCACCATTTAGTTTACGAGGTGGTGGACAATTCAATCGATGAGGCTTTGGCGGGTCATTGCACTCATATAGAAGTGGATATCAACGCTGATGGTTCCGTGACTGTAACAGATGATGGTCGCGGTATTCCCGTTGATACTCACTCGCGCACCGGAAAATCGGCTTTGGAAACCGTGATGACGGTACTGCACGCTGGTGGTAAGTTTGGCGGCGGTGGCTATAAGGTTTCTGGAGGATTACACGGGGTTGGTATTTCTGTTGTTAATGCCCTATCTGAGGTTGTAGAAGTTACAGTTTGGCGAGATAAAAAAGTTCATCTCCAACGCTATGAACGCGGTATTCCAGTTAGTGAACTGCAAACAAAGCCTTACAAAGAAGCTAGAACCGGAACTTCTGTCACCTTCAAGCCAGATATTCAAATCTTTACAACTAGCATTGAGTTTGATTACATCACTTTATCGGGTCGCCTACGAGAATTAGCATATCTGAATGCAGGTGTCAAAATTACTTTTACTGACCACCGTCTGGAATTACTCAAAAGTGACACACCCAAGGTAGAAACCTACGAATACAAGGGTGGCATTAAAGAATATATCGCGTACATGAACCGCGAAAAACAGCCTCTACATGAAGAAATTATCTATGTGCAGGGCGAACGCAACAACGTACAAGTGGAAGTTTCTTTGCAATGGTGTACTGATGCTTATACGGATAATGTACTAGGTTTTGCTAACAATATTCGTACTGTGGATGGTGGTACGCACTTAGAAGGGTTAAAGGCGGTTCTAACTCGGACATTAAATGCGATCGCCCGTAAACGCAATAAAATTAAAGAGAATGAACCTAACCTCAGTGGCGAACATGTCCGCGAAGGTTTGACTGCGGTAATTTCCGTTAAAGTCCCAGATCCAGAATTTGAAGGACAAACCAAAACCAAACTCGGTAACACTGAGGTACGGGGGATTGTCGATTCTCTAGTAGGAGAAGTCCTTACCGAATATCTAGAATTTCATCCGGCGATCGCAGATTCAATTTTAGATAAAGCTATCCAAGCTTTCAAGGCCGCAGAAGCAGCGCGCCATGCACGCGAATTAGTGCGACGCAAATCTGTACTGGAATCTTCGCCATTACCTGGTAAATTGGCAGATTGTAGTTCTCGTGACCCTGGCGAATCTGAAATATTCATCGTGGAAGGGGACTCAGCCGGCGGGAGTGCCAAACAAGGACGCGATCGCCGCACTCAAGCGATCTTGCCTCTACGTGGTAAAATTCTCAACATTGAAAAAACCGACGACGCTAAAATTTATAAAAATAATGAAGTTCAAGCGTTAATTACAGCCCTCGGTTTAGGTGTCAAAGGTGATGAATTCGATTCTACCCAACTGCGCTATCACCGTATAGTCATTATGACGGATGCTGACGTAGATGGAGCGCACATTCGGACTTTGTTGTTAACATTCTTCTACCGATATCAGCGATCGCTCATCGAACAAGGCTTTATTTATATTGCTTGTCCCCCATTGTATAAAGTAGAACGGGGACGTAATCATGAGTACTGCTATAGCGATCGCGAAAAAAATCAAGCGATCGCCAAATTCCCCGCTAACGCCAACTACACCATCCAACGCTTCAAAGGTTTGGGTGAAATGATGCCACAACAACTCTGGGACACCACCATGAACCCAGAAACTCGCAAAATGAAGCAAGTCGAAATTGAGGACGCTGCTGAAGCCGATCGCATCTTCACAATTTTAATGGGCGATCGCGTCGCTCCCAGACGAGAATTTATCGAAACTTATGGTTCTAAACTCAACTTCACTGATTTAGATATCTAATATCAATTCCCCAGCACTACTTCAATAATTTGCGACACTGGTAATGAGTGATACGTTTTCACCCATTACCTTTTTTATATCCGAAATTGATATAAAAATACTTCTTTTGATTGATGACAACTCAAAAAATCATAAATATTTTGTAGATACTACAACAAATATTCCTTAAACTGATTTTTTCCTGTCCTCTGCGGTTTGTTATTCCGTAACTCTTTGATGAATCCAAGTTATTTAATATCCATATAATTTGCTTCTTGTCAATATTTTACAAAAGTTCAATATTCTAGTGTTAGGAAAACTACCAACTTTGTTGGAGAGTTAGTTAAGACAATATTCTTTACACTAACTGGCTAATTAATTTTGTCTATCAACTATAAATACATTTGTTATCCTTTAAGAAAATAACTGAATATTATCTATCAAACAGGAATTAATAAGTATTTTGAGGATTTCTCATCATCAGATGATAGGAACTTACCGAAATAAAAGTATTTAAATTTACAATTTATTTACGTAATCCAGCATTGTAACTAAAATCATCAGGTAATGTTCTGGGTTCTCTCAGTTCCGGGTAATGGCTACTGAAAGCACACACCATCTGGCTGAAAACTTGTTAATATCTTCATGTACTGCCGTAGTGAGCGCGATTGTATCGTATGTATCTAATGAAGTTTTGCCTTAGATAGGACTATACTGGCGAGTTCACGAGACAAATTGTTTTTGAATTGATTAAAATATCCTTGTATACAATAAGAAGAGTTTGTCAAGTTTCATAGGGCTGAAATCGCCACAGTGCGCTAACCTGTGAATAAGGCCAAATTAGTTAAACCTAAATTGATCAACTATCAGGTCGATTCTGCCACAGCCTCAACTCCTCAGTTAAGGTAATTGTAAGCAGAAGGTTAACTAACTAAAGGCAAATACCGCCACCTTAGTTGTATTTACCCAATCGAAAGACTAGCTTTAATCTCAGGAATGCGTAATTTATGAAGGAAATGTAAAAATGGGTAGATTAATACTTGTCGTCTGAGTTAACATACAATGCACCCTTTCTAAGTAATTAATGTTGTGTAAAATACATGAAATCGGGCACAAGCAAGCACACTTACTTTGTAATGTAATAAGAGCGTCACTGCAATTCCGAAAAGTTGAGAAAAAATCTTAGGGCATAACTCCCGTTTTTAATGTCTTTTTGGTAGTAGTGGCTAAAAATTGCTGAAAGAGTTCATGATTAATACACAAAAAGAGTGCAATTTCTGTGAAACAGGCTACAATCGGAAGAGTCTTTATAAGAAAATCTGCCAGCAGTCTGAACTCATTAGTATAGAGTGGCAAATTTTTTCAGAAAGACGATTATTTATTTGACCAGTTAGTTGAAAGCAGTATGTGATAGCAACACATATAACATTTACTAAGGTGAACAAATCACTTTTAGACATGGCTTAAACTAAAGTAAAAAAACCTCCAATTTGGGGTGCAAAATATCCGAAAATATTTATGGCAAATCTGCCAGAAAACTTATTTTCGGTTGACAATTGGCTCGTTTAAAAGAGCAGTAAACACATCTTGAGTAATTGATTCTGCAAGGAGCATGAGGAACGCGGCATGAACCAGGCTAACAACGTACTCGAAAGCATATATCAGCCTGACCTAGAAATAATGAATCAGCCTGAGCTCGAGTTAGAAGAACTCTTAATAGATGATGAAGAGGACTTGCTTATCATCGATGAAGGTGACGATGAATTTTTAGAGCCTCAGTCTGATGAGGACGACGCAAAGTCTGGAAAAGCCGCTAAATCGCGTCGTCGGACACAAAGCAAGAAAAAGCATTACACAGAAGATTCCATTCGGCTTTACTTGCAAGAAATTGGTAGAATTCGTCTGTTGCGGGCAGACGAAGAAATCGAATTGGCGCGGAAAATCGCCGATTTGCTGGAATTAGAGAGGGTGCGGGAAAGACTCTCAGAACAGTTGGATCGCGATCCTCGAGATAGTGAATGGGCAGAAGCAGTACAACTGCCACTACCAGCCTTTCGTTATCGCCTCCATGTTGGTCGCAGGGCAAAAGACAAGATGGTGCAATCTAACCTCCGTCTTGTGGTTTCAATTGCTAAAAAGTACATGAATCGTGGTTTGTCGTTCCAGGACTTAATTCAGGAAGGCAGTCTCGGTTTGATTCGTGCCGCTGAAAAGTTTGACCACGAAAAAGGTTACAAGTTTTCCACTTATGCTACATGGTGGATTCGTCAAGCAATTACCCGCGCGATCGCAGATCAATCCCGCACAATTCGTCTTCCAGTTCACCTTTACGAAACCATCTCTCGGATTAAGAAAACTACCAAGTTACTATCTCAAGAAATGGGTCGTAAACCCACCGAGGAAGAAATCGCTACTCGGATGGAAATGACCATTGAGAAGTTGCGGTTTATTGCTAAATCCGCCCAGTTGCCTATTTCACTAGAAACGCCTATTGGTAAAGAAGAAGATTCTCGGTTGGGCGATTTTATTGAATCTGATGGTGAAACACCGGAAGACCAAGTTTCTAAAAATCTTCTGCGCGAAGACTTAGAAAAAGTCCTCGACAGCCTCAGCCCTCGTGAACGCGATGTTCTTAGACTGCGTTACGGCTTGGATGATGGTCGCATGAAGACCCTTGAAGAAATCGGACAGATTTTCAACGTTACCCGCGAACGGATTCGTCAAATTGAGGCGAAGGCACTTCGTAAGTTACGCCACCCAAATCGTAACAGCGTTCTCAAGGAATATATTCGGTAGTCAATTAGTCATTGGTCATTAGTAAATAAACAACTGACAAATGACAACTGACAAATGACAAAAAAATAAAAAACCTGGTAGTGAATTAGCACTCCAGGTTTTTTTATTTATAGGTCATCTTAAATATTAAAACTTATAGGATGCCCCAAAAATGTAGGAAGCCTTGACCAGAAAAAAGCTCAACCAAAACGGCTGCTAAAAAGCCAATCATTGCCAAGCGACCGTTCCAAATTTCTGCTTGTGGGGTAAAGCCCCAGCGCCAAGCGTTACGATCTTGAATTACGGGAGGAGTTACTTTTGTTGTGCTTGCGTTTGTCATGGTTCGGACTCCAAACTTTATTCTTAAGCTTTATTGCCTTATGTAAACTAATATAACAAATATTTTTAGAAAAGCAACATGTTTTATACTTTTGTTGCCATAGCTTGACATGAATAGAGATAGCTATTTATACAGATTAAAACATCAGCCTTTAGTAATATTTGCTGAGATAAAAGAAACATTATCTAGATTTTTAGCCCTATAATAATATAATTTTATTGATATGAATTATTAATAAACTTATAAAAATGCTTGATAGTTAGAGATTTTGCCATTTTAAAGAAAATCACTATTGATAATTTAGGTTATTACCAGATAGTTTCCATTTTTTTTTGAAGTCGAAATAAAATCAAGCTTTTCGTATATACGTTTACCATCCTCAGTAGCGTGAAGCCAGAGGCGTTTTGTCTCAGTTGCTCTCATAAAGATGATAATTTCCTTTAATAATGCTGTAGCAATTCCCTGTCCTCGCCACATCGGAATTGTATATACGTTCATAACGTAGGCTTCTAAGCCTGAGAGATTGCCGTTGTAAGGGGGCCGTTGAAAAAATACTAAGCCGCTAGTGGCAACAATTTGATTATTCACTTCAGCCACCCAAGCTAAAAACTCACCCGACGGCATTTTTTCGCCAAGATATTTTCGAGTTGCTTCTACTAGGTTTGCGGTGTCAGAGTCACCTTTAATTTCGCCAACCTCCCGCAGGAACTCGAGACGCAGTTGGATTAGCGCCTCTAAATCCTGCAAGTTGGCTTGTCGCAAGTTGAACATAACTCTGATTTACGATCGCACTTCCGCAACAGTAATGATTTTTTCATCACGGTTGAGTTGAAGAATGCTTTCACCTTTGACATCCCTACCCAAAATCGGCACTGTTTCCACAGGTATCCGCACCACCCGTTCCTTATTTGTCACTAAAGCGACCTCAGCAGATGCGTTGGCGTAGCCCGCCGTTCGCGTAGCGTCTCGTAGAGAAGGCATCGCTATGACCATCCCAGCTAAATTGTCAGTTTTGCTGGCAAATTTCAGCGCCTGCGTTCCCAAATCGCCGCGATTAGCTGCTCTTAACTGGCTCGCAGGCATCCGCTTGGCATATCCTTCTTGAGTAACTAGCAAAAGATAATCATCTTTCCCGACAGTGACACAGCCAACCATTTGCTGATTTCTCAATAGTCGAAATGCTTGTAAACCCATTGCTGTGCGACCCATGACTGGTAATTGTTCATCATTGGCTGCAAAGCGCAACACACGCCCACCGGAACTAGCTAAAATCAGATGCGCTCCTGGAGTAGTGAATTGGGTAAATGACAATTCATCATCATCTTTGAGCTTCAAAATCGTAATACCGCGCCGCGTCAAATTCGTGAATTCTCCCAGAGACAGACGCTTAATTCTTCCCTGTTTTGTTAAAAGAATCATCTGCTGAGTTTCGAGATTTTCCGGCAGCAAAAAGCGGCTGACTACAGCTTCTTGAGCGCCTTGAGCAGTATTACTGAGCATAGTAATCAAAGGTTTTCCCCGTGGAGAACGCCCAGTAGTTGGGGGGATTTCTCCGACATTCACAGGGTAGACTTTGCCGCCACCGGTTAGGATTAGCAAGTCTTTTTGGGTATCAGTCAACAGAGTTTGGATAATAAAGTCATTATCGTGCAGACCATTTTCAGCTTTTGACTTTCTCCCAGATGGTTGGGTGCGGCGGACATAACCGCGTTGGGTAAATTCTAAAATCGCTTCTTCTGCTGGTTCAGAAGATTTAAGTTCCTCTTCCTGTTCTGCCCCTCTGCTCCTCTGCCCCTCTGCTCCTCTGCCCCTCTGCTCCTCTGCCCTAGACTTTTGTTCTTCTCCAATTTTTGTCCGCCGGAGATCGCTGTACTTGCGCTTGAGCGATCGCAATTCTTTTTTTAGCGCCTTGAGTAATTCTCTGCGATCGTTGAGTAATTGTTCCAGCAATCTAATTTGTTCGCTGATCTGTTCAAATTCTTGCTGCAAATTTTGCTGTTCTAAACTGGTGAGGCGGCGCAACGGCATAGCCAAAATTGCATCTCCTTGTACCTCGCTCAAATCTAGTTGGCTACAAAGATTTATTTTTGCCGTACTTCCATCAGGAGCTTGCCGTAAAATTTCAATTACCCGATCCAAATTAGATAGGGCTTTGAGTAAACCTTCTACCAAATGCACGCGACTTTGAGCTTTCCCCAACTCGTAATTGTAACGACGGTTCAGCGTTTCTTCTCGGAAACTCAAAAACTCTTGCAACAGTTGACGCAAACTTAACTGGCGGGGTTGTCCATTGACGATCGCTAAAAGAATTGCCCCAAAGGTCATTTGCAAAGCAGTTTGGTGATACAAATGCTGGAGAACTTCTTGGGGATTGGTATCGCGTTTGAGTTCAATTACGACTCGCATCCCTTCGCGATCGCTCTCATCCCGAAGATCGGAAATTCCTTGCAAACGGCCTTGATTTACTAAGTCCGCTACCTTTTCAATCCAAGCAGACTTATTCACTTGATAAGGCAATTCTGTAATGATAATTGCCGTCCGTCGCTTGCTTCCTCTAGTAGCTGGAATTTCCTCCAGAGTCGCAACTCCTCGCAGCAAAATCCCACCTTTACCTGTGGTATATGCTTCTCGAATTCCCGCCTCACCAATTATTTCTCCACCAGTGGGAAAATCTGGCCCTGGAATTAACTCGAATAATTTTTCATCTGGTAAATCTGGGTTGTCTATTAAAGCAATTAACCCATCAACAATTTCTCCCAAGTTGTGGGGTGGAACATTCGTCGCCATTCCTACGGCGATCCCCGAACAGCCATTGAGCAATAAAAACGGTAGTTGAGCAGGTAACACTGTTGGTTCTTGCTGGGAATTATCAAAGTTCCCGACAAATTCCACAGTTTCTTCACCGATTTCTGTCAGCATTCCCTCATGGCTGATGGGTGCGAGGCGCGTTTCTGTATAACGCATCGCTGCTGGCGGATCGTTATCAACACTGCCAAAGTTACCGTGTCCTGCTAGCAAAGGATAGCGGCTAGAAAAATCCTGCACTAGCCTGACTAAAGCATCGTAAACTGATTGGTCGCCGTGGGGATGGTATTTACCCAACACATCACCCACTACACGGGCACATTTTCGATAGGGTCTATCTGGTACTAAACCGAGTTCGTGCATTGCATACAAAATGCGGCGATGCACTGGTTTTAAGCCATCGCGCACGTCTGGTAGCGCTCGCCCGACAATCACGCTCATGGCATATTCGAGATAAGACCGTTGCATCTCGGTGTGCAGGGCTGTTGGAATTACCTGTCCCGTTGAGAGAAGGTTTAACTGTTTTGCCATGAGTTTTTTCCCTGAAATTTAACTACACAAAAGACGGCGGAACTCAATATTGCAGCAACCACAGCATAACGGATGAAATGGGATTCCTAACAAAATATTGATAGTTATAGAAGAAAAAGCAGTAGTATCATCCTTGATGACAAGGATGTACATACACTATTAAAAAGGAAACAGATAGCAGGTAGCTGTTTTAATGGAATGATAATCTGCTACACATTTAATTTGTATAGAGTTCATCGCCAGGATACTTACCATGACTGCATTTTCTCATTTTTAATTTTGAATTGCCTAATTTCCTTACTCTACCTCTATTACTAAAATTCTCATGAAAACTGTTTTAATTGTCGAAGACGATCTAATTAATGCTCGTGTTTTTTCCAAAATTTTGTCCAAGCGCGGCGGCTTGGGAGTGAAACATACTGAAAATGTTGAAGAAGTAATAAAAATTGCCCAATCAGGAGAAGCCGACCTAATTTTAATGGATGTTTCTTTGTCTAGAAGTGTTTATCAAGGTAAATCTGTTGATGGAATCAAGATTACACAAATGTTAAAATCCGATCCAAAAACAGCAAACTTACCTGTTATTTTGGTGACAGCACATGCTATGGAAGGCGATCGCGAGAATTTTCTCAAGCAAAGCGGCGCTGATGGCTACATTTCCAAGCCAGTTGTTGACCATCAGCAGTTTGTTGACCAAATCATCGCACTTCTGCCCACAGACGATCGCTAAAAATTAACGACTTATTTCAGGAATACTCGCCCGCAAACGTTTTTGGGCGAATAGTTACTGGATGAATTTAGTATATATGTACTACGAAAAGGTACTGTTAGGCAAGGGGTAATAGGAAAGTCAATTGGGAATGGGGAATGGGGAATGGGACTAATGAAAAATTACTTCTTTCTCTTCTGCTCCCTGCCCCCTGCCCCCTGCCCCCTGCTCCCTGCCCCCTGCCCCCTGCCCCTTCCCCCCTCCTATTGAGTAGGCTGTTTTTCAGGCGCTGATGATGAGTTTTCTCGTTGCTGTAGGGCTGCTTGAATACGGGGTAATTCTAAGAATTTTTTCGTATCAGACAGGAGGCGATCGCCCCAAAGATTTTCTTTGAGAAAATTTAAACTAGCATAGCGCGAATCTATACGGAGTGCAGCTTCTCCCAAGCTTAATGCTTGTTGACTATCGCCTTGAGTGTACAGTGCCACTGCCAAAGCTAACAAAGGCTCTGCGGCTTGCTTATCAAGGGTTACAGCAGATTTCCATCGCTTAATTGCTTCGGGTGTATTACCCTGTTCATAGTTGATTAAGCCAATGTTGTTGAGCGCCGGCCAGAATTTTTTATCTTGAGAGACTGCTTTATCGTACTGTGCGATCGCATCTGGAAATTTACCTAACAGATAATAAGCATTACCCAAATTAAACAACCCCTCTGGATCGTTGGGTTTTAACTTCAAACCGTCTTGAAAATTGACAACAGCTGCTTGGTAATTTTTCTGCTGAAAATTAGCTGAACCCAAAGCAAACAAAATATCTCCATTTTTGGGGTTAATAGATTGCGCCTTTTTCAAGCTAGCGATCGCTCCGTCAAACTCTTTGGTTTGTAGTTGCAATCCACCTAAGAGCAACCACACTTTATCATTCTTCGGAGCCAGTTGACTAGCCAGCCGCGCTCGTGGCAAAGCTAATTCTACCTGTTGAAACTGAGCTAGTTGAGCCGCCTCTTGCGCCAGACTCAACCCCTGCTTCTCTAACTTTGCCCCATCTAGTTGCAGTGTATGGGGTATTAATGCCTGCGCGTTAGCGGCTTTTGGCATACTCCACAAACTACAGACCATCAAAAAAGAAATTAAACGAACATGTTTAGGCACACTACCGCCTTTAAGCCACTAATCAAAGAATCTTTCAGCTAGCTTAAACGATCTCCGCTCTTGACGGCAGTAAAATCTTGCAAAGAAAGGCAGGGGGCAGAGCAATACGGTTCGGTTAAAGGTGAAAGGTTTTGAATACATCCTTTAACCTTTTCCCGCAAACCCATTCCCCAGACCACAAGGAAAATGAAAAATGCTTATCCGAACCGTATTGGGGGGCAGAGGCAAGAAGTATTAGCAAAAACTTTTGTTGGCTGAAAAGCTTGGGTTTATACTGCCTTATTCAATAGTTCTTGACATACGTATCACAAAGGTTTTATCTTGTAAATAAGTAACAACTTACTTATTTATGGCTCGTATATCCAGAATTACCAATCAGCAAATTTTAGAAGCGGCTCGCCAAATTTTCTTACAACAAGGATTTGGTGCTTCAACCTTAGAAATTGCTCAACAGGCTGGGATTTCTGAAGCTTCAATTTTCAAACGATTCTCAACGAAAGAAGAATTATTTTTTGCGGCGATGGGAATTCCAGAAAAACCTGTGTGGGTGAACGAGTTGGAATCTCTTAGTGGCAAAGGCGATCTTAAAGAAAACCTCAGAAATATCTGCCTCAAGATTATAGAATTCTATACCGAGGTACTGCCTCAGATTATGATGCTGCGATCGCGAGGCAATGCCCTTCCAGAACTTGGAGATAAAGAACCAGGGCCAATACGAGATATCAAAGCACTGACGGCTTTCCTAGAGTATGAAATAAACCAAAATCGGCTTCGCCGTTGCGATCCCCAGACAGTGGCTCATATTTTACTAGGTTCGCTGATGAACTATATTTTTTTGGAGCAGATTTCGTCTCAAGTTAGTATAAGAACTCACTTAAATTCTGAAGATCGTGCCAAAGAAATATCAACATTTATCCAAAATTTTGTGGATATTGTTTGGCAAGGAATTGCACCACTACAGGATTAAATTTCAAAATATTGGGCATTAGGTATTAATTATTTTCCCCGATTTCCACATTAAAAACTGATGACTTTGGTCATACATAAGTCTGGAATTACTTATGACTTTGGTCATACATTGGTTTAAAGTTTTTGATCGATAATTGTTATGTATGAATTTATACGATGAGGTAAAAATACCACATTTTCATACTAAAACAAACGCAACTGTCCAAAATTGCTGAATCTGAACCTAAGCAAAATAGAACTTTAATCTAAATAAGGATTTAATTTCATGTTGAAACCAAACCGTATATCAATAGCCTTAGCTGCTGCTGCCCTGATAATTGTTCCTACTCTCTTGAGTGCCCCTGCAAGTGCCCAGACAAAAGCCTACTCTGTTGCTCAGAACAATCAAGATTGGGATCGCGATCGTGACGGCAGACGCGACTATAGACAAGATGGAAATGGAGGCAGAAGTAATTGGAACCGCGATCGCAACTATAGACAAGATGGAAATGGAGACAGAAATAATTGGAACCGCAACGGCAGATCCTATCCTGGAGAAGTCAGAAACTCTAGAGATCGGAATAATTGGAATCGTGACAACCAATCCTATAGTAGAGTCGTCAGACTTGGTAATGGTGACATCAGATATCCCAACGGGCAAATTATTCCTGCTAGATCCATAGCCAGACTGCGTAATCAAGGTTATTTCAGACTTCCCAACGGAGACATCCTTCTTCCCAGTCAGGAAGTTGTTCCGGCAGGGAGATTAGTTAGAGTGCGTGATGATTATTTCAGACTTCCTAGTGGACTGGTACTGCAAATAAACCTTTAAAACACTAAAAACTCAAAAAAATTGTCAGTATAAAGGCTACCAGGCTATAGTTTTAGCCATTAAATAACAGCTTGGTAGCTATTCCTTATAGACAAAATGGATATGAAGATTGATACACCAAATACCGTAGATTCCCCAGTTTCGCTTCCAGAGGTAAAGAAAAAAAAGGGCAGACGTAATTGGCTCTCTTGGCTAATTGCTCTTTGTCTTTTGGGTGGAATTGGCTATGCAGTTTATTATCAAGTAGGGGTTGTTTCCCGGCAACAAACCAGTCGTCGGGTGCTGACAAGACCTGTACAAAGGCAGAGCTTAACAATCACAGTTTCAGCGAACGGAACAGTGAAACCTGAGCGGTCAATTAACCTCAGCCCAAAAAATTCAGGCATCTTAAAAACACTGCTAGTAAAAGAAGGAGATATCGTCAAACAAGGGCAGATTGTCGCTTACATGGACGATTCCAACCTGCGCGGGCAACTCCTCTCTGCTCAAGGACAATTGGCACAAGCCGAGGCGAATTTGCAAAAGGCGATCGCAGGTAATCGTCCTCAAGATATTGCTCAAGCTCAGGGATCGTTAGACGAAGCCGAGGCAAATCTACAAAAGGTACAAACAGGGAATCGCTCTCAAGATATTGCTCAAGCACAGGCACGTTTGCAAAGCGCTCAAGCCACTCTTCGCCAAGCAGAAGATGATTTTGTTCGTAATCAACAACTTTACAACGCAGGCGGTATATCCCT
This sequence comes from Nostoc sp. DedVER02, assembly GCF_034530675.2. NCBI lineage: Bacteria > Bacillati > Cyanobacteriota > Cyanophyceae > Nostocales > Nostocaceae > Nostoc > Nostoc sp. DedVER02. The sequence continues at coordinate 441,114 of NZ_JAVRCP020000001.1, forward strand.
TCAGACTCTTAACCAAAACCGTGCTACTCGTGACAGCGCCCAAGCTAGTGTAAATGAAGCACAGCAAGCACTAGGGCTGCAAAAAGCTGGGTCACGTCCAGAAGACATCGAGCAAGCAAGAGCCGTAGTCAAGCAGAGACAGCAAGCTTTGGCACTAGCGAAAGCCGGAAGCCGCCAAGAAGATATTGACGCAGCCCGCGCCCAGGTAACATCTGCTCGTGGTTCATTGCAAAACATCCAAGCCGAAATCAATGACACGATCATTCGCGCCCCCTTTAATGGGGTGGTGACAAAGAAATTTGCCGACCCAGGTGCTTTCGTGACACCCACAACTGCCAGTAGCGAAGTAGCTTCTTCTTCTTCTTCTTCAATCTTGTCTCTGGCTTCAACAAATGAAGTTGTCGCAAGTTTGGCAGAAACAAATATTTCCAAAACCCGCCTTGGTCAAAAAGTCTCGATTCAAGCAGATGCTTACCCAGGAAGAACCTTTGAAGGTAAAGTCAGCCAAATTGCTGCCCAAGCAATAGTAGAGCAAAACGTCACCAGTTTTGAAGTGAGAGTATCACTTTCAGACCCCCAAAGGCTACTGCGGTCTGGGATGAATGTGGGAGCAGATTTTCAAGTTGGTCAAGTTGAAAATGCTTTAGTAGTACCAACCGCCTCAGTGGTGCGTCAAGAAAATGCCACAGGTGTGTTTGTGGCTGGAGCAGATAACAAACCTGTGTTTACTCGCATAGAGACTGGCGTTACTGCGAATAACTTTACTGAAGTTAAGTCTGGATTGACAGGAGACGAGAGAGTATTGCTCAGTTTTCCACCAGGATCGCGGCCGCAATCAACACCACGAGGAGGAGTTTTCCCTGGTTTGGGTGGTGGCGGTGGCGGTGGTGGAAGAGGAGCCGGTGGCGGCGGAGGTCGTTCAGGCGGTGGTTCTGCTGGTGGTTCCCCTTAAAGTGAGTTTTAAATCAATACGGTTTAGTTAAAAAGAGGCAAGGGAGGAAGGGGATGGAACAGAAAGGGGAGTAAAAAGGCTCAACTGTCGAGCAAAAAGGCTCAACTGTCGAGCAAAAAGGCTCAACTGTCGAGCAAAAAGGCTCAACTGTCGAGTAAAAAGGCTCAACTGTCGAGTAGAAAGGCTCAACTGCCGAGTAGAAAGGCTCAACTGTCGAGTAGAAAGGCTCAACTGCCGAGTAAAAAGGCTCAACTGCCGAGCAAAAAGGCTCAACTGCCGAGTAAAAAGGCTCAACTGTCGAGTAAAAAGGTTCAACTGTCGAGTAAAAAGGTTCAATTTTTTAACGAACCGCAAAGACGCGGAGCGGCTTCCCGCAGGGTAGGACACAAAGGAAGAGAAGGAAGAAATGAGTTTTAAATAAAACCTTATGTTTAAGATATTTAAGGGCTTTTACAAAGCTAAGAAGAATACTCGCACAGTACCGTTGCTGGAAATCTTGACAATGGCAGCAGAGACTCTGTGGAGTAACAAATTACGCACAGGTTTAACTATGTTGGGCGTGATTATTGGGATTTCTTCAGTCATTGCCATTACTTCTGTCGGTCAGGGAGTCCAAAAGGGGGTTGAGCAACAGATACAAGCATTGGGTACAGATGTGATCCAAATCTTGGCGGGTGCTGCAAGAAGCGGAAATGTCCGTCAAGGAGTAGGTTCTAGCAGTACCTTGACTTGGGAAGATGCAAAGGCGATCGCTACACAAGCCCCATCAGCACAGATGGTTTCTGCTTATCTTCAACGCAGCGCTCAAGTTGTATATGCAGGACAGAACACCTCAACAACCATTTATGGCACAGATTTGAACTACCCAGAAGTCAGAAATACTCATCCCCAGCAAGGGAGATATTTTACTCAGGAAGAACTAGATATTGCTGCACAGGTAGCTATTCTTGGCCCTACAGTTCAAAAAACACTCTTTGGACAGGGTGTAAATCCGCTTGGCGAGAAAATTCGCATTCAGGGAGAGGCTTATGAAGTGATTGGGGTGATGGAACCTAAAGGTTCTCAGGGGCCGATGGATCGAGATGACCAGGTTTTCATTCCTCTAACTAGTATGTCCAAGAGACTAGTTGGGAACAACGCCCTAGTAGGTGTTTCTGTAAATGGAATTTTAGTTAAAGGCGCTAATCAGGAGCAGTTAGAAGCTGCTCAGTTTCAAGTTACCAATCTTTTACGGCTGCGTCATAACATTTATCCGCCGCAAGCTGATGATTTTCGGTTGACTAATCAAGCTGATATTGTGAGTACCTTCACTAGTATTGTGGGCTTATTTACAGTCATGGTGGTAGCGATCGCTGGAATATCATTAGTCGTCGGTGGAATTGGGATTGCGAATATTATGCTAGTTTCCGTGGTTGAGCGGACGCGAGAAATCGGGATTCGCAAAGCCGTAGGAGCCACCAATTCCGCAATCCTAAATCAATTTTTAGCTGAAGCGATCGTGATTTCCATTGTCGGTGGAGGTATTGGGATGGCGACTGGGGTTTTATTAGCCTTTACTGCTTCAAGCGTTTTCAAATTTCCCTTTGTAATTTCTTTCTTGTCCATTATTGCTGGATTTGTACTCTCATTGAGCGTTGGCTTAGTTGCTGGAGTGATTCCAGCACGGAACGCATCTAAATTAGATCCAATTAATGCTTTAAGAAGCGACTAGGTAATTCGTAATTCGTAATTAATATGCCAACGATGATTTGGATGGAATCTATTACTAAAACTTACTATTTAGGAGAAGTTAGTGTTCCGATTCTTAAGGGAATTGAACTTTCCATTGAGGAGGGGGAATATGTCTCGATTATGGGTGCGTCAGGTTCTGGAAAATCCACGCTGATGAATATTTTAGGATGTCTGGATCGTCCGACAACTGGAGACTATATTTTTGAAGGGAGAAATCTGACGACTTTTGATGATGATGAGTTAGCGTATATCCGCAACCAAAGGATAGGTTTTGTGTTCCAACAATTTAACCTATTGGCGCGGGCAACAGCGCTGGAAAATGTTATGTTACCAATGGTTTATGCTAACTTACCCAAACCAAAACGTCGTGAAAGGGCATTAGAAGCTCTGGAAAAAGTGGGATTACAGACACGCATATCTAACCGTCCTAGTCAACTTTCTGGGGGACAACAACAACGAGTAGCGATCGCTCGAGCTTTGGTCAACCGACCTGCATTAGTTTTGGCAGATGAGCCAACAGGAGCTTTAGATACTGAAACTTCTGGTGAGGTGATGAATTTGCTAACAGAACTTAATGACCAAGGAATCACAATTGTGATTGTCACTCATGAACCAGATATCGCTGCTCAAACCAAAAGGATTATTCGGGTTCAAGATGGCTTGATTGTCGGCTAATTTGTTAATATCAACCCTTAGAAGGAGAATTTAAAATTGAAATCTCTGTAGGTCAATCAAGATGAAAACTTTTGATTGCAACCTCAAAAAAACCTAATTAATGACTACGGCTAGATTATGAATTTTAGGTTATTACTCGTGCATTCTACCTGGGTTAGCGTCACGTTGGCTATTGTTTTCCCAACTTTCGCAAGTGCAGCAACTCCCCCAAAACCGCAAAATACCTCAAGCACTGTACAAGTTCCTGATTACCTCAACCCTAATCCCAATCCTCTGCAATTTCCTACCAAACCGGAGGAAGTAAGGATTCAGGGAACTGTGCCAGTAACTTTGACACAAGTTTTGGAACTAGCACGACGCAACAATCGAGACTTACAGGTAGCCATTTTACAGCTAGAACGTAGTCGTTCAGCACTACGCGAGTCTCAAGCTGCCTTGTTTCCTACTCTTGGTATTAACAGTAATATAACTAATAGTGGCAATGGTTTTGCTCGCAGTCGATCTCAAGCCAGCACATCTTATACTGGTTCAGCACAACTGAATTACGACCTCTATAACTCGGGTAATCGCCAAGCGACAATCCAAGCAGCTGAAGAACAACTACGTGTAGATCAATTGAATGTTGAAACTCAGTCTTCGACAATTAGTTTGAATGCTACGACTCAATATTACGATTTGCAACAAGCAGATGAACAAGTAAGAATTAATCGGGCTGCTGTGGCAAATGCCCAGGCTAGTTTGCGGGACACTCAAGCGAGAGAACAGGCTGGAGTGGGTACACGGTTCGATGTGCTGCAAGCTCAGGTGAATTTAGCAAACGCTCAACAAGAACTGACTAATGCTATCTCTCAGCAGCAAATTGCCCGTCGTCAACTTGCCACCACGTTAAGTTTGTCAGAGTCAGTTGATATTACTGCCGCAGATCCTGTACAGTTGGCAGGGCTTTGGCCGCAGACGCTAGAAGAAAGTATTGTCCGAGCGTTTCAAAATCGTCCAGAATTGCAACAGCAATTAGCACAACGAAATATTTACGAGCAACAGCGTCGCCAGGCACTTTCACAGCTAGGGCCGCAAATTAGTTTGGTAGGTAGCTATAACCTGCTAGATCGCTATGATGATGGTGTCAGCGTTACTGATGGCTATTCAGCCGGACTCCAAGGAACTCTAAGTTTGTTTGATGGAGGAGCAGCAAGAGCAAGGGCGGCTCAGTCAAGAGCTAATATTGCGATCGCAGAGTCTCAATTTGGTAGCCAGCGTGACCTAATTCGCTTTGATGTAGAACAGTACTATTCTCAATTGCAATCCAATTTAAATAATGTGCAGACTTCTAGCGTGGCTTTAAATCAAGCTAGGGAAGCTCTGAATTTAGCAAGGTTGAGGTTTCAAGCAGGTGTGGGTACTCAAACAGAAGTGATTGCTGCTGAAAATGACCTGACAAGAGCAGAAGGTAATCGAGTCACAGCTATTTTGGATTACAATCGCGCTTTAGCTAATTTGCAAAGATCGGTAACTTCTAGGGCTTCACGCTAGTATTGCTTTGCGTAATTCGTAATTCGTAATTCGTAATTTTTAATTACCATTGTGTAAGGGTTTTAAACATTTCATAAGGGTGAATTATTTCCACCGTGCTGTACTAGGGTTATAGCATAAGCCTTGGTGGTTAGGACATCAATAGATGATGAAACTTAGACACAAAAAGACTTTTCACTCAGTCGCCAGTCCCTTGCTATAAATCATTAAAGAAAAGTGGTTCTTCAGCACTTGTTATGCTAAATTGTTAGCTCCGAAGCTTAATAAATAAAAATTACTTTGATAATGGGACAACTAGTGGTGTTGTGGAAGGCATTAATAACAAACTTAAGCTAATTAATCGTTCCGGTTATGGATTTAGAAACTTTGAGAATTTCCGAATTAGATGCTTGTTAAATTGGCATTTGAACTATTAGTTAAGCATACTATGTACTGAAGAACCTTCTGTATAAAGATGCTCCAAATCAGATGAGGAACGAACCACAAAGTTTTTGAGACGCGATAAATCGCTGTCTCTACAAGTGTTTTTGGCTTATCTGAACTATATTGCTCTATTACCGCGATCGCTCCAAAATCCAATCGAGTAAAATTGGGTTGACTAACTCCGGCGCTTCATCCTGCGGACAATGCCCAACTCCCTCTAAAGGAATAAACTTTTCTACTTGGGGAAAGTTAGCTAATTCTCTCCCTAATTTAATTGGTTCCCACGGATCGGCTGTTCCCCACAAGATAATTGCCGGACATGGTAACAATGGTAAAAGGTCTTCTGGTAATGGCCCTGTAGAATAAGAAGTAAAAGCAAGAAACACAGCCCCAGCCCCCGGATCGCTTGCTGGTGACATGAGAATATCTACCAACTCATCTGTCACCATCTCAGCATTAGCATAAGCTTGTAATAAAATTTTCCGTACTGTTTTCGGTTTGGCGAGTTGATTGAAAAAGAAATCGCCAACTGGTTTGATAGACAACAGGCGTTGCAGTAGAGGCGCTCCGTAACGACGAGATAAAGGTAAAGTTACCCGTTTGCGATCGTGCAACAGCCGTAAAGAACAGTTGAGCAAAGCAACTCCTAAGACAATATCTGGGTTGCCAACTGCTGCTTGCATGGCTACAATACAGCCAATCGAATTGCCAATTAAAAAAGCAGGTTCACCCACTACTTCCCGGCAAAAATCTGCTACTTGTTGTCCCCAGGTTTCTAGAGTGTAGGCAATTTTTTCACCAGGTTGAGGTTTTGCGGAACCGCCAAAACCAATCAAATCAATAGCATAAACCCGACAATGTTGTGCTAATACAGGAATATTTTTGTGCCAATGCCACCAAGAAGCGCCAAATCCATGCACCAGGACAACAGCTGGCCCAGTAGTTCCTTGGGTTTGATAGCAAATAGAGAAATCTTGCCAAATCCAGGTTTCTGTAGAGGTAAAGGCTGTTTTTGAACTTGAGGTTGTCATAATAAATTTGATGAATACAAGAGTAAAAGCCTTTCAATAGCAAGGAGCAAGTAAAATTGTTTTGAATTTGAATAAAATTTATCAGATTTTTAAAGAAAATCCTTTATTCTAGTGATAACTTAGACATTACATCACGAAAGTTTCTAGGTGAGATTTTTATCTAGCATAGAGAGTTTTCGTCTTTTTGATAGAGGCAATTCACTCACAATTTAGATTATGTCAGCATTAAGAATCATAACTTCTTTAATGTGAGTAATATTTTGCGATTTATTTAAATGTGAGTGAATTAGCATCAGTGCTAGATTCAGTAGTTTCACAATTTACGATCGCTAATGAGAGTCTATAACATTGTCAGAATATGAGGCATCGGCTAAGGGGTGGTTTGCAACTGGAAACTGACGCTGAATTTAACAATACTTTTCTTGTTCCTAGTTCTGCGAGCCAGACAACATGAATATACTAGAAACAATCAATACTCCCATCGGGAGCTATGCACCCGATTTTGAACTGCCAGGAATTGACGATCAAGTACACCATCTCAGGCGTTATCTTGAGAAGTTCCGAGCAGTTGGCGTTATTTCCTTATGTAACCACTGTCCTTATGTAGAGTGGTACATCAACAGGTTAAAAAACATTCAAGCCGAATTTGCCCCCAAAGGCTTTACACTAATTGGGATGAATGGTAGTGATGGTAATCGTGAAACTAGGTCAAGCTTTGAAAATATGAAAGCTTTTGCCCAGCGCCACGATTTGAACTTTCCTTACCTGTGGGATTCGACGCAAGATGTAACCCAGAGTTTTGGGGCGACAAAAACACCAATGGCTTTTTTAATAGATGCTAATGGTATAGTCCGCTACAAAGGCAAAATTGACAATCATCCCCAAGATGCATCAGCAGTGGGAGAAGAATATTTGAGAAATGCGATCGCCTCTCTATTTCTTGGTCAGACAATAGATGTACCACAAACAGAACCAGTCGGTACTACATTGATTTGGCGTAACTAGACATAGATAGTCCCTGTAACTGCTATCTTAAATTGGAGGCAATTGCAACTTTTTTGATAAAGCGTAACTTCATGGGAACGAATTACCGACGGGTTTTACTCAAACTGAGCGGTGAAGCCTTAATGGGCAACATGGGCTATGGCATTGATCCAGAAGTGGTCAAAGGAATAGCACAAGAATTAGCAGAGGTGATAGCCACTGGCACTCAAATCGCCATAGTTGTTGGCGGCGGCAATATTTTTCGTGGCGTTAAAGCAGCGTCGGCGGGGATGGACAGGGCAACCGCTGACTACATAGGGATGATTGCCACGGTAATGAACGCCATGACGTTGCAAGATTCGCTAGAACACATAGGGGTACAGACGCGGGTGCAAACTGCGATCGCTATGCAAGAATTAGCAGAACCATATATTCGTCGTCGTGCCATCCGTCATCTTGAAAAAGGGCGGGTGGTTATTTTTGGGGCTGGTTCTGGAAATCCCTTCTTTACTACAGATACCACTGCGGCACTAAGAGCAGCAGAAATTGACGCTGAGGTGATTTTTAAAGCCACCAAAGTAGACGGAGTATATGATGCCGATCCTCAGATTTATCCTAACGCCAAGCGTTACAATAGCCTTACCTACGCGCACGTTTTAGCCAAAGATTTGCGGGTGATGGATAGTACTGCGATCGCTTTGTGTAAAGAAAATAATATCCCAATTCTGGTATTTGACCTAACGGTGCGAGGCAACATCCACCGAGCAGTCTTGGGAGAATCCATCGGTACCCTTGTGGGAGGTTCTTGTGATATTAGCTGAGATATTAGCTGACGCTAAAAGTAAAATGCAAAGTTCTGTTGAGTCAACTCAACGAGCTTTTAACACGATTCGCACTGGCCGCGCCAATTCGAGTTTATTAGATAAGGTATTAGTTGACTACTATGGTTCGCCTACACCCTTGAAATCACTGGCAAATATTAGTACGCCAGATGCCTCGACAATTTTGATTCAGCCCTACGAGCGCAACACCCTAAACATAGTTGAAAAGGCGATTTCTCTCTCAGATGTGGGTTTAACCCCTAGCAACGATGGTTCTGTAATTCGGCTGAATATTCCGCCTTTGACAAGCGATCGCCGAAAAGAATTTGTCAAAATGGCTACCAAGTATGCTGAAGAAGGTCGTGTTGCTATTCGCAACATCCGCCGCGATGCCATAGACTCGATTCGCAAGCAGGAAAAAGCCTCTGAAATCTCCAAAGATGAATCAAAAGATCATCAAGACGACTTGCAAAAACTCACAAATGAGTATACTGCCAAAATAGACGCGCTCTTGGCAGAAAAAGAAAAAGACATTACGACTGTTTAAAGTCTAAAGTCTGAAGCATAAAGGCTGAAGAATGATACTGAAATTCTTCAGCCTTTATCATTTCTTGAGTATCTAACAAAAATTAATCAAGTATGTAAGTGGGCGTGAATAATTAAAATCGAGGCAATTCTTAAACAATTTGTAATTCGTAGTTATGTTTTGTGACGGAGATGTAAACCGCGATTAACACCCAAGACGTTTATAAAAATGGGGCTATCAACCCATATTTAATTACGAATTACGAATTACGAATTACGAATTATGATAAATTGCCCCTACTCAACAGAAAATTAACTAATTCAGGAACAAAGATTCAGCCTTATGTACGATTGCATCATCGTCGGCGCTGGCCCAGCTGGTGGAACAGCTGCATATCATTTGGCCAAGCAGGGTCGCTCAGTATTAGTGTTAGAAAAAGAAGCCCTGCCAAGATATAAACCTTGTGGTGGTGGTGTATCCCCAGCGATCGCTCAATGGTTTGACTTTGATTTTAGTCCAGCAATTTCTGTAAAAGCTGACTCCTTTCGCTTTACCTGGAAATTGGGCGATCCCGTGGAAGCAAAAATTGCCACAGAAGAACCAGTCTGGATGGTAAGACGAGATATTTTTGACCATTTCCTAGTGCAGCAAGCACAGAAGCAAGGGGCTGAACTACGTGATAAATCTGAAGTTACTGGTATTGAATTTAAAAGTGACTATTGGCAAGTTAATACAGTCAATGGGTCAATTACAGGTCGCTACTTAATCGCGGCTGATGGTGCTAAAGGGCCAATGGCAAAATGGTTAGGCTTCAAAGAACGTAAACGTCTTTTAGCAGCAGCTTTGGAAGCAGAAGTTCCTGCAACTGTAAAAGACAAATCCACAATTCACGTTGAGTTGGGCTTGGTGAAAAATGGCTACGCTTGGAACTTTCCGAAGGCGGATGGTTATTCCATTGGTGTCGGTACATTTGTCCGTGGCGAACCGCAGGATTTTAAGAAGATTTTAGATGAGTACGCGCGATCGTTTAATCTAGATATTAAAACTAGCAAGCAACATGGTTATCCCCTTTGCTTGTGGAATGGAAAACAAAAGTTACATACCCAAAATGCAGTTTTGGCTGGTGAAGCTGCTTGTGTAGTTTATCCCATGACAGCAGAAGGCATTCGTCCTTCAATTTTTAGCGGTTTAATGGCAGCAGGAGCCATTAATGATTCCCTTTCGGGTGACATCAACGCTTTAGAAAAATATAGTGAAGCTATTAATGAAGAATGTGGTACTGAGATGGCCTGGGCACAACAATTAGCTGGAGCATTCTATCGCTTTCCTGGCCTTGGGTACAAAGTTGGTGTTAAGCATCCCTCCGGTGCCAAAATTATGGGTAAGATTGTGTGTGCAGAACTGCGCTATAGCGACATTGCCAGTCGTGCCCTCAAGCGTTTAATACCTAGTTTTGGAAGTTAAGTATTAGGAATTAGGTAACGAATCTCTAGTGGACGATATATCCAGCGCACAAAAATTAATCATCTCTTTTAGGGTGGGCATTTCGCCCGCCCTATTTTTACAAAAAGGCAGGAGGAAACAAGTATCAACAAAAAATTTAGTTGTGGTTTATTGCTTACTAGTATAAAAAGAATTGTATCGAGTCACGAAATTAAAAATACTTAGATAAAAGCCAGATACTTATTCCAGTTCCCAGTACACAAATAATTCCCGCCAACCCAGCTAGGGGTTTTTTATTCTTACCTGTGAACCAGTCAGAGGCTTTACCTGTGTAAGTAATTAATTCTGCTGTGTCTAGGGTTGCGATCGCCCATACCCATCCCGCGTGTAATCCCCAAGCTAAACCCAAATTATTGCGATCGGCAAAACGTGCCAACACCAGCACCATTCCCATTAGCCACAATCCAGGGATCTGGGGTGCGGTTTCACGTTGCTCCCAAACTAGATGCAGCAAGGCAAAAATCAAGCTAGAAATTGCTGCTGCTACCCAAACTGGATAATCCTGCGCTAATTCAGTGAATAGGAAACCCCGAAAAACTAACTCTTCTATCCCACCGACTAACAACGCTATCAAGAAAATCGGTAGCAAGATGGGTAGTAGTAACTTGAAATTCGTCTTTTCAAAAGAACACCAACCTAACACGAATTGCCCACTAAATATAATCGCTAGGCTTACCACTCCCAAACCAAAACCTAGCGCTAAAGAACTAAGAGTTGAAATATTGCTAGCAAAGCCGTAATCTGAAAAAGATTTATTGGTAAGCCAACTAACTCCCCACAGAATCAGGGGAGCTAATAAGTAAAGTGACACCAATAATGGCATCTTTTGCTCTGGCTGCAAAGGTTTAGGGGGTTGCCAATTGAGCAATATCGCTGATACTGTTGCTACTGGCAACCAGCAAACTATCCAGAAAATGAAAAATGCCATCACTATAACTAGTGCTGGTGCATTTTGCATAAATTTTAGTAATGCATTGACCGAAGGTTCAAAAAAAGTTACCAAAAAAAACACGATAGACTTCTTGCAATATAGATTTCTTGCCGATTAATCAAGAATCTACTAAATTTGGTGAATTTTGCAAGGGGTCTAATCGTATTTTTTATCTTGGAAAAATTTTTCTCAATAGATTTACCAGTTTGCTGCCAGTGTAAGGACAAGTTATCATCATCTGAAACTTATCCCTACCATCAGCAAATTTATTCTTCGTCTTCCAAATCTTCGTCTGATTCGTCAGAGTCTATATCTGGTGAGATTAGTTTTTTATCACTTTCACCAAGTTGAATCAAGTGAATATGCTTGTATCCCAGCCTGATTTCAAACTCATCTCCAGACTTTAAGCCCATTGCTTTGGTATATGTAGCACCAATTACAATTTGACCATTTTGATGGACGCTAACCCGGTATGTCGGTTCACGACCACGACCATCTTTAGGTGCTTCTGGACTTAGAGGAATTCCTCTAGCCGATAGCAAAGCGTCATAAAAATCAGTGAGATTGACACGAACCTGGTTATTCTTAGTAACAGTGTAATAGCCGCACTGTTTAGCTCTTTCTCGGCGTGGTAAAGTGGAAAGTTCTTTTACTTTAGCAAGTAGTGCTTTTCCGGTTAATGGCGCGGTTGCAGTTTCAGTCATTATGCTCAAATTTTCCTTACTCTCTCCAAGCTGATAAACGATGTAGTCTTATGCTGGCATTTGGCTTTTTAGCTTATGCATAAAGCTACTTAGGACTCTAGTGTAACGGGTGAATAACTGCCAATAGGAGACAAAAGCACTTCATATTATGGTTGTCCACAACCAATTAGAGGTTATAGTTGCCAAAGAAATTAATTTTGCTGATTTCACGGCACTTTTAACCATTATTCGCCATCAGAAATAAAATTATTTTCTCTTTTGGCGCTACTGTAGCGGTGTAACTTTCAGCCACCTTTACAAATGGGATTGGTTCTACTCCAAATAAGTCGTAGACTCAATAAATTGCAGGTTTTTCACTTTCAGCACTTGCCCTTCTGCTAATGAGCAGGTAGAGTTTTCTCTACTCATCCTCTCAAGCTTAGGACAGCATAGTATTTCAATAGAGTCCTACAGGCTTATGCCCTTTTGTTCTGCCAGTAGAGACGCGAATTATCTTGTCTCTACATTACGAATCAACAAAGCAGTAGTAGCCGCGCTGATACGGCTATTGATTCTGGTTTTGTGAGTTCGTAATTTTATATTAAATACTAGCATGGACTAATAATAGCAAAATAGTTGTTTAATTTTGAATTAAAATTGCTGGTAAATTTTTATTTAAATTTCTGGACTTAAAGGTTGCAAAAAGTCGTAACGATTTTCCTAACCCTTTATTGCATTATAAAAATTTATCTAATTTATATGAGCAGTTTTGACTAATGAGTTAAATCCAAGATTTTCTGGATTGAGAGGAGACAAAAATCTCAAAGTCTTGCCTATCCAGGATTATCCGATACAGGAGACTTTTATTTGAAAGTGGTGATGATTTTTCATCGGTTGATTACCGTAAGCTCAAAAGCGGTCAGAGGAGTTTGTACGTCTGTCTATGGGAAGAATAAATCTCTTAACATACACCTAACGCTTAATTGCGACTACTATATATTGAATATCTGCTTTTACACTTCTATATAATCAAAAAATTCCGTTAAGCGGGAGTAAAGGGAGAATTTTCCAGCAAGGACTCCTTGACTCAAGTTGATATGAAGACGTGTTGCTAACTAGAAAACCATTTAATTCGGATACGATCGCTAGTCCAAAGATCAACCTGAGTCCCTTTCTAAGTAAAGCCCCTTTCCTTTACATTCTCAAACGGCTAAATTTAATGTCAAGCTACAATTACATTTTTGGCGTTTTATCTCAGAATTTGACACAAATTTTGCCTACAACACTGCTAAAACTAAAATTTTAATGGTTATCCTTAAACTAGAATCAGTTGCCTTTAATCGTCAGCCTATTAACACCAGGTTTTGAATTGAGGGCAAAAAAAGTATAGCTCACTTTTCGCAACTACCAGCCTTGAGTCATGATTGTTAAGGCTGGTGAAGCAATTTTAAAATTTTGGTTAGTAGTCATGGAAGTTATTTTTAAGGTCATTCGACAACAACAAGATTCCTCCCCTATTGTGCAAACTTATCTTGTAGAGGCAGAACCAGGTAATACAATCTTGGATTGCCTCAATCATATTAAGTGGGAGCAAGATGGAACGTTGGCATTTCGCAAAAATTGCCGTAATACCATTTGTGGTAGCTGTGCGATGCGAATTAATGGGCGTTCGGCTTTAGCTTGCAAGGAAAATGTTGGCAGTGAACTTGCTAGATTACAAGAAATACCATCATCCCAAAGTAAAGTAAATGCCATCCCTGAAATCACGATCGCACCTCTTGGCAATATGCCCGTGATTAAAGATTTGGTTGTGGATATGAGCAGTTTTTGGAATAATTTAGAGGCAGTTGCTCCTTATGTGAGTACAGCAGCACGACAAATACCAGAAAGAGAATTTTTGCAAACACCACAAGAGCGATCGCGTCTCGATCAAACTGGTAACTGTATTATGTGCGGTGCTTGTTATTCTGAATGCAACGCCCGTGAAGTTAACCCAGACTTTGTTGGCCCCCATGCCCTAGCCAAAGCTTACCGGATGGTAGCAGACTCCCGCGATAGCGACACCGACAATCGTTTAGCAAGCTACAACGAAGGTACTAAAGGCGTATGGGGTTGCACCCGTTGTTTGTACTGCGATTCAGTTTGTCCAATGGAAGTTGCACCATTAGAACAAATCACTAAAGTTAAACAAGAAATTCTTACCCATAAAGAAGTCAGCGATAGTCGCTCAATTCGTCATCGAAGAGTATTGGTGGATCTAGTTAAAGAAGGTGGTTGGATTGATGAACGTCAATTTGGTTTACAAGTAGTCGGTAATTATTTTCGGGATTTAAGAGGATTACTCAGTCTTGCACCCCTCGGTTTGCGGATGATTATCAGGGGTAAGTTTCCCCTATCATTTGAACCTTCAGAAGGGACAGAACAAGTGCGATCGCTCATTGAATCTGTGCAGAAAGAAGAGGGACTGGGGACTAGGGATTAGGGATTGAGTATTAGGGATTGGGGATTAGGTATTAGGGATTGTGATTAAAAGAATTCTTCCCCAGTCCCCAGGCCCCATTCCCCAGTCCCAATTCCCAATCCCCATTCTTCAACGCGGTTCTTGAGGTATATTCAACGGCTGTCCATTCCGGTCATATACTAAAACATCCCATTGCCCGTTGTTACTGGATTCAAAAGCAATCCTACTACCATCAGCGCTAATTGTAGGGTTGCGGACTTCAGCTTGGAGGTTATTAGTCAAGTTTCGTGATTGGCGTGTTTCTCGGTCATAAAGAAAAATAGCCGATCGCCCCTGGCGGCTAGCCGCAAACACAATATAACGACCATCTTGTGAAACGCTAGGATGATTTGCGATCGCATCAAAGGAATTTAAACCTGGTAAATCAACTAAATCACGAGTCACCGTATCAAACATATAAACATCTTGGCTACCGCGTCGGTCAGTAATAAAAACAATGTATCTCCCAGAAATTTGGGGGTTTAATTCTGACGCTAAACTATTGAGACTCCGACCCCCCGGATCAAAGGGATAACTCAAAATACGAGGGTAGCCAAAACACCCAGTTAATAAACTTAAGCAGAAAAATACAGGTATAAAAAAAACACGTTTCATATATTGGGAATTGGGAATTGGGAATTGAAAATTGGGAATTGGGCATTGGGAATTGAGAATTGGGCATAGGTTATTAATTCTTCTCCCTCGTCTTCCCCTGCTCCCCCTGCTCCCTGCTCCCTGCCTTCTAAGGTGGTGATCCTACGGTTGCACCATTAGGGATATCTAACTCAATATTTGGCCCCCGGTCTAGGACTTCAATATCCCACTGACCACGGCTAGCGGTTTCAAAGACAATGTAACGTCCATCTGGGCTAATATTTGGTTTTCTGATCCAGCCGCGATAAGTTGGTGTGACGATTTGCGACTGTTGCGTAGCGCGATCGTAAAGCGCCACTACTGCTCTACCTTGGTCGCTAGTAAGATAAGCGATATAACGCCCGGTGTAGCTCAAGCTAGGACTTTCGGCAATTGTCTCTGCTCGGTTTATACCAGGTGTGCTAATAAAGAGTTGCCTCTCCAAATCGAAAACCAGTAGCTGCTGATTACCATTCCGATTAGATACAAACGCTAAAAAGCGCCCATTTCCACTCAAAGCAGGTTGCTCCTCGGTGTAGCGACTGTTGAGAGAAGTAGGCCCTATGGGAATATCGTTATAACTACAAGATGCAAGCAAACCCGTTAAACCAAAAACCAGGCTCCAATGAATTGGTCTTTGGAGCCAAAATGTAGGCGTAAATTTTTCCACCTCAACTGTTTTCCGTCGCCTTTAAACCTACTTCCACGCCAACTGTTTTAAACATCGTCATCAAAATCGGTCGAATTATCTGACCCCTGATTTGGCTTTTCAATCGGGTTGTATGGTACATAATCAGTTGGAATCGCCTCATCATCTTCGCGCGGTCTTCGAGAAGTCGAGTCAGTGGGTGGACGACGCCTTCTTGGTCTAGGAGCAACATCATCTTCCCTGGTTTCTGGACGTTGAGAGCCATTGTTATTACGGCGAGAAGGTCTTCTAACTTCCCCGTCCGAACTTTCCCAATCATCAACTTGCCTAGACGAAGAACCCCAATTTTCATCTTCAGAGGTTTCAGAAGGGCGATTCACAGGACGGCCAGAAGTCCGCCGCCGCGTTCTATCTGCTGGAGCCTGTCTTTCGCTACTGCTGCTGTTGCGGCGTTCAGAACGACGGGGGGGTTGCTCCTCATAATAATTATCACGAGTGGAAATTTCATCCCTGCTACCCCTAATCCGGGCACGCACGGGACGTTCCTCCTCGTCTTCATAAGGCAATGGATCTAAGTCTTCAATTTCAGCTTGATAGTTTCTGCGATTCTTGTACTCATAGTTTCTGCTTACCTCTCGCTCATCATCCACAATTGGAGTGTTACGCTTTGCTTGCTGGGTAGCTATACTCCGCAGACGAATACTTTCAACTGCAAAAAATACAGTTGTGCCAACTAAAAGCAGTTGACCAAATTGGAGAATTGGGTCTAACCGCCATCCTTGAAACACGAGAATGAAGCCGCAGAGCAAACCAACTGCCGCAAAAAAGATATCTTGATCTCGTGACAATTCTGGACGCACAGTGCGGAGAAAATACAGTGCTGCCCCAGCCACAGCCAGGAAAATTCCTAGAATACTGGCTGAATTTGCCCCAAAATTTACCTGAGCCAGAAAACTGGCTGAGTTCAGCCCAAAATTTATCATTGCTGTTTTCCCAATATCAAATCTATGTTAACGAGTCACAATTAAAATCACTACTGTAATTAGGCACGATAAATATTGAAGCTTCAAAGCCTCTAACAAAGAAGCTCTGAAGCTGTTTGCCGAAAAGTAAAAACACTATGTCTGTCATCTACAACTTCCACCAGCCGCAGTTTTCGCTGCTTTTGGTGAAATAAATGTAGATAGCTGACAGACAATCGGTTATGAGAGTTAAATTAACTCTCATAAGCATTATGAACGCTGAATTTTATCTTTTTGGCTAATGAAAATTAGACCAACTGTAGCGGGTATTACAACAATTGCAGTACCCCATAACAGACTCCAAAGAAAATTTGCTAAAGAAGGCGTCATACTTCTCAACCTTTTTTTACACACTTCATCCTAATTTTAATAGTGTATTACTTTCTTGAGAAGCCTCTAACTTTGAACTGCCAAACTTCGTAATTGCTGTGAGCGAGTTTACTTTTCGATTGAAGATGGAAGTGGCAGCATTTGGTTAAAATGATGATGAGAGTGCTTTACAAAGCTTCAAATTTTGTAACGTTCGCAAAGCGCGGCTTGCCGTTCGCCTAAGTTTTCTTTCTTTACAGATAGATAGTACCTTAAACCGATGACTGGTGTTGATCTGACTGCTTGGATTCTTGGCCCTGTATTAGGGGTGATGACATTTTTATTTATATTTCGGATCATTCTCACTTGGTATCCGCAAGTGAATTTGAATCGTTTTCCCTTCAATTTAATAGCTTGGCCTACCGAACCATTTTTAGTCCCATTACGAAAACTGGTACAACCTATAGGCGGAGTGGATATTACACCTATTATTTGGGTTGGTATCTTTAGCCTGCTGCGAGAAATATTACTAGGTCAACAAGGATTGTTGACTATGGCATCTCGTGTGAATTAGGGAATTGGAAATTGGGAATGGGGTATTGGGAATTGGGAATTGGGCATTGGGAAGAATAACATTACCTCTTTCTCCCCTGCTCCCTGCTCCCAGCCCCCAGTCCCCAGTCCCCAGTCCCCAGCCCCCAGTCCCCAGTCCCCTACCCGTTCATCTCCTGGACAAAATTTGTATAGACATTACCCTGCAAAAACTGTGGAGTTTCCATAATTTTTTGATGGAATCCGATAGTAGTAGGTAGTCCAGTGATGGCACATTCCCGGAGTGCGCGTTTCATACGGTTAATAGCAGTGGCTCGATCTGGGGCCCAAACAATTAACTTGCCAATTAAGGAATCGTAATAAGGTGGGATTTGGTAATCTGTGTAAACGTGAGAATCAATCCGAACACCAGGGCCTCCAGGGGGAAGATAGCCACTAATCCTTCCCGGAGAAGGGCGAAAGTCATGATCTGGATCTTCAGCGTTGATGCGGCATTCAATCGAATGACCCCGCAAAACTACTTGGTCTTGGGTAAGCTTGAGTCTTTCCCCTTGAGCAATCCGAATTTGTTCGGCAACTAGGTCTATTCCCGTAATCATCTCTGTTACAGGATGTTCCACTTGAATCCGGGTGTTCATTTCCATAAAGTAGAATTTACCGGATCTATCCAAAAGAAACTCGATAGTGCCCGCCCCACTGTAACTAATGAATTGGGCAGCTTTGACAGCAGCTTGTCCCATTTTCTCACGCAGGTCTTGGTCAATAGCCGGACTGGGAGCTTCTTCTAGTAGTTTTTGGTTCCGGCGCTGAATTGAGCAATCGCGTTCGCCCAAGTGGATGACATTACCGTAGTTATCCGCCAAAATTTGAAATTCGATGTGGCGGGGACGTTCAATAAATTTTTCGATGTAAACGCCAGAATTCCCAAAAGCTGCTCCCGCTTCCCCTTGGGCTGCTAAGAAAAGTTTGACAAATTCATCTTCAGAACGAACTAAGCGCATACCCCGCCCACCACCGCCTGCTGTGGCTTTGATCATCACTGGATAGCCGATATCTTTGGCGAATTTTAATCCATCGTCCTCAGATTCTACTAACCCTTCAGTACCGGGCACTGTCGGGACTCCAGCTTTTTGCATGGTTTCTTTGGCAGTGGATTTATCGCCCATCAGCTTGATAGATTCTGGAGTTGGGCCGATAAAAGCAATATGATGGTCGGCACAAATTTCTGCAAACCGGGCATTTTCTGCCAAAAAACCATAGCCTGGATGAATGGCAGTGGCATTGCGCGTCAGGGCAGCAGCAATAATATTGGGAATATTCAAATAACTTTTACTGCTAGCAGGTTCGCCAATGCAAACCGCTTCATCAGCAAGTTGGACGTGGAGAGCATTCCGGTCAACGGTGGAGTGAACCGCGACTGTGGCAATTCCCATTTCTTCACAGGCGCGGAGAATGCGAAGGGCGATTTCTCCCCGATTGGCAATTAATATTTTGTCAAACTTCATTTTTTAGTTTCGATATCATTACCAGTAGATTGACATTTTCCCCGATCCAACTTGAAACGACGCTTCCGCATTATTTAAAATTATCACAGGAGATTCGCCACCCTGACTCTAAGCAAATTCAAGATTGCAGGCTTACTGCCTCTACAGGTTTTACTACACTAACAACATTACTGCTGTAAGTCTTGGCTAGCTTACCAAACTGGGTTTTTGCGATCGCGATCGCCACTGGTTCATGGCGGGTATGCGATGCCTGCGGCGGGCTGCGCCTACGCACCACATCTCCCACAGTCGCTCTACCCTTTTTAATATCACTTGTGCAGATGCTAAATTTCTGTCAGTCTGATACAGCCTTGAGGAAATTTATTTTTTTGAGAAATATAACTTTAGATATTACCTTACTATAATTAGTTTCTTATGCTATAGTCTATCTTTAGACAACCCGTGCGGATGTGGCGGAATTGGTATACGCGCACGCTTGAGGTGCGTGTGGCTTTGCCTTGCGAGTTCGAGTCTCGCCATCCGCATATTTTGTTGATTACTCAAGGGTCAATAGTCAATGGTCAAAAGACCTGAGACTGTTGACCCTTAAATCTTGAGGGTCATTAGTCATTGGTCATTGGTCAAAGGACAAAGCACAAAATCTATTGTGAGATTAAACCCTTTGTGGCTTGCACAGGCATCAGACATTTGTAACAGAGGACAAATGACAAATGACAAATGACAAATGACTCTATAGTTTTTTATGCTTTTATAGAGATATGTAAAGTTTTGTAAAAAGCCTTGAGTATTACTTTTACGCCAACAAACAACTTAACACAGCCAGCAGCTTGGCATCGCCTCACTCCGATTTGGCAAGGAGGGGAGGAAGTAATTCAAAAAAGTTTACCTCATACTCAGCTAGCACCGGCTTGGCAGCTAATGATTTTGGGTGACGGCTCTCCAACACGTCATCTAGAATTGCTTACAGGTGAGCCTGTAGAAGTAGATGTCATTGATATGTCATTGATTGGCATGGACTTGGATGCTGCACCTGATTTAATTCAAGTTGTCCCAGGGCCGCGACTACGGCGACAAGTATGGCTGCGGACTGCTTCTGGTCAACGATTAGCTTATGCTACCTCCTGGTGGGAAGCTAGTCATGTAGATGAGTATTTGCAAAATCGTTCATTACCAATTTGGGCGAGTTTAGCTCGTCTCCGCACAGAATTGTATCGGGATGTTCGAGGGATATATTATGGTGACTCATCGGCGCTAGAGTCTGGCTTTGGAGTAACTGGGCCTTTTTGGGGTCGCCATTATTTGTTTTGGCATCATGGACAGCCACTAACCCTAATTTATGAAGTTTTTTCGCCTTATTTAACTAAATATTTGGGAGCTATGCAATTAAAGTCTCAAAATCAGTAAAAGCCTGCGATCGCAACTGAGCAAAACCAAGTAGCTGAAATCGTACAATTAAATTATCAAAGGAAGGTTGAATATTGTAGCGATCGCATCTGCTAGTAAATTTCCCAAGCTCAACTATGATTCAACTTAAAACCCAACTCAGCCTGGAAGAATTTCTTGCACTTCCCGAAGAAGATATCACCTACGAACTCATTGATGGAGAAGCTGTTCCTAAATTCAAAAATGATGAAATGGCACCAAAATTTTTTCATAGTTCGATCGCAGGTGCATTATTTCTACTATTGTCTGCATGGGCACAAGGAAAGGGGCGGGTTGTAATTGAATGGGCAATTAAGCTAACACGAAATCAACAAGACTGGGTTCCTGTGCCAGATTTGACATATATTTCTTATAACCGTCTTGCTGCTGATTGGTTGCAAGATGAGGCTTGTCCTGTTGTACCTGAATTAGTCATTGAAATTATCTCTCCTGGTCAAACTTTCGGAGAAATGACCGAAAAAGCCATTGATTATTTAAAAGCTAAAGTTCAACGAGTTTGGATTATTGATCCTAGAGCAAAAACTGTTACTATTTTTTATTCTGATATTCTTCCTCAAACTAAACGCGGTACTGATAGTTTAGAAGATTCATTATTTGAAGGGTTACAAATTACACCTCAACAAATCTTCCAACAAGCAAGAATTTCCTACTGAATTTTAGCAATAAAGGCACGAGGAAAGATTTAATGAATACTGTTGTTTTAAATCTAGAACCAATTGCTCATTTAACCGATGAGCAATTTTATCAATTATGTATTGCCAATGGTGATTTAAGCCTAGAAATGAATGCAGCCGGAGAATTAATAATTATGCCACCAGTAGGGGGAGAAAGCGGAAATCAAGAGGCTGGACTGATTACTGATTTAGAAATTTGGAATCGTCAAGCTAAATTAGGAAAAGTTTTTAGTTCTTCAACTATCTTTATACTTCCCAACGGTGCAAAACGTTCTCCTGATGCTGCTTGGGTAAAATTGGAGCGCTGGGAAGCTTTAACACCAGAACAACGAAAAAAATTCCCGCCACTTGTACCCGACTTTTTGATTGAATTGCGTTCAGAGACAGATCGGCTGGCATCAATTCAAGAAAAAATGCAGGAATATATTAAAAATGGTCTGCGTTTAGGTTGGCTGATTAATCCTCAAGATCGTCAAGTTGAAATTTATCGACTTTTGCAAGCTGTAGAAGTTGTGCAAATTCCAGCAATTATTTCTGGAGAAGATATATTACCTGGGTTTGAGTTGCAAGTATAAGTAGGCAATAAAGCTTTGCTACAACATTGAAACAAAAAATACTGTAATTTTAATGTGGTGCGTAGGCGCAGCCCGCCGCAGGCATCGCGTACCCACCCTTTCTAGTGGCGATCGCTACTGAGCAAAACAAGTAGCTGAGATTGACTTGCAGCTTTGTGTAGTTAGTTATATTCTCGAATTGCTTGGAATCACAGATTTACTTGCCGGAATTTTCCGACTGAGACATTAATCTTAGGGAAACGTCCTACGAAATTCAACAAAGCGTGTTAAAAATGGTAACTGAGTCAAAAACACAGTTTTTGAAAGACTAAGGCAAGTTGATTACTAAAGTATCATCAGCATCTAGGTTAGAAAAATTTAATGTAATTAGCTGCCCTAAAAAATGGTTAAACCAGTTGGTGTACTTGACTAATCAAGCAAGTAATAAGTTTGCAAGTATAAGGTATAGGTTTCGATGGCACCGCGTCTTGTGTCTGTTCCGATGAAGAAAAAAAAGAAACCGTCTCTGGTGCTGATGCTCTCGGCTGCTGGGCTATTGATTGGTGCGGGGAGTATAGCATACTGGTTATTAAGCCAGAGACAAATCTCTTCCAGTGATTTGCTTGTAGGTGCAAATATTATTCCTGGTGATGCCTTGTTTGCGGTTTCTCTGACAACAGATCCCCAGCAGTGGCAGAAATTGCGGCAGTTTGGGACAAAAGAAACCCAAGCAGAATTGGACAAAAATTTAGTAGAATTGCGTGATCGCTTTCTCACTAATAATGGTTATGACTTCCAGAAAGATATCGCACCTTGGGTAGGCAATGACGTTACGATCGCAATTCTTGCCCCAGCAACAGCAAATAAAGCTGTACCCAAACCAGTTACCACCAATGAAGATGCTGGCAGCGATCAGCAGTCGATGGTGATGGTATTGCCAGTGAGAAATCCAGAAATCGCCAAAAACATTTTGGCACAACCTAAAACCCTTAAACAAGGCAAATGGATTGACCGTATTTATCAAGGGATCGCCATTAAACAAAGTGAGGGGCAAGCAGGGGAGAACTTCTCAGCAGCATTACTAGATAGGCATTTTTTAGTCATAACTGATAGTCCTAAAGCTACAGAACGAGCGATCGATGCTTACAAAAATCAAACATCCCTAGCCACAATAGGGGGTTTTGCCGATAATTTTCCGAAAATTGCCAATAACCAACGCTTTGGCCAGTTTTATGTCAATGTGCCAACAGCAGCCAAAATAGCCGCAGCTTCTCCAAACCGCCCTTTACCTGCTCAAGTTTTGGCACAACTGCAAAATAACCAAGGTTTAGCAGGGACAATGACTTTAGAGGCAGAAGGAATCCGCTTTAAGGGCGTTTCTTGGCTAAACCCTAATAGTCAACGGGTGCTAGCGGTAGAAAATAAAGCTGGGAAAATGCAAAGTCGCGTACCCGCAGAAACATTAATGATGCTTTCGGGAGGAAACTTACAAAGGTTGTGGGGAGATTACGTTTTAACATCTCAAGGAAATCCTCTTTCACCGATCGCGCCAGAACAACTCAGAGGTGGGATAAAATCTCTTACCACCCTTGATTTAGATAAGGATTTGCTCAGTTGGATGAAAGGTGAGTTTTCCTTGTCAGTGATTCCTAGTACTCCAAAAGAAGGTTCACCAGACAATTTTCGTTCAGGTTTAGTATTTATGGTGCAGGCCAGCGATGCCTACAACGGGCAAAGCCTCCGCAATTCAGCTGAGACAGCCATAAAACAACTGGATGATGTAATGAGAAATCAATACCAGTTCCAAGTTCAACCTGCGACAGTTGCAGGACAACCCGTTGTTAACTGGATTTCACCTTATGGTACTTTAACCGCCACCCACGGCTGGTTAGATGGAGATGTAGCCTTTTTAGTAGTGGGCGCTCCCATCACTGATAAAATTGTTCCCAAACCGAATAACACACTAGCTAGCACGATCCCCTTCCAACAAACAGTTCCTACAGAACCAAATCCAACAAATGGTCAATTTTTCCTGGATGTGGAAAGAACTGTGAAAAATTTCCCTTTACCAACTCTAATTCCCAATCAACAAACTTTGCTAGCTGCAACGCGCTCAATTGGAATGACATCTGCCGTCAGCGACAGTCGTAGTAACCTCTACGACATTTTTATAGCACTCAAAAAAGTCAGTAACACGACTCCCTTGCCTAGCCCACAAAGCAATAATAGTAACTCTTCTAGATGAGAGGGCAGGGGGGCAGGGAGCAGGGAGCAGGGGGGAAATAATTAATTCCCAGTCCCCAATCCCCAGTCCCCAATTCCCAATCCCCCTATCCCATAACCTTGTAAACATATAGGATCAGAACAGTCAGAATCTATATTTGAAATCATCCACGGAGAGAAGACATTATGAATCTGGTTGTACTCCAGAACTGGCTGGACAATGGCTCCTTTGCCATATTATTCCTAACAATGCTCGTGTATTGGGGAGGAGCGGCTTTTCCGAATCTGCCTTATCTAGCCGCTTTGGGGACAGCTGGGATGGCGATCGCTAATTTGTGTATGGCAACTCTACTAGGAGCAAGATGGATAGAAGCTGGTTACTTTCCCTTAAGTAATCTCTATGAATCTTTATTTTTCTTAACTTGGGGAATTACCACCGTCCATCTAATTGCTGAAAGTAGTAGCCGTAGCCGCTTAGTAGGAGTTGTTACATCTCCAGTAGCAATGTTGATCGCTGCTTTTGCGACGCTGACATTACCATCCCAAATGCAAGCATCAGAACCTCTAGTACCTGCATTGAAATCAAATTGGTTGATGATGCATGTCAGCGTCATGATGTTGAGTTATTCTGCTTTAATGGTGGGTGCGTTATTAGCGATCGCTTTTCTGATTGTCACTCGCGGTCAAAACATCCAGCTACAAGGTAGTTCTGTAGGCAATGGTGGCTATCGCAGCAACGGCTACCGCTTGCACAAAGCAGCCGAACTAATTTCTCAACCAGCAGCCCCTTCTGCCGAAAATAACGGTTTTGCTCGTTTTGAAACTAGTAGCAACGGCAACGGTAACGGTAACACTGCTGTTTTGAATTTAGTAACTACCCCTGAGTCTCAAGCCGTAGCATCTGCCGAACCCCTTTCACCCCAGCGCCTTAGCCTTGCCGAAACCCTCGATAACATCAGCTATCGCATCATCGGACTTGGATTTCCCCTACTAACAATTGGCATTATTGCTGGTGGCGTTTGGGCTAACGAAGCTTGGGGTTCTTACTGGAGTTGGGACCCTAAAGAAACTTGGGCATTAATCACCTGGTTAGTATTCGCCGCCTACCTGCACGCCCGAATCACTCGCGGTTGGCAAGGCCGTCGTCCCGCCATTTTAGCTGCCACTGGCTTTGTTGTTGTTTGGATTTGCTATCTCGGTGTGAATCTTTTGGGTAAAGGTTTGCATTCTTACGGCTGGTTCTTTTAATAACCTCACCCCTAACCCTCTCCAGCAACGGAGAGGGAGAAAGGAGCAGATTTAAATTTACTATTATCTCTTGGGAATTATTTCGGATGAACTGTTATATCACTGGAAAATATAAATTTAGTGATAGGACATTTTTATGAAAGATGGATTTGAAAGACTTAATCACGATGAAGTTGTGTCTATAGCACCAGACACATTCAATAAATTAGATATTGCTAAAACTTTTAAAGTCCGTGATTTGATTACCGCAATTAAGGAATATATTGGAGCCGAGGAGACGGATGAAGTAAATTTGTATACCCAAGGATTAAATTGTGAAGTTTTGCAATTTAGTACTCAAGGATGGAAAAAAGGAAAAGTTAGACTTGCTTTAGAATTTTGTCCTGATGAATCGGAATCACCACTTGATGAGATTTTTGAAAAGCTTAAACAAATAGAAAAATAAAATTATTTGTAATTGATAATTTAATTATCAATTACAAATAGTTATAAGCATTGTTGAGCAGGTGAACAATATGGTTCAAACTCCAGTTAAGAAATTAAGTTTTGAAGAGTTTTTAGAGCAATACCCTGATGGTTCTGGCATTTATGAACTGTTAAATGGAGAAATTATACAAGTGGAGGCAACTAGAGCGCATAAGAATGTGGCAAGGTTTTTAATGCTTGCCTTCAATGATGAAATTAGACGCTTAGAACTTGACTATATTGCTGACAAAGATGTAATTGTCAAAACGTTTACTGATGTTGGGGAAGAACGAGGTAGAAATCCAGATGTGAGCGTAGTTAGTGCATCACAATGGAATAGCAATGTTCTAGCTTACGGGGCACTGATTGAGCCAATTCAACTTGCTGTAGAAGTTACTTCAACAAACTGGGATGATGATTACGTTGACAAATTAGATGAGTATCAGAGGCTAGGTATCCCTGAGTTTTGGATTGTGGATTATCTAGCAATTGCTAGTCGGGCTTATCTCGGTAATCCCAAACTTCCCACGGTTTTTGTTTATCAATTGGTTAAAGGTAAATATCAAATCCAAAAGTTTACGGGTAGTGACCGCATTATCTCTACTACTTTTCCTGAACTAGAACTAACGGTTAAAGAAGTTATAGCTGCAAGTCAAATTCAAAAACTATGAATAGTTGCAATTAATTTGTCTCTCTTGGGAACTATAGACTTAGTTGCAGGAGCAAAATTTATGAAGGATGAATGGGAGCATCTAAATCCTGAAAAAGATGTTGTGCATTTTCATCAAGAACCGTTTGAAAATCTACCTCGCACTCAAATAATCTTTCAGCTTTTAAAAGAAATAAAAAGATTTTGGGTAAAACACTGTACATCATCAGGTTCAAGAATATTTGATGAAGGATTTGAATGTTATGTTTTAATACCTGGAAAACAATGGCGGACAGGCAAAATTAGAGTCCGCTTAGAATTTTGCCCTGATGAAGTTGAAATTGAAGAAAAACAGGAAAATAATCGCTTAGATATCAATCAAGAAAGCTCTCCCTTGGACGATCTTCGCCAGCAACTTAACCAAGGTGAAAATTAATACCCAAATCATAACTGTTGCTCCACATGATACGAAAGACAATTATTGTAAATAAAAGGGTTTAAATCCTCGTCTGAAATTGTTTTTAATTTTTAATTGTTAACTCTGTCCGTCGGCGGTAAAAAACCAAAATGGTATGGACTCATCTACATGCAAAAATACATCGCACCATCCGATCGCGCCACTTATTTGAGCGCAACCAGCGTCTATTAATTGCTGTCTCCGGCGGACAAGATTCTCTGTGTTTAATAAAATTACTTTTAGATTTACAATCCAAATGGGGATGGAATTTAGGTATTGCTCACTGCGATCATCGCTGGCGTTCTGACTCCGAAGCTAATGCTCATCACGTCGAAAACTTAGCTAAAACTTGGGATACATCTTTTTATTTAGAAACAGCGAAGGAATCTATAAATAGTGAAGCTGCTGCACGCGATTGGCGCTATCAAGCTTTAAGTGCGATCGCTCAGACAAATAATTATCAATATATAGTTACAGGACACACCGCTAGCGATCGCGCCGAAACTCTCCTCTACAATTTAATCCGCGGTACTGGTGCTGATGGTTTGCAAGCCCTGACTTGGCAACGTTCCCTAACTACAGGCATTATGCTAGTGCGTCCACTTTTAGAAATTACTCGGTCACAAACAGAGCAATTTTGTCAAGAATTTAAATTACCAATTTGGGAAGATTCCACCAATCAAGATTTGCAATATGCCCGAAACCGCATTCGCCAAGAATTAATACCATATTTGCGGGAAAATTTTAATCCTCAAGTCGAATCAGCCTTAGCCCAAACAGCCGAACTTCTTCAAGCAGAAGTGGAATATTTAGAAAAAGCTGCCCAGGAGTTGCGGGAAAGAGCAATGGGCATTGGGGATCAAGAAGATTTCTTTACTCCTCTTGTACCCTTGAGGTTAAATCGTAAGGTATTGCAGAAAGCACCATTGGCACTGCAACGTCGGGTGATGCGTCAGGTATTGCAGCAAATACTGACTGATGCACCCAGTTTTGAACACATCGAAAAATTAACGGCTTTAATTATAGCGCCAAATCGATCGCAAACCGATCCATTTTCTGGGGGTGCGATCGCTCAAGTAGAAGGCGACTGGATTTATTTGAAATAGTTAGGAGTTAAAAGTTATGAGTTAGGAATTAAAATTTATGAGTTTTTAGTTTGCGATGTTGAGATTTGAGTTATCAAGTTTCTTAAATTTATAACTCACCACTTCTAACTCCTAACTTGTTAAGACGCTAATAATTCTGGCTGAGGCATTAAACTCTGGATAGTTTGTCGCAACTGGGCGATCGCTTGGACTTGAGAATCGCCAGTTTCCTGGAATTGATCCAAAGATTCTCCAATTCCTTGCAGCTTTTGCCGTAAGCCATCGAGAGAATCCTGAATTGGTTGGAGTGCTTCTTGATAAAGATTCACTCGACCACAAGATTCAGCAGTTGTTCTTCGTATAGATAGCAAGTTTTCTTCAATTGCTTTCAGTTCTTGGCGTTTTTCATCCAAATCGTGGGTTTGATTGTCAATCATTCCCTGATTTAGCTCAATACCAGAACGGATTTGATCGATTTCACGCTCTAGCTTTTGGATTTCCTGCGAATATTGTTGTCGCTGGGTTTCAATTTGTAACAGAACTGGCTCTAAATTAACTTTATTACCCTCTTCTTCCTCAACAACAGTATGTCCTTGTCGCCGTAGCAGTACAGCTTGGTGTTGCTTGAGAAACTTCTGATGCTGTAACATATTGCGGCGTTGTCCCACCAAACTGGAGTTTAGCATCTGATAAAGGTCTTTTTCATCTGTTAATTCCAGTTCCAAATTGATATGATCCTGGTCAGATGCTTGGCTTAATTTATTTTGCAGTTCTTCTATAGCTTCTTGTTTATATTTCAGTTCTTGCTCTTGATCGTGAACAAAGGTAGCATCTATTTCCAGCTTATGCTGCAAGTCATTGACTATCTTTTGTAGTTCTTCTAAAGGCATTTTATCCAAAGCTTCCACATTAGCTTGCTGACCGAGAACTACATCACCAGACGTTGCAGCTAAAGAGTGAATTTGTTGATATAACTCTTCCGCATTTCGTAACTGCTCTTTAATTATCCGAGCATACTCTTGCTTGCTAGTCAGGTCAGCTGTATTTATCTGTAATTGTGCTGTTTGCTGGACTAGAGAATTTTGTGCTTCTTGCAATGCATTTTGGCGATCGCTAAATGTTTGTGACAACCGCTCGGCTTCTTCTTGTTGTTGTGCGATCGCAGTTTTTTGTTCTTCCAATTTTTCCCAGTGTGGGGTAAGAGTCGCTTGCTGCTTTTCGACCAATTCAAAAGCCTTATGCAGGTGTTCTCTGACTGTTTCTGTGGGAGCAACACGACTAGATAAGCGATCGAGTAACTCACTCATTACCCGGCTTTGCTCCTCATCCAAAACCGTTCCCTGTTTAAAATCCGCTTGATGTTCCTCTAGACGGCGCTGCTCACCCCGCAAATGTTCCCAAGCGCCTTCCAATTCTAGGCGGTTGCGTTCAACTTCTGTTTGTAGCCGTTCGATTTCCTGGCGGGATGTGTCAACTTCTTGTTTTTGCTGCTCCAGTTGTTGCAACTCCTCTTCCATATTTTGCAACTGTTCTGAGCGGACTTCCATATCCATTTCACGGCGATTTAACTCTTGCGCCTGAAATGTTAACGACTGTTTCCACTGATCGATTTCATCTTCCTTGAGCTTAAATTTCTCCAATTGGCGGGAAAAATTCTGCAAAATGTTGACTAGTGGCCGCCCTGCTTCTTGAATTCGCTGCACTTGACGATTCGGATTCAGTTCAACCAATACCAAAGCGCCATCATTTAATTTGCTTGCGTCCTCAGCAGCAATTACTTCTTCTGACACAGTATTCCAATTCTGGTCAGTTCGTTGACAGGCTAGCAATTTCAGTTCAGTTTTGCCACTGCCACTAAGTAAACCACCTTTCTGTTTTTGTACTTCTGCTAAATACAGCACACCGTTAGTCCTTTATTGATGCACTCAAAATTAGTGTTTTGGGATATACCTTAAATAATTCTGTTAACTTGTCTCACTAAACCAAAGTTTAGGAGAACAAGACAGACAAAACTATAGACGCGATATGTTGCGTCTTGATACTTATAAAAGCGAGCTAGTCACGCCTTTATATTTTGTACTGATGACAGTGATGATGACTTCCGTGTTAACACTAGCTTTGTCAAAGTGTGTGACGAAAGATTAAGCTTTATAGTTGAATCTATTCCCTAATGGCAACAAGGAACAGGGTAAAAATCTTGCCAATACTCCATAATCAATACTGAAATAACCTGCACGGTAAATGGAAAAATTGCAGGGCACAACTCAAAAATAATATTAACGCCATTACGAGGAGTACTTTTTAGGTAAATGCAGGGAAATTTAAATGAAATTGATATTTGCAGTATCCTGCAATTGATTGAGTTAGGACAGCGAACTGGGCAACTTTGGGTGAGAGCTACTGGCTATCACCATAACAACAAGCTGAGTGGAGAGGGAACAAATATTAATCACCCCAAACACCAGTCTTGGTTCGTCTTTTTCCTCAATGGTCAAATTATTTATTGCCAGGAAGGTGAGAGTAGTTTATCCAGAATTAACGATTATTTACGTCATTATCGAGTCGAGATGCGACTCACAGACAAACAAATTGCCTCTCTACCCCCAACTGATGCGCCAGAGTATGCCTATATTTGGGCACTTTTGGAGCGGAATATTATTAACCCCAAAATAGCTGGTAGTATCATTCACGGCTTAGTGCATGAAACTCTCTTTGATTTGCTGAGTTTACATCAAGGTAATTTTATTTTCCATCAGGGTGCGCCCCTCGCCCCACAATTAAACACTTTCGAGATTGCTCCATTTGTGACAAAAATTACAAAGCAGGTGCAAGAGTGGAAGGAACTCTATCCACACATTCAGTCTCCTGAACAATTACCAGTGCTATCTGACAAAATTCAGCTACAATCCTCGCTACCAGAAGCAACGGTCGAGAAATTACAACATTGGGCTGATGGTAAAACATCCTTGCGTCAACTGGCTCGCTATCTCAACCGAGATATTTTAACTGTTGCTAAGGCAATATATCCTTATGTACAACAGAGTTGGCTACAACTAGTATATTCAGTCACAACTAAAACAGATACTCAAACTGACAACTATGAATTGAAGGCAAAACACAAGAGGCGGATAGTATGTATTGACGATGCGATCGCCATCGGTGAGACTATAAATTCGATCTTACAACCACAAGGCTATGAAGCGATCGTTCTTACTAATCCCTTAGAGGCACTGAGTCTGGTTTTTCAACTCAAACCTGATTTAATTTTGTGCGACATCGCCATGTTGGAATTGGAGGGGTACGAGGTTTGCGCCATGCTGCGACATTCCACAGCATTTCGGCTCACACCAATTATCATGCTTACTGGTAAAGATGGATTTATCGATCGAGTCAAAGCTAGTATGGTCGGGGCAACAGATTATTTAACAAAACCATTTACAGACATTGAATTACTCATGCTTGTAGAGAAATATCTCAACAATTAATGAAAATTGGGAATGGGGAATTGGGAATTGGGCATTGGTTATTTCGTGCCGACTCAGCACGGGCTAAACGCCCCGCTACCGCTAACAGCACTCATAAGATTTGTTGATCTACTAAAAGATCGGTTAAAAGATGTTATCACAGAGTCAGCCAACTTCGTGAAACGTCAATCTCCAGGAAAATAGCGAGAACATACAATTAATTTATACAGTTAATACTTGCGGAGGAATCGGGGAATGTTCCAAATAGGAACGTCTACATCAGGAGGTAAATAGACATTTATGAGTACAGTTCTGATTGTGGAAGACAGTATCGCGCAAAGGGAGATGATTACAGACCTCCTGAAAGCCACTGGCTTAACAGTAACCCATGCCAGTGATGGATTAGAAGCATTGGAGGCAATTCAAGTAGCACCTCCCGATTTAGTGGTGTTGGATATTGTCATGCCCCGGATGAACGGCTACGAAGTTTGTCGGCGGTTAAAATCCGATCCCAAAACCCAAAATGTCCCTGTGGTGATGTGTTCTTCCAAAGGCGAAGAATTCGATCGCTACTGGGGCATGAAACAAGGTGCAGATGCCTACATAGCTAAACCGTTTCAACCAACCGAGTTGGTAGGAACAGTCAAACAACTGCTGCGAGGATAAGGATAAAAGCAATATGGTCAGCAAACCGGACTTTTTAAGTGGTAGCGGTCAAGACCACTTCCGACCCGAATTACAAGTAGAAAGTCCTGAAGGTGAGTTACATTTGAGGTTTTACATTCCCTCGCATCAGGAGTTTGCACTACAAGCAACTGGCATTCGGGAGGTAATTGAACTAAGTCCTGATAGAATCACCCCGATTCCTAATGCTTCTCCTTTACTTTTGGGTACTCTAAATTTACGAGGTCGAGTTATTTGGGTGGCTGATTTGGGTCAATTTCTGGGAGAAGCAAGTGCATTAAACACGGATAGAGCGGAAATTTCGGTGATTGCCATCGAAGAGCAAGACACAATAGTGGGTTTAGCAGTAGAGGAAATCGGTGGTATGGACTGGTTGGATGTCCAGAATCTCATGCCACCAACTAGCGTTCCAGATACTATGGTTCCCTTTTTACGTGGAGAGTGGTTACTAAGTGCTAAAAAGAATCAGTGTCTAAGACTGCTCGATCAAATGGCAATTGTACGAAGTGCTAGGTGGGCAGGATGAAATTGGAGGAGGAAATGGCAGCAAGTATTGATAATTACGAGCCAACATATCAACAGGCGATGACCGCCTATGTTCAAAGGAATTATGAGGTTGCCGCCACTTTAGTCGATCAAGTGGTGCAAAATCTACCAAATGACCCGAACACCCATTTGTTAAGGGGTCACATCTACTATGTTTTGCAGCAGTATGATGTCGCAAAAGAAGAATATCAACAGGTATTAGGCTTGACTAACGATCAAGAAATTATTGGTTTTGCCAATAGTGGAATTGAGAATATCAATCAATATTTACAGTCATTCGGTGGACAGATTGATACATCAGGAAGTCAAGAGCAAATAAATTCCTCAGAAATGCCCGATCTACTGGCATATAGCGAACCAGAATTAGAAGATTTGGGCGTTAGTGAAGATTTTGACAGTAATAATCTTGATTTGAACTTTTTTGGAGAGCATCAAGAAACTGTGGATGGGGTTAAAGAACTATCTTCAAATAGTCCATTTGACATTCCCACAGAAGATAGTATTGGAACGGGAAAAATATCAGATTCTTCTATAGCTTTTGGTGACGATCCTTTTGCTTTGGATGAAGAATCAGAAGAACAAGATTTAAATAGCAGCAACTATGAGGAAAAAACAGAATTAGAATTGCCTGCTTTTTGGCAGGAAGATATGTCAGAAGAGAGCCATGAAGAATCAGTAGTAAATAGTCAGTTTTCAGATAATGAGATAAATTCCGATCTAGGAAATTCAGCTATTGACAATAATAACTCTTCGTCTTCTAATTCACAAACTAGTAGTAGCGATAATTTCCCTGATTTGTTGAGTAAGCCAAAGCCTCCAGAGATGACGGGGAATTTAGAATATAAAAAATCTAATTTTGGAGACGAGACTTTACTTATTGTTGTTGAAGAAGAATCTAGAAATAGTTCGACAACTACAAATAACAACAGTAAATACGATTTACCTGAAACCGAAGCGCATGATTGGTTGAAGTCACAAGATTTGGAAACAGAGCAAGAATTTCAGCCAGAATTATCTGATTATTCATCTTTTAAGAGCGATAAACCTCTGGAAGAAAAGCAGATAAAATCAAGTGAAATTATCAGCAAAAATAGCTTTGATGATGAAAATTTTGATATGGCAGCATTTGAGTCTGCTTTTGGCTCAGATGGTATAAGTTCTTATGAAGAATCAAGCACTATATTGAATGGAGAAAATTCTAAAAGCAATATTGATTTTTTAGATGATTTTGAAGAATTTGATGATTTAGGAAACATTCCAGGATTTGACCTGATCGAAGAAGATTCCAACTTCGGTGATGCCGCAATGTATTCTGCTCCACCAGAAACTAGTGGCAGTGGACGCTCTCCAAGCACGGATACTTCTGGAAGCAATGCAGCCGATCGCGAAGAAGAACTATTCTCGATGACTGGTTCCCATGAAGGAGTTCCAGTTTTTAGTCAAACAGATGTCTCGAAACTAGAACCCAACGTTAGCGTCGAGCAAGGCTGGTTAGCACCATTAGAGAATGCCTCCATAGAACGGAAACAATGGTTAATCGCTGGAAGTGTGGGCATTGTCTCGGCGCTGGTTGTGGCTACAGTTAGCTTCGTTGCCACCACATTTTCGCCAGCCCAACAACGTGAATCAGTACGAAATACGGGTTGGGCAATGTCTCTAGCTGCCGGAATTGCAGGTTTTACAACCGCAGGCTTCATGGGGAATTTTGCACTCAAACAGATTCGGCGCACAACCAACGATTTGCAAGCTCAGTTTGAAGCTGTACGCCAAGGAAATTTGAATGCTCAAGCCACCGTGTTTTCCGAAGATGAATTGGGGCATTTAGCCGCTGGCTTTAATGAAATGGCGCGGGTAATTTTCACAACGACAAGTGAAGCCCAACGGAAAGCCGATGAACAAGAGGAAGCTAAGGAAAACCTGCAACGGCAGGTGATTCGCCTTTTGGACGATGTGGAAGGGGCTGCTAGAGGCGATTTAACAGTCCAAGCTGAAGTGACAGCCGACGTATTAGGAGCCGTAGCCGACGCTTTTAACCTGACAATTCAAAACCTGCGGGATATTGTACAACAGGTAAAAGTAGCAGCGAAGGATGTAACAAAAGGTGCAACCAACTCTGAAACCTTTGCTAGAGCCTTATCTAGTGATGCTTTACGCCAAGCAGAAGAGTTAGCAGTCACACTGAATTCTGTACAGGTGATGACCGACTCGATTCAACGGGTAGCAGAAGCGGCGCGGGAAGCTGAAACCGTTGCTCGTGATGCTAGTACGATCGCTCTCAAAGGTGGTGAAGCAGTAGAAAATACCGTGGCAGGTATTTTAGAAATTCGAGAAACCGTTGCCGAAACCACTCGCAAAGTGAAGCGCCTGGCGGAATCTTCTCAAGAAATTTCGAAAATTGTGGCGTTGATTTCGCAGATTGCTTCCAGAACCAACTTATTAGCACTCAATGCTAGTATTGAGGCGGCAAGAGCGGGAGAAGCTGGACGGGGGTTTGCGATCGTAGCAGACGAAGTGCGCCAGTTAGCAGATAAATCTGCTAAATCCCTCAAGGAAATTGAACAAATTGTGATGCAAATCCAAAGCGAAACAGGCTCTGTAATGACCGCGATGGAAGAAGGCACACAACAAGTAATTAAAGGGACAAAATTGGCAGAAGAAGCCAAGCGATCGCTTGAAAACATTATTCAAGTGGCGAATCGTATTGATATTCTTGTGCGCTCTATTACCAGCGACACTGTGGAACAAACTGAAACCTCCCGCGCCGTCGCTCACGTAATGCAATCAGTAGAACTCACTGCACAAGAAACTTCCCAGGAAGCACAGCGAGTTTCAGGTGCCCTACAACACTTAGTAGGTGTATCCCGTGACTTGATCGCTTCCGTTGAACGTTTCCGAGTGGAAACTATGGAAACTAGATAAAAGAGTTAGGAGTTAGGAGTGAGGAGTTAGAAATAAAAATTACAACTCACAACTTGGAATAAGTTAGGAGTTAAGAGTAGAGACGCGATTAATCGCGTCTGTACAGAAGTTAGAAATAAAAATTACAACTCATAATTCATAACTCATAACTCATAACTCATAGCTCATAACTCATAACTCACAACTCACAACTCATAACTTTTGCTATGCTGCCGGAACAACAACAGCGGATTTTGGGTTACTTTATCGAAGAAGCCAGGGATCACCTGAATACCATTGAGCAGGGGTTACTGAATTTAGAAGGTACCCTGAACGACCCGGAAATGATCAGTGAAGTCTTCCGGGCGGCTCACTCCATCAAAGGAGGAGCGGCGATGCTTGGATTGACTAGCATCCAGCATACTTCCCACCGTCTGGAAGATTGTTTCAAAGTTCTGAAAGATAATCCGGTTCAGATAGACCAAAAGTTAGAGTCTTTATTTCTTGGTGTATCTGATACCTTGAAATCACTGTTAGAGCATTTGA
This sequence comes from Nostoc sp. DedVER02, assembly GCF_034530675.2. Taxonomy (NCBI): domain Bacteria; kingdom Bacillati; phylum Cyanobacteriota; class Cyanophyceae; order Nostocales; family Nostocaceae; genus Nostoc; species Nostoc sp. DedVER02. The sequence continues at coordinate 477,010 of NZ_JAVRCP020000001.1, forward strand.
GCGGGCCCTATGGCCTTTCTGAAGATGCAGCTAATACTTTGATGTCAGAGACAGAGCCAGTCTTTACATGGCTATATGAACATCTGGAACTGCTTGTAGAACAAGGGAAAACTGGAGTATCCAGCAGTCCTGACGCAACAGAACTACATACAACCTCTGTAGAGAATGTCTCTACACTTACAGAACTTTTCCTGCGGCGAGATATTCCTAGTTTGGCAGAAGACACCCATCAGGGATCTCCAGAAATATCTGTCTCAGTAGCATCTGGGCAGGTGCGAGACGCTCGCGGACTCGCTAACGCTGCGCTATCGCCAGTTACCACTAAAGAACATAATAATTGGGGCGAGTTTCAAGCCCAAGTGCTGCAAACACTACGAGAAATGTTGCAACTGTTTAAGCAAACCACAACACCTTCAACTCGGCAAAACCTTCAACAATGCTGTTACCAGCTAGTCAAACTTGGTGAGACTTGGAATTTGTCCAAGTGGTGTGGTTTGTGTCAAGCAGCAGCCAGTGCGATCGGCAATCCTGAAAATAGTTATTTGACTTTAGCTAAAATTGTCATTACCGAAATCAAGCAAGCTCAAGAACTAGTCCTGCAAGGTAGAGAAGCTGAAATTACAATTAGTCAGCAACTAGAAGCACTTTTGAGCTTGGCAGAAATTGAATTGTTAGAAGTTACTCCTGATTTGTTTGATGAATCTGCGGTTTTGACAGAATCATCAACTGCGTCAGAGTCAATTTTATCTGGTAACACCGAGCAATTGGACTTAGCGCAGACAACTCAAGCAGTTAATCTAGACGAAGATAGTAGCGATCGCGCAGCATTAGCGAGTGGCTACACCAACGTCTTTGATGAACGCTCATATCTTCAACAAGGGACACCACTCAACGCTGCAACTCACACTAGTTTTGCTTTCACCACACATGACGAAGCACATCCAATCAGCAACAATCTTGACCCCAATGGCCCAGAGGTAGGAATAGCTGAGTTAAATACCCTTGCCGATTTATTTGCAGGTGAGACTCCCGAACTAGATGAAAGCTGGCATCAAGAAGAAACCTTAGATATTGTTGACAGCGATGATTTTGGAATTGATTTCAGCAGCACTGATGCTGAAGATGCTCATAGCGATTTGTCCGATTTACTCTCCTTCGATGAAGCCGCAACTACAGCCACGACAGAAGATTTATCCCTGTTGTTTGGCGACAATTTCTTAGAAAAAGAGACTTTAGAATCGCAAAGTCAACAAATATCTGCTACGACTTTAGAGTTGAGTGATGATATTAACATACTTGATATAAATTTAGATTCTTCATCTACAGATTTACAAGAATTTATTGATATTTCTAGTGAGACAAACCAATCTACCAGTGTTAACAAAAATGATGTAGTTGAAGATTTATTGACGCTGGCACCAGATGATAATACAAAAATATTGCCTACAGGGGAAGTAACTCAACCAGAAACTGAGACATTCGCCAGTGTCGAACTCTCGACAAACCAAACAAACAGTTTTGATAACTTATTCTCAGAAGCTAGAAATGCAAATTGGGTAGAAGAAATTACCCCTAATGACTATATAGAATTACCCCAGGAAACAGGCTTGTTTTCGGATAATCTGTTTACTGAAATGGAAGAAGAGATAATACTGCCTACAAGCGAACCAGAAATTGGTGATTTATTTGATATATCTACGGTAACACCTGAATTTTCTCAATCAGAAAACGATCTGACTAGCTTCTGGAATCAGGAAAGTATAGAGGAACAGGACGAATTCAATTCCTTAATTGAGCAGAATGTAGAAAGGGCGTTAGAAGAGAGTTTGTTTGCTACGACTGATGATATTTTTGCCGACAGTCAGCAACCTACACCTCCTCCTATAGCCAGTTTTGGCTTGGAAGAATCGGATATCAATTTCCAGCACGAAGAACAGCTAGATTTGATATTCTCATCAGATTCTGGAGATGATTTATTTGATGAGTTAGCACCGAGTGACTCAACTATTTTCCCGGTAAGCAGCGATACCCCCACGCTGGAAACATCTTTGTTCGCGCAGCATCCAAGGGAAGAAATTCTCAGGCCGCAACAACCAGAAGCTTTAGATTTTGCTCCAGAATTTACTCATCAGCCCCCAGAAATATCTGCTGTCGATCTGGAAATTGATTCATTTGGCTCTTTCGATGGAAATCCACAACTGTTGTTTGAAGATGTAGTTACCGATTCCACCTATATTCAGATGGAAACCACAGAGAATGTGGATAAACTATCTCTGACAGAAACTTTAGATTCTGACCAAGCACAGCCAGATAATTCATTTGGCTCTTTCGATGGAAATCCACAACTGTTGTTTGAAGATGTAGTTACCGATTCCACCTATATTCAGATGGAAACCACAGAGAATGTGGATGAACTATCTCTGACAGAAACTTTAGATTCTGAGCAAGCACAGCCAGATAATTTGTTCGGCTCTTTTGATGAAAATCCACAACTGTTGTTTGAAGATGTAGTTACCGATTCCACCTATATTCAGATGGAAACCACAGAGAATACTGTGGATGAACTATCTACAGAAACTTCTTTAGATATTAGTTTTGGTGAAACTTCAGATTCAACCCAGATAAACTTAGAAGTTTTAGTAACTGATGAAAACAATAACTTAGAAGTTGCTTTTGAATTACCAGAAAACACAGATTTGGAAGATACAGAACTGAGTTTTGTAAATGATATATCGTTTACAGAAACTGCTCTGTTAGAAGCAACAAACCAGATACAAGAAAATGCGGCAACATTTGATTCGCCAGATGTCAATGACTTTACACAAACGGTTATTCAGGAAGATGTAGAAACCGCTTTATATGATTTAGGAGAGACATCTGAATCTACAACAGTGTCGGAAGAAGAAAATGTTATTGTTACCTCAACGGAAGAATTAGTAACTACAGAAACCGTTGAAGTATTTGCTCCAGATGATGATTTTGCAGACTTGGAAGCATTACTGGGAGAGGAAGTAGCACTTAACCCCAAAGCTACCTCAATACCAGAAGTAGATTTTGCAGCGTTGGAAGAATTGCTCGGTACAGATAACGACAGCAATGCTTACGACGGGCTACGCCAACCCCTCAACACTCAACCAGTCTTGGCGAAAAATGCCGTTCCATCGCCAGCTATAGATGAATTTGGTGACTTGGAGAAGTTGCTGGCAGAAGCGGATCAAACAATATCTCATTCGCCAGTAGCAAAATCGAACACCAGCAAAGCTCCCCGTCCCTCTACTCGTCGGGCTGCAAGATTTGAAGAAACGATGAAAGTTCCAGTTAAGCAACTGGACGATATGAGTAATTTAGTCGGGGAGTTGGTAGTAAATCGTAATACCTTAGAGCAAGATCACGAACGGCTGCGGCAGTCATTAGATAACTTGCTGATTCAGGTACAACAACTCTCGGATGTGGGCGCAAGGATGCAAGAGTTGTACGAGCGATCGCTTTTAGAAGCCTCTCTATTAGCTGGACGCAAAAAGAAAGACTCCGACTTACAATCGTCTGATTCCAACGCTGATCGGGGTTTTAGCGAGTTAGAAATGGATCGTTTTACTCCCTTCCATACACTCTCTCAGCAGATGATTGAGCGCATTGTACGAGTGCGTGAGTCAGCTAGTGACATTGATTTTGTCACCGAAGAAACCGAGCGAGTCGCAAGGCAATTCCGCCAAGTAACCACCCAGCTACAAGAGGGGCTAACAAGAGCGCGAATGGTTCCTTTTGCCCAAACTATCGATCGCTGGCGGCGAGGAGTGCGCGACAACGCTATCAAGTGTGGTAAACAAGTGGAGTTGGTAATTGAAGGTGGCGATACTTTAATTGACAAGATGATTTTGGATCATCTAACCGATCCATTAACTCACATGCTGAATAATGCGATCGCTCACGGTATTGAAACGCCTGAAGAAAGACAAGCTGTTGGTAAGCCACCCGTGGGAATCATTACTATCCGTGCCTTCCACCAAGGCAACCAAACGATCATTTCTGTAGGCGATGATGGCGCAGGCATAGATTCCGCCAAGGTTAAGGCTAAGGCAGTGAAGATTGGCATGATTACAGAAGCCCAAGCAAAAGCCATGTCTCGCCTGGAAGTCTACGATCTGCTATTCCAGTCTGGTTTTACGATCAAAGACCAAGCAGATGAAATTTCTGGTCGTGGTGTGGGTATGGATGTAGTGCGTTCCGAGATTAGCGAAATTCGGGGGACAGTGAACACCGATTCTGCGATCGGCAAGGGAACCACCTTCACTATTCGTTTACCACTAACTCTAAGTATTTGTAAAGCTCTCTGCTGCGTCTCCGATCGCTCTAGAATTGCTTTCCCGATGGATGGTGTAGAAGATACGCTGGATATCCCAGTGAAAAATATTCAGCATGATGCCAATGGGCAATCATTTATTTCTTGGCGCGATACAGTGCTGCCATTCCGACCTCTCAAGGAGCTTTTAACCTTCAATCGCCAAATTAGTCGCGGTAATGTCTATGGCGGTACGCGAGATGATGACATGGTTTCTGTGGTGGTGGTGCGATCGGCAAATACCTTGATTGCTCTACAGATTGACCTGGTGTTAAGCGAACAAGAAATTGTAATTAAGCAATTTGAAGGCCCAGCACCTAAACCGATTGGTGTAGCTGGTGCTACAGTCTTGGGTGATGGTCGGATTATGCCTATTGCTGACGTGCTGGAAATCATTGACATCTTCCAGGGACGGATTTCTACACAAATGGGTGGCAATTCTTGGCAACAGAAAGGGGTTCCTGAAGACACCTCTCCTGCGAAGATTGACCCGACAGTGTTAATCGTGGATGACTCCATTACAGTCCGAGAATTACTATCTCTCACATTTAACAAAGCAGGTTATCGTGTAGAACAGGCGCGTGATGGTCAAGAAGCTTGGGATAAACTCCGCTCTGGTCTACCTTGCGATATCGTATTTTGCGACATCGAAATGCCCCGTTGCGATGGTCTGGAATTACTCTCTCGGATTCAGAAAGACTCTAACCTCAACCACCTACCGATCGCGATGCTCACCTCGCGGGGTGCAGATAAACACAGACAAATTGCCGCTCAACTCGGTGCTAGTGGCTACTTTACCAAGCCCTATCTCGAAGAAGCTCTCCTCGAAGCTGCGACGCGGATGTTAAAAGGAGAAAAACTTGTTAGCACTACGAGTAATGTTTAGTTAAATCATAAAACACCTTGTCAGATTTACTGACAAGGTGTTCTCTTTATAAGATTTGAAAAGGTAACTCGTAAAATCTCTTATTTCTTCTCAGCTTTCTCTGTGTATAGAACGGTTTTAAAGCATTTTTTACCACATAGGTGCAGAGAAGCCAGAGTGAAGAGCTTAAAGAGAAATATTGAGCAAAATTTTTATCCACCTTGAAAGGGCTAATTTATAAGACTTACACACTGAAAACCTGAAACCTCGTTTGCGTAGCGTGCGCGATCGATAAAAAATAATTACTCAGTTTTGATAAATAATCAAAATATAATATACATAGATTTTATTTGGCAAAAACAAACTAAGATAAGAATCTTTCCAAATTTCTATGCTTTGGTTCGTATTACTTTTTGAGGGTAATCCCAAAATAGTTGAAAATATTGTCTAGATGGCAACATCACTCTACTGAGTTTAGGTACTGTCAGTGTTAAGTTGCTTTATTCTAGATTTAACACTCAGACTTGTCTATCCCTTACGTGGACTTTGTATAAAGTACTATAGTTAATCTGCTTTTAGTACTGGATATCAAATTTGCACTGTCGTCTGCTCAACTTTATATCTACGGGAGGAACAAATTTGGTATACATAATGGTTTGTCTGTACGAAAATCTACGTTAGAAAGAGAACAGATCAAACTTTTAAGAAAAAGACACTATAAGGATGTAAAACTACGTTATAGCCTTAAATAAGACTCAATTTAGCTGCGCTTCGTCAGTAAAAGCGAAATATGAAGCTTTTCTGGACTTGACTAGCGCTAGATTTAGGTTACTCTTAAAGCGGAATGCTCCATGTAAGAATCTACCCTGACAGAAGTGTATAAAGATATAGTTAAATTTAGCAATTCTGTCCGAGATTTTTAATTTGCAAACTGAATAGTTTGATACGGCGCTCAAAATCTCGATCCACTACCCTAAACAAGGTAGTCAATTAACGACTCAATATTATCTGTCTGGTAATTGTATTGAATAGTTTACAATACCAGTGGATGAGAAAATCTAAAGAAAATATAAAAGAAACTCAAATGACTGTGGTGTCTGGAGGACAAAAGTGTTTCTGAGACTAGCACATCAACATCGGCAATTCGTCCAAGACTTGGTAATGAACCTGCAAGCCTTGGCGGTTGTATTAGAGCGGCGCGGGTATCCTGCGTCTTGTTACACCTGCGGCGACCAAATGAATAGTGCATCGTTTATGGTTAGCTTGGGTGATAACCACCTAATTCGGTTTCTGGTGTCCGATTATGGGATTACTTGGACGGAAATGCGGGATGACCGCGAATTAATGAAGCTAGAAGGTGCGGAGGCAATTAGCCAACTCGACGAACTAGCCGATCTTGTCAAGCAATCTATGCAAACCGATACAGGCTCTAAAACTCTTGCCAAGAAGTATTAAGGTTCCAAAGTTCGATCGCAAATTAGAAATCGATTATCGGTAATTGGTAATTGTGGCTTAGTTAGCGATCGCTCTTACCTGTTCTCCATTATCATCAAGTGATTGGCTCGTAGCCCATCGCCTATTTTTCCTATCTGTTAAAAGCTCATGAGCCGGATTTTGAGCCTTTAGCTGAAAGTTAAAACGCATTGCCAATCAAAATCAACATAATCAGTAATTACTAGTTCATAATTCGTAATCAAAAAGATAGATTAAAAACACTTGTAACTATCAAGCAAACAACCTAATTATGCTTGGAGTCTAAATCTACTTACATAAAGAAATTATGAATTATCAATTATGAATTATGAATCTTTAATGAATTTTTTCAGTAGCAATCACCTATAAGCTTGAAAAAGCCATCCCTTGACATGGTGGAAAACCATTAACGCTTAAAGCCCATTGCCAATCAAAATAAAGGATGCCCAGTAGTACGGGTGACTAAAATCACTAACTGCCGCCACGGGTACATTGTGACTTCTTGCCTTCCAATCTCCAGTAATTAATGAGACTTGAGCTTGTCGTAAGGCTTCAGCTTTAGTCAACTTATCAGTGGAAATTATACCATAAAAAGCACTCATAAGTGCTTGTGTACCACCATCATCTACAGACCACAGCGAGGCGATCGCGGCTCTTGCGCCAGTTTGTTGCATCTGATAGCCAAAGCCCAAAATTTCCTCACCGTTACCTAACTTGCCTCCCAAGCCGGTTTCACAGGCGCTTAACACTACCAAATCTACATGGGGGAGTGACCAAGTGGCGACATTTCTCAAGTTAATGCGATCGCCATTTCCAAATAAAATAAACGAATCTTCTGGTTTACCGACCACAAAGGCTGCATGAGTCGCTAAATGGACAATTGTATAATCATCCATTTGGGGTACAGCGACTTGAGGGCTAAAAGCTTCGTCTAAAAGCTTCGTAGTTTCAGGAATCGTAGCAGCTAAATTTTCCACTTCTTGCGTTGCAAAGGGCAAACCAGCAAAAGTAACTTGTCGATTCCCAACTTTAATTTGATAATTACCCTTAGTAAAAGCACCAGCTAAAACCCGCAAAGTAGACTCTTGTGGGGTATTTAAGTTAGTTAGACTGGCAGATGTAATGTGATTGACACCCAAACGCTGCACTAGCCATTGTTTGCCATCATATAAAGCAGTTAAAGGGATATAGCGTAACTGCTCATCTGGAGCGTAAATCAGAGTTTGTATACCTGATTGCTTCAGGTCTTTTTCTATAGGTTTAATTAGCCAGTCATACAATTGGCGTGCAGGTGCTTTGATATTCCGGCTGGGATTGATTAAAGCTTGGCGGAAAGTAGCAATTGTTTGATGGAGGTTTTCGCGTTTGACAGCAACAGTGCGATGAATTGGTGGGGATTCGGGAGCGACTAATACCAATTCCAAGCTATCTTTTAAAATCAGTGGGTAGAGGATTGCAGATTTTTGAGGCAATCTCGCCAAATTATCCCGAAGTTCGTTGAGATTCTCCAAATCCAAATTTTGCCGCCTAGCTGTCCGGCTAATTTGTTCTATCTGTGCTTTCACTGAAGGACTATTGATAAATTCGTTAAATTTATCCAAAAGTTGCTGTTGATTTAAGACTAATTGCTCAATGCGTTGTTTCTGTTCGAGCGATCGCTCTTTGGGAGAAATTTTTCGTAGTGTTGTTAGTTCTTTACCCAGTACAACCGCATTATCAAGAGTTTGATCCAACTTTTGTTTAATTGGTTTTTCTGTTGCCGCTATATTAATACCTTTGACAGTACGTTGATTACCTGGCACAGCCTGGAGATATTCTTCTAGTTCTTCAACTTTGAGTAAATCCATCGTCCTTTGTGCCTCAGCAACACGCTCTTGTTTGAGCAATCGTTCGCCTAAAATCCGATATGTCTGGCTAACAGTTATGCTGTAAGCATCTGGTTGCGATGCGCTAAGTGCTGATGGATTCAAGCGAGCTTTTTCACGATTAATTAAGCAATGTTTGTAGAAAAAAATTGCTAACTCTGGTTGATTTTGGATATCAAATAAGTAACCTATATTACTGTAAGTTTTGCCAAGTCGAACGAGATCCTTAAGTTCTCTATTAATTAATAGGGCTTGCTGATAGGATTGAAGTGCTTCAGGATACTTTCTTTGACTTTGGTAGATTCTGCCGATGTTATTGAATGTTACCGCTTCCCAAGAGCGCTCTCCAAGTTCTCTAGTAATGGCTAGTGCTTGTTGTAATCTCTGCAACGCTTCTTCCGATTGACCTTGCCGAGATTCTTTGATAGCTTCTTCATTGAGCCTTTCAATTTCTAAAAGCTGATTATTCTGAGGTAAAGCTTGAGCTTTTTCTCCAGAGTTGTATCTCAACCTTGTATTTGTGCTTACCTGGTTATTGTCTGGGTATGCCATCCCAAAACCAAGTAAACTAAGTATAGTTAAAGTAATAAGACTAACATACCGGAGATTAGGCTGCATAACAAAACACTCCCTATACTCGGAAGTGTAAATATTAAATCAATAAGTTATGGAACGCAATTAATTTTTATGCTATTCCATATTTGGAAAATTTATAGGTGTTTAAAAAAGTGAAAATGTCAGAAGAAAAACCCAGCCAGCCAGAATTACCACCCACTACCGCCCTTGATAATCCATCAAGTTATGAATTTGGGAATTGGTTTGAATATCCTCTAAGAGTGCAACCCCACCACACTGATTATTCTGGTGTTGTTTGGCACGGTTCTTATCTAGCTTGGATGGAAGAAGCGCGGATTGAATGCTTGCGATCTATAGGGATTGAATTTGCTGATTTAGTTGCGATAGGTTGTGATTTACCAGTTGTAGAACTGTCGTTGCGTTATCATCGTTCAATTCAATTGGGTATGGCAGTGGTAGTCAAAACGCGCATGGCTGAGGTAACAGGTGTCCGAATTAATTGGGATTATGCCATTGTTTCCACAGATGGACAACAATTGTACGTTACTGCCAAGGTGACTTTAGTCGCTTTAGATCGCGAAAGAGGCAAGATTATGCGTCAGCTGCCAATGAGTGTTAAGGATGCATTAGCCAAAATTGCAGCATTAAATAATACTTGACCAACAAAGGTTATAAATAGTTAGTAGTTGCTCAAGTAGGAGCAATTCATGAATTGCCCCTACTTATCTGATTAATTTTGTCTTGAATGCAATTAATTGTACTTTTTTACTTGCCGCTTTGGAGATTTGATAAACTTTGAGTAAACTCCATTATGTGATGCAAAATATCTTGCGGAGTAATGCCAAAACTAATATTTAATAAAATCAGAATTGCGGCAATAGTTAATGCACTCTTCAGAGTGGCTTTCAACAACTTCCACAATATTACGAAGACAATCCAAGCTACAATCAACGTAGCGATCATAATATATAAATTCCTTAAAATAGCCCTTATGAAAAAAGATGTTTATTCAGGAAGGGTGAATTTTATCTAAAGTAAAAATTACTAGTGCTAAAGCTATTAGACTTAACTTTGAATAGGTACTAAAGCCAAAATTTTTTGTCTAACTGTACCAATGTTATATTATCTGAAAATGAGACAATAATTCAAATAAGAGGCAAATTATTTGGCAATTTGGCAGAATTTATGAAATATTTCTCTAAGAAGATTGTATCAATAATTACAAACTATAATAGTTGTATTTTTAAAAGAAATGTTTCTAGTTAATCAGAGCTATCTAAGATTGAGATGAGAGTCTAACAACTCATGGCAAAGGATGGATAAAAATAAATTTAATTTTTAGCCTCAAGGCTAATGCTGAAAGCTAACAAATAATTTGTCAAAAGGCAGATTTTCTGCCTTTTGGGTATTTGAGTGAAGGTTTTTATCGCAGAGAAATTATCCGCGAGTGAGTTTCTAATTTTTCAGTCGCTGTTAAAACTTCTTGCCTTGCCCATTTATCTGCTGCCAAAATGTCATCTAAAGAGGGATTTGCACGGTTATCATTTTGATGGCGATCGCACACCCATTCGATACACCGAGGAATATCTAAAAAGCGAATTTTTTCATCTAAAAATAAAGCCACAGCTTGCTCATTGGCGGCATTTAAAACAGCTGGCATCGAACCACCCGCTTTACCCACAGCATAAGCCAACTGCATACAAGGATACTTTTGGTGATCTGGTTCGCGGAAGGTTAAGTTTCCAGCCTTGACTAAATCTAGTCGTTCCCAGTTGGTGTAGATGCGATCGGGCCAAGATAGAGCATACAGTAAAGGTAAGCGCATATCCGGCCAACCGAGTTGGGCTAAAACGGAAGTATCTTGCAGTTCAATCAGCGAGTGAATAATGCTCTGGGGATGAATCACAATTTCGATATCGTCATAATCCAACCCAAACAGGAAGTGAGCCTCAATTACTTCCAATCCTTTATTCATCAAAGTAGCAGAGTCTACCGTGATTTTCCGCCCCATCGACCAATTAGGATGCTTGAGAGCATCTGCAACGGTTACATCTGCCAACTTTTCTACATCCCAGTCCCGGAAAGCCCCACCAGATGCAGTTAGCAAGATTTTCCGTAAGCCAGATTTTGGCACACCTTGGAGACATTGAAATATTGCGGAATGTTCAGAATCGGCAGGTAGTAATTTTACGCCATGTTTTTCGACTAGGGGTAGAACCACAGGGGCCCCAGCAATCAGGGTTTCTTTGTTCGCTAAGGCAATATCTTTACCAGCTTCAATGGCTGCGATCGTCGGTAGCAAACCAGCACAACCAACGATCCCAGTAACAACAGTTTGAGCATCACCGTAGCGAGCAACTTCTATCACTCCAGCCTCGCCTGCCAGTAGAATCGGTTGGGGATCGAGGTCAATGATAGCTTCTTTGAGCGCTGGTAATTTATCTTCTGAGTAAATTGCCGCTATTTTCGGTCGAAACTGCCGAATTTGAGCAGCTAACATCTCTACATTGCTCCCAGCTGCCAATCCCACAATCCGAAACTGATCTGGGTACTGAGTGACAATATCTAAAGTCTGAGTACCGATAGAACCAGTGGAACCAACAAGAGTAATCGCTTTCACAATTGCTTAAGGATTTACAGACAACTCTCACTATAAATTGCTGGGGACTCTTTCATAACAACAATCACTATAATCGATACACTGACGCGGACGAGTAGAGAGGAGGAAAAGTAAAATTTACCTATGCCTGCTTCTTTTCGTCTCTGGGCTAGCCCCAGCCTTAATCGGTTAATTTCAGGATTTTATAATAGATAAATCTAAAATATTAGATGAATATTTGCCATGATAAATAAACAACAAAATATGATAAATCTCTTGCATAAAATGTACGAAAATTACCCATATTGTAGTCCAGTAGATTACTTTAATCAGTCTATCAATGAGTTGCAAGAATATGAAATTGCAGAAAATTTAGCTTGATAAGCTAAATTCTATTTTCAATATGTTATTAGCTTTCTTTTATCAACTCCGTTACTATGGATAAATAAGTCAGTGAAAGACTGGATTATAATTATGTCCGCATTGAATCCAAGACCAAAAAAATTTAAAATTGATGATGCAAGTTATGTATATATTCATTTTTTATGCAAATACTTGAGAGTTAATGCTATAGAACTATTTTTACAACAAGAAAATTTCAGCAATCAAGATAAGAAAAAGCTACTTCCCTGCTCCAATAAAGTAGCAGTCTCTTTATTTATGGATGAGTTAGATATTGAATTTCTAGATGGTAATGATTATGTACATCTGGCTTAGATAGAAGTTACAAGATTAAATCTTATTTCTAGTGGAAGAATTCATGAACTTAAATATATCGAAGATGAGCTTAGGGAATACATACAAAAATAGCTAAAAGTCCTTTCCATAGTTGATGAGGAATAAAATCAACCTTTTAGTATTAAATTATACAAAGATTAGTTTTGTATTGAGTAAATATAAACGACTTCACCGACTTTTAAAATAAACTCTAAAGCTGCTAAATTTTCATAAATCTAGACAAAAATAGTATATTTTAAAGATAAATTCTGAGAGAATTGTCAAAAGGAACCAAATAGTAAATAATTTCAATTAATTGCTAATTTATCCAGTTTGTTAATTATGTTGGTGGAGGATTTAATATGCAAAACATTACTCATAAATTGCTGTGTTACAGCCATAAGTAAAAGAATGCATAAAGGAGTTTGTTGAAGCATTTAAGCTTATGGTCAGAGTTCAAATAGTTATAAAAAAAGTTTTATGGAAAAGTGATTTCCTGTTTCCAGCAGCCTTATGGCTTGCCAGTCGAATATTCATCTGGATAGCTATGTTGCTGGTTGCGCCAAAACTACCGTTACCAGCAGAAGAATTTTTGCCTCATTTTGGCTGGGGGGTTTTTGATGCTTGGGATAGTATGCACTATCGAGCGATCGCAACTTCGGGATATGAATTTGTCAATGACGGCAAACAACATAATCTTGCTTTTTTTCCCCTGTTTCCTTTAAGTATCTGGGTTTTGATGAAGTTGGGCTTGCCCTTTGAATTAGCAGGGACGTTAGTCAACAACTTGGCATTTTTCGCAGCCCTTTACTGTTTGTACTTTTGGGTGAAGGATCGTTATGGCATCAATGCAGCGCAGTGGGCGGCGGCTGTAGTTTCTTTATATCCATCATCCATGTTTACGGGGGTGATTTACACAGAGGGGCTGTATTTGTTTTTGAGTACATCGGCTTTACGGGCCTTTGACCAAAAACAGTACATCTGGACTGCTTTTTGGGGGGCGATGGCGACAGCAACACGTCCTACAGGGATGGCATTAATTCCAGCATTTGCGATCGCAGCATGGAAAGAACGCCGACCGCCCATTGCCTATATTACTGGTTTTGTTACCGCCATTGGCATAGTTCTATTCAGTTTGTATTGTGCGATTTATTTTGGCAACCCTTTAGCTTTTATTGAAGCACAACGAGGATGGCGACCAAATCTGGGGTTTGATTGGCAGGGTTGGTTAAATATGCTCATGCAAATTGCAGTTGGCACAAAAAATTGGCAATATGGTTGGATTAAAAAACCATCTGGCGGCATTGAAGACCCCTGGTATCCCTTGTTAGTTGCCGTGATTGTTACCAGTGGCTATCTTTTATGGCGTTTCCGTCAACATTTGAGTTCTTGGAAATTATTTTATGGCTTTTATGCTTTAGTCTTATCTCTGTTGTTCCTAGCAAGCGAAGAGTGGATGAATAGCTTGCTCAATTTGTTCATGGTCTTGGGTGGTGGCTATATGTTGTGGCGCTTACGCACGCAACTGACCGCAGTTACAGTTATTTATGGCTTTTGCGGTATTGGTTTGTTGCTAGCTTCAGGAGGTACTATCTCCTTGAGCCGTCTCGCTTATGGTATTGTGCCCTTGAATATAGCCATTGGCGTGCTGCTATCTCGCCATCCTCGTCAAGGATATTTAATTTTGGGCGTTTTTGTGACACTACTAGCCAAAATAGCTGTAGGATTTGCCCAAGAGCATTGGGTTGGTTAGAGGTTTGATTCTTTATTGGTGAGAAGTTGAATTTAAATTTCCTGATGAATGTATCCAATCAAAGGAAGATAGCCCTAGCTGCATTATTTCTCGGTGTAGGTGCCATATCTTTTGGCTCTATTTTCGTGAAATTGAGCGAAACTCAACTTAGCCCCAATGCCACTGTATTTAACCGTTTGTGGCTTGCTAGTGTGTTCTTCTTGCTTTGGCATGGATACAAGGCGATACGTCAGCGACTTTCCTTAGACAAACCTGAAGAACAGCAATCGTACACCAGCCAGGATCTCTGGCTATTGGGAAGTGCCGGGATCTTTTGGGCTGGCACTTTAGTCTTGTTGGCTTGGTCGCTGACTGAAACTAGTGTTGCAATTTCTAGTGTTTTACATAATCTTGCCCCCATATTTACTAGCTTAGGGGTGTGGCTGTTATATCGTAAAAGTTTTGAGAGCCAATTCTTGATTGGGATGGTCATCGCCCTTGGGGGAGCGATCGCTATAGAATTTGAAGAGTTGCAAATCGCCGCAGATGAAGTTCAAGGGGGTTTTGCTGCGATCGTTTCTGCGATTTTCTTGAGTGGATATCTGCTAATCGTAGAAAAATTACGAACTAAATTTACTCCGGTCACAATCCAGTTGTGGATCAGTGCGATCGCTGCTTTAGTCATCTTCCCCATACTTTTATTAACTCACGATCGGCTTTTCCCCTCTACAGCCAGTGGGTGGCTTTGGGTCATTTCCCTAGCGCTGATCTGCCAAGTTTTAGGTCATGGGCTTTTGACCTATAGCCTTGCTAAATTTTCCTCTGTGGTCGTTTCCTTGGTGCATCTTTTAGAGCCAGTATTTAGCGGCATTTTCGCTCTGATAATATTTTCGGAAAAATTAACTTTCTCGAATTGGGTAGGTTTCGCTGTAGTTTTAATGGGTTTATACTTAGCCGTATCTAGCCAAGGTGTTGTTAATTTCCCGTTCCAGGAATCAGTTACAACTATAGTTAACACTTTCATTAAAAGTATGACGAGCAAACTGTCATTAATAAAGCAGCAATTCACTGACACACCAGCTTTATTAGGAACTGCATCATTATTATTTGCCTTAATCCCTATATCTTTAGCACCATCTTTAACCAAATTATGCCAACAAGAAATTGGCGCAAATGCTGTGGTATTTCATCGTAGTTGGATCGCCACAATCGTCTTTGCATTATGGAATGGAATTGAAGCTTTCCGCAGCCAACAGTCTGATAATGAACCTACAGAAGATAAACCTTTTACGAGTCAAGAAGTGTGGTTATTGTTAGCAATGGGAACCTCTGCTGGAACCTATCTTCTTTTGTGGGCTTGGTCGCTGAGTCAAACTAGTGTTGCCAATGTTGCTTTACTATCTAATTTGAACTCCTTATTTGTTGCTTTAGCTGGATATGTGTTATTCGGTCGGCGCTTCGATAACAGATTCGTGATTGGACTGGTTATAGCCTTGGGGGGAGCGATCGCTTATGAACTCAATAAGGTACAATTTGCAACCGATCAAATATTGGGTGATGCATTAGCATTGCTAACTGCTATTTTCATGGCTACCTGTATGCTGCTCATAGAACGACTCCGAACCCGATTTAGCACTGCAACTATCATGCTGTGGCGCTGTGGAGTGACAACAATGTTTCTACTACCCGTCCTCCCATTTTTGGAAGATCGGCTGTTACCCTACTCTTGGATGGGTTGGTTTTTCATCATTTTCCAAGCCCTCTTCTGCCAAGTATTGGGTCAAGGACTTTTAGCTTATAGCCTCAGTAGAATCTCTGCAAGCGTTGTTGCCGTTACACTTCTCTTAGAACCAGTTCTAGCTTCGATTTTTGCTTGGTTCATTTTTTCAGAACAGGTAGGTTTGTTTGATTGGGCAACTTTCGCCGTAGTTTTAGTAGGTATTTATTTAGCTCAATCTAGTCAATCTACTGTTCAAATCACAAACGAAGGCTCCTAGTAGAGAAATTTTATTTATTTTTGACTTTTACTTTATAAGATTTCCCAATGTTTAACTTATGGTGAAATCAGTGTAAATCCTTTAGCTGTTCCTATGATTTTGCTACCAGTTAAATTTATTTGCTGTAAAGTCCCATTGTCTAAGAGCAAATAAGATTTATTAGATAACATTTGTTGTAAAACTGGCAAAGTTGCAGCAGTTACCTTGCAATCGCTATAAAAATTTAAGCTAGGACGATCGTAAGCAAAAGAAGTATAAATTTGGGTTCCTGGTGAAACATTTGCCCGAATTAATTCCGCTACTGGTTTAACTGGAAAAGCCTCCTTTAATTCCCAAATCCATGATTGCGAACTCATCAATAGTGCTAAAACTAAGTACATCCCAGAAACTAAAACTGGAATAAAGTTGCGATTGCGCTGTTTAACTAGCCATGCTGCAATGCCCATACTTATTGTCAAAACAATACTCATGACTATCAAAATAGGCTCTTTTTTGATAAAAAAGTAAACACAACCTCCTAAACCAGCAATAGCAATGATAGCCAGAAATATTGTCCAACTTCGCACCCTAAAATGACCGTACTGCCAAACTTCGCTAAATTTAGCACCAATTGCCAAAGCTAAAAATGGATATACGGGCATAACATACCACGGAAGCTTAGTTCTCATTAGAGAGATAGTCACCAAGTAAACAATTGTGCCAATAATTACTAGACGACCCCAGGTTGTTTGACGTTTTTTCCAAGCTAGATAAAAACCTCCAGGTAAAAATAATAGCCAGGGAAAACTATACTTAATTAACTCAATTAAATAGTACCAGGGAGGCCCGCTATGACCTTCAACAGCTTGTGTAAGACGAGCAAAAGTTTGTGCTTGAAAATTAACTTGGAAGAAATTTTCGCCATAATGTTGCCATTGAGCAGCAAACCAAGCGATCGCAGGTATATTTCCTAAAAACAGTCCTACTAATAGATAGGGGCTGGTTAACAAAGCAAACTGCCGATCTGCAATGAGAAATAAACAAGCGATCGCTCCTAGTGGCAAAACCATCATTCCTTTAGTGAGAGCGATTAACCCCAGACAAAATCCCACACCTAAAGCATAACGGCGATTCTGACGTGCTTTTAGCAAACAAAACAACAACAGCAAGAAGAAGGTAATAGTTGCACCATCTAGCATTGCTAGCCGTCCGTGACGCACTACAGGCAACATCGTCAGGTAAACTAAAGCGGCAAACACAGCTGGTAAACTTTGATTAAAAAGCAAACATCCCACCAAATAAAGCAAAGGCACTCCCAAGGCAGTTAACACTGCACTTGGTAGGCGTGTTGTCCACTCATTCACACCTCCGATAGAGTAAGTCCAAGCAATTAGCAAGTGCATCAGTGGTGGCTTATTATGATAGGGTTCACCTCCCAAGGTGGGGTAAAGCCAATGCATTGAACCAAGTGGGGCACGCCAAATTTCACGGGCAACCTGCGCCACAGTACCTTCATCCCAATCTCGTAAAGGGGAGTTTCCTAAACATATCAGCCATAAAACTAGAGATATTACCAGTAAGCTAAATAACCATTCTTTTTCTCGGAATAGACGCATATCTAAAATCGGGATAATCATCTCAAAGACTGTAAGGCGGTATTTTACCCCAGATTTAGCAATGGAAGTTTGGTTACTTTTGTTTGAGTAGTTCAACCTTGCGATCGCTCAAAATGCCAGCGTCAATCATACGGTGATATTCGTCAATCGTCCACTTAGCAACTATCACAGTCATGACGATTGATTCCTCCCAATGATTCTTTATATTTTCCCATTTTAAATGACGGCAATGTATTGACCTCGATCAACAAAATATTTTGCCAGCATATTCTCTAAATCGTCGTAAAATCGTGCTTCTAAATCTACATTCCTTTGAATTCGCTTTTTAAAAGCACGTTTAAATGAAGAACTGAAACTTACTTCTAACATCACTCTTCTATCAGTTGTCTCAGTTCATCGATATTCGAGGAAAACTTTAGTTCACTATTTTGCTGTTCTACTTGCGCTACCTGAAAATTTTGATAAATCTCTTCACGCCTTTCTTCCCGTAGATATTGCTGCAATAACAGTTGAATTTCTAACTTTTCTTCGTTTGAAAGACTTTTAATCGCTTCAACTACATCACTGAAGGTCATAAATTGAAACATCTTTTAGTACTTATCAGATCAATCTAACATGGTAACGATAAAGCTATGCCAGAAATCACCGATAATCGCGCTCCAGAAAACCAGAGAAGGAAACAGCAACTTTGTAACCAATGCGAATACCAAAAAATCGAGCAAATGGGTTTTTATTACGTAAATATCGTGCTGATTCTAAGCTTGTTTTATCAATTGCGTATTCACCTGTTTCTATATCGATAATCACCATTTTATCGATGTTTTCTTCTCGTTCCACTTGTTGACGAATGCTATTTTCATATAATTCTTTCGCACGTCGTCCAACTTCTTCGCGGCTTAAAAGTATGCTTTGCACAGCTTTGCTCCTTTGTTGCTACTGTGTGTACTAATTCTACTTGATTATTTATTGTGGCTTCAAACTGAATTTTCTACTGTTATCTTTGGGTTAAGCAAGAAGACAAATAGCGATCGCCTGATTTTCTTTCTCTGACAAATGAATCAATTTCAAACTATGGCGATCTTAGATGACTAAAATACACCTAACACAGCTTGGAGTCAGGAGTCAGAATATAAAGTTCTCCTGAATTCTGGTTTCGGACTCCCCAATAATCGGGCGTATTGCACCCAAGTGAAAACCGCTATAATTCCGCAGCTGACACCCTACCTTGAACCGATTCAAACTCATCCTCTAGTAAATATAACTTCGCTTCATCATAGTTATTAGTAGAAAATACAACTTTATAGCCCTGTGCCGGATCATAAATCTGACAGTTATCTTCAATGTCGCAAAGCAATAAAAGAGCGTATGGAGGGGAATGACTTGGATCTATCCATACTTCCATAAATTCCCAGTTATTCTTCATTGGATCTGGTGGGGGAATAACGCGGTATTCGTCGTCTGCATTAGACATATTCAAACAAAAAAACGGTAGAGCAATTAATACTCTACCGTTTTTTAATTTGGGATTTAATCTAAAAATCCCAAACTCTAAATCTTACTCAACACCTTGGGGTAACAATTCCCGACGCTGTTGAGAACTAACTTGGACAACGCCATTTTCATCCACATCAACAAGGGCTGTATCGCCATCTTTGATACGACCAGACAGAATTTCTTCTGCTAGGCTATCTTCTAACAGGCGCATAATTGCCCGACGTAATGGCCTTGCGCCGTAGCTGGGACTGTAACCTTCTTGGATCAACCGATCCTTGAAGCGATCGCTGACTTCTAAGGTGATACCCTTTTCAGTTAGACGACCAAATACTTCCTTAAGCATAATTTCGGCGATTTGGGTCACTTCCGGCTTGTTTAACTGACGGAAGACGATGATTTCATCGAGTCGGTTGAGGAACTCTGGACGGAAGTATTGCTTGAGTTCTTCGTTCACCAAGGAGCGAATCCGGTTGTAAGTTGACTCGCTAGCATCTTCGGAGAATTCAAAGCCGATACCGCTACCGCCTTTTTCAATTACCTTAGAACCAATATTGGAAGTTAAAATCAGCAAGGTGTTCTTGAAGTCCACCGTGCGACCTTTGGCATCAGTTAACCGACCGTCTTCCAAAATTTGCAGCAACATGTTGAAAACATCGGGGTGGGCTTTTTCGATTTCGTCGAACAACACCACGGTGTAAGGTCGCCGCCGCACGGCTTCAGTTAGCTGACCACCTTCGTTATAACCAACATAACCTGGAGGGGAACCAATCAGTTTACTGACGGTGTGACGCTCCATGTATTCGGACATATCTAAGCGGATCATCGCTTCTTCGGAACCGAAGAAGTAAGCAGCTAAGGATTTCGCCAACTCGGTTTTACCTACGCCAGTAGGCCCAGAGAAGACAAAGCTAGCTATGGGTCGGTTGGGATTCTTCAAACCAACACGAGCGCGGCGAATTGCTCGTGAAACTGCCTTCACAGCTTCATCTTGACCAATTAAACGCTGGTGCAAGGTGTCTTCCATGTGCAGCAGCTTTTCAGATTCAGATTCGGTGAGTTTGTTCACCGGTACTCCAGTCCAAGAAGCGACAATGTGGGCAATGTCTTCTTCTGTAACTACAGGTTCTTCACCTTCTGTACCTGTTGCATTGGTCTTGCTTTGAGCGATCGCCCGGATTTCGGCTTTGATTTCCATTTCCCGATCGCGCAATCCCCCAGCTTTATCAAAGTCTTGGGAGCGTACCGCGTCATCTTTTTCTTTTAATATCTGACGCAGTTCTTTGTCTAACTCTTTGGCTGCGGGTGGCAGTTGGGAGTTAATCAAGCGCACCCTAGAACCAGCTTCATCAACTAAGTCGATGGCTTTATCTGGGAGGTAGCGATCGCTAATGTAACGGTCTGATAATTTCGCCGCCGCCACTAATGCTTCGTCGGAGATTTTCAGTTTATGGTGTTGCTCATAGCGTTCGCGCAGACCATATAAAATTTCAATTGTTTCATCAACTGTAGGTTCGCCAACCATCACTGGCTGGAAACGCCGCTCTAGTGCTGCATCTCGCTCGATGTGCTTCCGGTATTCATCTAAGGTTGTAGCTCCGATGCATTGCAATTCACCTCTGGCCAAAGCTGGCTTGAGGATATTCGCTGCGTCAATCGCACCTTCTGCCGCACCCGCACCAATTAAGGTGTGTACCTCATCAATCACGAGAATGACATTACCCGCCGAGCGGATTTCATCCATGATTTTTTTCAAGCGTTCTTCAAATTCACCCCGGTATTTGGTTCCTGCTACGAGCAAACCAATATCCAGCGTGACGACGCGTTTATCTTCCAGGATGTCAGGGATATCTTTAGTGGCAATGCGTGAAGCTAAACCTTCAGCGATCGCAGTCTTACCAACCCCTGGTTCCCCAATCAGCACTGGGTTATTTTTGGTTCGGCGACCCAATATCTGAATAACGCGCTCAATTTCCTTGGCGCGTCCCACCACTGGATCGAGCTTATTGTCTATCGCCATTTGGGTCAGGTTTGAACCAAATTCATCCAGAGTCGGGGTTTTTGTCCGCCCGGATGAACCGCCTGGTGAAACTTCGGCAGTTTCTCCCAACATGCGGATAACTTGGGTTCTTACCTTAGATAGATCCACACCGAGGTTTTCTAGCACCCTGGCTGCTACACCTTCCCCTTCGCGGATTAGGCCCAACAGCAGATGCTCGGTGCCAATGTAGTTATGCCCCAGTTGGCGTGCTTCTTCTAGGGAGAGTTCTAGAACTCGCTTTGCCCGTGGCGTAAACGGAATTTCCACGGCAACAAAGCCTGATCCCCGTCCTATAATTTTTTCAACTTCAATGCGGGCATCTTTGAGATTGACACCCATTGATTTCAGCACTTTAGCAGCCACACCAGTGCCTTCGCCAATCAGACCCAGGAGGATCTGCTCGGTTCCGACAAAGTTGTGACCTAAACGGCGGGCCTCTTCTTGGGCCAGCATGATTACCTTAATGGCTTTTTCTGTGAAGCGCTCAAACATGGCTTTATCCCATCATCTGCGGTCGTGCCGGTATGCTGATTTTAGCACAGGCAAAGCTTTTGGATGCCTGTATAACAGATTATAGACATCCTGAAGCTATGACTTTAGTTGATGGGCTAATTGTTAACTATTGACTACTGCTATGCGGCTAGTGTACTGAGGAGCTTTAGTTCACGAGCGTTTTTGGGATTTATTACGAATAGCTGACTGCTTAGATTAAGGGTTTCTTGGCTCAATCCCAAACATTTATATTTAGCATATATATTTTTTAATATCAAGCAAAAATAATTAATATATAGTTTACTTATAAAAAGTTTTTTTTATATAAAATATTTAAATATAAATAGTTGCAGCAAAGCTACATTTTTTTGCTGAAGGCGATCGCAAGCCCCAATAATTCAAAATTAATTGTGCCTAACTTAGTAAGGCACAAATAAACTTAACTATATAACAAAATATCAAAATTTTAAAACCCTTCCGATTGCTACCCTTCTCTACGAGAGGCTGCGCCAACGGGAACGCTCCGCGAACACTTTTCTTAGCTGCCTTTGAATCATATAGTTATAAATTTTCTCGCCTACGTACTTACTTAAAAAGCAAGTGCCAAGAGGATTTGTCCAGGCGATCACTAATCATAGAATACCACTGGTCTAAAGTTGCTTTGAATTTGGAGTGTTGTAAATCTGCCAGCCAAAGGATTAGGGCATCTTCACCGTTATCTTGGTAGTAGCCCCGCCGCCGTCCGGCTGTTTTGAAGCCAAATTTTTGATATAAAGATATAGCCGCTAAGTTTGAAGCTCGGACTTCGAGGGTAGCTCGCTCCATTTTGCGATCGCAAGCTGTCTTAATGAGTGAATATAATAAAGCCGCACCCAAACCTTGACGTTGATATTGGGGATGAACCGCCACAATTGTAATGTGGGCTTCGTCTAAAATTGACCAGAAACAACCTATTCCTAGCAAACTGATGCTGGAGGACGGAGAAAATAAACCGAGTAAATCGCTGTTGGGGCTGTCCAATTCTCGTTTGTAGCCCTCTAGAGTCCAAAGTCCGCCGAAACAGGCTCGATCGAGTTCTAGAATTGCACTGAGATTATCTGGTGTCAGTAATTTAATTTCTAAGTCCAATGAGATCACATTTATTGAATAAGATTACAAACCCTTTGTACACTGGGAATCGGAAGACAAACTTAAAGCCCGTAATTTGAACAAGGACAGCTTTTATATTTATGGTATCGACTCACCCCACTGGGGTTCAACATTCTGGAAATCAATACTTACCTCAAAGGCGTGACATCAAGGGGAATTCCTCGCCTAATCAGGAACTTTTACCCTTAACTGCTAAAGTTCAGAATCATGACTCCCTGGAAATTGGTGGATGTGATGTCACAACCCTAGTTGAGCAGTTTGGTTCACCTTTATATATTTTAGATGAAGAAACCCTGCGTTCGGCTTGTCAGCAATACCGAGATGCTTTCAAGCAGTACTACAAGGGAGAATCTCAAGTATTGTACGCCTCAAAAGCTTGGAATTGTTTAGCCGTTTGTGCGATCGCAGCGTCTGAAGGGCTGGGAATTGATGTAGTCTCCGGGGGTGAACTTTACACCGCCCTAAAAGCTGGTGTTAGTCCCGAGAAAATTTACCTTCACGGAAATAATAAATCTCGTGAAGAATTAGTTTTAGCGATCGAGTCTGGTGTCACCATTGTGGCGGATAACTGGTATGAGTTGCGTACCCTTGTGGAAATAGCAGGGGAGCAGGGGAGCAGGGGAGTAAGGGGAAAAAATGTTACTTCATCCCCTCTTTCTATACGTATCATGCTACGGTTAACTCCCGGTATTGAGTGTCACACCCACGAATATATCCGCACGGGACACTTAGATAGCAAATTTGGCTTTGATCCCAACGATTTAGATGAGGTGTTTGCTTTTGTCAGTCAACAGCCTATCCTTAATTGTGTAGGGGTACACGCTCATATTGGTTCCCAAATTTTTGAGCGCCAACCGCATCAAGATTTGGCTGCTGTTATGGTACAGTGGCTACGGGATGCTAGGAAATATGGTTTAAATATTACAGAGTTAAATGTTGGTGGCGGTTTGGGGATTAAGTACACAGAATCAGACGATCCCCCTAGTATTAAAGAGTGGGTGAAGGCGATTTGTGAAGTTGTCCAAGAAACTTGTGCAGCCGAAAATTTACCTTTGCCGAAATTATTGAGTGAACCAGGGCGATCGCTAATTGCCACGGCTTGCGTCACTGCTTATACTATTGGTTCATCCAAAGTTATTCCAGAAATTCGTACCTACGTAGCGATCGATGGGGGAATGTCCGATAATCCCCGCCCGATTACTTACCAATCAGTATATCGGGCAGTAGTTGCCAACAAAATGTCCGCTCCTTTAACCCAAACAGTCACAATTGCTGGTAAACATTGTGAATCAGGAGATATTCTGATTAAAAATGCTCTCCTCCCAAAGACTGAACCAGGAGATATTCTCGTAGTTATGGGAACTGGTGCGTACAATTACAGTATGGCATCTAACTATAACCGCTTGCCCCGACCGGCAGCAGTTGTGGTAGCTAATGGCGAAGCAAATTTAATTTTGCAACGCGAAACTTATCAAGACTTAATTCGACAAGATAGCCTACCAGAAAGACTAAAAAATAGTCATTAGTCCTTGGTCATTGGTAATTAGCTAAGAGCTAAACCCCGTCTATTTTGAGACCTAGAGTTTTTGACAAGAGTATATTATTCTGTCGTGGCTTGAGTTTTGAGCTTTAGCCTCATTACAAAAAACTACGGTTTTCACAGTAGACGCGGTTTAATAACAAATGACAAATGACAAATGACAAATGACTAAATGTAATTAGAGGCAAAAGTGTAATCCAGATGTCATGAGAGATTGGTGGAAGCAATGGCTGATAAACCTGGGATGGTCACAGTCCTTGCTACTTGGGACTCTGGATATCGTGTTAGTGTTGGCGCTGACTTACATGATACTAGTTATTATTAGTGAGCGCCGAACACTGTGGATGGTGCGGGGATTCATTATCTTAATGCTAGCCTCAGCACTAAGTGGCAGATTAGGACTACCTCTTTTAAGTTTTGTACTGGAAAAGTTAGTTATTGGTTGTGCTGTAGCGATGGCAGTTGCTTTACAGTCAGAATTTCGGCGGTTTTTGGAGCAATTGGGGCGTGGCGAATTCCGCCAGTTGTTTCAACCAGATCGGCTGGCAATGCCCAAATCTGATAGTGTAATTGATGAAATTGTTGAGGCTGTTAAAGAATTGTCAAAAAACCGCATTGGAGCTTTACTAATTGTGGAAACCACAGGGCCAATTGATGAGCGAGATTTTTCTGTGCCAGGAGTAAAGCTAAATGCGGAAGTTTCTAAAGAACTAATCCAGACAATTTTTCAGCCAAAAACTTTGTTACACGATGGGGCAACATTGATTCGTGGCTCACGGATCATCTCATCGGGTATAATTTTACCACTTTCGGGACGCACAGCCTCGCGCCAGTTGGGAACACGCCACCGAGCGGCAATGGGAATTACTGAGCGGGTCGAAAATTGCATTTGTGTCGTTGTATCTGAAGAAACGGGTTCCATTTCTTTAGCGGAACGGGGAACCCTAAATAGACCGCTGACGATTAAGAAATTAAAGGAGTCATTAGAAGCTCTTTTGTCACCAACCGTCGATAGGGAAGCTGTTGCTCCTGGTCTGTTGAGTTTTGTTCGTCGGATAGGTGGGAAGACACTAGCATTGGTTTCACGCTTACTCAGATTACCATCGACCGCCTCTCGAGATAAAAAATGACAGCACAACAAACTAAACTGCAAGATTTGCCTACTGACTTAAAACGAGAACTATTGCCGCAGCACGTTGCGGTAATTATGGATGGCAATGGTCGATGGGCTAAACGTCAAGGTCTACCTCGAATTATGGGTCATAAGCGAGGAGTAGATGCTCTCAAGGATTTACTTCGCTGTTGTCAGGATTGGGGAATTCAAGCGCTGACAGCTTATGCTTTTTCAACGGAGAACTGGAAAAGACCGCAGGAAGAAGTGGATTTTTTGATGACTCTATTTCAAAGAGTCTTGCGCCAAGAACTGCGGGAAATGATCGAAGAGAATGTTCAAATTAAGTTTGTAGGAAATTTACAGGCTCTACCCCAATCGCTCCAGCAAGAAATATCCCGTTCAATGGAAGAAACCAAGGATAATCGAGGTATCCGGTTTTCAGTAGCAACTAATTATGGCGGCCGACAGGAGATTTTACAAGCTTGTCAGGCGATCGCAAAACAAGTTCAACAAGGTCTGCTACAACCCGATGAAATTAACGAGCAGGTGTTTGAAAGCCACTTGTACACAGCAGGAATTAGTGACCCAGATTTGTTAATCCGCACCAGTGGAGAAATGCGCCTCTCAAATTTCCTGCTCTGGCAAATGGCTTATGGAGAAATTTACATTACTAATGCTCTCTGGCCAGATTTTAATCGGGCTGAATTTCATCGCGCCTTGTGTGCCTACCAGCAACGGGAGCGGCGGTTTGGGAAAGTTTAAATCAAGTTAGGAGTTCAGAGTTAGGAGTGAGGAGTTAGGAATAAAAGGAAGAATTAAAAGTAATTCAGTCGGGTGGGCATTGGTTTCAATCATTATGATGCGATGTCTACGACGGGCTACGCCTACACACATTTTTAGAAATACCCACCCAAGAAGATCGGCGATCGCCCTTTTAAAATACAATCACGCATCAACGAGTACGATCAATTTTCCATGTAGAGTTATCTAAAACATAACTCTCACCGTCGATTCCATGACTAACTTCACCATTTGGACTGACTATAGTTTTTGGTGCAAGGCTCTTGCGACGAAGTATACCTGTTACAACGATCATCTTACCTACAAGGTCACTATCCCATTCTTGAATTCCATCCATATAAACAGGTGTCTCATCCTGCGTCAGTACAATGGCACCAAGAGAAGCATTTTCTGCCCTTCCGTGAATCGTAATAAGTTGGTTTATGCTTGCTTCAGAGAGAGTAGCATTCTTATTTGTTGCGTCTGTCTGATTGATTTCAGCTGCACTTGGATGTGCTAGCGGTAACTTTGTAGAATTACATCCAGCCAAAACAAGCATTAATGCTAATCCTGGTAAAAAATATAACAGCATTATTGCAAATACCCACTATGGAGCAATTGTCCAAGTTGGACTTTCTAGAATATAACTATCGCTATCAACTCCATGACTTACTTCACCTTTAGGGTTAATAGTAGCCTTTGGAGCGATACTTCGACGACGCAATATACCTGTTACGACTATTTCGCTTTCGGCGATGTTACTATCCCACTCTGGGATTCCATCTAAGTAAACAGGTGTGTAATCATCTGTCATGAGGACTGCACCCAGGGAAGCATTTTGTGCAATACCCTGAATCGTGGTTTTCTGATTGATTTTGTCTGCAAAATCTAGCTCTTCCATAGTTAAACCTACGCATCTTTCATAACGATTTTTTATGCTCTAAGGTGATTTTACTGCTTTCGCTGGATCGTAATTTTTAGCGATCGCAACACAATAAACGATTCTGTCAAAATCGATGTAACCTTTGGCAAACTTTTCTTTGGTACTTTGATAAACTTTCATCCCTGGTTGGCTATGATTGGCGTGCCAAAAGCTCTGGCTAGCTTCATCCCAGAATCCGTAATCAAAGTTGACAAAACCTGGCCTATCAAGGTATTTGTATTCGCTCATGTCTACCTCACCAGTTTTTTTATCAGGTCTAAAGGCATTCTTGTTTGGTTTCTTACGTTTCTTCTCATCCGAATCCTGATTTGACCAAAATAGTTTGGCAAAAAGCACAGCACGCTGATCCTTCAAAGAATCATAAAGTTCAGTCAGACCTAGATTGAGTGCCACATCTTTTTGCAATGCCAAACTTTCATTTTTTTTATCCATTTTGGCTTTTGCTTGATCGAAGGTAGCATAACAGTCATCAAGCGGTGGGTTGCCGCCACCACTGAGGTCTAAAGCAGTAATACCGATACACCCCCGTGCAAGAGTTTGTTTCTCAATATCTGTTAACTTGCGCCCCTGTTCAGCTTCCCACATTTCTATGTATTGTTCGACTGAATATTGGCGCTGTTTTCCATCTTTAGTTGTGCCTGATGCTGGTTTAATGTTCGGTTTATCTTTAAGTGGTTCACCCAAACGCTGTACTGTTAAAGTATTTGTATTTTTGAACTGCAAATCTTGCGTTTCTTGTTCTAGTGATTGAGGTAGCTGTACCTCTTGAGCTTCCTCGCAGACTGGACATTTTCGCTGTACAGACGATTTATTTAAATATTCACTAGTTTGAATATTGCCAGTCTGTTGCACTACATGGGTCAATTCATGGGCAGTCAACGCATCCTTACCGGGAGCCTTCCCCGCCCCAAAGTAAACATCCTGCTTGTGTGTAAAGGCTTGAGCATTCAACTCTCGGTTCATCTGCACTGCTTCGCCGCCTGTATGCACTCGCACCTGACTAAAATCGACACCAAAGCGGGGTTCCATAAACGATCGCACCTCATCCGGCAGCGCACTCCCCCCACCCTGACTACTACTCAGACGACTTTCGAGATTGCTCCCCGCTTGAAAACCTGCATCAGGGGAGGTTTTTGTTTGGATCTCCTCTTCTTCTTCGGGCATTATCTCGCGCTGAATCGAGTTACCCAGAGTTTTGGTTTGAATTTCTTCTTCCTCTTCCGGCATTACTTCACGCTGGACTAACGGCGCGATCGTTGCTGCTAAGGTTTTGGCTTGGATCTCCTTTTCTTCTTCGGGCATCGTCTCGCGCTGAATCGAGTTACCCAGAGTTTTGGTTTGAATTTCTTCTTCCTCTTCTGGCATTACTTCACGCTGCACAGATCCCTTGCCATCGGGCATACTCATCACTTGGTCAGCGACGCGATCTGCTTCCTGCTCATACATATCATTTGGCGCACCCACCGTCAGTTTTGCTTGGGGACGATGCAATGCGATGGAACTAATGTTGTGACCAGCAGACTGTGCTGTTTGCTGGTTGACTGATTTTGCTACTGTTTGGATAACATTATTCGTTGGTAAACCAAAGCCTCGCACTGGATTTGCCAGCGTCGGAGTTGTTGGTGAGACAAGGGACGGATTTGAAAAAGTTGATGTAGCTGCTTTATTGTGCCCAAACGTGCGATCGCTCATCTTACCCTTGCTCCATCGATGGCTAAAGCCCTGATTCTTCCTGCCAAGCAAATTTTACAATTTATCGAAATGCGATCGCCATCGACTTTTGTCTAAATTTGCAGTGAATTCACTACTTCCTTATGGCCCAGAAAACACCGCTTGTTCTACATCATCCCGACTGAGGGAATACTTGAAGGAGCGTTGGATATCTTGTCCATTTTCCCCAGATTGGACATATCGTACTACAATTTGCTCAACATCGAGCCATAGTTCAGCTTGCCAACTAGGACGTTGCACATGCCAGCAATGCCTTTGTGTTTCATCTTGTTTACAGCCTTGGTCTTTTAGCCACTGTTCAATTTGTGGCAGGGGATGATTATATAGGGGAGTATCAGAGGGAAGAAGAGGCATAGGAATTTTAGATTTTTGATTTTGGATTAGGAAATTTTTTAATTTTTAATTACCATAAGGGTAATTAGTTGCGATACATAGTTGATCGATTGTTGTACAGATGGAGTTGACTGTAGTACGTGAGTTGGAAAAGCAGCATCACCACGAGTTAAGCCAATGGCAACTGCTAATAACAAACAACCTACAAATGTTAACACCAGCATAAATAAAGCAAAAATTTCGCCAGATGATAAGGGGCGATCGCTAGCATCAAGGTAAGCTGATTTTGACCAATCATAAGAACGCGAGACGGGATGATTCAAGTCAGGGGGTGGTTGAATCACTCCAAATCGGGAATAGCCAATTTTTAAATCGTAGCTTAAACGTCGTTCTGGATGACTAAGGGTAGCGTAGGCTTCGTTGATTTGCTGAAATTTAGAAGTAGCGATCGCAGTAGGCAAATCTGTAGTATCAGGATGATAGCGTTTGCTCAGTTCTCGATAAGCGCGACGAATATCAATTACTGATGCCGAGGGATGCAGTCCTAGCAGGGAGTAATAAGTTGGTTCACTGCTTTGTGGCATTGCCCTGTTTTGATTCACGGCTGTTTGAGTCACTTTGCTCAAAGATGTTTTTTATATTTTAAATCCTTTGGGAATTGCAGAAGACACAACAGGTCTCAATACTACTCGGGTTTTGGATTTTGAACCTAGAATTGGGTTTGGGGAAAAGGTTAAAGGGGAAGGGTTAAAAGTTTTTTCTTCCCCTTTTCCCCAAAACCTGACAAGTATTGCAACAGGTTTAGCATCTGATAAGATATCTTAATAAAGCATTTAATTAGATGCGATGCAGATCAAAATTAATCTCGAAAATATTCAAACTCTTACCGACTTTAAGCGTAATGCCAAAGATTACTTAGAACGGATCAAGGTAACAAAGTCTCCGATTGTGCTAACGGTGAATGGGAAAGCTGAGGTTGTGGTGCATGAAGCGCAAGCGTTTCAACAAATGATAGATGAACTCCAGCGCCTTGAAGAAGAACTGCAAAAACTCAAGTTAGAAGCATTACGCAGTCAGATTGATATTGGTATTAAGCAACTCGATAGTGGACAGTATACTGAATATAACGACGAGTCACTTCCAGCTTTTTTTGCAAATATTAAAGCACTAGGACAGCAAAATTTGGCTAACAGCGATTCTGTATGAGTCGATTTCGTATTTCTACTCAAGCAGCGCAAGATATTGAGGATATATGGAAATATCTTGCTCCAAATAATTTAAAAGCTGCTGACAAACTTTTTGATATTTTGCGAGAAAGCTTTCCAAAACTGGCCAAATTCCCCAAAATAGGCAGGCTACGAGATGAAGTGGCTCCTTTTTTGCGAAGTTTCCCGGTAAAAAATTATTTAATTTTTTATCGTCCAATAGACGAAGACATAGAAATTGTACGTATCTTGCACGGTTCACAAGATATAGAAACGATTTTTCAAGATGACGAAGACTAATTAAAAATTAATCTTTTTTCTGGTCAATAGCCTCATTAAGATTGATATTTTATCCCTAACGTATTAAATCAGCACGGGGTTTAAAAGTTTCAATTTGCCGTAACTTTTCGTATAGTTCCTGTTCTTCTTGACTAATATTTTTCGGTGTAACTATTTGAATTTCTACTAATTGATCGCCACGTTTACCGTCATCGCTAGGGTAGCCTTTATTCCCTAACCGAAATTTTTGACCAGATCTAACTCCTGGGGGGATGGTCATTTTCACTGGGCCATCTAAAGTAGGAGCTTCTACCTGTCCTCCTAAAACTGCTTCGCTGGGAGTAACTGGTACTTGGCAAAGGATATTTAAGCCTTCTAGCTTAAATAATGGATGAGGCTCAACGGTAATTTTTAAGTATAGATCGCCACCACCAACACCTTGGTTTCGCAAACGAATGGTTTGACCTGTCACCATGCCCATTGGCATATTAACTTCTAGCGATCGCCCATCTTCTAAACGAATGCGTTCATTACCACCTTGATAAGCTTTTTCTAGTGGTAGCGTTAATCTGGCTTCTATATCTCGACGAGTAGCGCGAGGTGGAGTGCTAACTGTGTAAGCAACTTTTGTTCTGGGGGAACGAAATGGATCGCTAGTATTGCCATTACTAGATTTACTTGCCCCACCCTTATTTTTGACACCGATAACTTGATTAATAAAGCTTTCAAAGTCGGAGAATTGGCTTGGATCTAAGTCCTGATTGCCGTTGCGATCGCCTTGGCCACTCTGCCAAGTTTTAGCTTTTGGTGCTTGTTTGTTGCCTGCAAAGTCTTTTTGCTTCCAGTAGCGGCTAAACTGGTCGTATTGCGATCGCTTGGCTGAGTCGGAAAGGACTTCATAAGCCTCGCCAATATCCTTAAATTTTTCCTCAGATTCTTTGTTACCCGGATTGAGATCGGGGTGATATTGTCTTGCTAACCGCCGATAAACTTTTTTAATTTCCTCAGCAGAAGCGTCTTTAGATACTCCTAAAATCTCGTAATAATCGCGGAAATTCGACAAATTTTGCATAGTCAGTTATTTAAATTTTAGATTTTAGATTTTGGATTAATTAGGAGTAGAGACGCGAAAAATCTTTGTCTGTACGGAGTTGAAATATTTAATTTTTAACTTCCCACTCCTAACTCCTAACTTTTATTAAAAGTACTACAACCAATCATTATCATCTTCATCATCCCAATTATCTTGGTAGCTGGGACGGGCTTTGCGTGGAGGACGGCTTTCGTAAGAGGAAGAACGACTGTCTCGACCATAGTCTCGGCTATTGTCTCGACCATAGTCTCTGCCATAGTCTTTACTGTATGAATCGCGTTCCCGATATGTATCTCTAGGAAATTCGCGGTCTCTATCCTTATCACCACCAGTAAAGATGTCACGGATAGTACCAAACAAGTCGTCATCTTCATCTTCAGCATAAGTCTGGCGGACTTCCCGATTTAGCTCATAGAGAGCATCTTGCAAATCGGCATAAGCTTGATCGATACCGCGATCGCTATTTTCCTTGAGACTCTCTTTTAAATCTCGGCAAATATTATCAATTCTTTGGCGGCGGCTACGGGCAAACTGCATACCAAATTCGAGTGCTACTTCTCTAAGTTGCCGTTCTGCTTGGAAAATTAACGCCTCAGAACGAGTCCGCTTTTCTACCCTTTCTTTGCGTTCGCGATCGACATCGGCGTATTTCTGAGCATCTTGAATCATCCGATTCACTTCTGACTCGTTCAAGGTAGAAGCGCCTTGAATGGTGATACTCTGTTCTCGCCCAGTGGTTCTATCTAGGGCCGTTACCTGTAAAATACCGTTAGCATCAATATCAAATGACACTTGAACCTGGGGAATTCCTCGTGGGGCTGGCGGGATACCATACAGCTTGAAACGTCCTAAAGACTTATTGTTTGCAGCCATTTCCCGTTCCCCTTGGACTACGTGGATTTCCACAGTATTCTGGTTATTTTCAGACGTGGAAAAAATATCAGAACGACGGACTGGAATAGTGGTATTGCGGGGAATGAGTTTTTTCATCACGCCGCCGATGGTTTCCAATCCCATAGAAAGGGGTGTAACATCCAAAAGCAGCACATCTTTGAGTTCGCCGGCGAGAATTCCGGCTTGAATTGCTGCACCCACTCCCACTACTTCATCGGGATTGACGTTTTCGTTGGGTTCTGTGCCAATCAAATCCCGTACTAGCTGCTTCACCATTGGCATTCGAGTAGAACCGCCAACTAAAACCACTTCTTCGATATCTCTAGGTGAAAGTCCGGCATCTTTGAGGGCGCGTTTTACTGGTGTCCGCAATCGTCCTACCAAATCACCACATAAACCTTCAAACTGGGAACGTGTTAAACGAGTTTCCAGGTGTTTAGGGCCTTCTTGATCGGCAGCAATAAAAGGTAAGTTAATATCGGTAACGCTGACAGAGGAAAGTTCAATTTTTGCTTTTTCGGCGGCTTCCATCAGACGTTGTAAAGATTGTCTCTCGCGTCTTAAATCTATTTCTTCAGTTTCCAGAAATTGCTCTGCTAGCCAATCTACGATTATTTTGTCAAAGTCATTACCACCAAGTTGCGTATCTCCACTGGTAGCTTTGACTTCAAATATGCCATCGCCAACTTCTAAAATCGACACGTCAAAAGTACCGCCACCCAAGTCAAATACTAAGATCGTTTCCGTGTCACCTCGATCTAATCCATAAGCCAAAGATGCAGCGGTTGGTTCATTGAGAATTCGCAGCACCTCTAAACCAGCAATTCTACCAGCATCGCGGGTTGCTTGCCGTTGAGAATCGTTAAAATAAGCGGGAACTGTAATCACTGCCCCAGTTACTGGTTCGCCCAAATAGCGACTAGCATCGTCTGCCAATTTCTTCAGCACCATTGCCGAAATTTCTTCTGGGGCGAAATCCTTATTGAGACGGGGACAGGCAACTTTAATATTACCTACTTCGTCTTTGCGGATGGTGTAGGGTACACGCTTGGAATCTGGACTAAGTTCGGCATATTTGCGCCCAATAAAGCGTTTAACTGCAAAAAAGGTATTTTGGGGGTTGAGGACGGTTTGCCGCCGTGCCATTTGCCCTACAACCCTTTCGCCTTCTTTGCTGAAGCCAACTACGGAGGGGGTTGTTCGCATTCCTTCTGCATTGGCAATCACCACCGGCTTGCCACCCTCCATAACGGCGACTACTGAGTTGGTTGTACCCAAGTCGATGCCGACTACCTTGCCCATGCGTTACTCTTCTCCTAAAGTGTTTTATATATTTATTATGATTGGGCGAAACTACCTCTAGCTTTGTGCTATTTGATGAAAACACCTCAATAAAGAGGCAGGGGAAGAAGGGGCAGGGAGCAGGGGGAAATGACTGCTAACTTATGCAGAGCGGAACATGGGTGTGAGTCACCCACTTCTAATCAGTGGTTCTCGTTCCCTGCGGTAAGCTAGCACAACAGATGGGTTGAATCCCCATTCTTGTCTATCCCCCTTGCTCCCTGCTCCCTGCCCCCTTGCCTCTTACTCAATGGTATAATAGTCATCTTTAAGGCAAGTGAGCTAACAAGTACAGCTAGAGGAGATAGTTGCAAGACTAGGATAGCATTGACGATGATTGCTGTGTCCAAGCAGCCTCAATTCTTGTTATCCGGTTACTTCTATGCACTGGATTTACAAGTTACTAAATACACTTTAATAATAAATTTTTGCCTCTTTGAGTGCCTGAAAACCTTAATATTACCGCTATTTTAAAAATTTGAATTTAACAGAGCGATTACAAACTTCCCTCAATGAGATAGCGCGAGAACGCGATCCTTACATGGCGACGGCGGGACATTTTTTTGTCCAAGAATACATTCGCCAGCAATTTTCTCAATGGGGAAGTGTGGAAATCCACACCTTTGAAGTTAGGGGTAAAGCTTGTAAGAACTTGATATTAAATTTGCCCTGCCAAACTAAAGGGCAAAAAAAGGATTTGCCACTGATTTTAATTGGCGCTCATTATGATGGCGTTCCGGGAACACCTGCGGCTGATGATAATGCCACGGGTGTGGCAGTGCTGCTGGAATTGGCGAGAAAGTTTGCTGCCCAACCTATCAGATATCCCTTAAGGCTGGTTGCTTTCGATATGGAAGAATACGGCTTACTGGGTAGTGCTGACTATGCAGCCCTGTTGCACCAACAAAAGCAACAGCTACGCTTAATGATTTCTCTAGAAATGTTGGGTTATAAGGATTCTACGCCTGGTTCTCAAAGTTATCCCCCTCCTTTAGAACGCTTCTATCCAGATACAGGAGATTTTATTGCTTTAATTGGCAATTTGCGGATATTGCCTGATTTGATTGGGATGAGCCGTAATATTCGCAAAGCTGGCGTAGCTAGTCAATGGCTACCCGTGCCGAATCGAGGTTTAATAGTTCCCCAAACTAGACTTAGCGATCATGCGCCTTTCTGGGATTTGGGTTATCCGGCAATGATGGTGACAGATACGGCATTCTTGCGAAACCCACATTATCACAAACCCAGTGATGCGATCGCTACTTTAGATTTAGATTTTCTAAGTCGTGTATGTGAAGGCTTAGAAATTGCAATTCGGCAGTTGTAAAGAATATTAGACATATCTAGTGGTACACCAAGGGAACTTGGCGGGGTAAAGGGTAAGGGGTAAGGGGGAAAGGGTTTAAATCCCAAACCCAGTCCCCTTTCCCCAATAAAGAACCCTCACTTAGCATTTTTGGGTTGGCAGACTAGAAATTAAATATGCGTTATCCAAAATCCTTGTAGAGATATAGCAGTGCTAAGTCTCTACATTATTTTTGACCAGATTCCCCATTCCCCAATCCCCAATGCCCCATTCCCCATTCCCTAATGCAGTTGTTACCAATTACCACTTTGTAAGTCTGAGGATTGTACGAATTGACACGAAACAATGGGGCTAATGAATGCCAAGATCAAAAAAGGATGCCCCAAGGATATTAAAAGTACTATGCCAGAATTACACCAATCAATTGCCCAGCATTACCACGAACGGACTAAATACAATCCTGAGACTCTTGCCTCCAAAAGTCACCAGTTAGACTGGACTAAACAACCAGTGCCTTTCAAAGAGTACAAAATTGGCTCTACTTTTGATCTCAAACCCTATATTCAAGAAAAATCAGAGGGATTTGCTAATAACCCAGATGCTCAATGGTGGCAAAGACTTTCCCGGTTGCTGTTTCGCAGCTATGGATTGACGGCGAGAATGCCTTCTATGGGTAGTGCTGTGTATTTACGTGCTGCTCCCAGTGCAGGCGGATTATACCCTGCTGAGGTGTATGTGGTTTCCCGTGGCACGGCATTATTACCACCTGGTCTGTATAACTACCAGTGTCGGACTCATTCGCTGATGCATTATTGGGAAAGTGATGTTTGGCAAAGTCTCCAAGCAGCTTGTTTCTGGCATCCTTCCCTAGAAAATACTCAACTAGCAATTATTGTCACTGCGGTATTTTACCGTTCTGCGTGGCGATATGAAGATCGGGCTTATCGCCGGATTTTTCTAGATACGGGACATCTGTTGGGTAATATCGAATTGGCTGGCGCGATTACTGATTATCGCCCTCATTTAATCGGTGGCTTTGTGGATGAATCGGTAAACGATCTGCTTTATATCGATCCGCAACAAGAAGGTGCGATCGCTGTCTTACCTCTAGCAGACTTGTTAGATATCAATCAAAATCTGCCATTGGGTTGTACTGCTTTACCTTCCGCTACCGAAACGAGTTATCCCGAAATTCCCGATGGTGAATTACTGAAATATTTCCACCGACACACTCAGATTCAATCAGGTGTAACTGGCAATCTCAATCTACCAGTTATCAAACAAGAGAAATCTTTGGAGGATAAATATAACTTTCCTTTCTGTTTGAAAATTCCCACCACTACAGCACCGATAAACTGGGGACAAAAGCTTTCAGAATTGGAAAATACAATGTATAAGCGACGCTCTACCCGCGCTTACAACGGTGATGATTTAACCTTTGATGAATTGAAAGCTTTACTCGATTTCACTTACCAACCGCAAAATTACATCGATCAAAGTTTAGATATTTCTCCAGACTACTTTGATTTGAATTTAATAGAAACATTTATTGCTGTTTGCGGAGTCAAAGGACTGGAGGCAGGTTGTTACTATTACGCACCCAAAGCCCAAGAATTACGCCAAATCCGGTTTAAAAATTTCCGGCGAGAGTTACATTTTCTCTGTTTAGGGCAAGAATTAGGGCGGGATGCAGCGGCGGTATTGTTTCATACAGCCGATTTGAAAGCTGCGATCGCACAATATGGCGATCGTGTTTACCGTTATTTACATCTAGATGCCGGTCATTTAGGACAACGCTTGAATTTAGCTGCAATGCACCTAAATATCGGTGTCAGTGGTATTGGTGGATTCTTTGATGATCAAGTAAACGAAGTTTTGGGTATTCCTGCTGATGAAGCTGCTTTATATATCACTACATTGGGGCGACCAAGATAAAACGTAAATGTTCATAAGCTTACCGCAAGCTACCGCAAATAATCCAAAGTCCACTTAAGTGTAGCTGTTGGTAATTGGTTGTAATACCAGGCTTTTGTAGGGTTAGTTAAGATGGTCAGTGCGTTAGGCTACGGTGTAAGACAACGCCAACGCACTAGCTCCCTATTGAAAATGCAGTTTTGCACAAAAGATATATTTACCCTGACAAATTATCGGGAACTCTAGCACTCGAACGTGTAGTCAATAGTGTACATAGAAACTGATTCTATTTTTGTAGAGAACAAAAAAAACGAAGAATCAGTGCATAAAACTATAGAACCTAACCGTATGTATTTATAGAGGTTCAGATAGAACAAACTCAATCTAGTTTGAAGTTTTAAGGTGAAAAATTATGACAAGCTTTATCCAAATCCAGTCAAAAAATGACCTACTGCACCCAGTCCGCGACTGGTTGGAAACGATAGAAATTCATAACTCCAAATTGGCTCATTTTTTGTGCAAAGCTATCCCTGCTCAGTGTCCCTTTGAGCGAGACATTACGCTTTTTGGTCGTAAACTATTTCATATTCCGCCGATGTGTAAATTAAATCCCCTATACGATGAAGTTGTTGGTTTACGTTTTAAAGCGCTTTGTTATCTTGCCGATAAATGCGGTGAAGATATTGCAATTTATTGCTAAGAACTAGTCAGATAGTTATTTGATTGAGCAATCATCGGTATTTGAAAACTTACGGTTGTTACTTACTCAAGTTTATACTAAGCTAACTTACACCTAAATTTAGATGTTTTGCTATGTTAAGTAGCTAGCATCTCGAAGACAGTGTTTCCAGACAGTATTTCTGCTTACCGTATCCTGCTGAAATCATTAACATCATCATGACGCACATCTTACTGGTTGAAGATGAAGTCAAACTGGCGCAATTTGTCGAATTGGAATTGAATTATGAAGGTTATCAAGTCAGTATTGCCTACGATGGATTAACTGCACTCACCGCAGCGCGTAAGTTACATCTAGATTTAGTAATTTTAGACTGGATGTTGTCAGGTTTATCGGGGTTAGAAATTTGTCGCCGTCTGCGAAGTATTGGTGACAAAGTGCCGATAATTTTATTAACCGTTAAAGATGAAGTGAGCGATCGCATTGCAGGCTTAGACGCTGGTGCTGATGATTACCTTGTAAAACCCTTCACCGTTGATGAATTATTAGCCAGAGTTAGCGCTCAACTGCGAAGAAGCCAACAAGCAAACACCGCAGATATTTTAGAATTTGAAGACTTAAGTTTAAATCGTCGCACGCGCCAAGTGTACAGGAATCAGAGGTTAATTGAGTTAACTCCTGAAGAATTTGATTTACTAGAATATTTACTAGTGCATCCGCGACAGGTAGTTACCTGCGATCGCATTTTACAAGAAGTCTGGGCTTACGACTTCATAGGCGATGCCAACATCATCGAGCTTCACATACGCTACTTACGTCTCAAACTTGAAGCCGATAACGAAAAGTCCCTGATTCAAATTGTGAATGGTGTCGGCTACACATTGCATGGTTGAATTAGGAATGGGGAATGGGGGACAAGGGGACAAGGGGACTGATTCATCGACCTCAGAACTGGATTCATCCACCTCAAAACTCCGTTCATCCACCTTGGAACCTCATTCCCAATTCCCAATTCCCAATTCCCAATATTAAATTTCGATGAACACAGATGCCCCAAAAGCTTTTATCGGATGAAGATTTGAGGTTTTTGGCAATCTCAGCGAAAACTCATCCAAGATAGGGTTAATTGTACTAGGATGCACAAAGCTGTCATCATCTAATAATCTAAACTGGCATGACCTATCTAGAAACAGCAGCGCAATTCTACCGCGAAGTTGCCGAAACCCCACAAGTTGGACTTTGCTGTGTGCAAAGTACACCCTTGCAACTGCCAGGATTAAAAGTTCCTTTGGCAATGCAGGAAATGAACTATGGTTGTGGCACCACTGTTCATCCCACCGAACTAGGAAAACAACCTACTGTGCTTTATGTCGGTGTTGGTGGTGGCTTAGAAGCGTTGCAATTTGCTTATTTTTCTCGCTATCCAGGTGCTGTAATTGCTGTTGAGCCAGTTGAAGCCATGCGGGAAGCAGCCGCACGCAATTTAGAAATTGCTGCTCAAGAAAACCCCTGGTTTGATACCAGTTTTGTAGAAATCCGCGAAGGTGATGCTTTTAAGCTGCCCGTTGCTGATGCTACCGTTGATATCGTGGCGCAGAATTGCCTTTTTAACATCTTTGAACCAGAAGATTTAACCCGTGCTTTAAAAGAAGCCTATCGGGTATTAAAACCGGGCGGACGTTTGCAGATGAGCGATCCAATTGCCACTAGTCAAATTCCAACACATCTTCAACAAGATGAACGACTGAGAGCCATGTGTTTATCAGGCGCACTCACATATCAAGAGTATACTGAACGGATTACAAATTCTGGCTTTGGTCAAGTTGAAATTCGCGCCCGCCGTCCTTATCGTCTACTAGATTCCCAGACTTACAATTTAGACGAACATTTACTTTTAGAAAGTCTAGATTCTGTCTCTTTTAAAGTTCCTATCCCCGAAGATGGTGCTTGTATTTTTACGGGCAAAACCGCAATCTATGCTGGCTTTGAACCTTTCTTCGACGACTCAGCAGGACATTTACTCCAGAAAGGTATTCCCGCAGCAGTGTGTGATAAAACTGCTGCTAAACTTGCGAATATCAACCCAGCAGAAATAATTGTTACCAATTCAACCTGGCACTATAGCGGTGGTGGCTGCTGTTAATTTATTAACAAAGAATTCAGGTGTCAGTAGCCAGAATGGGCTAAACCTTAGCTATCCGCTAACAGAATAATTCTGTGCGACTGGAGAATTCATTCACATCTTGAATATTTCACTAATTGCATTTTCAATTCTGGATTCTGGTTTCTTTTTTATAAACACCAAAATGTTGTTAATTAGTCTATTTATCGCTACGCTTTTTTTAGCATATTCTAATGGGGGTAATGACAATTTTAAAGGGGTAGCAACGTTGTTTGGCAGCCGAACCAGCAGCTATCAAACAGCAATTTTGTGGGCAACTTTTACAACTTTAGGTGGTGCGGTAACTGCAACTTTTTTTGCAAGTACACTAATTAAAAACTTTTCTGGGAAAGGATTAGTACCTGATGCGATCGCTAATACACCAGAATTTCATCTAGCAGTTGCGATCGCAGCTGGTTTAACTATACTAACAGCCACCCTCATGGGGTTTCCCGTTTCCACAACTCACAGTTTAACAGGTGCTATTATTGGCGCTGGATTAGTTGCGATCGGACTCAAAGTTAATTTTGCAGCTTTGGGAACTTCTTTTATTTTACCTTTATTACTCAGTCCCATCATTGCTATTTCCTTGGGAGCAGGAATTTACAGCTTATCTGGCTATATAAATTCTAAATGGAACCTACAATTAAATCAGAAAATAATTGATAATTGCCATTTTATCAGCGCTGGAGTTGTAAGTTTTGCTAGAGGATTAAATGATACTCCTAAAATTTTCTCCATCGTTTTGATTATTGAGTATTTTTCGATTCAAGGGGGAATGATCACGATTGCGATCGCAATGGCACTTGGTGGTTTACTCAACTCCCAAAAAGTTGCTATTACCATGAGTGAAAAAATTACCTCAATCAATCATACTCAAGGCTTATCAGCAAATATAGTGACTGCAATTCTGGTTATTTTAGCTAGTCGATTTGGTTTTCCCATTTCTACCACTTATGTTTCAGTTGGTTCTATTTTTGGAGTAGGGTTAACTTCAAAAAAATCTAATATACGTGTTTTTTCTCAGATATTATTATCGTGGATTTTAACTTTACCTACTGCTGCAATTATTAGTGGAATAACTTACAGATTATTGCAAGGTTAGAAAAATTGAATATATTTTTACATTTTTAAGGAGTAGTAGCTAATGCAAACTCAATCAAAAGTTACGCCAGATTCAACAACAATTACATCATTTAAAAATAAACTCAACTCCCATTTGATAAAAAAGGGAATCACGGTTTTACAAATTAATTTAGGTAAACGTTGTAACCTTTCTTGCACACACTGCCATGTTGAAGCTGGGCCAAAACGTACAGAAGAACTTTCTCCTGAAGTTTGCGAACAATTGATTTCGCTAATTCATAGATTTCCCGAAATTAAAATTGTGGATTTGACTGGTGGCGCACCAGAAATGAATTATGGTTTTAAGCCATTAGTAGAAGCGGCAAGAGCAACCGGAAAGCAGGTAATTGTCCGGTCTAACTTGACCATTTATTTTGAAGATGGATTTGCTGATTTACCAGAATATTTTGCTCAACACCAAATAAGAGTTGTAGCTTCTCTACCTTGCTATTTAGCAGATAATGTTGATAAAATGCGCGGTTCTGGCGTTTTTGATAGTTCAGTCAAAGCTTTACAATGGCTTAACCAGCTTGGCTATGGTAAAGAGGAAAATCTAATTTTGGATTTGATATTTAATCCCCAGTTACCCACAAATGAAAAATTTTCCTTAGCTCCTGAACAGGCTAACCTAGAACAAGATTACAAAATGTTCTTACAAGAACATTTTAATATAGTGTTCAACAACCTCTTCACCATTACCAACCTTCCAGTTGGTAGAACCAAAATGCATTTAGAACGGAGAAAACTGTACACCAGCTATTTGCAGTTTTTAGAGTCACACTTTAATGCTGATACGGTTGAACATTTGATGTGCCGCGATGAACTATCAATTGACTATCTAGGAAATGTTTATGATTGTGACTTTAACCAAATGATGAATTTGCCTGCAAAAACTGGCAAGGGTAAAACCTTAACAGTTAGCAAATTGTTAGAAGCTGGCAGTTTAGACCTGATTAGTGAAATACAAACTGCTGCTTATTGCTATGGTTGTACTGCTGGGTGTGGTTCTAGCTGTGGTGGTGCTTTGTTGTAAGGTTGCTAAAAAAGTCTGTTACCAAAATTGTTACCAGTATGTTGTTTTTGGGCTGTTACTTTATGATGATATTGAGTTAAACTCCTCACACCACACAGAAAGCCGTGAAACATAATGTTTCGCGGTTTTTTCTTTTCAAAAATCAGATATAGAGGAGCCTTGATCGAGCATTACTTATTCTTCTACAGGAATCCGGTTTGATTTGGAGAAAATATCCGTAGGATGTGAGCGCAAAGAGTACGGCAT
Organism: Nostoc sp. DedVER02; assembly: GCF_034530675.2. NCBI lineage: Bacteria > Bacillati > Cyanobacteriota > Cyanophyceae > Nostocales > Nostocaceae > Nostoc > Nostoc sp. DedVER02. Next base: position 519,658 of record NZ_JAVRCP020000001.1, read on the forward strand.
CAAACTTCTGATGATAGTGCGTTACGAACTTCGTTGTAATACACGCTACAATACCTAATTTCGTTCAAAAATCAAATAGTAATCCTATAACAATCTCTGCAAGAGTGTATAAATGTCCCCTTTGTCGCCCTCTTTCCGTAGTCCTACCCCAACCACTAAAACCACCACTTTCTCTAGTTCTACTTTATAAATAATTCTGTAGCGTTGACCAACAGCCCTGACACTACGATATCCCTTCAGCTTATAACTTTAAGGTGATGTCTAAGATAGGTTACGCCTACGCAGTTTTCCCCCAAATATAACTTTGTGTCTACCCTCTTGCGCTAAAGTTGCAAATAAACGTGCATCTAAAGCCAGGAGGAAAGAATTGTGAAAGCAGTCTTGATGGCAACAGCTGGCAGTCCTGAAGTTCTGCAATTGCAGGAAGTCCCAAATCCCATGCTTCCTGTAGGGAATACTGAACTTTTAGTGCGTTTGGTGGCGGCGGGCATTAACCCCATTGACACTAAACTTCGTAGCCGAGGCACTTTCTACCCCGATCGCACGCCGACAATTTTAGGATGTGATGGTGCTGGTGTAGTCGAAGCAGTAGGTTCTAGTGTTCAGCGTTTTCGCCCAGGCGATGAAGTATATTTTTGCTACGGCGGATTGGGCGCACACCAAGGTAATTATGCTGAATATACCGTTGTGGATGAGCGATTTGTCGCACGTAAACCCGCGTCTATTTCCTTTGCTGAAGCCGCAGCAGCGCCTTTAGTATTAATCACTGCCTGGGAAGCTTTATACGAACGGGGACGATTGGAACCTGGGGAAAGGGTTTTGATTCATGCGGGTGCTGGTGGTGTCGGTAATGTCGCAATTCAATTGGCGAAACTCAAAGGTGCTACTGTTACTACTACAGTCAGTTCTGAAGAAAAAGCTGATTTCGTCAAACAATTAGGTGCCGATCATGTAATTTTTTACAAACAAACAGACTTTGTACAAGCAGCATTAGATTGGACTAACAACGAAGGCGTAGACTTGGCTTTTGATACCGTAGGCGGCGAAACCTTTCACAAAACCTTCCCCGCAGTACGAGTCTATGGTGATATTGTGACGATTCTCGAACCAGATGCCAATACTGTTTGGAAAACTGCTAGACAACGCAATCTCCGCATTGGTTTAGAATTAATGCTCACACCAGCGTTGCTAGGATTAGAAGAAAGCCTCCAGCACCAAGCAGAAATTCTCGAACAATGTGCCACGTGGATTGATGAAGGCAAGTTAAAAATCCATGTTAGCCACAAATTTCCTTTGAAAGAAGCGGCTAAGGCGCACCAACTAATTGAAAACGGTTCAGTGACGGGTAAAATTGTTCTACTAATTAACGACGAATGATCGGACAATTTGCATAATTTATTTTTTAAATGCATAGGCGCTTCTCTACGAGACGCTACGCGAACGCCTTCCTGTAGGGTAGGTACACAGAGGTTAAAAGCAAAGGTACGCAGAGGAGTTTCTCAGCGCTTCTTTGCGCTTTCCTTAGCGTACCTTTATGTTTTATCAATTCTCCTCTTCCTCCCCCTCCCTGGTTCGGCAGCACAGGCGCAACCAGAACGCACACCCTTAACCCTAGAATTATTGCAAGAACGTCTACGCACACCAACACTCCGCGAAGGCAATTTGACGGTAGATTTGCAGAAGATGGTGATTGATTTGCGCCCAGAAAACGCTAGCTTTAGTGATGCTTTTTATAAACTACTACGAAAAGAGTTAGGTGCAAAACCTCTGGGTTTAGACCTCAGTTATGCTTTGATTTTGGGGGATTTTGTAGGCAGCGATTTAGGCTTAAGAACACCATTGTATGCTCAAGGCATTGCTCCAATTTTCACTGCTATAGAAAAACAAGAACTAGAACGTTTACGATTTGTTTGTCTAGAGTCATTAGTAAATTCTAAAGATTGCCGATCGCTATTAGGAACAGAATCTACCCCAGCCAGTGAAATTGCTGTCTTTCGCGGTGTCTTGAAACTCGTGCAAACTCGCTTCAATGGGGAAATGAACTTTTCTAATACATTCTTTCTTCAGTCTGTGGATGCCCAAGGTGCAAATTTTCTCCAATCAACTAATTGGGTTGAAACCAGATTTGCTCGTCCTGTCACCTTTAACGGTACTAAATTCAAGCAACCAATCAACTTTCAGGGCAGTATTTTTTTTGAAAAAGCTAATTTTAAGCAAACCCAATTTCAAGAAATCGCTGATTTTCAAGGTATTATCTTTGAAAAACCTGCCAACTTCAACCAAGCAACTTTTAAGCAGTTAGCTAAATTCAGTAGTATCCAGTGGCAGGAAAACGCTGATTTTTCTGATGTTCGCTTTGCCAATCAAGCCCAGTTTAGTAAATCAAACTTTAATCAGTCTCTCCTTTTAAGAGAAGCAACTTTTGAGCAAGCTGTAATATTTCGAGAAGTGGAGTTTAATCAATCGGTGAATTTGCAAGGTGCAAGCATTCTTAATCAAGCAGATTTCAGTGATGCCAGATTTTCTACAGAAGCTTGTTTAAGCGTACCTGGTTTAACTTTTAATTCTAACCAAGCAAAAATTTTAGGTAATCCCGGTCAGATTGGTAAGATGTTCTGCATCCCAACATTGCAAGGGAATCAAAATATCTTGCGAAATTTGGGGCAAAATTTTCGTCAACAACAACAAGTTGCTGATGCTAATGAACTGGAATACACAAAACAAGAACTGCGATTAGTAGAAATGAGTCGCCGTTTGACAGCTACGAATATTAATAGTGCAAGTGTTACAAGTTTGATTAAATTAGGTTTTTCTGCAACTCAAGCCGCAGCGATCGCCCAGCGTCGTTTGATAAAATATTTTCGTAATAGCAATGAGTTACTAACTTTAGCAGACATCGATTTAGAAAAATATACTCAACTTAGCCATCGCTTAAGTGTTGGTGAATCCCTTTCTATCGGTGGGTGGTTACTACAAGCTTGGAGTTGGTTGGGGTTGAGTGTACTGCTGTTGTTGAGTGGCTATGGTACAAATTTTTGGTTAGTGTTTGGCGTGGGAGGAGTTGCGATCGCCTATTTCGGTTTACTATTCTGGCTAGTGGATCGTTATCGTCGCTTGCATCCCGTACCAATTATTCCCACATCCTACGAAACCATTTCGATATTAGTCAGTTTTAGCGTTTTAGAATTCTTGAGTTTACTAGCTATCTTTCGTAATGCTCAACAACCTTGGCTGACATTGGGGTGTCTTTTCATAATTCTTGTTCCTGTACCACTGGCGTTATTAATCCGACTTTACCAACAAGGTCGTTATCATGACTTAATGAACGTTTCTTATTTTACCGAAGACGGCACATTTCGCCAGTTACGATTGTTGATTGGGCGTTTACCAGTCATCCCCAGGAATCAGACATTTCGGGAACGATATATGCCTCTATTGAGCGATCGCCGTTGGAACTGGCTCAACTATTATGATTTTAGTCTCAACAACCTAGTCAAATTAGGATTTAACGACATTCGCCTACGAGACGAACACTTACCAGGTATCATTTCTACACTTGCTTGGTATCAATGGAGTTTAGGTGTAATTTACATCACATTAGTTTTGTGGACTCTTTCCCGCACAATTCCAGGATTGAATTTGCTAATTTATCTGAAGTAATCTCTGCACCTAAACTTTTTTAATTTGTATCATCCAGCGTGGTATTTGCTGTGGAAAGGGAATCAAATAACCAGCAAATTGTAGATACTGTCGATAACATGATCTTACTGATAATTCAGACCATCATTGTTATTTCACCTAGATATTCTGGTGATACTGAGAATTAAGTTTACTGGTAAAAATATTATTAATTCTATTATTGTCCAGAGAGTTAAACTGTTTTATTTATACACGAAAAAACGCTTGAGAGTTTTGCTCACTCAAGCGCTCCTTCGTAAAAGCTTATACCAACTCACTTGTTTGATGCAACATTTGAAACCTGCAACACTCCCTTATTAGGGAGCATTGCGGGGATAACTTGTGACAAACATTTGGTGAAATGGTATCACTCCTTGCACTAACTAAGAATATCTCTTTTACAAGAAAACAAGGGTTCTGGTGAGTGACAGTTTATAAACTGAACACTAGTTAAAAACGACTCACCATGAATAGTAACTAAAAAAACTAAGCACAACTGTAGCAAATTTATAAGTATAGTATAAAAAATTATAGTTTATTAGCGATTACTATCTTTAGGTACTGATTCAAAATATGCAGCAATTATCAGCATAAATATTTCCAATTTGGTAGCAAATAAACCTTAAATTATCAATGGAAATTGTTATTTAGTAAGCGAAAGATAGCTTGGATATTGACAGAAAAGTGATTTAGACCGAAAGAAATTATTACCTCTTCAATAGATAGAAGTATTGTTTAGAGAATAGCAATTCTTAAGCAAAGCAAATTCACTCATTTTGGGTTAGGTATCTTCTATCTCTTCGCAAACGGTGACACCCAATTCCGTATAGTGTAAGCCGTTACTTCCTTCGTTGAAGCAAAACACAGCTTTTTCACCGACGAATCTGCTAGTCTCCAATAGGCGCTCACCTACAGCCAAGGGACTGAATCTGGTGTCTAAGTGTATGGTAAGATCGCCTAGAACAGAGATTTTATCTGAGTTGGAGTCTCGTATAATTGCGAAGGTCAAGCTGACCGTTAATTAACTCCCACGATACTTTTCCTATGGATTTGGAAAATATACAACAAGACTGGTGGCGATCTGAGTGTAATTTGTAGAGAAATATCTAGAATTTGCTACCAGACTAAACCAAATTCCCACAATTTTGACTTTTATTTGACTTTTAGGATAGAAACATGAACGATAAGCTGATGCTAATGATTCCAGGCCCAACGCCGGTGCCAGAAGCTGCTTTACTGGCATTAGCCAAGCATCCGATTGGACACCGGACTAGTGAATTTAGCAATATCTTGGCAGAGGTGACGGAAAACCTCAAGTGGTTGCACCAAACTCAAAGTGATGTGCTGACGCTAAATGTCAGTGGTACGGGTGCTGTAGAAGCCGGAATAATTAATTTTCTCTCTCCAGGCGATCGCATTTTAGTTGGCTCTAATGGTAAATTTGGCGAACGTTGGGTAGAAGTCGGTCAAGCCTACGGTTTGAATGTAGAAGAAGTTAAGGTGGAATGGGGAAAACCCTTAGACCCCAAAGTATTTGCCGAAAAACTCCAAGCAGATACCCAAAAGCAAATCAAAGCCGTAATCATTACCCACAGCGAAACCTCGACTGGTGTGTTGAATGATTTAGAAAGCATCAACCGCCACGTCAAAGAACACGGTGAAGCTTTAATTATCGTTGATGCCGTCACTAGCTTGGGCGCGTTCAATCTCCCCGTGGATGCTTGGGGTTTGGATATAGTCGCCTCTGGTTCTCAAAAAGGTTACATGATTCCGCCAGGATTGGGTTTTGTTTCTGTCAGCCCTAAAGCTTGGGAAGCTTACAAAACTGCGAAGCTACCAAAATATTATTTGGATTTAGGCAAATATCGCAAAGCCACAGCCAAAAATACAACTCCATTTACTCCCCCTGTGAATTTGATCGTAGCGCTGCACACCACGTTACGAATCATGAAAGAGGAAGGTTTGGAGTCAATATTTGCTCGACATGAACGCCTTAAGAATGCTACCCGCGCCGCCATTCAAGGGTTGAATTTACCCCTATTTGCAGCAGATAGTTCCGCTAGCCCAGCAATTACGGCCGTAGCACCACAGGGCATTGAATCGGATAAGATTCGGTCATTGATGAAAAAACGCTTTGATATCGCCCTAGCTGGTGGTCAAGACCATTTGAGTAATAAGATTTTCCGCATTGGTCATTTGGGCTTTGTGAGCGATCGCGATATCCTTAGCTGTATAGCATCTTTAGAAGTTACCCTAACAGAACTTGGATACGAAGACTTCACACCTGGATCTGGTATAGCAGCAGCAGTTAGAGTGTTTAATCAGTCCTAATTACTCAGCATTAAATAAAAAGAGCGAGTTAAATGATCAACTTGCTCTTTTTATTTGTTGTATGTAAATGTGTAAAAACCGTCAGAGTTCATAAACTTATATATCAACCTTTGTCTAATCTAGAGTTCATGTGACATGCTTGAATTCTCCTAAATGATACCAAGTTGCCCTAGATAGTATTATTTGCTTCAGAGATAGAGAGATAGTCACACAAATACTTTGACACCAAACAATACTAATGGTGACTTAGTATAATCCCAAATTTGTATGATAAATAATATTGATTGAGTATTGCTTGAGATTCAAGTAACAACCTTTTGCTAGATACTTTTACTCCAAAATCCAAAATCCAGAATCGGCATCTCCTATGCCGTTTCCAGCCAATCATAAATTTGGTCTAACTGCTCTAGAGTAATCAAACCATACTGCCAAAGAATCATTGCCAAAGGGCCTGGATCTTGCTCCCGATGACGCAGTGCAACCGCCAGCGATGCTGTGGAAATTGCCAAATCTTCTTGCAAAAAATGAATCAGTCGAGAATATTTTGATGGTGACATTTGGATCTCACCTCCTAGTGCAGAATGTATTGTCATATATCAGTTCACCATTGCTCGGTAGCCAGTAGCCAGTATTTCATCTGTCACTGTGCCGTTATTGGCTATACACCCCAGCACAGTTTTTTTGATTTGCCTTTAAGAGAGGCTTTCCATCTGCTCGATTTTCAAGCAGTATTTTTACTTAGTTAAATTGGCTCCATTTTATTTACTTGTGTACTTTATTTAATTACATAAGTAGTAACCAACTTTCCATAGCCTATACTCTCTTATTGGCGGCTATTTACACTTACGCCCAAGGGTATATTTTTGCCAAACCTTAAGACCACGATTTCAGGTTGGAGACAGTAGAAATTTACATTATTACCACAGTTTTTAAATAGTAGCGTTACAGATGACTTTTTGCCACAAGAGGTCACATTTTTTACAAAAAAAACATAGATTTAGGTAGTATAGGCTCTGAACAGAGCAACCATCCAAATCTTTATCCCCGCAAAGTAGCTAAGTCTCAAAACTGAATTTTCACAATATCGCCCACCTTCAACTTCAATTCGGCAGCCCTTCCAGAGCGAAGTTCAATTACCTTATCGATTGGTGTCTTCGGGCCATAGGTAGGGCAAGGTTCACTTGCACAAGGAGGTGCAGAAGCTTGGATATATTTAACTACACCGTTTTGTAAAAATACCATATCCAAGGCTACAGGTACATTCTTCATCCAGAAACTAACTGGTTGTGGTGAAGGGAACCCAAATAGCATTCCTCGGTTATCTGGCAAAGCTGGCCGATACATCAACCCCATCTGTTGCTGTTGTGGTGTCTTTGCCACTTCTAGCTGAATCGTTGTGCCATTAGGAAGAATAGCTTTAGCTGAAATTGGTAGTTTTTGACCTAAACTCTCTGGTGCTGGAGTTTGAGAACCAGACGTAGGAGTTGGAGGTTTAGCCGTTGTTGGCACAGAACAGCCCATCAACAAAACACTCAGTAACATTGAGAATAAACCTAGCCAACGATTCATAATTATTTGTGGTTTTGTAATTTAGATTTCAATTTTACAGAATTTCAGCTAGAAAACTCACGCTTTTATTTGTCTGGCAATACACAGCCGTTTTTAGCCTCAATTAACTAGACAATGGGCTTAAACCCATTGTCAAAGCTAGGCAAACTCCCGGCATCTGTATTAGGATTCTCTCAAAACGTACCCTACGCCCCGTACTGTCTGAATGAGGCGCTTTTGACCTTCATCTTCGATTTTGAGACGTAAGTAACGGATGTATACTTCAATAACATTTGACTCACCCAGAAAGTCATAACCCCAAACATTCTCTAAAATTTGTTCGCGGGTTAACACCTCACGGGGATGTTCCATTAAGAATTTTAATAGTTCAAATTCCTTCATTGTCAAGTCAATTGCCCGTCCGCCGTGGATAGCGCGGCGAGTGGCGATGTCCAAAATTAGATCCCCAAAACGTAATTGTTCCGTGGTATCGACATCGGGTTTTAAGTAGAGGCGAATTAACTTTAAAAAGTCTTCTGAACGGTAAGGCTTGAGGATATAATCATCCGCCCCTGCTTCTAGACAAGCTACACGATCGTCAACTGTATCCCTTGCCATTAAAATCAATACAGGCGATCGCATACCAATGCTTCTCAGATTCTTACACAATGAGAGTCCTGATTCTCCTGCTAGCATCCGGTCTACAACAATTAAAGCAGGTTGGTGATCGCTACAGTATTGCAAACCACTGGTTGCATCATGAGCCAATATTGATTCATAGCCAGCTTCTTGCAAATCGCAAGCAAGCTGATTTGCTAGGCTCTCATCGGTTTCAATCACCAAAACACAGGGACTTGAAGCAACTGTCATAACAATTTGGGATATTGGATTTGGGATTGTAAAGATGTTCTAGAGAAAATCTTTACATCAGTTATAAAGTGCAATTACGAGTTTTGAATGATGGAGCAATCCTGATTTGACGCACGGCTAAGAATCTTTTAGCACGTTCAGGTGTCAGCCATCGAATTCTCTGATGCAATCTTAATAACTACATCCAAATACCATCCTTATACCAGTAATTCTGGAAGGAAATTAGGGAATGGGGACAAGGGGACAAGGGGAATAATTATACTCAATTCCCAATTCCCAATTCCCTATGCCCAATAACTACGGCAATTCCACCGATGTTGGTTTGGCAATATGTGGTAAACCCCAACCTAATTTTTCTCGTAAAATTCGGAAAAACTCAGGCGGTTGTAGGCGAATAAATCGGACACTGTATTGCGATCGCTCCATATATACTCTATCTTCTGGAAAGACATAGCACCCTCCATTACCATCTACCACCATCACCAGCCGAGGAATGTTAACTGGATAAATGTTGACCGATTCAGTATCTGGAAATACTAATGCTCTAGAAGCTAGGGAATGGGGACAAATGGGTACTAGCTGTAAAACAGGTACGCCAGGAGTCACAACTGGGCCACCAGCACTCAATGAGTAAGCTGTAGAACCAGTAGGCGTAGAAACAATCACACCATCCGCTGCAATATCTACTGGTGCATGACGACCTATAACAATTTCAAAATGGCACATAGAGGTCAATGGTTCTCGGTGCAGAACCATTTCGTTCAAGCAGAGGGCTTCCCACAGCACTGCATCTCCCCGACATACTTTGACGGTGAGCATGGCTCGTTCTTCAATTTCATACTCCCCCGTCATTGCCTGTTCTAGCGCTTGGGGCAATTGATTCAAGAAAGTTTCTGTCAAAAATCCCATGTGACCGGTATTCACTGTTAATAGTGGAATACCACAGGGGGCTACCTGACGAGACGCTGCTAAAACAGTGCCGTCTCCCCCTAACACCACTGCAAACTCCATATCTGAGTCAAAACCAGGGGGCGTTAGACCGTCAATGGGGGTGTGGCATACAGGACTATCTGGATTAGAGTAGCCCAGTATTCCACCGATACTCGATGTGACACACACATCCCAACCGGCTGCGGTTAGCTTGTCTTTCAACTCAATAGCGACACGACCCGCTACCGGTTTAACGTCATTGTAGATAATGCCTGCTTTCGGCACACTCAAATATCCAAGTTTAGGCGATGCTTTGTATTATGTAATCGTTACACATTTTTGGTCATGTAGTCATTAATCTAAAATTCAGATATCCAAAGTCTAGAGTTTCATGACTAATGTCTGTTTTTTAATGACTATTGACTATTGGCTTTTGAAGACTGTTTAAAAGGAGTTTTTTTAGGTTTTTGCTTTTTATTTTTATTTTTCTGGTAGTCTACTTCTTTGAGTTTCTTCATAATTCGGCTGAAGTACTCTTGTAGATAGCTTTCTAGGGTTGTGGTTTGTTGCGGATCTAAACCAAAAACTGTATATACTTCATCCATTGAAGCATTTAGCTGTTTACCACTAGCCAATACTTCTGTAAATGCTAGCCTGTCTGCTACGTTCCATCCCCACTGAAAAGACCGCATTAAGCCCCGCACAGCACGCAGTACGCTTATCGGCATCCGCGTTACTCTGGCATCTTTTCCAGATAAGCGTTCGCACAGGTTGATGATTTCTTCTGCACTCCATGCACGAGTACCAACTACAGGAAAAGCTTGGTTTTCCGTTTCAGGTACACTCAATGCACGGATTGTAAACTTAGCAATATCCTGAGTATCCATATAGGCGATGGGAGAAGAATTACCTGTCACCCAAACTGGCTGTCCTTCCAAAATAGGAATCCCATACTGACCGATTAAGCCTTGCATAAAACCAGCTAGCCGCAAGATGGTATAATTCAAGCCTGACTCAGCCAAGAAAAGTTCTGTACATCGCTTAATTTCCATTAGCGGTACTTCTGGATATTTATCGGCATCCAAAATTGAAAAGAAAATAAAACGTTCTACACCAGCTGCTTTTGCTGCTTGAATTAATGCTACTTTGCCCTCCCAGTCAACTTGTTTGATACTCAGTGAATCTGTAGGGCGAGATGTTGACGCATCGATAACTTGGGTTACACCAACTAAAGCTTCCGTTAAGGTATCGGGGTAACGTAAATTTCCTGCTACGAGTTCCGCACCCCATTCTTTAAGAAAAGCTGCTTTTTTACTGCTCCGCACGAGACAGCGTACTTTATATCCCTCATCGATTGCACGACGAGCCACTTGTCTACCTAAGGTGCCAGTGGCACCGACGATTAATAATGTCATGAGGTTTGTAATAAATTTTAATGTTTTATGAAAAGAATGTTATCAGAATAACCTATGCAAACAAAAGTTTACATCTTTTCTCAGGAAATCGGTTTTTAGGGAAAAAATCATGGGAAAATGGCTGTCCGGTAAACGGACAAGCTTTTTTCCCAGTTAGGGAAAAGTATGAACGCCAGCTTGGGGCGAACAGAACTTTTGAAAAGAAGGGTGGGGGAGTGGGGGAGGATGAGAAAGATAAGGGGGATGAGGGAGATGAGGGGAAATAATTACTAACTCCTAACTCAGCACTCCTAACTCAGCACTCAATTATTCTTCTCCGCCCTGAATTTTTAGTAACAAAGCACCTAAGCCCCAGCCTACGAAGATTAAACCGAAGGACAATACAGCTGCATTCAAAATTTCGCCGCCCATTAGTGTGATTCTCCTTATGCAAATTAGTGTGTGTAAACTAGGTCTACCAGAAGCTTTTCAAGAGTTACTGTAGGATTAGACCCGTGTAAATAATTTTAAACTAGTTTAGCAAGTAATCCCTACTGGTTTGGGGGGCAATCCCTACTGGAGAGAGGAAAAAATAGGGAAATTGGAGAAAACTTGATGATAATTATTATGAATAAATTCTATGTATCAAAATAACCAAATTAACTTAGTGAATTCTCGCCAAAATAACCGTCCGCGTTTGGCGCTGACACTGGGAGATCCTGCTGGCATTGGGCCGGAGGTAGTTTTGAAAGCTTTAGCAGAACCGGAAATTAGTAAAAAATACGACGTAACAGTGGTAGGGAACTCGGATTTGCTGGCACAGACTTATCACAAATTGAATTTAACTGAAAATTTAGTACCTTTGGCAAATCTAGAAGAGTTGTCTGTCAGCGACGTGCAGTTGGATGAAAAAATTAAAGGTCAAATTATCCCAGGAATAGGTAATGCGGCGAGTGGTGCGGCTAGTTTCGCCTATATGGAATATGCGATCGCACAAACACTTGCTGGTAAATTTGATGCTATTGTCACAGGGCCGATCGCAAAATCTGCTTGGAAAGCCGCAGGATATAATTATCCAGGGCAAACGGAACTTTTGGCGCAAAAGTCAGGTGTTGACCGTTTTGGGATGTTATTTGTAGCGCGATCGCCCTATACTAATTGGACACTCCGCGCTTTACTAGCTACCACACATATTCCTTTACGTCAAGTAGCGGATACATTGACACCGCAGTTGTTGACACAAAAACTAGATTTATTGGTGGAGTGTTTGGAGAAAGATTTTGGGATAGAAAATGGGAGAATTGCGATCGCAGGTTTGAATCCCCACAGTGGCGAACAGGGACAATTAGGACATGAAGAACAAGATTGGTTAATTCCCTGGTTGGAGCAAGAGCGGCAAAATAGACCACAATTACAGCTAGATGGGCCGATACCACCAGATACGATGTGGGTTAAACCTGGTCAAGCTTGGTATGGAAATTCTGTAGTAAAAAATCCTGCTGATGCTTATTTGGCACTTTATCACGACCAAGGCTTGATTCCTGTAAAGTTGATGGCGTTTGATCGGGCAGTTAATACTTCTATAGGTCTTCCTTTCGTTCGCACTTCACCGGATCATGGAACAGCATTTGATATTGCAGGTAAAGGAATTGCTGATGCTACGAGTATGAAGGCAGCAATACATTTAGCGGCTGAATTGGTTAGTCAAAAGTTGGCGGTGAAAAAACTATGAATTATTTCATGATTTATAACTAGACTTGTCCAAAGAATCATGGAAGTGCAACCAAGAGAAATTAGGAATTATCTGACAGTAGATGGAAAAAATATTTTTAATGAATGGCTTGATTCTCTGCGAGATAGAAGAGCAAAAGCTAAAATAAGAGCCAGACTTGACCGAGTTGAAGATGGTAATTTAGGTGATTGTAAGTCAGTTGGAGAAGGTATTTTTGAATTGAGAATCGACTATGGGCCAGGCTACCGCATATACTTTGGACAAGAAGGTATAACAATTATTATTCTTTTATGTGGTGGAGATAAAAGCACTCAGAAACAAGATGTTGATAAAGCTCAGGAATATTGGAAAGACTATAGGAGTAGAGATAATGCCTAGAAGTGTAAACTATCACGAAGGACTAGTTAAACATCTCCAAGATCCACTAGAAGCAGCATCTTATATCGAAGTAGTTCTAGAAGAGGGCGATCCTAAAATGTTAGGAAAAGCGCTCAAGAATTTAATTGAGGCACAGGGTGGAATTGATCGGTTTTCAGCGCAAGTTAAGCAATCCTATGAGCAACTTGACTTGATGTTATCTGAGCAAGGAGAAATTGAATTTTATTGTCTGAGGAAATTACTGGATGCATTGGGATTACAGCTAGCAGTAACAGTGAAGTCAGTATGAGGTGATTTTTTAAGTACAGTTTAAATCGCTCAGTCTTATACCTTCCCAATTTATTTTTACAATTTATAAATTGCCTCTCGAAGTTGTTTACTAATTTCAAGTAAAGGTAATTTAACCAGTCATTCACTCTTGGATGGCTAGTATTTTTTTGTATCTTTTTGGTTGTAACAAGAAGGCTAACGCCTGAGACGTATGAGGTGTAACGCAAATTATAAAGTCAAGCCTCAGAAAAATTACTTAAGCAAGTAAGAAAACAATGCTGGCAAATTCTTTATTATAAACTACTCCTGAAATTGGAAAGCTCAGGAAGTAGTATTTTCGTCGGGTGCTTCAAACTTGTAACCATAGCCCCGCACAGTTTTAATAAACTCTGGTACGCTAGGATCGACTTCCATCTTCTTGCGAAGTTGACCAATATGCACATCAACCACTCGGCCATCTCCTACGTAGTCGCAACCCCAGATTTTTTGGATTAACTGTGGGCGACTCCAAGCCTGATTAGGATGACTTGCCAAAAAATGTAAAATATTAAATTCCAGTGCTGTTAAAGCAAGAAGCTTATCATTAAGTGTTACCTCCCGGCCTTCTGGGTTAATTACCAGCTGCTTAAAAATAATCCGCTGTGTTGGTGAAGGGTTAATGTAGCGTATCCGCCTCAAAAGTGCTTCTATTCTAACTTCTACTTCTGCAAGACTAAATGGTTTAGTCATGAAGTCATCAGCACCTGCACTCAAGATTTTAATTTTATCAGCCTCATCAGTCCTACTAGTCAGTATTAAGACTAAAACATTAGTCCGACTCTGCATTTCTTGACAGAGGTTATAACCATTAACATCCGGCAAATTCCAATCCAGAATTACTAAAGCTGGGTTGAATTGCTCAAACATCGATAATGCAGTTTTACCATCTGCTGCCGCCTCTATTTGATATTTACGACTCAAAAAACGATGGACGAGATTTCTCACGCCGAAGTCGTCATCAACAATCAGAATTTTGGGAGTAGTAGCGGTAATCATAACCATAATGCTGCCTATTGTAGATTGGGCGATGCGCTGTTGCGTCAGTTTTGCTGTACGTGTTTCTGTTGAGAGTGGATTCACGCGCGTCTCTGCTGAGTCCGATCGCTACTGTAGTACTTGTATACAATTAATTTTCCATGAAGCTTACAAAAACTTTAGCCATCGCAATGCTTACAAAATGTATAACTATTGTATGATGTTTGTATACTTTTTGAAATCATGTTGTATAATAGATAAATTTTATACTTACTGACAATAAGTGTAATTGAAGACCATTTCTACAAGCACAAGTAGTTTTAGATAAACACCAGACATGACAGCAGTTGCTACAACTTTGGAAAAGCAACGCACTCCATGATTAATTAGCTATCTATAAAGGCTGATAAACCAAGCCATAAGCCAATCAGATTCTACCCAGTCGTACTTTACCCAATGAGTATTTGCTCCTGAAGAGGAACTACGAAAATTTACTCAGCGTGCATTTACATATAGCTACCCTTTTAAGCATATAGTATACTACAAATCTCAGCCTGAGATTATGACAAGTCAAGGAATGAGAGTATCACCAGAAGGTTTTCGACAGCAAAAACAGCTTTAACAGACAAAACTTGGAGTCAGCATAAATTAGCAATAGCTTTAGGCATTAGGGACTTGCAAAAAATAAATTATCCGAAATTATTTGCATATTTGCAGAGGCGCAAGACCTTGCACCCCTACAATGTCTTGTTAAGTAATCAGACAGAATTAATTACACAAGTTTTTTACTGTAACCTGTAACCTATTCCCTATCTCCACCAATGAATATATTGGTTAGATTGGCAATTCAATGAACATCAAAAATAATTGCTCCCAAAATCTTACGATGTGAATAAATAGGTATTAGATTGCCTCAATATTGCCGCTTTTGTAACTCTAATAGTGCGGCAATAGATTGAATAGACATAATTCTCAGCGATCGCAGATATCGAAAAGCTATGTAATTCCAGGAATGATGGCTAAATGCTTACTAAATTTTAGACTATTTAAAATAGGATTTTAATAACTTAATATAAAACTTATTTTTCAAAAAATCTTAAAATAATTAAATATTTAAAATATAAAATCAAAATATTTTATTAAAATCAATACAAACAAAAAGCCTTCTTAATAGTCTAACTTGACTGTATTTGCAATGGATTAAATGGTAGAAAAAATTTTAATTAGCTACTCTATCCTCAGAGGTATTTTGAATAAATTCATCCCATAGAAAGAGCAATTAAATATATCTAGTCCGTTAAATTGCTATTAATATCGTCACAAAAGGATAAGTATGGTTAACAATTTAGTCGGCGGCATCATTCCCCCACAGCCACCAATAGAATCACAATCTGATGCTCATGTGCTGAAATCTCGCCTAGAATGGGGCGAACCAGCTTTTACAATCCTGGATGTACGCGATCGCAACACCTTCAACGAAGGTCACATTATGGGAGCAATGCCCATGCCAATAGATGAATTGGTACAGCGTGCAGTACCTTCTTTGGATAAAAGCCGTGATATTTACCTTTACGGTGCTAATGAAGAAGAAACCGCCCAAGCCGCACAACAACTGCGTTCTAATGGATTTGAGCATGTCTCTCAACTCAAAGGTGGTCTTGCCGCATGGAAAGCTATAGGTGGGCCAACAGAAGGTATTGTTGAATCAAAAACTCCCCCAGGTTCAGATGAGTACAATGTTGTAGATCGGTTGAAAAGTCATCAAGAACATGAGTCAAAGGGAGGTACTAGCGCGACAGAAGCTGTTAAGCAAGGAGCTAGTAAGCTTAAGGAAGGCATTCAAGAGGGAGCTAGTAACCTTAAGGAAGGCATTCAAGAAGGAGCCAATAATGTCAAAGAAGGCATTAAAAATGCTACCGATAGAGATGATTCCAATCTTGGCTCTTAGGTAAACTTAGATAGTTGACCATAGACCTCTTGCAAAAATCAAAAATAAAGACCCTACTGCACCTTTGATATGACATCAAGGTTTCCCCTCTTTGCTTGTAGCGAAACACTAGGGGAATATTAGAAGATTTTTCAAGAGGTCTAATCTTGATTGTTTTGTAATGCTATCCTTCAGTATTAATAAGTTTTGTAAAATCTAACCTTGCGTTATTGCGAACGCGAACAGCATGTTGTAGAGAGGAGGAACGACATTCACAAACTTTTCCCCATTCCCTCTCTCTACGAGTAATTCAGGAATCAAATCGGATTCCTATATTTGATTAATGTTCAAACAAATCCTTAAATTGCAATAAATCTAAGGAAACTATAGTTGGCAGAAATTCAAAACATTCTTGAGCAATTTTCCAACGTTCTTCTCGTTTGAGCATTTCTGTTAATTTTTGCTTCACACTAAGTAAATAGCGCACATCATTAGCAGCATAACTAAGTTGAGCTTCAGATAAGCTAATGGCGTTACCCCAATCAGAACTTTGAGAGCTTTTATCCAGTTCCACTTTTTCTAATTCTTGCACCACATCTTTGAGTCCGTGGCGGTTTGTGTAAGTACGAGCTAACTTACTAGCAATTTTGGTGCAAAAAACAGGGTTAACCTGAATCCCCAGATTGACCCGCAAAGTGGCAAGATCAAATCGAGCAAAGTGAAACACTTTTACAATATTTGCCGCTTCCAAGAGTTTTTTTAAATTTGGGGCTTCAGCTTGTCCTTTGACTATGCGGATTGCAGTGACTTTCCCTTCTGGGTTGCATAGCTGGACAAGACACAAGCGATCGCGCTGTGGCAATAATCCCATCGTTTCTGTATCAACTGCGATCGCACTTGATTCTAAATACTGTCCAAGGGCTGCGTCACTAAGATCGCGATCGCTCACCTGAAAATCTTGTAATGTCATGAATTATTCAAAAATAATAGCAGTGTCCACCAGAAAAAAGTCTTGTCAGACACTACATTATTATTGTGCAAAAAAACCAGAAATTAAATCTACCTAGTGCGAAAAAACATTTGTGTCAGGTAAACTTCGCCTTGATTATTAGTAGCAACACCAATTCCAGTGAGGTTATAATTTCCTTTCAGATTCTTGAGATGTCCCGGACTATTGATCCAACCAGTAACAGCTTCCTCCACAGGGTTGCTATATCCCCGGTTGAAAGCAACATTTTCCGCCGCACTGTTGTAGCGAAGAGGGATAGCTTTGACTCGTCCTTCAAATCCCTGATGGCTAAATGGAGTTTTCCCCTTAGCCATATTTTGACTATGAATTCTTGCTTGTCGAGTAATATTTGCATTTAGGGTCAACTTTGGCAGTCCTTTAGAAGCCCGATATCGATTAATTTGCTCAAAAACTGATTTTTCTAGCTCAGTAGTTTTAAAAGTAGGAGTCGATATAGCAGCCTGACTGGAAAAAAGCGACAACAGCTTATTACGGGTGGATGTATTCGTAGAAGGCTGATTTGGTATCGGAACAGTCGTTAATCCACTAGCAAGGACAAGCGCACTTAAAGCGATGCCAAAAGCAGTTTGTCGGAACATGGAGAATTGCGTTATGTTTAGAGATAATAAGACTTCTACTCTAACTTATTGTTCCGAAGATATATACCACGATACTATTAAGTATTGATGAATTTCGGCGATTTGCCTAAACCCTTTACAGTAAATAGAAATAATCTTTTCTAATTGTCAATATTTCAATAGATTGACTTTATAAAATTATGCTTATTTTTGTTGAGAATTTACGATTTTTATAAATTACTAAAAAATAATGTAGTATTCAATAAAAAAATGTCATTGAAAATACATTATTCAACATCTAACAACAGCTTTGTCAACAGACATAAATCTGGGGAATTTCAGAAAAAATCTAAATTTTTCTAAACCTATCAGCGAAGAAAAATCTGCGTGAAGTAGACTTCGCCTCTATTGTTTGCAGCAACACCAATTCCCGTTTTATCATAATTGCCTTTGATATTGGCTAGATGCCCTGGACTTTTGAGCCAGCCTTGAACAGCTGTCTTAGCAGGGTCGCTATATCCCTGGTTATAAGCGACATTTTCAGCAGCTGCTCTGTAAGAAATACCGATTGCTTGAATACGTTCTGAAAATCCTGTATGTCCAAAGGGAACTTTCCCTGTAGCCATGTTCTGACTGTGAATTCTGGCTTGATTATCGATGGCAGAATTACGAGTCAGCGCCGGTAGCCCTTGGGAAATTCTATAGTTATTAATTTGGGTAAGAACCGACTCTTCCAGAGCAGTAGTATTGATACTAGCTGCTGCAATTTTGAAAGTATTACTTGATACGTTTGATGACACTGGCGTAAAATTTGAACTTGTTACGGGAGTAGCGATCGCTCCACTACTGAGAAAAATGGTACTTACAACGCCGTAGATGGTTGTTTTAATCATTTGCTGAAAGTAAACTTCCAGACCATCTAAGCAAACTAATGTCAATGTGACAAATTGATTATAAGTCTATATACCTTTATTTATGCCAGTTTTATGGTTAAAAACTGGCAGCAAACCTTTAAATTCACAATCTTACGAAGAAACTGCGCTATTTATAAAAAACTTTCCTCTACCATTAGTATGATTGTTTTGATATCCAAGACTTACGCAAATAATAGCCAAACTACCAGGAATCAGATGCCTGAAAATGTGTATTTTCAAACTTTGCACAAAGTTTTGACCTGCAAATTCTTCGTGAGTGGGTTGTGGTAGCATAGCGTGTTGGAACTGTTGATCCATCATTGCTTCCTCGCAAATATTTTACGTAGATTTACGCTGGATTTAATAACTTAGCTACCGTTTGTACATCTTTATCACCGCGTCCAGAGCAGTTAATTACAATTCGGGGGCTACCGCTTAGTTGAGGACATAGGGTTTCGAGATATGCGATCGCATGGGCTGTTTCTAATGCTGGGATAATTCCTTCCAATTTCGACAATCGCTGAAATGCTTCTAAAGCTTCTGCATCCGTCACACTATAGTATTCGGCGCGACCAATGTCTTTCAAATAGCTATGTTCTGGCCCTACACCGGGATAATCTAAGCCCGCACTAATTGAGTGCGCCTCAATGATTTGCCCATCCTCATCTTGTAATAGATAGCTCATTGCTCCGTGTAACACACCAACTCGTCCTTTTGTCAAGGTTGCTGCGTGTTTTTCGGTATTAACACCTTCTCCGGCTGCTTCAATTCCAATAAAGCGGATAGAAGGCTCATTAATAAACTCATAAAATAGTCCCATCGCATTGGAACCACCACCCACACAAGCCAAGAGGATATCAGGCAGTGTGCCCCACTTTTCCATTGCTTGGGCGCGAGTTTCTTGACCGATGACTGCATGGAAATCACGTACCATCATCGGGTAAGGATGGGGGCCTGCTACCGAACCCAGGATGTAGTGAGTTGTTTCCACATTTGTCACCCAATCGCGGATTGCTTCAGAAGTGGCATCTTTCAGGGTTCCAGTTCCCGCTTCCACCGGACGCACTTCTGCCCCCATTAACCGCATTCTAAACACATTTAAAGATTGGCGTTCCATATCATGAACGCCCATATAAATTACGCATTCCAACCCAAAACGGGCGCAAACTGTGGCTGTAGCAACTCCATGTTGTCCAGCGCCAGTTTCGGCAATAATCCGTTGCTTACCCATGCGTTTTGCCAACAATACCTGACCAAGGGCATTATTGATTTTGTGAGCGCCAGTATGATTTAAATCTTCGCGCTTTAAATAAATTTGTGGCCCGGTGCGATCGGGTCGGGCATAATGAGCAGTCAGGCGTTCAGCAAAATACAATGGTGTGGCACGTCCCACGTAGTCTCGTAACAACTGCTGTAATTCTGCTTGAAAACCGGGGTCATTGCGGTATTGCTGATAAGCTGTTTCTAATTCAGCAAGGGCAGGCATCAGCGTTTCAGGTACATACTTACCGCCGAAGCGGCCAAAGCGACCTAGCGAATCGGGAACCTGAGCAGTTGAACTTGGAGAGAGGGGAGTGGTAGTCACAGGCTGTTTTCAATGACGGAAATAACTTAATTATTATAGAAAAGTCTGGGACATATCTGGGTATATCTAGGGGATGGGGAATGGGGAATGGGGAATGGGGAAGAAGCAAGGGGGCAGGGGGCAGGGGGCAGGGGGCAGGATAACCAATTCCCAATTCCCAATGCCCAATTTCCAATTCCCAATTCCCAATTCCTTACAATGAATTTGTGATGTTAGCCTAGAAATTGATATCCCAGCAGAATGGTTGCGTAGAAGTTTCCACTGCCTTTTAATTTTTCTTAAACATTTATTTTATGTCTTCTTCCAATTCTAAATCTTCTGACAAAAGCTTTGTTTACCGCGAATTTGGCAATGACAACTCCGCCGCCACAGAAAGACCAATTCCAGAACTGCCTCCACAGCAACAAAATCTTAAAGTACAAGCTTCCCGCAAAGGACGCAAAGGCAAAACTGTCACCGTGATTAGCGGTTTTCAAGCTAAACCAGAAACCTTGGCAGATTTGGTGAAGCAGTTGAAAACCCAGTGTGGGACAGGTGGGACACTTAAAGATAACGAAATTGAAATTCAGGGCGAACACAAACAGAAAATTGTCGAGATTTTAACCAAGCTAGGTTATAAAGCTAAAATTAGTGGTGGCTAATATTGAGTGCGGTTTCCCGCATCTTAAGCGTGACCTTGATTGAAAAAGAGAATGTTATCTTTGAGAGGTACAAATATGCTTGAAGAGTGGTAAATGAGTTACCAAACAGGCTATTTTTGGTGAGATTAATAGGAGGTTTAAATGGATTTAGTTCGGATTTTGTGTGCTATTTTTGTGCCACCCTTGGGCGTTTTTTTACAAGTAGGTTTTGGCATGGATTTTTGGATTAATATAGTATTGACTCTTTTTGGTTACATTCCAGGAATTATTCATGCGGTGTGGATAATTGCTAAGAAATAATTTTTTGTGCGAGTAGCTTGGGTGTAACCATCCCCGTAGAGGCAATTCATGAATTGCCTCTAAAAAAACTTGCGATTTGGATATATGCACGAGTAGATTAAAATACTTTACACCGCTATGTAACACGGTGCGTTAGGCTAAAGCCGTAATACACGCTACTTAAATATAAGACTACTATTTGATTTTTGAAAAGATACGTAGGGTGTGAGTGCGGAGAGTACGGCACCAAAGCCTTAAGAATGGTGCGTTACGGCTTACGCCTAACACACCCTACAAATACTTAGATTTTTCAGAAATCAAATATGATTCCTACATTTACTTTATAAATAATCTCTAAAAACATAATTAATCATGTCTCTAAAGTATAAATTTTTGTGGCAGTCAATCCTGAATTAGCTCTCATTTTTTAACATAGCATAAAGTCTAAACTCTAGAAGCAAGGGGCAGATGTGTAATTGCCATTGCACAGTTGACACGTTCAAATCTTTGATTAAGCCAGTACGTATATCTAGTACCCAACCATGAACCATAGGCGCTTTTCGCTCATAAAGTGCCTGACGCATGATAGAAGTTTGGTAGAGATTTTTCACTTGCGCCACTACATTGATTTCTGCCAAACGATTCAGACGTTCTTCTCTGGTTGGTAAGGCATCAATTTCTTCTTGTTTTTGTAAATACAGTTCCCGAATCGGATTCACCCAGTTATCCAAGATTCCGATGGTTCTACCTTCTAAGGCCGCTTTAATTCCTCCACAGTCGTAGTGACCGCAAACGATAATATGTTCTATTTTAAGATGTGATATTGCGTATTCTAAAACGGCTAAAAAATTAATATCTGTTAAAGAAACTTGATTAGCAATATTACGATGTACAAATAACTCTCCTGGTTCTGTACAGGTAAACCTTGTTAAGGCTAAACGACTATCAGAACACCCAATGTATAGAAAAGGTGGTGTTTGTCCGCTAGATAATTCTTGAAAGTAAGTTGGGTCTATAGCAAGTTTCTCAGCAACCCAAGCCTGATTATTTCTGAAGATTTCATCAATGCTGTTATATTTCATCTTTCGTCAAACTAGAGAGAGAATCTCATAGATATTTTAGCTGAATTAAAGTTTCTGCTAAATCAGTATGAACTTTGTACAATTTAAAGTTTGAGAAAGATGACAATATTTTTATATAAAATTACTATTTGATTTTTGAACGAAATTAGGTATTGTAACGTGTGTTAGAACGGAGTTCGTAACGCACTATTATCACTGGTTTGATGCCGTACTTTCCGCGCTCACATCCTACGGATATTTTCTCCAAATCAAACCAGATTCCTATACTGCATTAATTGATAGAATTATTGTATAAATTGTAAGTAAAAAGTTAGGATTTAGAGGAAAAACAACTATATACAACTTTAAGTAAATAGCTCAATCAAGTAAAATTTATATCAACAAAAATTTGATTATTAAGAATGCCGATTTCAACTCCTCATCTAGCATCTGTAGATATTCTTACAAAGTAAAAAGAATTTTATATATTAAGTAGAATCATTTTAAATGACACCCCAAATTGTGCATTTGAGTCAAGCAAGTGTGGTGGAAGCTTTTAGTACTATCTCCTTCAATACACAGAGAAAAGAGAAATTTCCTGATAATAGTAATATATCTTAACAAAGATGCCAAATTTGAGGTTGAGATATCAAGTTATTAGCTTCAATCGGGGGCAACAACTTTGTTACCGTTATGATGGTTGATTGACCAACGATGATCGACAGCCATAGAGGAAAACTCGCAAATTTCTTCTAGTCTTTTTTGCTGTACCGCAGCTTTACGGAGAGTAATAATTAGTTGATTTACCTGATGTCGTAAATCTGGATTATCATTTACAGCTAACATAGTTTGTCTTTCTAAGAGTTGAAGTATAAGTTCGTAGTGAATAGGCGAAGGTAGAGGAATTTGCTCCATGAAGTTTAATTTTGATTTCATATTTGGAATTTTGTATTAGTCAAATTTCATCTCTTGTAAATAAATTGTTACATAATAAATAACTAGTTGCTTATGGCTTTGATTTGATTAGCGATGAAGATTTGGCAAAGATATCGATAAGAGTAGACAGCAAAGTGCTGCGTGTCTACGCATAGTATGCCCTATTAGTTGCCCTGCACTAATAGGTACAGGGAAAGTATTTTTCAGAAATTCTTTGGTAATATACTGGCGATCGCAGCACCGGGATCTGGTTGTTTTACCAAAGATTCTCCAATTAGTACAGCAGATGTACCTGCTGTAAGCACTAAACTCAAATCATCTGGGTTGTGTAGTCCTGACTCGCTGACTACAAGGATATCTTTCTCCTGCAATTGGCCACCCCTTGCAGCTAAAAGTTGACAAGTAGTTTGCAGGTCAACAGAGAAATCTTCCAAATTGCGATTATTGATTCCTACTAAGGAAACGCCATCTAAAGCTAACACACGGTCAAGTTCTTCCAAGCTATGGACTTCAATCAAGGCTGCCATTTTCAGGTTGTTAGCAATTTTGAGGAAGTATTTCAAATCTTGATCGCTCAGGATAGCCGCAATCAATAAAATAGCATCTGCACCATGAATCCGCGCTAAGTATATCTGGTAAGCATAAATGATAAATTCTTTGCATAATAAAGGCAAATCTACAGCAGCCCGAACCTTGGCTAAGTTTTCAAAACTACCTTGAAAGAACTTGACATCGGTTAGCACTGAAAGACAACTAGCACCACCTCGATCATAAGATTGGGCGATCGCTACTGGGTCAAAATCTTCTCGGAAAACGCCTTTACTTGGCGAAGCTTTTTTAACTTCGGCAATCAATGCTGGTTTCGTCTTCCCTTGGCGCAAAGCGGCGGCAAAATCACGGGTTGGCGGCGCAGTAAGTACCTGCTTCTGCAATTCTTGTAAAGGAACCTTTTCCCGCATCAGGTCATATTCTACTTCTTTCTGCCAGACAATCTCTTCCAAGATATTGTTTGGCGCTGAATCAGACACGGCAGCCTGGTAACGCAATATTGATACATCAATAGCTGGATTAGGGGAACGACGACGGATTTGCATAATTGGGGAATGGGGAATGGGGAATGGGGAATGGGAAATGGGAATGGGGAATGGGGAATGGGGAAGAATTCTTCTCAATTCGTAGTACCTAATCCCTCATCCCTAATCCCCAATTCCTAAATGGCGATCGCTCGTTTATAAGCTTCGTCTAGGACTTCGGAGAGTGTTGGATGGGCGTGAACTAGATGTGCGAGGCTTTGGACGGATTGACGGTTTGCGATCGCGGCTGATGCTTCATGAATTAAGTCTGAGGCGTGCAGCCCGAAAATGTGAACGCCTAAGACTTCTCCGGTGTCTTTGCGATATATCACTTTGGCAATACCGTCGGCTTCATTTTCTGCCAACGCTTTGGAATTCCCTTTGAAGTAACTCCGACTTGTGGCGATTTCAAACCCTTCGGTGTGTCCCAATTCCTTAGCTGCGGTTTCTGTTAAACCTACATAGCTGACTTCTGGATGGGTAAAAGCTGCTGCGGGGATGCTGCGATAGTCTACTATTCTTTCCCTCCCAACTATATTTTCTACGGCGATGATGCCTTGAGCAGAAGCCGCATGTGCTAACATCATCTTTCCGTTAGCGTCGCCAATTGCCCACACATTGGGTACTACTTCACCGGCTGATAGTACTGCCATGCGATCGTCAACTGGGATAAAATTCCGCCGATCGAGTTCTATACCCACAGATTCCAAACCAAGATTTTTGGTCGCTGGGATGCGTCCTGTAGCTACCAAGCAAGCATCTACTTCGATGACATCTACATCTTCTTTGGTTTTAAAATCTGCTAATTCAATTACCACAGGCGAACCAGGGGTGACTTTTTTAGCGTATATCCCCACTTTAGTTTCAATATCGCGGGGAGTAATTAGTACCCGTTCGGCAAGTTTGGCAATATCGCGGTCAAATCCTGGCATTAACTGATCTAGGGCTTCAATCAAGGTGATTTCACAACCCAAAGCTGAGTAAACATCAGAAAATTCCAAGCCGATGTAACCACTACCAATAATTGCCACCCAGTCTGGTAAGGACTCTAACTTAACGCCTTGGTCGCTGGTAAAGACCGTTTTGCCGTCTACTTCAATCCCTGGAGGCACAAAAGGAATTGAACCAGGGGAAAGGATGATGTCTTTGGCTGTGATGATTTTTTCGCCACCGTCTCCGGTTACAGAGACTTTTTGCGCCCCAGCGATTTTTCCCCAACCTCTGATAATATCGACTCCTAGACGCTTGAGGCTGTTGGTTAAGTCCCCTTGAATTTTCGAGACGAGATTATTAGCATGATTAGCGATCGCTTGGCGATCGAATTCCACATTACCAATTTGAATTCCCAGCGATTTGAGGTGATGGGCATCGCGTAACTCCCGCACCCGCCCAGATGCCGCCAGCAGCGCTTTAGAAGGAATACAACCCCGATTAACACAGGTTCCTCCCATATCAGCAGCTTCAATAATCGCTGTTTTTAAACCACAACTTACGGCGTGTAAGGCTGCGCCATGTCCGCCTACACCAGCGCCGATAATGACTAAATCGTAATCAAATCCTTGACTCACGTTAGGTTCCCCGTCTGCTTCGCCTATTTATTCTCAACTTGACCGACAATCAGCGCAACCCCTTTAACAGTTATCAATTATCAGTTGTCAGTTTCGTTGCTGGGTTTAAGCCCCCAGCATACAGTTATGAGTGAACACTGGAAACTGCTAACTGAGTTAATTCCCCTACCATCCGCCTGATAACTTTCTGATTTAACTTCAGGAGTTGCTAACTTCAATTATGATTCACTAACTTCTGGCGAAAAGATGGATGTTTTCAGTAATTATAGTCAAATCTAGATACTTATTTTTTTTAAAGGGAATTGGGAATTGGAAATTGGGAATTGGGAATTGGGAATGGGGAATGGGGAATTGGGAATTGGGCAAGAAGTAGGATGTAAAAGAATGGAGTTCTGAGATGGATGAATGAGGAGAAAAGACTCGTTGACGGAGTTCTGAGGTGGATTAACGAGGAGAAAAGACTCGTTGACGGAGTTCTGAGATGGATTAACGAGGATAAAAGACTCGTTGACGGAGTTCTGAGGTGGATGAATCAGTCCCCTTGTCCCCTTGTCCCCCAGTCCCCAGTCCCCAGTCCCCAGTCCCCATTCCCCATTCCCCATTCCCCAATAACTTTACAGCACGATCGCTAACACCTAAGCTTGATTTAGGATTGATCCAGAGGATTTACACAGGCGATCGCTCGATGTCTATTCCCCAAATTACTGAATTTACTATCCGCCGTCATGCCAACACCAAATCTTTCCAACGCGGCGAGGCATATTATGAGGCTGGTGCTGTCAATGCTATTACCCAACGCGGTCATATCCTTCAGGCTGAAGTTGCAGGAACTGAAGCTAGACCTTATCATGTCAATCTGAGTTTCGATAGCAGTGGGTTAACCTCAGCCAACTGCACCTGTGCTTACGACTTTGACGGGTGGTGCAAACACATTGTAGCGACGATGCTCGTCTGTGCGCGTAACTCAGAATATATTGAGCAGCGCCCTACTCTAGAACAACTACTCGATCGCCTGGATCTGATCCAAACTCAAAGGCTGCTACAAGAGTTGGTAAAAGAATATCCACCATTAATTGAGGCAATTGACCGTCATGTAGGTTGGATGACGAATCCTCTTGTCGAGCAAACAACCATAAAACCTGTGCGCTGCCTTACTATCGATCCGGCTCTCTTTCGGCGGCAAGTCCGGCAAATTATCCGAGATGCTGTACGCTACTTTGAGGAGGGGTGTGAAGAAGACCCAATTGCCGAAGATTTGCTGAATGTGGTGCAAACTGCGGTAGGTTTTAGCGAACGAGGAGAGGGTGAAAATGCGATCGCAATTTTAGAGGCGATTACCTTTACCTGTGTGGAAAATTGGGACGATATTGCCGATTACGGCGCTGAAAATGATGAAATTGTCGCGGAATTAAATCAGGCTTGGTGTGAAGCAATTCTAACTGCTGAACTCACCCCAGAAGAAAAAGTTGATATTCAAATAAATTTAGAAGCTTGGCAAGATGAGTGGAATGCTGATTTTAGTCTAGTCATGGAAGCTTTACGCCAAGGTTGGGATTATCCGCCCTTAGTGCAAGTTCTCCAAGGTAATATTACCGAAAGGGGAGCTTGGGAAGAAGATGTACCAGACTATGCAGATGATTTGGCACTAATTCGGCTAAAAATCCTCGAACGTCAGGAACGCTATCAAGAATACTTGTATTTAGCAGAAGCTGAAGGGCAAACCCAGCAGTATCTGACAATGTTGGGGCGTTTGGGCAGGGTGGAAGAAGCAATTGATGCTGCTCAAACTCAGATGAACTCAATGGAAGAAGCTTTTGCCCTAGCGAAAGCACTAAGCGAACGGGAGGCATTACAGCAAGCACTAGATATAGCCCAGAGTGGATTAAATTTAGCGGGTAATTGCCAGTACGAGTTGGGAATTTGGACAAGTGATTTAGCTGTTGAGTTGGGTAATAGTAAAGCTGCTTTATTAGCAATTAAAGCGGCTTTTCAAGTCAAACCCTCCTTTGTTGACTACGAAAGGATGGCACAATTAGCTGGGGAAAACTGGGAAACTGTTAAAACAGATTTGCTGAGAATTGTCCGTACTTATAGTGGTTACGGAGCAGAATCAGCCAAAGTAGATATATTCTTGCATGAGGGACTAATTGATGATGCAATTGCGATCGCTAGTGAACTTAGTTCTTATGATTCAGAGTTAATTTATCGAGTTATGGATGCTGCTATCCCTCACAATCCTAGCTGGGTGATTGCTAATGCGCGTCGCCGTGCCGAAAAGATTATGGATGGAGGTAAAGCCGAGTACTACTACGATGCAGTTGAATGGTTAAAAAAAGTCCGCGCTGCCTACTTGGAGTCTGGGAAGAAAGCTGACTGGTTAAACTATCGAGAAAACTTGATGCAAACCCATGCTCGGAAACGTAAATTGATGGGAATGTTCCAGCAAAGGGATATGGAATGAAAGGGAATTGGGAATTGGGAATTGGGAATTGGGAATGAGGTTCCAAGGTGGATGAACGGAGTTCTGAGGTCGATGAATCAGTCCCCTTGTCCCCTTGTCCCCTTGTCCCCTTGTCCCCAGTCCCTTGCTATAAATCTGCATTAACCAGATTGTTGAGCTTTGAAATGCTTTGAAATTGAGATTTGCCCAAGATATCAATTTTAGCGACAAAAGATGAAGTAAGATTCACATCTGAGGCAGTCCCCGTGTAATCCCATAGTTACTGACAAAAAATAGTCCAGTGTGATGATTAATAAAAAATATCCTCAGAATCTTATAGCATCCCACTTACCACTGAGTATGCTTATATTACTCAGCAGTATATCTTCTAATCTACTGAAAGCTCAGGCTGTTGATACTACACAATTACCAACGAGTAATTTCCTTCTGTCACAACAACAACTCCCACCACCACAGGATGTCCAACCACCCATACCTTCGCCGCTTCCTTCACCTGAACTACCACAGCCACTTCCCCCACCCGCAGAATTATTTCCCCCCTCTACTCCAAATCCCATACCTGATGAACCAATTCCTGGCAACTTTCCTCAAACTATTGTTGTTGAACGGTTTGAAGTTGTTGGTAGCACAGTTTTCAGTCCTGAAGAGTTAGCCCTCGCCACTGCTGAATTTACCAAACGACCGATCTCGTTGACTGAAGTGTATCAAGCACGTTCTAAAATTACCGATTTATACGTAAGAAATGGTTATATTACCTCTGGTGCATATATCCCACCACAAACAATCAAATCTGGTGTTGTCAAAATTCAGGTGGTCGAAGGTAAATTAGAAGATATCAAGGTAACTGGAACTCGACGGTTGAATCCGAATTATGTCCGCAGCCGACTAGCAATAGCTACATCGCAACCTCTGAATCGCCAGCGTCTACTACAAGCACTGCAACTATTGCAACTTAATCCTTTGATTCAAAACGTGTCTGCTGAACTCTCAGCAGGATCACGGACTGGTTCGAGTCTTTTAGAAGTCAACGTTACTGAGGCAAAAACCTTTAGTAGCCAGATAGTTCTTGATAATGGGCGATCGCCTAGTGTTGGCAGTTTTCGCCGCCGATTACAATTGAATGAAGCCAATTTATTGGGATTAGGGGATTCTCTTGGTGTTGCTTACACTAATACTGATGGTAGCAACTCATTGGATGCAAACTACACATTACCACTCAATCCCCGCAATGGCACACTGACTTTCAACTATGGCACTACGTCGAGTAATGTTATTGAACCCGATTTTAAAGATTTAGATATCGAATCGGCTTCTCGCTATTATGAAGTGACATTCCGCCAACCCATAATTCAAACTCCTACCCAAGAATTCGCCCTTGGGTTGACAGCCTCCCGACGCGAAAGTGATATCTCGTGGAATCTACAACCACAGTTTTCCCCCTCTCTGCTTTCGCCTGGGGCTGATGAACAGGGACGCACCAAGGTATCTGCATTCCGATTTTTTCAAGAATGGACGAGTCGTAACAGCCGTCAAGTCATTGCCCTCCGCTCTCAATTTAGTTTGGGCATAGATATATTGAATCCCACGATTAATCAAAATGCCCCCGATAGCCGTTTTTTTGCTTGGCAAGCACAAGCGCAGTGGGTACGTCTTTTAGCTCCTGAAACCTTACTGTTACTTCGTTTAAATACGCAACTTGCATCTAGAACACTTCTGCCTTTAGAGCAATTTGGCTTAGGTGGACAAGATAGTATTCGGGGCTATCGTCAAGATTACCTGCTAACAGATAATGGTACTTTTGTCTCTGCGGAAGTTCAAGTACCAATTCTGCGCTTACCTAAAATAGATAGCACCTTACAGGTTGTGCCCTTTGTAGATTTTGGTGTTGGCTGGAATAGTTCAAATAGAGAAACTCCCAACCCTAATACTTTAGCTGCTGTTGGTCTGGGGTTGCGTTGGTCACAGGGCGATCGCTTCACTGCTCGTCTTGACTGGGGTGTTCCTTTAATTTCTGTTGACTCAAATGAGAGAACATTACAAGAAAAGGGTCTGTATTTTAGTTTGCTCTATAATCCTTTTTAAAATTTAGCTTTTGGCAAGTTGTTTTACTCTACTATAGGCTTCAGCAATCGGGGGTTTCGGCTTTTAAAAAATCAAAAGAGGATTCAACCCCTGCGGGAAATGCAGGGAAATACAGTTAGAGACTATTGGCAGTTTTCCTCCTGCCTTCATTGATAAAAATCAGTAAATATACCATGTTTTCTCTTCAGTGTTTGATTTGATTCTGGGTATCCTAAGAAAGGCACAGTTGCACTATATAGACGAAGTGACAAAGTTTCTAACTTATCTTTGGAACTTCCAGTTAACAATATTGCAACCAATCACCGTGGTTGTAGGGTGTGTTACTGCGGCAGGTAACGCACCTGTTATCTGTAGGTGGTTTGCTGCGCTTAACGTCATAAAACACCTAATTGGATAATTTATTTTTCGGAATTCCAAATAATCTGAGAAAACAACTAACACTCATATCACAACAAGCGATTGAACAATTAGTCATCTTTTTTAATAAGATAAATCATGAATACAAGGGCTGGTTTGCAATTTTGATTAAGCGAATTTTCCTATAAGTTCAGACTTTAAAATCGCACTTTTGGGAACGGTATTTTTCAGAATAAGACATAAATATATGAGAATTTGAGGAACAGCCATGCTAGGAAATGAGCGGGAAAAAATACGCCATCTGTTGGTCATTAAAGACCTGCAAGGACGGCGAACTGTAGCCTTGCGAGAGACTACTTATTCTCTGGGGCGACATCCTGCAAACACTATTATCTTGGCTTCCCGATCAGTATCAATGCAACATGCAATCTTATTGCGAGTTACTGTTCCTGAGACTGATCAATATGGCTTCCAGATTATTGATGGTAACTTCAAGGGTAAAGGAAGTACTAATGGCTTATTTATAAATGGATATAAATGCTTTTCTCATAATCTTAGAAATGGAGATACTATTGCTTTTGGCAGTAATCAAGCTCAGGCTAAATATTATGCTATTTCTAATATTTCAGAACAAGCATTTTCTGAATCTTTTGATGTTGAAGACTTATCTGGTTTTTTATCAGAGCAAGCTAGTCCTGCCAATCCTTTTCAAACCCTAGCGATCGATCCTGCTTTTGAAGCAGCTAGTGAGTCTGCTTTAGCTCGCCTAGCATCGTTCCTTGAACTCATCCCGAATCCGATTATTGAGATGGATTTTGACGGAATAGTGACTTATCTTAATCCAGCCGCAGCCCTCAAGTTTCCTAAACTGAGAGAAGTTGGGACAGAACATCCAATATTAGCAGGACTTGTGAGTACAGTTAAGAATCTAGAAAAAAATTCTTTTGTACGGGAGGTGGAAGTAGGTACAGAAATTTTTGAACAATCTGTTCTCTACCTTCCTCAAAGTGATTTAATTAGAACTTTTATTATTAGGGATATTACGGAGCAAAAACAAGCAACATCTGAGTTGCGTCAGCGCGATCGCTTGCTTCAAGCAGTTGCAGAAGCCGCTAATTATTTGCTAGGGGAAATGAATTATGAAACTGGTATTGAGAGGGCTTTAGCTGTACTGGGCGAAGCTGCCAAGGCAGATCGTGCTTATCTCTTTCATAACCATCCCCATCCTGCTACAGGAGAAATAGCAGTCAGTCTACGGTTTGAATGGACAAAATCTTCTATTGAATCTACCCAGCACTATTGGCAGAATCAGCTTTATAAAGGTTCTGGATTAGCCCGTTGGTATTCTGTTCTCTCTAACGGCCAGTCCATTAGCGGACTCACCCAAAAATTTCCTGTCACCGAACAAGAATTTCTAATTCGAGATGGCATTAAATCCTTGATTCTGGTTCCTCTCCGGTTGGAGAATGAATGCTGGGGATACCTTGGCTTGGCAGACTGCACGTTTGAGCGTCATTGGTCAAAGCATGAAGAATCTACTCTTTTAACGATGGCTGCCAGTATTCTTGGTGCGCGGCAGCGTCAGCAAGTAGAAGAAAAGATTCGCTATCAAGCCCTTCATGACATGCTGACAGGGTTGCCCAATCGCTTACTATTTAATGAACTGCTCAGTAAAACTCTACCCAACGCCACGCGCAATAACGAAAGTTTAGCTGTAATCTTCCTCGACCTAGATCGCTTCAAGGTCATTAATGATACTCTAGGGCACACTCTAGGCGATCAATTGTTGAAAAGCGTCTCTCAAAGATTACAAGACTTACTCAGAGGCGGAGACACTATAGCCCGATGGGGAGGCGATGAGTTTACTATCTTGCTCCCGCGAGTCACTGATATTGAAGAGGTAACGCAGGTAGCGTACAGAATCTTACAAGCCTTAGAAGATCCTTTTCATCTCCAAGGGCATGAACTTTATGTGACTGCCAGCCTCGGTATTGCCTTGCTTGATAACAACAGTCCTGATGCGGAAACACTAATCCAGCACGCAGATGCCGCTTTATACTACGCTAAGGATAAAGGGCGGAATAACTACCAATTCTATAGTGTTTCTCTGAGCGCCAAGAATCCTGAACTTCTGACTTTAGAAAAGAGTTTGCGCTATGCCCTAGAACGTGATGAATTTACGGTGTATTATCAGCCCCGTGTGAACATTGCCACAGGAGAAATTACTGGTATGGAGGCTCTGTTACGTTGGCAGCACCCAGAAATGGGATTAGTTGCGCCCAGTGTCTTCATTCCCCTCGCTGAAGAAAGCGGATTAATTATCGCCATCGGCGAATGGGTACTACGGGCAGCCTGTATCCAAAATAAAATCTGGCAAGATGCAGGATTGCCACCTATTACTATGGCTGTCAATCTTTCTCTAAAGCAATTTCGCCAACCCAAATTGGTGGAGATTATAACCACAGTTTTAGAGCAAACAGGTCTAGAAGCCCGCTTTTTAGAATTAGAAATTATGGAAACCACAGCCATTGAGGACTTGGGTTTTACCAGAACGGTATTAGAGGAGTTAAAGCAGATGGGTGTTTGCATCTCCATTGATGACTTTGGTACGGGTCATTCCTCGCTCTCGCGCCTACAGCTTTTGCCACTCCACACTCTAAAAATAGATCAGTCTTTCGTGAAAGATTTGAAGCCGGATTCTAAAGTAGCTCATATTATCAAGGCCATAGTTACCTTGGGACAAAGCTTGGGATTGAAGTTAACAGCCGAAGGGGTAGAAACAGAAGAGCAATTGGAGTTCTTAAAATCTATCAACTGTGATGAGATACAGGGTTATTTATTCTACCGCCCACTTTCTGTCCAGAAAGCAACAGAAATCCTCGAAAGTAAACGACCAACTATCTAGAGCATAGATTCAGTATCAATGCTTTAGTCCAGTATGTATTGGATTCAACACAGAAGCGCTACATAGCGCTTCTTCTCTTCAACATCGATTTAACCCTGAATTAGACATCGCATCGCCAAAGTTTGATTGTCATATCTCGACTACCACTAACCAAAGTTTTGCCATCGTGACTGAAAGCGACGGAGTTCACCCAATCCGAATGGTTGCCCAAAGTGTAAAGTTGTTGTCCAGTGCTAATGTGCCATAACTTTATAGTATAGTCTGCGCTAGCACTGGCAAGATGCTGACCATCGGGGCTAAAAGCAACAGACCAAACATAGCTGTGATGTCCGGCAAGTGTGTTAATTAGCTTACCTGTACTACTGTCCCATAGCTTGATAGTTTGGTCATAACTGCTACTAGCTAAAATTTTTCCATCAGGGCTAATGGTGACACACATCACCCAACCTGAATGTCCGTTGAGAGTTTGCAGTAGTTTGTTACTCTTCAAATTCCACAGCTTAATGGTCTTATCCGCACCGCTACTGACAAAAATCTGTTGTTTTGGGCAAATAGCAAGGGAGTAAACTAGGCCAGAATGACCTTTGAGGACTTGCAGTAATTGTCCCATCTCTATATGGGAAACCTTGATAGTAGTATCTGTACCGCCACTCAGGATAGTCTGACCATCTGGACTAAAGATTACAGAAAAAACTGGGGTTGAATGTACTTTGAGCGTCTTGAGTAATTTACCTGTAGACACTTGCCAAATTATTATGCTGCTATCATCACTGCCGCTAACCAGAGTTTGGCTATCTGGGCTAAAAGCTAGGCATCTTACCCATTTTGTATGACTAGTGAGAGTATGTAGTAATTTCCCTGTGTCGAGATGCCAAATCTTGATAGTATTATCACTACTTCCACTAGCCAAAGTTTGCCCGTCTGGACTGATTGCAGTTGTAAAAACCCAGTTGAGATGAGTCAGGGTGTGTACACATTTCCACGGTGAAGGTTGAGACTGTGATTCAGGTGGTGGCGTTGCTGGCTTTGGCGATGGTGATGTAGGTTTAGGTGGCGGTGGTGTTGCTGGCTTTGGTGGTGGCGATGTAGGTTTAGGTGGTGGTGGTGGCGTTGCTGGCTTTGGCGGTGGTGATGTAGGTTTGGGCGGTGTTTTTGTCTGTTTCAGTTCCAGTTCTCTGGCATTTTTCAAATCTGACCAAGCTCTATTTTCATATCCTAGTTTCGAGCAAGCAAGTCCTCGGTATTTATAAGCTTCAAAGTAGTTGGGGTTGAGACGAATCGCTTGGGTAAAGTCTTCTATTGCTTCAGTATATTTTCCTCTTTGAGCTTTCTCCATGCCCAGTTTGTAGAAACTTTCAGCATTAGATGGAGTGAAATCAATTTTGGTGGAAGTGGAAGCAGATTGATTTGTCTCATTTGGCTGATAAGACTTTAACCTTGCATAAGCTTGATTGATTTCTTTGATTTTTTCTTCCGCTTCTAGCTTTTGGTGCGGTTCAAAAAAACAATCTGGATGCCAAGTCTTAGCCATCTGGCGGTAAGCTTGCTTGACCTCATCAACAGATGCACCTGGTTTTAACCCCAAAATATTGTAAACATGATTTATATCAAAGCGATCGCTCATACAAGGAATACTAAAAAATCAGCAGCAAAGCTTACTACACTTAGTATTCCCAAGCATAAGTATTAGCTAACTCAAAGTATGGTATCGCCGTCTAAGCGGTTTTCATCTCCAACGCCGATTTAGCCGTAATATTTTTTTAATCCCTTGACAAAATCTTTCTAGCAAAGGTCTAGGCTTTGATACATATCTAGGCGATCGCACTCTCCTTGCAGCGCCCGGATTTCTCAACTCTTGTTCTATTTGTGCAGCTTTATTTAAATCTGAAGCGGCTCTATATTCATATCCCAGTTGTGAGCAAACTAGCCCACGATATTTATACGCTTCAATATAGCGAGGATTGAGACGAATTGCATGGGTAAAATCTGCGATCGCATCCTCATATCTTCCTTGGGTGGCATTCTCTACTCCTAAAGTATAGAAAGCTTGTGCATCCCAACGATTGACAGATATTTTTGTGGGTTTTTTAGGCGAAGATGAAGAGGGATTTTCTGGAATGGGAGGCTCGGATGGACTTTCTGACTTGAGCTTATTGTAAGCTACATTAATTAATTTAATTTTTTCCTCAGCTTCCTGTTTTTGCTTTTGATCGACAAAGCGATCGGGATGCCAAATTTTCACCAGTTTACGGTAAGTTCGCTTCACCTCTGCTTGAGATGCACCGGATTCTAGCCCA
This sequence comes from Nostoc sp. DedVER02, assembly GCF_034530675.2. Classification (NCBI taxonomy): domain Bacteria; kingdom Bacillati; phylum Cyanobacteriota; class Cyanophyceae; order Nostocales; family Nostocaceae; genus Nostoc; species Nostoc sp. DedVER02. The sequence goes on from NZ_JAVRCP020000001.1 coordinate 555,476, forward strand.
AGAATTTCATAAGCATCATTAATATCGGAGCGATCGCGCATACTGGAAAAATCGGCAACTATAACTATATAGATATATGTTAACCATTCCTCTAAATCTCCTCCAATCAACCCAAACGCCCCATTCTGGTTATCACTGGGATGGCGGTAGTCGCCGTTTCTTTGAAGGCTGGTATTATCGCGTCACTTTACCAGAAATTGGGCAAACATTCGCCTTTATGTACTCCATCGAAGATCCTATCGGCGGTAAACCCCACAGTGGCGGTGCGGCCCAAATCCTCGGTCCAGATGATGAGTATTTATGGCGTACTTTTCCTGATGTGAAGAAATTTTGGGGTAGTCGGGATGTTTTAGGTTTAGGTCATTGGGGTAAAACGGATTTGCAAATTGCTCCTCTATATCTTTTACCAGCAGAGTTTGAGCATCATGTTCAAGAAGGTTATCAAGCTACAGCCACCTTGAATCAGGGAGTGATTTGCGAACGCGCCACCAATAATTATTGCCGTTGGGAGTATGAAATTCAACCAGTATATGGCTGGGGCAATAAAAATAGCATTCAGCAATCAACCGCAGGCTGGCTCTCATTCTCACAGATTTTTGAACCTGGATGGCAGATTTTGATGGCTCACGGTTTAGCCAGTGGGAAAATTGACTGGAATGGCAAAATCTACGAATTTACTAACGCCCCAGCCTACGGTGAGAAAAATTGGGGCGGTGCTTTTCCTCAAAAATGGTTTTGGATAAATTGTAATTGCTTTGAAGGCGAACCGGACTTAGCCTTAACTGCTGGCGGTGGACGGCGGGGTGTGCTGTGGTGGATGGAATCTGTAGCGATGATTGGGTTGCACTATCAGGGTAAGTTTTATGAATTCGTTCCCTGGAATTCACAAGTAGACTGGGAAATTCAGCCTTGGGGTAGATGGAAAATGAAAGCTGCTAACTCTAATTATGAAATTGAATTGACAGGAATCACAGATTTACCTGGTACACCTCTGCGTGCGCCTACAGCAGAAGGTTTAAGATATTGTTGCCGAGATACCATGCAAGGAAAGTTAAATTTAGAATTACGAGAATTAAATGGGAGAAAATCTCAAATAATTCTAAAAGCAGAAAGTTTTCTTTGTGGCTTAGAAGTAGGCGGTGGTTCTTGGGATAATGTTTGGCAGTCTCGCTAAAACTACTGCTATAATCATATATGCTTCCTAGTTGGGGTTGTAGCTCAGTTGGATAGAGCGGACGCCTCCTAAGCGTCAGGTCGTGCGTTCGAGCCGCACCAGTCCCGTAAGCGAAAATATCCCTAAGACCTTGATTAATAGCAGGTCATAGGGATTTTATTTTTATAATATTTCCTGGAAAGCAGTAAAAGTATCTTAAGATAATAGGACTTACACATGGGTAACGGAAAACGAACCACAGAGGGCGCAGAGGTCACGGAGGAATGAGAGTTTGAGAGGGTTTTTGCGTAAGTCCTAGATAATTAACTAGGTTTCCTCCGCTCCTCTTTTTCGTTTAGGATTCTCTTTGCGCCTGTAGCGGTAGCCTGCGGCAAGTGCTATGCGTCTACGTCGTTAAAAAAATTAATTGACTTTGACAAAGAGTTTTAGCTTTAACCCAAGCGTATTGACATTGCTTTGAATGTATGAAGGAATTGAACTCAAATTCTATCTGATACCTCTCATAATTCTTATGCATCACGCAATACGGTTTGGATAGTCCCATTTAAGATGACATATTAATCAATATAACCTTTACCAATGCAGACAGAACAATAGTTTTCAGATAGAGTAACTTGAATTCTCTATATATCCTGTCCCATTACAGTATATACACTTTGTTTTTTCCTCATAACAATTTTTATCTTCTAGTGATTTTTCAACATCTTCTATTATGTTTTTTAATACATATAACTGTCCTTCACTCAGTTGGGAAGGTAAATTATTTAAGTAATACGTTAAGGCTGTCTGAATTACTTCTAAAGCACTACGTTCAATTGCGGGAAATTTGTCTTGCATAACTTTTAACTAAATGGAAAACTAACTCACCAGAATTTTTATCTAATGTTAATAGAATTGCACTTCATTATTATGGCGGTTCTCGTTTACGTGAGGTACACCCATAGGGGCAGGGCATTGCCCGTGCCCCTATACCTGGTGATAATGTTGTACTGCATCTGAATGGGAACCGCTATAGCCAAATTTAAAACTTCATCGTCAGCAATTGCTAGCTCCATTTCCACAACATACAAAACTTAGTGACCATCAAGCCATAGACGTTCAACGATTTGCCAATCTAAATTTTCGTCCCCTAAAATCTTCAAGAAACTCTCTCAATCGTTGGATAAACCACATCATACCGTAAAGCTTGAGCCGCAAATGTCAAAGCTGCTTTAATTCCTTCATCGGTAAGTCGCGGATGCGCTTCAACTATTTGTTTAGATGTTTCACCAGCAGCAAGTTTTTCAATAATTAACTCAACTGTAATACGAGTTCCTGAAATGACAGGTTTGCCCATCATTATTTTTGGGTCGGATACAATTTTTTGCATAAACGAGGATTATTTATTTAAGGTATCCAATTACTAATTTTATCTTATGACAAAATCGAAAGCCCTCAGCAGCCTCAATAATACTAATCAGCGACTCATTGCAAAAATCTGTTCAGCTGTTAAGGGAATGTTCGGGAACAATCTAGAATCAATTCGATCCTGCCCTCGAAATACCTTTGGGGGTAAATACTCTCCATCTTCAAGTTGGTAGATTGTAATGGTTGGCTGCTTGGGAGAGCCAATGAAGCGAATGCCACCAAAAGGAGCATAGTCCACAATGATGTACTCGAAAACGCCTAAGTCCTCATATTCAGCAAGTTTTGTCAAATAGTCGTCTTTCCAGTTGTTGCTAACGACTTCAATGATTCCGGGTGGTGGAATATATGCAGCAGCAGAACTAGAGCTACGCTAATGAATCAGTTTATTTATCTTCGCACCACTCTAACCAAAGGGTTGTTTGTGGGTAGTTTACTGTCCAATAGTGTAGTTATTTTAAACGTACTGACTCATTACAGCCAGGATTTTCTGCGGTTACTGCTCAATATCGCCTCTTATAATTCTTCTACATCACCTACCAGAACACAAGGCGCGATCGCTCTTAGCGTTGTCTCTATAAAGCTAAGTACTGCTTATAACACTCGTGAATCCATCCCCAATCAGATATTAAACTTCATCAGGATTTATCCCAAGCTGTCTCAAGCGTTCTGCTAAACGCTGGGCTTTTTGCTGTTCTTGTTCTAATTGGGATGTTAATAACTGCGATTTTTCTTGTTCTTGTTCTAATTGAGGTGTTAATAACTGCGATTTTTCCTCACCAGTTAGTAATAAATTTCCCTGTGTATCCCACCAACGCAACCAAGGCGCTGTAGTATTTCCATACTGTCCTTGCCAAATACCCAATTCGACACCCATCGAGGAAATCTCATAGTGTCCACGTTCGTTAACTGTGAGTTGCTGATACCTACCATCAACTAAGTGATAAACCTCAATCGCAGCTTTGCTAAATTCGTAAATGCCATAAAAAGGTACGCGGATTGCTTGCTCGTATACCCAGAATTTACCAGTAATTGGAGTATTATCTCTTTCTTGTGAACCATCCCCAGAAGCAAATTCCAGTACAATTAGGGGAGCAACATATTCTTGCCACAACACATACGAACGCCGAAACTGACCGTTTAACATAGGTGCAACATTCGGGACGTAAAACCAATCGGGTGCTTCTGCACCGCGTTCAGGTGGTTCGGTCAAACGCCAGTAAATGCCACAATCTTGACCAATACAATACTGTTTATCTGGATGAATTTCTTGTAATACACCTTGAAGGGAGTCAGTTAAGAGTATGCTTTGTGGATGTTCTTGAAAATTTTTCACAAAGGTTCCATCTGAATCTGGTAACTCAGTATGGTCGGGAAGGTGAGTAATGCCTAGTTCGGACAGTTTGGCAATAGTCATTGAACTTTGGCGCGAGTGAATCAGTTTATTTATCTTAGCATCGCTCCTAATACTGTTCGGTTAAGGTAAGAGACGCGATAAATCGCCGTCTTTACAATAATCAGTCCTTTATCTTGACCACGATTTATCGCGCCTTTGGGATCTCAATATCGCCTCTTATAATTCTTCTCCATCACCTACCAGAACACAAGGCCCGATCGCTCTTCATGACTTTCTGATTAGTCTGCAAATAATCATGCAGCAAATTGCAACCCCGTCCCAGTAACTTTTCCAGTTGGATATCTGCCAAATCTTGGAAAATCACTGTGCCATTACCACTACCCGCAGCTAAAGTCTTACCGTCAGGACTGAAACTGACGCTGGTTAACTCTGCTTCATAGCCTTTCAAAGCAATTAGTAATGTCCCTTCTCGGTTCCAAATCCTCACTTTGTCATCACTGCTAGCGGCCAAAGTCTTACCATCTGGGCTAAAACTTACACTAATAAAACTATCACCATCCCCTGTAAGAGTATTTAGCAAATCACCGTCCCGACTCCAAATGTTCACCGTGCTATCAATACTAGCTGAAGCGATCGCTTGGCTATCAGGCGACCAAGCAACTCCATTTACCCGGCGGCTATGACCATTTAAGGTGTATAGCAATTTACCTTCTATACTCCAGATTTTTACGGTTTTGTCATCACTGGCTGAGGCTAGCAACTTACCATCGGGGCTAAAACTTACCCAATTTACTGCATCTTGATGCCCTTGCAAGGTGTTGAGTAGTTTCCCGTCTCGACTCCAAAGCTTTACTGTTTTATCTTTACTGGCTGAGGCAATTACTTGACTATCAGGCGACCAAGCTACACCCAAGACGGTACTATTATGACCCTGTAAGGTGTTGAGGAGTTTACCGTCAGCAGTCCAAAGCTTTACTGTTTTATCTTTACTAGCCGAGGCAATTACTTTACCATCGGGACTGAAACTAACTCCCCAAACTTGACCTTCATGCCCAGTGAAAGTACGGAGTAGTTTACCGTCTCGACTGAAGAGTTTCACAGTTTTGTCTCGACTTGCTGCGGCTAAAGTGCGATCGCCTGGGCTGAAACTGATGCTAGTTATCCAGTCATCATTATCGGCTTTGGGTTTTCGCAATAACACATCGTCCCAATGCCAGAGTTTAACAGTTTTGTCGCGGCTTCCAGAAGCTAGGGTGCGACCGTCTGGGCTGAAACTGACGCTGTTGACCCAATTATTATGTCCCTTCAGGGTTCCTAACAGCACGCCTCTGGAACTCCAGAGTTTGATCGTTTCGTCGGTACTTGCGGAAGCGATCGTATTACCATCACGGCTAAAAGTAACGCTGGTAACTCCAGCACTATGCCCTGATAAGGTTCGCAGTAATTTACCCTCCAGATTCCACAATTTGATTGTCTGGTCTAAACTAGCAGAAGCAATGGTTTGTCCATCGGTTGACCAAGCGACACTCAAAACTGCATCTTCATGTCCCTGCAAGGTTTTGAGCAGTTTACCATCCCGACTCCACAATTTCACTATCTTGTCAGCACTCCCGGAAGCAATGGTTTGTCCATCGGTTGACCAAACGACACTCAAAACTGCACCATCATGCCCTTGCAAGGTTTTGAGCAGTTTACCATCCCGACTCCACAGTTTTATTGTCTTGTCTGTACTCGCCGAAGCAATAATTTGACCGTCTGGGCTAAAACTGACACTATTTACTACACCTTGATGTCCTAATAAGGTAACAAGCAGTACGCCTTCTCGACTCCACAGTTTCACCGTCTTATCTTGACTGGCGGAAGCAACAATTTGACCATCTGGGCTGAAACTGACGCTATTAACTACATCTTCATGACCCGATAAGGTTTTGAACAAGCTACCATCGGGAAGCCAAAGTTTAATTGTAGTGTCTGCGCTGGCTGAGGCAATTAAAGAGCGGTCAGGACTGAATGTAACACTATTTACTCCAGATATATGCCCTTCTAAACGGTTATATTCTCTCAACCCAGAAACTGCTTGATATAGCGCCGTCTGTACTTGCTCTCTTGTATAGGAATCGACCCAAACTGTTTGTTGTAATTTTCTTCCCGCCCTTAAACTATCTTTTAAAGCATCAATACCTTTTTGCGATGCAAAGAGCGCTTCACTGGATGCACTAAGGGTTTTAATTTCGCTATCTACTGCTGTCACAATGGAAACACTTAATCCCAATATGGCGAGAAAAGAAGCAGTTAGAGCAATTTTCAACGAACGATTTAATTGAGCTTCACTAAGTCTCTGTTTCTTTTGACTTTCTGCAAGTTTAGCTGTTAATTCTTTTTCTTTGAGTTCGGCTCGTAATTGCTCAATTTCTAACTGACTCAATTCTTCGCGCTTGTGTAATTCTCGTAATTCTGTTAATAAGTCCAAACCTTGTTGGGGATAAGGATCTACTAATTTTGAACGCTGTTCATTTTGACTAAGTTCGCTCTTAAGTCGCTCAATTTCAGTTTGGCTTTGTTCTACTTTTTGGCGCAACTGATTTAGTTGTACCTGTAAGCTTGATTCTTGTTGTTGCAGGTAGCGAATCAAGTCTACTAAATAATCGTGAATTAGTTGATAGCGTTCTGGTACATCAGGAAATAGTACTACTAAACCGGAGCGCACTAAAATATCTAATACTAACTCTAATTTGCCAGCATCTTCTAATTCTGCTAACTGCGCCGCTAACTCAGCACGAGTTTTAAAAGGTCGGTTGTTACTTTCATCTGTTAATAAATATAAGACGAGTAATGCGGCTCGTTCATTTTCTGGGCCGCAGTCTTTAATCAGTTCTTTAAGATATCGCTCGATGAGTTTGTTGGGTCTATATGGCTGATATTCTTCTAGTGTCGTAATGCGCTCATCTTGAAGTTGCGCTCCGACAACTTGCAATTCAATGGGGCGGACTTCTCCAAATTCTGTGGATAAATCTTCGATTAAGGCATCAATTAAAGCTGGTTCTAAATTAAACTGCGATCGCTCGGTCAATTTTTGGATAATTGCTTTGGCATATTCTGGCGAAAAGTTATTCAATTGGTAGCGGATATGCTTGTCGAGAATGTTGTTATTAATCGCTTCTAGTGCCGAGAGATGTTTAAAATCTAACAAACGATGTAAGTAATCTTCTCGCAAGGTAAGGATAACTTTGACAAAGGGGATATTCAGGCAATCGCTAATAAATTTATCAAATTCTTGCTTCTGTTTGCGATCGCTATAACCAAAGAAAAATTCTTCAAACTGGTCAAAAATTAAAACTGTAATCAGGTGATTATCAGCATTTTGTTTGAGTTGTTGGATAATTCTGACGATGGTAATGGGTGTGTCAGAGTAAGGCAAAGCCTCTGCTTCAATGCCTGTTTCTAAGTTAAGATCGGCATAGACGGCAAGGGATGTGTCAGCAGACATCGCTTCATTTAAAGATTTCTCTAATTCCCGCACCCACTCGGTATAAACTTGCAATACTACAGGTACAGCTATTTGATCGCCAATAGCTCGATTTTGCAGTGCTGGAACTAAACCAGCAGTGACAATAGAACTCTTACCCACCCCTGATTGACCGTGAATCACCGTCAGCTTTTGATCGGCGCGGCTAATTCTGCCAATTAAGTTATTAATATCACGCTCTCGACCAGAAGCAGCAATTTCTAAAGCAACGCTGCTACTCCCAGAATGTGACATCAATGCTGGGTTTGTCACCTGTCTTTGAGGTTGCAAACGTCCTGCACCAATAAAAGCCCGAAAACCATACTGCTGCTCAACAGAACGCCGCTTCTGTCGAATGTAATAAGCTTCCAAATAGCAACTTTCTTCAAAGTATAGCGATCGCAGTGTCCGCAATAAGCGAATATAACGATGGGCATCGTATTGATGGGCACTGCTTTCTAAAGCTGCTGGCAATTCTTTTGTCGCTTTTCCTAAGTATTCATCAGCGATTACCAATTCACCTAAATTTCGCTGTGCTTTCGCCAAAACTAAATAGTAAATTTGCGCTAACAGTAATGGAAAAAAGCAGTTATAAGGGTCATTATGCTTTTGCGCTTCACCTAATTTCAGCAAAGATACGTGTGCTAATATACTCGCCTGTACCCACCGCGACTGCTGCACAGCCACTTGTGCCAAAAAACCGTAGTCACAAGCTAATTGGATTTGACTACCATAAGTTTGATGCAACTCCAAAGACTTTTGAGCAACAGTCTGCAATTCTTCCCACTCTTGCAGATATTGCAGAACTTCAGCAAGTTGCCCAATAAACCCAGCAACTATATCTAAACGCCCAGCCACCTGCAAAACATTCAAACATTGCTGAAAATAAAATTTAGCTGTGTACCAATGACGACGGTTTTCTGTTTGATTTTGCTCTGCGAAACGGCAATAACAAAGCCCAATATAAAACAGCAAAATTCCCTGTCGCAGAGGTAGCACAGATGGAGGATTAGGAGGCGTAGGCAAAGAAAATACTCCCTCATCTCCCCTAGCTCCCCCTGCTCCCCTGCTCCCTATTTCCTCCAACTTTTGCCAAACTTGTAAGCTTTGCTGAAAATGGCTTAAAGCTGTACTGATGCGATCGCTAATATAATTATCTAAACCAAAAACAAACTCTAAACTAGCGTGTAATTCTGGCTCTAAGGTAATCCCACGATTGTGCAACTCTTCAATTGCAAAGTGAAGTTCATAGCTATTTTTCCAGACTTGCTCCACAGTCAAATAATGCTTTGCAACTTGAGGAGGTTGGTGTTGTGCAGCATCACTTGGTAACACCGTAGCAAATAAAGAGTCAGTTTCCCGTTGTAGAAATTGCCGCAATGATTGAGTTGTCATCTCAAACCGAATCGGTGTAGCCGCCCAACTAGCAAAATCGGGTGCTAAACGGACTATCTTTTGCAACACTTCTTCATTCACCCAGACAATCATCGGAAATGGGTGGCGTTTGCGAAACTCATCACGAATATGATTGACAGACCTGAGTAAATCGTCAATTCCATCTACTGACTCTAAACCCAAAATCATCAACGCCGATGGCGGATTCTCTTCAGTTACCAGTTGTAAATGAATACTTGTGTAAAGACTTCTAGCATTATGCGGCAGAATTACCTTTTGAATATGGTGTACACCTGAAGAAATTTCTTCGAGTCGTTGCAACATTTGTTCTTGCAAAACCCGATAATTGCAGCACACCAAAACTAGGGAGAATTGACCGCTAGAAAGGGTAATTGCTCTCCCCAAACTCCGTAAAGCCCGCTCATTAGCTGCTCTTATATCTGCTTGTGGGTGTCGTTCAACCATGATTTAAATTTTTCCGTCTCTGCTAAAACTGGGTTGACGGCAAACCAAGCTCCTTGATGATCTCGGTATTCAAATACAAATAAACTTCGCAATAAAGTATGGTATTCTATATCACCTCTAACTCTCTGCTGTTGCACCACCTGAAAGATTAGTTCCCACTCATGAGGGTCGATGGCATTGGCTCGGTAATCTCGCTGTCTTTGAATGACCAAATCGACACATTCCCGCTCAAAAGGTGGATCTTGTTCTCGCAGACAGTCAAACAGTAACCCTAGCAAGTCGCGGACATGACCACCACTAATCAAGCACAACCGATCTAAGGTTTCCAGACTATCAAACACCTCTGTAATTAAGCCTAACCGATCGCTAGGTAAAATGTCTGGAAAAGCTCTAGCTAATATCATTTGCCGCATCATTGCTAGCCCTTGAGGAAAAATCTCTCCAGAGCGCAGGCGTACAGGGATCATCGGTAGCATTTTTGGCGCAACTCCTCCCCCTAAACGATGCTGAAGTTCGGCGCTATCGTTGGAGAAAGTCAGCGCTAACGGAATAGTGTAGACTACATGACAATTCAGTTTGCGTAACTGTTCGCCACGCTGAATAAATAAGTATTCTGGCAGCGATCGCCCCGATGGTAAAGGTCGAATTGCAACTCTATCCAAGTTATCAACAATAACCACCAGTCCTTTTTTACCTCTGATTTTCAGTTCGTTGGTAGCACGTTGCAGCAATTCTTGATTAATTGACTGTAAAATATTTGCTGTTCGTGGTTCTAAATAATCTCTTAACCGCCGCCGCAATTGAGGACTTTCTTTAGTTTTAGCTGTAATTTTGGCAATTCCCATAGATAATTCTGCTTCTACCCCAAGGTCAATTGGCGTTTGCAGAAAATCCACAATCTCACCGAACAACTTGGTAAAGTAAGCAGGTTTGAGCCTAATTTTCATGGCTTCTAGGCTTTCACTTACTTGTCCAGCGATCGCCAACAAAATATCAGTCACATCCACATCTGCCATTTCTAAGACATGGGTAGACTCAAAGTAAACTACATGAAATTGCTGCGCTTCTAACTCAGCTTTGAGTCGCAACAACTCCGTTGATTTTCCACAGCCGAGATGTCCTGTAAATAGCTGACAAGTTGGTTCATCTGGAGAGATTCGGGCGATCGTGCGTTGCAAAGCTTCGATGATTTTGCCACCCCGCACCGCAGCAAAATCGATATAGTACCTGCGATCGCTGGCGTTTCCTATAATTAGAGGTCTGCTCGGATTGCAAGCCTGATAAAATCTTTCTAAATCTAGGAGCATATCTAATCAAGTTCACTCAGGAATGAGGATGACAAAATTTACTGAATAAATATATTGATTTTAGGGAATTTATGCTTTATTTTCATCTAACTATTAACTACACTAGCAACATTTCTGATAATTGTTTGTACATTAGTTAGATGTAGCACATAGCAATGCTGAGATTTTAGTTAAAGTAAGCAGAAATACTCTTATAAGTATAAATAGCAAAAATGCTTAATATTCAATAAGGTACTCTTATGAATATTAAAAATATCCAATCCAAAAAAAGGTACTGTTAAGTACAATTTTGTAGCTCTATTGAACTCATCATCAGCTTGAGTGATTAAAGAGCTTTTATCACTTTGGCGAGAGAATAATCTACAATCCCAACAAAATAGGACTTTTAGCAAAAGCGTTGGTTAATTACAACTTCAATTTAGAGTTAATTTTTGACTAGTCTGTAAAGGAATAATCGACAAGTCCATTCTTTGTAGAGACGGCGATTTATCGCGTCTCTCTAACGTGTCAGTTTTTTAGATGCGATAAATCGTGTCTCTACATGAGGGGTTTGCAAATAATCATCTTCACTTAGTTTATAAGCTGCCCAAAATTTCATTACCTTCGATGGTTCTAAATGAGTAAGCAAAACCTGCATTACTTCTTATAAATTTTATTGTTCGTTAATAACTTTAATTTCCATTATCTACCTATATAAGTAAAATGATACTGATGTTAACTGTGGGTTAGCGATCGCACAGCATTACCCAAGAAATTTTACCAAAGCCATGTCTCCGACGGGCTACGCCTACGCACGGACAACATCATTCAACTGAGGTAATCCATCAGAAGAATCAATTTTTTAACGTAAGATTAAACTGGTAGAACAACGCGAGATTTCATGGCGATAAGATTTATTCTGAGCGACTATGTTGACCGAGCGATCGCCCAGGCAATTTATGACAAGTTAGAAGATGGTACATTTACAGGTAGAATTCCTGTTTGCAAAGGAGTGATAGCCTTTGCATCGACTTTGCGCGAGTGTGAAGATGAATTACGCTCAACGCTGGAAGACTGGATTTTACTTGGGTTAAAGCTGGGACATTCTCTACCAGTAATTGATAATATTGACCTCAACAAGGAGCCGAGCCTTGAGCCGATGGATACCGTGTAAGCGTCGGGATTTTGTGAATTACGACGGATTGGGTTTGAGGGGACTTATTCTGGAACAAGACATCAGTTTATGGTCTATGGCCAACATCGTCTAACTATTCCCTCTAATGATGAGTATTCTGTACCGCAATTGCGGATGATGATTGGGGAAGTTGAGGTGATTTTAGAGCGGGAAATGACGCTAGATGAATGGAATAGCCTTTAAGATTTACCAAGAAGGGATGTCTGACGACAACAGCGATCGCTTGTCAATTTATACTTCTTTTCTAAAGCCATGTCTCCGATGGGCTACGCCTACGCCAGTTTTAGGCTCAATGATATACCAAAATGAATGTGTGAATTACTTAAATGAGTAAGGAAACTGGGGTTTGAGAAACTAAAAGCTGCTTTTGCTTGCGTAAAACACTACAATGCGAAATTAAAAACTGCTTTTGTTTGTGGAAAACACTAAAATGCGAGATTAAAAGCTGCTTTTGAAGAAGTAAAAGCTGCTTTTGTTTGTGGAAAACACTAAAATGCGAGATTAAAAGCTGCTTTTGAAGAAGTAAAAGCTGCTTTTATTTGTGGAAAACACTAAAATGCGAAATTAAAAGCTGCTTTTGAGAAAGTAAAAGCTGCTTTTGAATGGTAATCAGGCATTTTTACTTAATTCAATATTAATTTTAGTCTGGGCGATCGCTTGTCGATTTACAATTTAAACTAGAGCGATCGCCTTTACAACAACATCATTCCACCTCAGAACATGAAACTTCGAGTTTAAGCAATAACTTCGGTGAGCTTCGCTAACGCACTTTTCAGTTTTATCACGGTACGCTTTGCACAAAACTAGCTTATTCTGGATTTGGGGGGAGGCGATCGCGAAGATTTGCCAGGTTTTCACGAGCAGCAATAGTATTGAAATGACTCACCCCTAACCGTCGCTCAAGAATATCCAAAGCTTGCAGGAACAAAGGTTCAGCTTCACTGTATCTTCCTTGGGAACAGTAGAGTCCCGCTAAGTTGTTGAGGCTCATCGCAACAGATGGATGTTCCACTCCCAGCAGGCGTTGCCTGAGTGCTAAAGCTTGTAGAAATAACGGTTCGGCTTCGCTGTATCTTCCTTGCGAATGGTAGAGTCCCGCTAGGTTGTAAAGGCTACTTGCAACAGGTAGCTGTTCTGCTCCCAGCAGGTGTCGCCATAGTGCCAAGGCTTGTAGAAATAACGGTTCGGCTTCGCTGTATCTTCCTTGGGATTTGTAAAGTAACGCTAGGTTATTGAGGCTCAGTGCAACATCTGGATGTTCCGTTACTAGGAGGCGTTGCCATAGTGCCAAAGCTTGTAGAAATAACGGTTCGGCTTCGCTGTATCTTCCTTGGGAATTGTAGAGATTCGCCAGGTTGTTGAAGCTAATGGCAACATCTAGATGTTCCACTCCCAGCAAGCGTTGCCTGAGTGCTAAAGCTTGCAGAAATAAGGGTTCGGCTTCGCTGTATTTTCCTTGAGATTTGTAGAGTAATGCCAGGTTGTTGAGGCTACTAGCAACAAATGGATGTTTCTCTCCCAAGTATTCTTTGATAACTTCTAAACATAGCTCATACCAAGGTGCAGCTTGGTCATACAATCCTTGACCATCGTAAAATCTAGCGTTACCGACAAAAGGCCAAGGTAAATTATCATTGCTAACGTACTGAACAAGATTCTTCGCTACTTCAGCTATATGAGATATGTAGGGGGAGACATCGGTGATTTGCTTAAGGGTGGGAGTTTCAGGAATATCTTTAGCAAGTGCTACCATTACCCGGCAAAAACTTCGCTTTAATTCCTCCCCCTTATCTAAACTTGTAAGCTTATATTGAAAAAACTCCCGTAGCAGTGGGTGTAATTGATAGCTCCCCTCATCTTTACGCTGGAGTAAATGCAGATTCAGCAAGGTATCATCTCTAATTTCTTCTAAATCTTCTACATCTTCCTCTAGTAAACACTGTTCCACCAACTTCCAAGGTATAGGTGCGGCGGCAAATAAACTCAATAAACAACCCAATTGTTTATCGTCGTCCTCTAATTCCTGCCAACTCAACTCAAAGGCTGCTAACACACCTCGTTGTGCTGTCATATCAGCTTCCGACTTAGATTTAGACAGAGAACGCTCATCTAATCGCTTGTTCTCCAACCGCCGCAACATTTCTGCTAAAGATAAATCCTGTTTCCGCGCCAAATAGCGCCCCACTAATTCCATACCCAAAGGTAAATATCCCAGCCACTCACACAACTGATTTGCTAAAGCTAATTCTTTTTCAATTCGCTGCGGTGTTTCTTTGAGTAAAGACTTTAATAACTCCAGCGCCGCTTCTGGTTGCAGCACATCCAAAGATAACTGTGCGATGCGTCCCAACTTTTGGCGCGTAGTCATCAACACTTTAAATCGAGAAGGTAGCGACTGTAAGTAAGGCTTGACTTCCTCATAGTCGCTGACATCATCCAACACTAGCAGCACATCACCTTCACGCCAACGCCGCCAACAGTATTGCACTTGCGCGACTATATCAAAATCTTCTGGCGGCTTTAAATCAAGCTGCGTTCTCACAAACTGCACAACTTGAATACCCACATCTCCAGTTTTTGCCAGCAACCAGCAAAGCCCACCGTTGTAAGTGTTGCGTTGCTTGCTGGCATATTGTAAGGCGAGTTCTGTTTTACCAACTCCACCCATGCCAGCAATAGCAGCTATTGCCACCTGTTTATTATCCTGCAAAAGTTGGTGGAGTTTTTGCAATTCTTCTTCACGCCCGACAAACTCCGTTACCCCACTCAGGGGCAAATTTTGCGGTATTTCAGTAGAAACTATCGATTCCCCTTGGGGCGACTTTAGTCAGAAGTTTAAGGTGTTACCAGAAATGGTATTAGTTCCACCTTTTATATTTATCCCCTGCCAATTTTCAATAATAGTGTTCGTCAGTTGAGGTTGTGCTTCATTGGCTACAGCTTCCACAGCTTGAGCAATTTCAGGATCTTTCTTTGCCGCTTCCTCTACCTGCTGCCCAATGAGATAAGCTTGACCATAATCTAAAGATTGTGCTTTAGCCTGTTCGATAACCTTCGCCGTGCTAGGTTCCTTGCGTCTCAGCAGAACTAACAACTTTTCGCCTTCATTCCAAGCCTTTTCGCCGATGATTTCCCCAGTTTTTTCAAAGGCTTTGGTGATTACCAAGGTTGCGATCGCAGCTGCTGTCAGCGATACTGGCTCCATAAGTTTGTCAAAATATACGAGATTTTACTTATGGTTTTCAGTTTAACGCTTCCTAATCATAGAAGGTAAATCATAGCCCCTCCTACACCCTAGCTTTTTTAAGGGCGCTAAAAATCTCTTCAAGTCCCCCAATTTATCGGGGGATTTAGGGGGAGCTAAAAAATTAGGAGGCTAAACGAGTAGTTTGAAAACACACCCTAGCCCTAAAGTGTTGGCGATCACTAATCTACAATCCCATTGAGTATAAAATTATCTTGTCATGTAGGCGATCGGGTAAAATATGCTTTAGCACCGCTCCGAGTTTGGCATCTGAACCAACCAGATAGCGTGTCTTGGGTTGTTTTGCAGTCAGCGCATGAACAACAGTCTGAGCGACAATATCCGCAGAAATTCCTTTAGATGCGAGGATTTGCATTTTCTTGCGGACAATATTCATTGCTTTACCGTAAAGATTTTGTGCCGATTCTGGTAAATCGTGCTGTGCTACTTCCGATTGACTTAAAGACTTATCCCAAATTGGGGTAGCAATAGAACCAGGTTCAATAATTGAAACCGAGATTCCCCAAGGCCGTAACTCCATCCGCATCACATCAGTAAGTGCTTCCAAGGCAAATTTAGAAGCATTGTAAGCTCCCAAAAACGGTGTAGGACTCCTACCAGCAATGGAACCCATATTGATAATTCGACCCCGACTTTGGCGTAAAAGCCCAAGAAATGCTTGTGTCACCGCTAATTGTCCGGTGACATTAACCTGCATTTGGTGTTGAAATTCTGCGATCGCTAATAATTCTAAAGGCCCAGGGATAGCAATACCCGCATTATTCACTAAACCTACAATTCCAGTATCACCGATTGCATTTGTTACCTTATCAACCGCAGCTGCGATCGATTCAGCATCAGTAACATCTAAAAAAATCGGAATGAGTCTTGATGATCCTTTCTGCTTAAGTGTTTGAGCATCAATATCTTGACGCACGCCAGCAAAAACAGAGAAGCCCAACTGGTCTAAAAGCAAAGCAGATGCTTGGCCAATTCCTGTTGAAGCTCCCGTAACCACTACTGTACGTTGATTTGCTACAACCATTAATTTTCTTTTTTTATAATGTGACTACCGTAATCACCGAAGAGGCAGAGGGGCAGGGATCAGGGGGACAAGGGGACAGGGGGACAAGGGGGGAATTATTGAATAAGTCTCTCCTTTGTCTCCCCCCTCTCCCTTGTCTTCCTTGTCTCTTCCCAATTCCCAATTCTCAATTAGTATCAATCTTTGCAAGTACCAAACCTAAGACAATCTTCTGTTTGATCGTCTCTAGCTGATATTTGCCACGGCAATATCCGTAACGGAGCATTTGCGCTGTGGGCAATTAGACCAGCTATTGTAGGAAGTTGCTCTTTGACAATTGTCACATCACTGCTAAGAGCATTACTTAGCCCAACATTATATAAATAAACAGGCAATGCCATTAAGACAAAGCAAATTGTCCGGTTCATACTCAACCTCAGCGAAAAATTTCCGATTGCGCTATGTATGTATAGATGCCACCTTGATGAACCGGATTTTCAAAACTGAGTATTAAATATTAATGTTGTGTGAATTTACCCAGCACTACTAGTAGTCTATCAACTTGAAATTGATGGGTAGACAACCTTGTAGTAAGGATTTTAGTCCTTATTCTTGCACTAAAGTGTTTACTACAAACCATCAAAAACTAGTTTTACAGGCTACTAGCCGCAGAGACGTGATTTCTAAATTATCAGTTCCACCCTTTTTTTAGGTTAGGCATTGCCTACAAGATGGCTTTCTACTAACTTATGCAGATGCAACCCTAAAAAACAGGACAAAAAACCCACAGCATCCAAAAACATATCTTGGTAGCTGCATTCCCCAGATAAAATAATGAAGAGTGTTAATTTAAAAGTGCTGAGTGAAAAATTTTGCTCATTACTCAGCACTCAGTTATAAATATTGCCTACTAGCTGACTCATGCCGCCTTTACAAGACGTAGATACTGTAAACGTTCCCAACATCGACCCAGAAGGATATGGCAATTCAGATACAGATCCTCTTAATGAGTTGCCCGATGAAGTCGAAATGTCCCTTTTCGACCACCTAGAAGAGTTACGACAGCGCATTTTCTATTCGCTGATTGCCGTAGCGATAGGTATTATTGGCTGTTTCTTTGCCGTGAAGCCGATTGTCCAACTGCTTGAGGTTCCAGCACAAGGAGTAAAATTTCTCCAACTTGCACCCGGAGAATATTTCTTTGTCTCCTTCAAAGTTGCAGCCTACACTGGTTTAGTACTTTCTAGTCCTTTCATTCTTTACCAAATTATCCAGTTTGTGCTTCCTGGACTGACTCGCCGCGAACGCCGTTTACTAGGGCCTGTAGTTTTGGGTTCTAGTATACTGTTTGCCGCAGGTTTAGCATTTGCTTATTTACTCCTTATCCCCGCAGCTTTGAAATTTTTCATTAGCTACGGAGCAGATGTAGTTGAACAACTTTGGTCAATAGATAAATATTTTGAATTTGTGCTGCTACTGTTATTCAGTACTGGTTTAGCATTTCAAATTCCTATCATCCAATTATTGCTCGGTAATTTAAATATTGTCTCGTCTGAACGGATGGTTTCTGGTTGGCGTTACGTAATCATGGGAGCAGTGGTTTTAGGAGCCGTTCTTACACCTTCTACTGATCCTCTAACTCAAAGTCTATTAGCAGGAGCAGTTCTGGGGCTTTATTTCGGTGGTGTTGGATTGGTTAAACTCACAGGTAAATAATTATATTCCCAAATATCTCAACTTAGTTAATGAGTGCAGTTAGTAAAATTCTAACCACTATTTCCAACTCTTCGGTAACACGATACAGGTTGATTGCTTGCTCAATACGCTGTGTCTGTCGATATAATCTACCAAATTGCCAAACATTACCTGTTGTTACTGCTCCTAATATTTCTGTTTGAGTAGAATCAGTCCATTTGTCAAGAGCGATCATCTCAGTTGCCAGTTGTGTAAATCCCCTATTTATATCTGCTTGCTTGGCTTCAATCACAATTAAATTAGTTTGTGTTTTGAGGAAATAATCAAAATTTCCTTGAAGTCGGTTATCAATTTTGATATTGTATTCAATTCGTAATTTAGCGCGGGAATAGTGAATTAAATCGGTAACTATTGGCGCAATTAGTATTTCCCGGCGTGTAGCTTCGTTCTCTAAATCTACATACGGTAAGACTTCCTCAATTCGAAGTTTGAGGTTGCTAAGTCGGTCTAACGTGCCAGAATATTGTGGTAAATCAATAAATTTTCGCTCAAGCGAATAACCAAATTCAGCAACTAAATCGTCAACGGCAAACCCTAACTCAAAGTAATTGCTAAAAGTATACGAGCGATTTGGGTCAAGTAATGGTTTGCGGCTCATTTGAGTTTATTCCAATTTTTCAATATCTTTTACTAAGGTATTTTTGGATAAAAAATACTGTAATTACTCAGAAATTGATTAACATTAATGCAATAGCAGGTCATAATATCCATTCCGAAGAACGTTCACCCAAATCAAGAGGGATGCTAACAGCTTTGCCGAGTCGGGGGCGATCGCGTGTTTGTGCAATAAATGTTTGTACTTGCGTTGACCCACCCAAGGCATGAAGATAATTAGCAATGCTGTCAAGATGCTCTTGGTACTCCGCCTCACTCAAGGGAAAAGAAGCTTGCTCAACGTATTTCCACATGACTTGCAAGAATATCTTGCCCTGTGCCCGCCGGAACTGGACATCATAAGAATATCCCCACTTATCAAGCAACATCTGACGTAATTCCTGTCCTGTCATAGCTTTTCTCAATCAGATTTTACATTTAGTTATGATGTTAAGTTCCGTGACTCCAGTATGATAAGGATATAAAGAAATGTAATGCTAACAGAAAAGATGCTTTTTATATCTTGGAACAAAGAAGTATGGCATCGTTGTGAGCGCTAGCATTTCGACTTAGACAAGAGTTCCTCAAGTACAAGTACTTTTGTCAAAATGCTTAACAAAATACACAAAGAGCGCGTAGATTATGGCTCAATTTTCTGAATCAGCAGACGTGCCCGATATGGGTCGTCGTCAGTTCATGAATCTGCTCACTTTTGGGACTGTCACTGGAGTAGCTCTGGGTGCATTGTATCCCGTTGTCAACTACTTTATTCCACCAGCAGCAGGTGGTGCTGGTGGCGGTGTAACGGCAAAAGATGAGCTAGGTAACGATGTTAGCGTCGCAAAATTTCTAGAAAACCGGAATGCAGGCGATCGCAACCTAGTCCAAGGACTTAAGGGAGATCCTACCTATATTGTGGTAGATAGCAAAGAGGCGATCAAAGATTATGGCATTAACGCCATCTGCACTCATTTAGGTTGTGTTGTCCCTTGGAACGTTGCCGAGAACAAATTTAAATGTCCTTGTCATGGTTCCCAGTATGACGAAACTGGTAAGGTTATTCGTGGCCCTGCGCCTCTGTCTCTGCCTTTGGCTCATGCCAATGTAAGCGACGACAAAATCGTTTTGACCCCTTGGACTGAAACCGACTTCCGCACCGGTGATGCAGCTTGGTGGGCTTAATAATTTCGTCCTTAGTCCTTAGTCACTCGTCCTTTGTTCAGGGCTTAATGACTAATGACTAATGACCAATGACTAATGACTAAATTCAATCGTTGCCCTTACTAGAGATGAGAAATGTTTTCTTAAAAGCGAGGTTAACTCGCAGTGCTAGAGCGATCGTCAAAACATTGCTCATTGCGATCGCTACCGTAACATTTTACTTGACCAGCGATCTAGCTCTTCCCCAGTCAGCTGCCGCCTATCCCTTTTGGGCACAGCAAACCTATCCCGAAACCCCCCGCGAACCAACCGGGCGGATTGTTTGTGCCAACTGTCACCTAGCAGCCAAGATTACAGAAGTGGAAGTTCCTCAAGCGGTACTACCTGACACTGTATTCAAAGCCGTGGTGAAAATCCCTTACGATCTTAGCGCCCAGCAAGTTGGTGCTGATGGTTCCAAGGTTGGCTTGAACGTCGGTGCTGTACTGATGCTACCTGAAGGCTTTAAGATTGCCCCCGAAGACCGGATTTCCGAGGAACTTAAAGAAGAAGTTGGCGACACTGCCTTCCAACCCTACAGCGAAGACAAAGAAAATATCGTCATCGTCGGCCCTTTACCTGGTGAACAGTATCAGGAAATCATCTTCCCAGTTCTTTCTCCCAACCCCGCAACAGACAAAAACATCCACTTCGGTAAATATTCAGTTCACGTAGGTGGTAATCGGGGACGCGGACAAGTTTATCCCACTGGCGAAAAAAGTAACAATGGTGTTTACAACGCTTCCGCTACTGGCACAATTACCAAGATTGCCAAAGAGGAAGATGGAGACGGTAACGTTAAATATCTAGTTAACATCCAACCTGAATCTGGTGATGTTGTCGTTGATACAGTTCCTTTAGGGCCAGACCTGATTGTTTCTGAAGGGCAAGCAGTTAAGACTGGTGATGCTTTGACCAACAACCCCAACGTCGGAGGATTCGGTCAAATAGATGCAGAAATCGTACTGCAAGATTCCTCTAGAGTCAAATGGATGATTGCATTCGTCGCTCTTGTAATGTTGGCTCAAGTTATGCTTGTGCTGAAGAAGAAGCAGGTTGAAAAAGTTCAAGCTGCTGAAATGAATTTCTAAATTCTTTGCTAAATCATTTCTTATAGGACAGGCATATTGCCTGTCTTTTTTTATATGTTATGCTTCCAAGTCTGCATATAGCACTCAGAGGTTAATATTGGGACTTAAACAAAAAACACCAAGAAAAAAGCCTCAAGCCTATATACAGAGAGACTTTAACATCGTTTCGCTTGGTTTATTGATATATCTGGGTTTGAGCCATTTTTGAGCATTTGGTGTATTTGCCTTACCGTGCATGGGTTTGAGCTTGTTTATTCCTCAAAAATGTTGAAGTCTCGATATGCAATTTACTTTAAAAGTATATCTACTTAATCAAAAATTCTTATATTAACTTCTAGTCTTTTTTTAGGGAATCTGTTATAGTTTAGTTGTAAGTTATAACAGTTGTTATAACACACCGTAACTTCTCACATCAAATTTGTAGTGTCTAGGTATTCTATTTAAATGTCTAGTATCTTCCTACTTAGGAATTAGCTCATGGCTGTAAAAAGTTATCCCGTAACTCATGCAAAGGTAGGAAATCAAGATGGGTTTCGCTTACCTCGCGCATTCTCTAAGGATTATCCCCATTTAGCTAATGCTTCAGGCCATATTGAAGTGCTATCTGATAATACGTTCTTAGTTAGATTAGAAACTGATAATGTTGATGAAGCTGATGGAGATGAGGGCATTATGATGAGCCTTTTTCTTGACTTTCTGATGAAGGATGCTATGCAAAATCCTTCTAAACTCGTTCCTTATACCCAAGAAATGAGCGAGGAAATGGATGATTTACTGGCTGATGTAGTTATAGATTAATGGCTGCATTTACTTGTAATGGTTGGCAGATTTTTTTCTACCCATTGTTTAACGAACAATGGGTAGAATTGCGTAATAGGGTTCGTGTTTTAAAAAATGAGTTACCTAAAGAAGAATTTATTACACATTCAGATGTCAAATTCTTAAAAGCATTGAATATTGGGATTAAAGAAAAAATTCCTCAAGACCCTTTTGCTAGTCATTTTGCTTTGCAAAAACCTTTGCAAAAGTATAGCCGTCTCAAAAAGATGGGGCTACCTGAACGATATAGATTATTTTTTAGAGCATTCAAAGAGCCAAAAATCATTATTATTCTTTGGTTAGGTTATCCTCGGAAAGAAGGCGATAAAAAAGATTGTTATCAAGTTTTTAGCAAAAAAGTAGAGAATGGGGATTTTCCTGAAAGTATTAATAATCTGCTTGCAGAATGTGAGTTAGAAAATGCTGGCGAGGAAAAAGAAGATTAAGCAGCGATATTATTGAATCTAGCCCTAGTTAAGTTGAGGTACTACCCATGACAACCTCAGTAGAATATATCCCCGTTACCCCAATTGAATACCCAGATGAGGACGGTAAGCCAATGGCTGAAGGTGATTTACAGCGTAAGTGTCTCGTATACGCTACCACTGTGCTGGAAATTTATTTCCAAAATCACCCAGATGTATACGTTGCTGGTAATCTATTTATTTACTACGAAAAAGGTTATCCAGAATCAGTTGTCGCTCCAGATGTATTTGTGGTGTTTGGAGTAGAAAACCGAGACAGACGCTCTTACAAAACTTGGGAAGAAAATAATCAAACCCCAGATTTTGTTCTAGAGATTACCTCAAAAACCACCCGCAGTAAAGACCAAGGTGCAAAGAAAGGAATTTACGCCTTTCTGGGAGTGCGTGAATATTTCCAATATGACCCCACAGGCGATTATCTCAATCCCCAACTCCAGGGTTTACACTTGGTCGATGGGAATTATTTTCCTGTGGCAACTAATACCTTACCAGATGGTACAGTGTCTCTACCCAGTGAAGTTTTGGGGCTAGAGTTACGCCTAGAAGCAGGAAAACTGCGTTTTTACAATCCAGCGACTGGTGAAACACTCTTAACTCATGAAGAGGAAGCAGCCGCACGACAAGCCGCAGAAGAGAAAGCGCAAAGATTAGCTGCTAAACTTCGAGAATTGAATATTGATCCAGATAGCCTTTAAGGTAGGGAAATAACACCCACCCGATTCTTGCTTACTAAAGTTGGACAATAATTTTAAAGCTCTCCGTTAATCTTACGCCTGATGATTTCCATCTGGGCTTGCATATCAGCTTCAGTAACAGGCATAGGATAGCCTTTAGAATTAGGGTCACGTTTGCTCATCAAAAAACGTAGAGCTTCAGTGTCTTCGCGGTTTTCCACGACATAAGCTCT
Organism: Nostoc sp. DedVER02; assembly: GCF_034530675.2. NCBI lineage: Bacteria > Bacillati > Cyanobacteriota > Cyanophyceae > Nostocales > Nostocaceae > Nostoc > Nostoc sp. DedVER02. The sequence goes on from NZ_JAVRCP020000001.1 coordinate 578,376, forward strand.
CAATTCTGTAAAACTCATTTGCTCATAATTCTGGTTCATTGACAAAATCCCAAATACCATTACTCAAAATGATGATTTGAACTTCATCTCCAGCCAGGATGTAAACCTGTCCAGTTTGATCGTCAAATCGAAATAAGCGGATGTCTTTATAAAGATTTGACAGCATTTGACAAACCCTTACACAGGCTAAGGCTTGCTCTGTTGTTGGTAAAATAAACGCTCCTCACTACTAATATAGGGTAGGCAATGCCCACCCTACTAATGTTGATTACTTTGTGTGAAACTATAGCGGACGGTAGACGCGATAGTTAATTTCGGGGAAGATATTATCCATTAACTCGACTTTTTCCAACCAACCACTGTCAACTTTGCCGACTTTCACATCTTCATAGAGCTTATTGAACCGCATCAGGTGCGATCGCGTCCGTCTAACTGCATAGGGTACCATTGTTCCCGTCCGCATAATAAATGCCCAGTCAGAAGATTGTGCTAATAGCAGTTCCCGCGCTGCTTGGTTAAGGGCTTTCCACTGCAATTCATCCTCTGGTTCCAAACGCGAGATTTCAATCATCCGTTCAGCAGCTTTGTGCAAATGCGGATAAATCCATGCATTGGTTTCGTTCAACCAATATTCGTGGAAACCTTTGAAACCCCAACTCGACTGGGAAGGGCGACAGACTTGCTGCGTTGGCTGATCTCGCAAATAGTCTGCTAAATGGGTCATTTGATATGTTTTTTGGTCATACCACGACTTGCGGAATAAGTAATCGATGAACCAGGGGCCTTCATACCACCAATGTCCAAATAACTCTGCGTCATAAGGCGAAACGATAATTGGCGGGCGCTGCATTATACCATAGAGATGCTCGGATTGCCGCTCTCGGTTATACATAAAGTTATCAGCGTGTTCTGCTGCCTTTTCTCTAGCCCAATAAGGATCGTACAGTGCCTTATCTGACAGCCCTAAGCCACGCCCCGTAATTTTGTGATACTTAATGCCCGTGTTTTTCCGTTGTCCATTGGGCATAATGTAGGGCTTGATGTACTCATATTCTGCTTCCCAGCCCAAATCTTTGTAAAATTCTCGATATTCTGCCGCCCCAGGATAGCCTACCTCAGAAGACCATACTTGTTGGGAGGATTCATGATCTCGACCAAAAACAGCAACACCAGTTTCTGTATAAATTGGCGCATAAGTACCAAAGCGCGGACGGGGACGGGCGTAAAGGATGCCATGCCCATCTGTGAGGAAGTAGCGTAACCCAGCATCAGCTAGCATCCGCTCTAAACCTTCATAGTAGGCACATTCCGGCAACCAAATGCCTCTGGGTGCTTGTCCAAAGTTTTGTTCGTAATGCTCACAGGCTACCTGGATTTGTGCCCACACCGCCTCTGGATACATTTTCATCAACGGTAAATAGCCGTGGGTAGCGCCGCAAGTGATGATTTCCAGGTTGTTACTGTCTTGGAACCCTTTAAAAGCTGTCACCAAGTCCCCGTCGTAACGTTCCCATAGCTGACGCGCTTCGCTAAACTCAGTAGCGTAATGTTCGGCTAAATAACGAAGATGTCCGTTATTGACATTATGTTCTGCTTCTAGTTGTATAAGTTCTTCTAGTTGGGCTAAGTGTGCTTCATAGCGTTCTTGAAGCAGAGGATCGCGGAGCATTGACACCAAAGGGGGTGTCATGCTCATCGTGATTTTAAAGTCGATACCGTCTCGCTTTAAGCCTTCAAATACTTTCAATAAGGGGATGTAGGTTTCAGTGATGGCTTCATAGAGCCATTCTTCCTCCAGCACGTAGTCACTTTCTGGGTGACGAACGAAGGGCAGATGTGCGTGGAGTACAAGCGCGACGTAGCCGATAGACATAGTGATTTTGGGGTGATACTTGTAAGTTGAAGGTCGAGAGGTTTGGCTGAAATTAACAATATTTTAAGACTTTATGGGAATCGTAAAAATAGTTTTCAATTGAGTTCTATACAGTGTTTGTGAGAGTACAACATTGTTGTGCTTCCACTGCCTTTTATTGTTAACTAGTTGTAAAACCTGCTTATTTGTTTATTGTATAATTTTGTATTGAAAATATTTACTCAGGTTCAATACCTGCTAATCATAAGCATTCTGCCAATTTTTCAGATAATGCACCATCAACAATTCAAGGTGCGTTAATCTATTGCATAACACACCCTCTTTCTACTTAAAATTTATATTTCTTCATATAAATTGAATTTTTATATCGCTCACTTAATTTGACTCTGGGCTTGCTTCTTCTGGATTAAAAAACGTAATTCCTCAGACAAAATAGTTTTTTTGTTTGTATCCAAACTATGGCGACAACCCTTTCCATAGAAGGGCGTAGCCCAGCCCATCGTAGACATTAGACTTCTTGCATAAGTCGGGAAAAGGGGAAGGTGGGGCCCCCTCTGGGGGTAAGGGGCGGGGGGAAGGGGAAAAAGTTCTGTATCGTCCCCTTACCCTTTAACCTTTACCCTTTTCCCTAAGAGTGCAAAAAGCACTTTTGCAAGAGGTCTATTGCACCCCTTATTCTTCATCCCGATATAATTCCTGCAAGTCTTGTAACTGAGTCTTGCGGGAAATTCGGCGATATTTTTTGCTTTCTAGCTTGGGTTCGTATTGATGCCCTTTGCCCTTGCTTTTGCTTTTTAACTTCATGGTGGATTCAGGATCGGCTTGTTGGTGTAGTTGTGTTTGATGAGCGATCGCAGCATCCAAAAATTCTAGATAATGTTCATATCGTTCCCAGTCTCCCCGCACCACACACTCAGGTTCGTCTCGATGCAGACAATCACTAAACCGACAGCTAGCAACTGCTAACCGTTTTCTAGCTTCTGGGAAATAATGGATTAATTCTTCTGGTATACAATCCATGTCCGGCTGATTAAAGCCGGGGGTGTCTGCCAGTAAACCACCGCTAGGTAACTCAAATAATTCTATATGGCGAGTGGTATGACGACCACGAGCTAATTTGCCAGAAACTTCCCCGACTCGCAGCTTGGCATCAATTAGCGAATTAATCAGACTGGATTTACCAACCCCAGAAGGCCCAGCAATTACAGTAATTTTATTGCTCAAATATCTGCCTGCTTGGTCAGTATTTATACCATCTTTAACGCTGATAAATATCGCTTGGTAGCCCCAACCGAGTAAGCGATCGCTAACTTTTTGCTGTTCTTGCTCTGAAATTAAATCACTTTTATTCAAACATAAAAGCACATCTAAGCCAGTAGACTCAGCCTTAATTAGAAACCGACTCAGTTGATAAGGTTCCAAAGGCGGATCGGCTACGGCGAATACCAAGAGGATTTGATTGACATTGGCGATCGCAGGACGATCTAATTCACTTTGGCGGGGTAACACCTCAGCGATCGCTCCGCGTCCTCCAGCCCAATCTGGCTCTTCAACCACAACGCGATCGCCTACCATTACCTGTTGTCCAATTTTTTTCAGGCGTGTCCGGCGAGTACAGAGGAGGAGAGGGGGATAAGGAAGATGAGAATCTTGATTCCCCATCTCCCTCATCTCCCCCTGTTTTTGATCCAGCTGTACTCGGTAAAAATTAGCCTGTACAGCCACCACCGTACCCAATAACTGTCCAGTTGCGGCATCTGTCATTGGCTAGCAACTGGACGGCGCACTAACAGAGAAAAATAACCAGCGCAGTCTGTAATTTCTTCAACCTGATAACCTGCCATAGTCAGACTGTCAGGAACCTGCTCAATCGGCTCACCAGGGTCTAGCCAGACTTCTAGTAAACCTCCCAATGGCATTTTTTCCAAACGTAATTTTGTCCGCACAAAATTAATCGGGCAAGGAGTGCCACGTAAATCAAGTTGAGCATCGGGAGTTAAAACAGAAGAGGACTCGATCACTTAAATAAATTTCCCAAAAAACCTTCTAGACCGCCTTTACCAGTGCGATCTCCCTTAATTTTAGCCAGCTTCTCTAACAGTTCCCTCTCCTCTGGGGTGACTTTGTTGGGAATATCAATTAATACGTTCAGCATGTGATCCCCACGACTGACGGGATTACCTAAGCGAGGTACGCCGCGATTTTCCAACTTCATCACCGTATTTGGCTGAGTTCCGGCTGGAATAATCAATTCTACAGGGCCATCTACCGTATCTACCTCTAATCGGCAACCTAAAATCGCTTGCAGGTAGCTAATTTTGATTTCCGAGAGAATATTAATGCCATCCCGTTGGAATTCTTCGTCCTCATTTACGAACAAGTAAACGTACAAATCCCCAGGAGGGCCACTACGTTGACCGGCATCTCCTTCACTAGAAATCCGCAAGCGAGTGCCATTATCCACCCCAGCCGGAATGGTAATTTTGAGTTTCTTTGTAACTTGATTTGCGCCCTTGCCATCACAGGCATCACACTTATCTTCAATTACCATCCCTGTGCCATTACAGGTTGGACAAGTCGAGACTTGAGTGAAACTGCCAAAAGGCGTTCTCGTGACACGGCGGACTTGACCCGATCCGCTACAAGTCGAACAAGTGCGGGGGCGCGTTCCCGGTTTAGCACCAGAACCGCTACAAACTTCACAATTTTCTAAATGGGAAATACGAATTTCTTTTTCGCCGCCAAATATTGCTTCCCGAAAGTCTAACTTCAGGTCTAGCCGCAGATCGTCGCCCCTCGCAGGCCCGCTGCGCCGTCTTTGTTGCGTGGGATTACCCATACCGCCAGCAAAGCCACTAAAGATACTTTCAAAGATATCGGCAAAACCACCCATATCGCCGACATCTTGGAAGCCAGCGCCAGCACCTGACACACCCTCTGGCCCAAAGCGATCGTAACGAGCGCGGGTTTCGGGTTCTGAGAGTACCTCATAAGCGCGGTTAATTTCTTTAAAGCGATCCTCCGCCCCGGGTTCTTTGTTCACATCTGGGTGATACTTCCGGGCTAAACGGCGATAGGCTTGTTTGAGTTCTTCTTTGTCGGTGTCACGAGAGACACCCAGGATTTCATAATAGTCGCGGGCCATATAGCAAAGGTAAAAGTTAGAAGGAAGAAAGCAGAAGTCAGCAGAACGTCACTCACGGTCACTTGCTACTTTACAAAAAGGGGTTTGCTTTACATATATGTAAGAGCAACACACTATCCTTTAAAGGGCAGCTTGCCGGAGGTCAGGCAGAAAGTAAAATTAATTTTTGTTAATAACTGATTTTACCCTTTACCTTTTACAAAAATCACCGACAAATCTTGAGCAACAGGTGCTTTCCTCGTGGAAGACGACAAAAGCTAAAGAAGTTATGAGTAGGGAAGTCCTCTGCTCAAACTTCATCACTGCCGAGTCGGTTGTCTCTTTTACAATTGTGCTACGTAGTAGAGGAAAACCCCGCCCATTAACCAGAGGGGCTAGCCGCACCATTCGGTGTGGAAAACCACCCTTATGCAATGGAAGTGCATTTGAATCGGCATACTGCCTAGCAGTAATTTGCTTCTACAATCTAGCAAACCCCTGGGGTCTTGTGAAACTTCGCTAAATCTATAATCAATATTAAATATTTTAAAATGTCTTAATAAAAATCTGCAACTTAGGATATTGGGGATTGGGGATTGGGAATTGGGAATTGGGCATGAAGAAGAGACAAGGTAGAGGGGGGAAACTTGGGAGAGACTTATTCAATAATTCCCCCTTGTCCCCTTGTCCCCTTGTCCCCTTGTCCCCCTTGTCCCCCTGCTCCCTGCTCCCTGCTCCCTTGCTTCTTCCCCATTCCCCATATCCATTCCCTAATCTATTGCCTCATAATCCACCTGTGCGGTACTTTCTTCGTCAAAATCAAAGTTGAATTGTGGTATCAGCGTACCGTTCATTGGTGAGTCTACTTCTGGGGTCAAGAGACTAGCCGAAGCCTCCTCAATCTCATCACTTTGGCTGTTAGCTCGATTGTAGACATCAGCACCAATTGCAAACAGGGTTTGTTGGAAGTCGTCTAGGCGCTGCTTAAATTCTAGAGTGGAGATGCCGGAGTCAACCATTGCCGCTTGGAGTTGTGAAACTTTTTCACTAGCCAAAGTCTTCATCTGGTCGCCGATAAAGTTGCCATTATCCTTGATGGTGGATTCGTAAGTGAACAACAGATTATCTGCTTGGTTTCTGAGTTCAACCAGTTCTTTACGTCTTCTGTCTTCTTCGGAAAACAGTTCGGCTTCTTGGCGCATCCGTTCGACTTCGTTGCTACTTAAACCACCTGTATTGGTAATCCTGATACTCTGTTCTCTACCTGTGCCTTTGTCTTGGGCAGAAACCTTCAGGATGCCGTTGACATCGATTTCAAAGGATACTTCAATTTGCGGCACGCCACGGGGCGATGGGGGAATTCCTGCTAGTAGAAACTTGCCGAGACTCTTGTTATCTCGTGACATTGCCCGCTCACCTTGGAGAATATGAATTTCTACCGAGGTTTGCCCATCAACTGCTGTGGAAAAAATTTGTGACTTACTTGTAGGAATTGTGGTGTTGCGTTCAATAATTTTAGTGAACACTTCACCCAAGGTTTCTATTCCTAGAGACAGGGGGGTGACATCCAATAGCAAGAGATTATCGACTTCGCCACCCAATACCCCTGCTTGGATAGCTGCTCCCAATGCTACCGCTTCGTCAGGGTTGATAGAGCGATCGGGAGCTTTGCCATTGAAAAATTTAATCAGCGCGTTTTGGACTGCGGGAATACGAGTAGAACCACCTACTAAAATAATCCGATCTATGGCTGATGGTTTGAGATCCGCATCTTTGAGCGCTTGGATCATTGGTTCAATGGTACCTTCAATTAAATTAAGTGCCAGTTCCTCAAATTTAGAGCGGCTGAGTTCCATCTCTAAATGCTTTGGGCCGGTTTCATCAGCTGTGATGAATGGCAGGTTGATGGAGGTATTCATCATGTTAGAAAGTTCGATTTTGGCCTTTTCTGCTGCTTCCCGTAGGCGTTGCAGTGCCATCTTATCTTTGGAAAGGTCGATTTTCTCCTGTTGCTGGAAGTGTTCCATCATCCAAAGCACGATCGCATTATCAAAGTCGTCTCCACCCAAGTGGTTGTTACCACAAGTCGCCTTAACTTCAAAAACGCCATCCCCAAGTTGCAGGATCGATACGTCGAAAGTCCCGCCTCCCAAGTCGAATACTAAAATTAGCTGCTCTTGGTCTTGCTTTTCCAATCCGAAAGCTAAAGCCGCAGCTGTTGGTTCATTGATGATTCGTAGGACTTCTAATCCGGCGATCGTGCCAGCATCTTTAGTGGCTTGTCTTTGAGCATCTGTAAAATATGCTGGTACGGTGATCACTGCCTGAGTGACTTCTTCACCCAAAAAGTTTTCCGCATCCTGCTTGAGCTTTTGCAGGATCATCGCGGATAGTTCTTGTGGTGTGTAGTTTTTTGAGCGAATTTGAACATCGACGGTATCATCTCGACCTTTGATGCAGTTGTAGGGGACGCGATCGCGTTCTATGTCAGTGTCTTCCCAACGTCGCCCGATAAATCGTTTAATACTGTAAATTGTGTTTTCGGCATTAGTTACGGCTTGGCGCTTTGCCAATTGACCAACCAAGCGATCGCCACTCTTGCCAAATCCCACAATACTTGGAGTAGTTCGTCCGCCTTCAGAATTGGAGATCACCAGTGGTTGACCGCCCTCTAAAACTGCGACGCAACTGTTGGTAGTGCCTAAATCGATTCCAATAACTTTTCCCATATTAGCCAGTATTTTTACTGAGTCTTTCTGCTTTAGTATGTCGCGGACTAACTTTTTTTATGAACCAAGGCTAGCGGATAACATCTGTGGAACCCATATTGCTGGTAGCAAGAGAGAAGGTGAAACACAGAGAGTTATCCAAAGCCTTGTCCAAGTTTTAGGCACGCGATGCTCGTCCTTGCTATAACCCAGGCACTTTTGGTCAGCGAGACGAGCGACTACAGCTTAACTGTTGGCTTGACTCGACTGATCTTCCTCCGTAGAAGGTGTATCTTCCTTTGGAGCAGCTACTTTGACCATTGCATGGCGTAGTACGCGATCGCCCAAGTAATATCCGCGCACTAACTCTTCTAACACTGTTCCTTCAGGATGTTCATCCGTAGGTTCCCGCATTACTGCTTCATGGAGGTTAGGATCGAATTCTTGACCTTCAGGACGCATTGGTGATACACCTAAGCGCTTCAGGCTATCTACTAATTGTTTGTAAACGCCTTGATAGCTTTTGTGCATGGTCATTTCGCCATCGGATTGTGGTTTGAGGTGCGATCGCGCCCGCTCAAAATTATCGACCACTGGCAGCAATTCCAGAATCGTGTTCCGCTTCATCAGCGTCTCTAGCTCTTCTTTTTCTTTGCTAGTACGTTTCCGATAATTCTCAAAATCAGCAGCAATCCGCATATATTGAGTACTACGCTCTTCTAACTGCGTTTTGAGAGACTCAATTTGTTGAGTTAGTTCTGCCAAAGCTGCCGTTTCCACTCCGGTGTTATCGGTTGCAGCGACACCAGTTTCTGGATTTGTAGTAGCTGCATCTCCCGATACATTAGTTTGGGCTGCCACTTGCTCTGTCGCCTCGCCACCAGATTCATTGAAATTAATTTGGGCTGGGAAGTCACTCTTCATTGCTTGCTTTACCTCTGTTGGTTCACCCAATTGCTGACTAGTATTGTTTATCTGTTTATTTTCATCCATTATTGTCTACTCATTCCAGATGCTTGCTATTTATGGCAGTGTATCTCCATAGCTTGCAACCGTCGTCATTCACGACTTGCAACTGAGGCTGATTTTTTGCCGACAAGTTTCTGGAAGTGATGTAACCGTTTTCTTATTGTGACAAATGGTGAACACCTTAGTGTAGACACCATCAAGGCGGGAACCCGAACGAGTAGTGTACCTCTAGGAGTAAGTAATTTGTCAGAGTGGCATTTAATCTCATTCGCCCTTCTGACGAAAAATTTGTTGATTGAATGAGTCAGGAATCTATATTTTCTCTACTATTACTTATTTTTCACTCAGCATTTAGCGATAACTCTAAGTAAAGGTTTTCGTTGCTCAGAAGTTCAGTGACTTTTTTGGGAAATGAGAATTCTATCTCACAGGCTGGGAATACTTTAAGCAGAGGTTCCCCTACTCATTCGCTCATTTATGACTTACTCGTCACCACAACGGCGCAGTACCGCTCTAACTACCAGAACAGAGTTTTCGCCCTTCGGCAACAAGCTAGTGCAATCTGGCTATGTCAATACCGAACAGATGAGGCAGGCACTAATTGAAAGCCGCAAATCTGGCAGACCCTTAACGGAAGTATTAGAGTCAATTACTGGACAACAACTATCACCTGAGTTGCTCAGGCAATACAAAAAACAGCAGCTATTTGAACTTAAAATACTATACGGAGTTGAATTTCTCGATCCGGAGGTCAGTTCCATTGCCAACACGATGATGGGGAACCTGATTGAAACCCTCATCCCAGTTGATATCTGCCGTCGCCATCGTTTAGTACCACTATCGAAACACGAAGACCAAACCCCGCCCTCAGTTTTAGTGGCAATGGTCGCTCCAGATAATCTAGAGGCTTCCGATGATCTGAATCGCATCTTGCGCCCCCAAGGACTGGCATTGCAGCGCATGGTGATTACACAGGAAGACTATCAGCAGCTAATCAACCAATATCTGGATGAAATGGCTGTTAAGCAAAAGCATCTGGAACAAGAAAAGTTTACAGATATTAATCAGGATTTAGAAAACCTCGGAAATCTCGATATTTCCGATGCTCCTGAAGAAATGGAGGCCGATCTAGGGGCAGCGATGAAGGGTGCAGAGGATGCCCCAGTGATCAACCTAGTGAACAGAATCCTGGCTAAAGCCTTGCATGAGGGCGTTTCTGACATTCATATCGAACCGCAAGAAGAAAACTTACGCATTCGCTTTCGGAAGGATGGCGTACTGAAGGAAGCTTTCGATCCCCTACCGAAAAAAATCATCCCGGCGGTGACAGCCCGATTTAAAATCATCTCGAATCTAGACATTGCCGAACGCCGTTTACCCCAAGATGGACGCATTCGGCGGCTATTTGAGGGACGTAAGGTGGATTTCCGCGTGAATACTTTGCCCAGTCGCTACGGGGAAAAGGTGGTACTGCGGATTTTGGATAATTCCTCAACCCAACTGGGATTAGATAAGTTAATTACCGATCCAGAGACTTTAAATATTGTCAAGGATATGGTTAGCCGTCCCTTTGGTCTAATTTTGGTAACTGGGCCAACTGGTTCTGGGAAAACAACCTCGCTGTATTCTGCACTATCAGAAAAGAACGATCCTGGAATTAATATCAGTACTGTAGAAGACCCAATTGAGTACAGTCTTCCAGGGATTACTCAAGTACAGGTGATTCGAGAAAAAGGGCTGGATTTTGCTACCGCTTTGCGGGCTTTCTTGCGACAAGATCCAGATGTGCTACTGGTGGGTGAAACGCGGGATAAGGAAACAGCAAAAACAGCAATTGAAGCTGCCTTGACCGGTCACTTAGTATTAACTACCTTACATACCAATGATGCCCCAGGTGCGATCGCTCGTTTGGGAGAAATGGGCATTGAGCCTTTCATGGTTTCTAGTTCCCTAATTGGCGTTCTAGCTCAACGTTTGGTGCGGCGCGTATGTTCTGAATGTCGCATTCCCTACACTCCTACAACCGAAGAACTGGCTCGGTATGGTTTATCAGCTTCTTCTGATGTAGGAGTCACCTTCTATAAAGCTAACACCTTGACATTAGATGGGATTGCTGAAGCTAAAACCAAAAATCAGCTTTGCTCAAAATGTAATGGTGGCGGCTACAAAGGGCGTTGTGGTGTCTATGAAGTTATGCGAGTTACCGAAAATCTGCAAACTCTCATCAACGAAGATGCACCCACCGAACGCATCAAGGAAGTGGCAATAGAAGAGGGCATGAAAACCTTGCTGGCTTACAGTTTAGACTTAGTGCGCCTTGGTTCTACCACCCTAGAAGAAGTAGAACGAGTGACGTTTACTGATACTGGTTTGGAAGCAGAATTAAAAGCCAAACGCAAGACTGGTCTTACCTGCCGGAGTTGCAAGGCCACATTGAAACAAGAATGGCTGGATTGTCCCTACTGTATGACATCTCGGTTTTGAGATTAGTCATTAGTCATTGGTCATTGGTCGATGGTTAGTAACTTTAAACAAATGACATAGACGCTTCTGCGGCTTCCCGCAGGGTAGGACAACTGACAAATGACAAATAAAAAACATTAAAAGGAAGCAGAACTATGGAAATGATGATTGAAGACTTGATGGAACAGTTGATTGAACTGGGTGGTTCAGATATGCATTTATCGGCAGGTTTGCCTCCGTACTTCCGCATCAGTGGCAAACTGACCCCTATCGGTGAGCATGTATTGACAGCCGATCAATGTCAAAGGCTGATTTTTAGTATGCTCAACAACACCCAGCGTAAAACCTTAGAGCAGACTTGGGAGTTGGATTGTTCTTATGGTGTTAAGGGTTTGGCCCGTTTCCGGGTCAATGTCTATAAAGAGCGTGGTGCTTATGCTGCTTGCTTACGAGCATTAAGTTCTAAAATTCCTAACTTTGAAAAATTAGGTCTGCCAGATATCGTGCGGGAAATGTGCGATAAGCCTAGAGGACTTATTCTGGTGACAGGCCCTACAGGTTCTGGCAAGACAACTACTCTAGCGGCAATGATTGACTTGATTAACCGCACCAAGGCAGAGCATATTTTAACGGTAGAAGACCCAATTGAATTTGTCTATGAACCAATTAAAAGCTTGGTTCACCAGCGACAACTGGGAGAAGATACTAAAAGCTTTGCTAATGCTTTGAAAGCAGCCCTGCGGGAAGATCCAGATATTATTCTGGTAGGGGAAATGCGCGATTTGGAAACGATTTCTTTGGCGATTTCAGCTGCGGAAACAGGACACTTAGTATTTGGTACGCTACACACGAGTTCTGCCGCCCAAACTGTTGACCGGATTATTGACGTTTTTCCCCATGAAAGACAAACCCAAGTGCGGGTGCAATTGTCTAACTCATTGGTAGGGGTATTTAGTCAAACCTTGGTGTCCAAGAAAAACCCTAAACCCGGTGAATATGGTCGGGTGATGGCTCAAGAAATTCTGATTGTCACTCCTGCTATTTCCAACTTGATTCGAGAAGGCAAAACATCTCAAATTTACTCAGCTATTCAAACTGGCGGTAAGTTGGGGATGCAAACTCTGGAGAAGGTTTTAGCTGATTTTTACAAAGCAGGAACGATTTCTTTTGAAGCGGCGATGTCTAAGACTTCTAAGCCTGATGAAATCCAACGTCTCATTGGTAATGCTACACCACAGGCGGCAGGTGCAAAACCTGGTGCGACTGCTAAAGCGCATTAAAGGAAGTAGGGAGATAAGGGAGAGGATATTTTAGTAAGTCTTTCCCTTGTGCCCAATAAATAACAACTATTTTGAATTTATTTATGCCAAACTTTGTTGCCCGTGTTCGGGATTCTCAAGGAAAATCCCGAACTGAAAAAATTACTGCTGAATCCTTGGTACAAGCTCGGACTAATCTCAGAGATCAAGGTTTTGTAGTCCAAGAACTCAAACAATCTCAAGGATTTGAGCCAGATGTTGCCTTCAAAAAATTCCAGAATTCCTTAGTTAAGGTTTCTGTGAAAGACAAAGCCGTTTTTTCCCGTCAATTTGCCGTTTTGATGAATGCGGGGGTTGCGATCGTTAGAAGTCTAGGGGTACTTTCTGAACAGTGTAGTAATACTAAACTCAAACAAGCCCTAGTTGAGATTAGCACTGATGTTCAAAGTGGAATGAACCTTTCAGAGGCAATGCGGAAGCATCCTGACTGCTTTGATGGTTTATATGTGAGTATGATTCAAGCTGGTGAAGTGGGTGGTGTTCTAGACGAAGTATTGAATCGTTTAGCTAAGTTGCTAGAAGATGTTGCTCGCCTACAAAACCAAATTAAATCAGCATTGTCTTATCCAACTGTTGTGGGTTTTATCGCAGTTGCAATCTTTCTTGGCATGACTATTTTTCTCATTCCGATTTTTGCCACGATTTTTGTACAAATTGGGATTTCATTACCACCTCTAACGCAATTCTTGATGGATGCTAGTAAATTTTTGAGAAGTCCGGGGGCTTTCGTACTTCTAGGTATTCTCATAGCATTGAAATTTGCCTATGGACAATATGCTAAAACTCCTGTTGGTCGCATAACAATCGATCGTCTTTCTCTCAAAATGCCCTTATTTGGTGACTTAATTCAAAAGTCTTCAGTTGCCCGCTTTAGCCGGACTTTTGGTTCTTTGACTCGTTCAGGCGTACCAATTTTAACTTGCTTAGAAATTGTCCGAGATACATCAGGAAACCAAGTAATTGCTAATGCCATAGACGCAGCCCGGATGGAAATTCAACAGGGAGGTATGATTAGTATTGCTTTACAAAAAGATGCTGTTTTTCCAGCTATGGCAATTCAGATGATTAGTATCGGAGAAGAAACTGGAGAATTAGATGGAATGTTGATGAAAGTTGCTGATTTCTATGAAGATGAAGTCGAGCAAGCAGTAAAAGCAATGACCAGTATTTTGGAACCAGTGATGATTGTAGTTTTAGGGGGAATGGTTGGAACCATTTTGCTAGCAATGTATTTGCCGATGTTTGCAGTATTTGAAAAGCTGGGATAAGGGATTGAGAGTTAGGAGTTAGGAGTTAGGAGTTGAAACTATTTATTTTTCATCTTCATTCTTAATTCTTAACTACTTAATATTATTTGTAACTCTAAACTATAAACTTCAAATTTCAAATTCCAAACTCATAATTTCAAATTCCAAACTCCTAACTCTTAACTCCTAACTATCTAATCAACTATGACTGTGCAAAAATCTCACTACGAAGCGAGTTTGGCAGAGTACAGCAATCATCTAGCTGCGATCGCCTTACTAAAGCAATATCGGCCATACTTAGAGATGATTCCCAGTTTGCGCCGTCCTGATGAAAGTGTCATCACTATCCCTTTGCCAATTGTCCGTCTTCGCAACACAGCTACAACAACTCCACAAACAATCTGTTTACCCTGTGATGTGGCAATTTTGATGTGTGATCCTGAATGGAAGATCAAAACCGGTGCCGAAATCTTAGTCTTTATTCATCGCGCTCACGAAGACTTTTCTGATTTGTTAGGACGTTGGCGACAAACCCAAGTTTTCCTAGACAATGATTATGAGTGGTTGATGCCTCTGCGCCACAGTCATATTTTGAGTGAGGGAGCTAATACTATATATCCTCTGTTTGTCGTTTTTAGTAATACCTTAGAACGCATTCAACGAGGACTTGTAGGAGCCGAACTTCCATTTATTATCCAAACGCCAGATTTGCTCCTTGAGGAAAATTTCACAGACACTTTTTGTCCAGAAATCCCACCAGCTTAAAAAAGTTAGGAGTTAAGAGTTTTCAATTGCAACTTTTAAACAAAACCAGAGATTTAAAAATCTCAAGTTTAATTTTTTAACTCCTAACTCCTAACTATTACCTAACAAACTGCGGCATAATTTCGGCAGCAGTGAATATTCCATAGATGCCGCGTTGGTGCAATTGCTTACCAGCTTTAAGATAACCAAAGGCAGGGCCGCAGACATTAGCTGCCATACTGGTTTCATCTCCCAGAGTAAAGGTATGGGTGGAAATCTTGCCTTCGAAAGTGCGCCCTGTTACCTTAACGTTGGTGCTGAGGGGCTTTTTAGGATTGCGAGTATCGACTACACCACCAACTGTAACGCGATCGCGCCCCACTATTCCCGCTACCTCTAGCATCACATCATCAGCGTGTTCCATATTCTTCAAGGTAAGCACGCCATTAGTCTTATCTAGTAGTGCTTCTACTTCTGCATCAGTCATCGCCCTAGCGGTTTCCACTGTGTAACCAGGCATGTGTCCAATGTCTTCCCGCACAGTGGCGCGATAAGCTTCCCAGTTGGCAATTCCCACCCCGAAGGTGATTTCGACTTGATGAATTTCTGCGTAGCTTTGGGCGGCTAAAGCTGCTGCGGCAGTTAACAGTCCGGGTGTAGCACCACAGCCTGTCATGTAGGTAATCCCGGCTGCAAGGAGTTCTTCTTTCATCGCTAGTAGTTGTTCTACAGCAGTGGTGCGCTTAATTGCATCTACTAGCACACCCCGCCAACCAGATTTAATAAATTCTTTGGCTACAGAAGGGATAAAATCGTTTGGTAGGTTGGGTAAAGCCAGAAAATACCCATCCACAGGTTGAGCTATTGCAATTACATCCTGAATACTTTGATTTGTTAATGTACCAACTGGTTCTAAATAACCTACAGAACCTTGGGACTGGTAGGTTGCAATACATTGTTGAGTATTTAAACCTTCAGCAGCGTAAGCGTAACCTTTTTGATCTGCTGCTGCGACTAAAATCATTTCCTGTTTAGCAGCAAGTACTTTGGCGGCGGCTTGTCCGAGTCCGCCGAAACCTAGTACTCCTATGCGTATCGCTGACGAAATATTTGCTGTACTCATAGTCAATTACTTAAGTTGAATCACAAGCTTTCAAACTTTACCATCTCAGCTTGTGGCTGATGGCTGACAGCTTTTAGCTATAAAGGTTAATTATGCTTTATTATCCTGGTTTCTTCCCCAACCAAATCAGTTTTTTCACCAGAAATTCTTGCTGAGTGATTTAGGCTTGAGCAAATTTTCACGCGAAGTAGCAGCAAAAATCTGAATATACGTTGAAGTGATCCCTACGGCTGGCTACGCCTATGCGTGATGGTAGTGATGAAAGCTATACCAACTTTGGTCTAGGCTGGAGCATACTAAATAATGTCATCTTCATCAACAAGCTGTAAAATCCTCTTGTATAAAGGTTTAGGCACCCAGAATCCTGCTTGATTAATTAGAGCATCTAACAGAGGTTTCACCGCAGAAATTAGCTTTTGACTTTTAGCTTCAACCAAGATCCCTAAAATTCCTGTGTAACTGAGATTTAGCCTAGCCGCAACCATGCGACCACGACGTTCATCAATCAACACTCGATCTGCTTTCATTTCCACTGCTAGAGCGATCGCTTCAGCTTCACCAATATCCAGTTCATTGCTGAGTGCTTCAACAAGTATACGATCTTGAACTGGACAAGTTTGAATCCAGACAAAAGTTTGTACTTCAGTTGCACCTGCAACTGGAAAGTTGGGATCAGTCAGTTCTCGGTAGACAGCTTCAGGAATTAGGACTCTTCCGTAAAGCTGTTGTAACAAATGAAGGTGGTTAATGGCAGCAAGGTTATTGATGGGTGAAGTATCGCTGACAACGATCACAATCTACCCATCGCCCGCAAGTTATTTATATCTTGTTCAAAATCTTCCACATCGTAATGCACTGAAATTTGACGGCTTGCGAGTAAATGCTGAAATGCTATTCGATTCATGCCTGCAAATCGGCTGGCTTGAGCAAGAGTTAACTTTTCTTTTTGAAAGAGCATCACCGCAATTTCCTGCTTCATTTCGCCTTCAGTCATGCGAGTTGCGGTTAGTATTTCACTAGGAATAACGACGTTCATAATTACAATTTTTTCTATCACTACTATTTTAAGCAGCTTGGGCATCGCCAATCCATAATCAAGTCAATTTGCAATCAGTATTTAAAGCATCAGCAAGACATAGGTTAGCGCTTACGGTTCCAAAATTTTTCTGGGTATTACCAAGGTATTTACGGAAAATTATTGACTAAATCTAGTGGATATACTTAAGTCTTGTCTGTATTAATTTAGTTATAGTAGTTCTCGATCAAATGAGGTATCTTCTCAAAGTTAAAAGGATTTATGTATAAATTCGTGGAGTTGTAGATTAAATGCCATCCAAGAAATACTACACCGTTTTTAAAGGTCGAAAAATAGGTATATTCACAAGCTGGGAGGAATGTAATGAACATATCACAAATTTTAGTGGTGCGTTGTACAAATCTTTTAAGACTAGAGAAGAAGCAGAAGCAGCATTGGAGCTTGCAGAAAAGAATTTTATGATTATAAGTGAGCAGAAAGAAGTAGAGCGGCAGGAAACAAAAACAAAAATTTTTCCTGCAAAAGAATTAATTATAGATAGTGTTTGTGTTGATGCTTCATGTTTAGGTAATCCTGGGTACGTTGAATATAAAGGTATTGATACAGGAACACGGAAAGTAATTTTCCATAAAAGTCCAATGCCAAACGGAACAAATAATCTTGGAGAGTTTTTGGCTATTGTTCATGCTCTTGCATACCTCAATAAACAAGGTAGGGATATACCTATTTATTCTGATTCCGAGGTAGGTATTCTTTGGGTAATCAACAAGAGAGTCAGAACAAAGTTAACCCGAAGTACGGACAACCAAGAAATATTTAATTTGTTAGACAGAGCATTAAAGTGGTTGGAAAATAATGAGTATAACAATCCTATTTTCAAATGGAATACTGTCTCTTGGGGCGAGATTCCAGCAGATTTTGGTCGTAAATAAGCTTGCCTCCAGGAGTGAAGCAATAACATTATAGAAAATGGTTCTGATGTCCCAAGATTAACAACCTACTATCCTCTGTAAATATTTGGAAGTGATAGAAGATGACTAAAAATACAATCAAATTGCTGAATGTAGTAGCACTGACAATCGATCTACCTGAATACAACCTGCACCGTGGTCAAGTTGGTACAGTAGTCGAATTATTAGCCGATGGTGCTGCATTTGAGGTTGAATTTAGCGATCGCTCTGGCCGCACTTACGAATCTGTCGGTTTACGCCCAGAGCAAATTATGGTGTTACATTTTGAGCCAGCATCCCCTGATTCAGTGCTGGAAATGGTTACAGCTTGAGCGATAGGACTCAGAGCGATCGCTTCAAAAAGATTCAAACATCTGGTTGAGTTTAGCAATCCTAAGCAGTACAATCGCTCACAATGGCGGTTCTGAGATAACGTGCGATCGCCTAACTCATGAGTGGAATTGACCGAGATATTACTCCCGATCCCCGACCAAGCCTTATCGATCGCCATTTGCCGAACACTCTCCAAGTCCAACGACTGCTCCGAAGAGAAGGCAGAGCGCATGTTTTCAACGATCGCGTAACCTTGGAACAAGTCACGCAGGCTATCATTGCAGAGGGAGAGCGAACCGGAATAGACGATCAAGAGGATGATTACGAACGATATGGACTCTACTTTCCAGAGGCGATCGGTTACATAATTAAAGCAGACGGGAGCCAAATTCCACTTTACTACGGCGAGATTAAAATTGTGAAAACTACAGGTGAGTATCATGCAATCCCACGCACCAGCCCTCGCAGAACAAGCTAAAACCTGGAAATTTCTAGAACTCTGGGTTGATCCGGTTGTTTTCCCGCCTAAGATTCTCATGCTAATTGGCGCTCAAGACGGCACTTGTCGTATTTTTAATCCTGCATCTAACTATAAACTCGTAGTCACTCACCCCAACTACCAAGCAGCCCAAGAGTGGCTTCTTGAGGATGAATATGAACGGGTCAAAGGTCAACTTTTGGCTGAAGAAATTATGTAATCATGAGCTTGAATTCTCGCACAGTAGATAAAGCTCGATTGTTTGAAGTTGAATTTAGCAATGCCTGGGTTGGGCTATACCTACGCCACGGCCGCACTTATGAATCTGTCGGTTTACGCCCAGAGCAAATTATGGTGTTACATTTTGAGCCAGCATCCCCTGATTCAGGCCCGGAAATGGTTACAGCGTAGGCAACAGAAAGCTTTCTATACATAATACACAAAGAAGATTGTGTGATCGCATATTGTAGTTATGAGTGCGTAGGCGTAGCCCACCGTAGGCATCGCCTTAAAAATTATTGAAAAATGAGCGCTTGTTGACAAAATCCTTGAGGGTAATCACAATGTAATTACAATCAAGGATAATGATCCTCATGGGAACAGCAATTAGAACCCGTATTGTTAAAATTGGGAACTCTCAAGGTATTCGCATTCCTAAACTTCTGCTGGAACAAAGTGGTATTGATGAAGAGGTGGAAATTGAAATTCAAGATTGTCACCTAATTATCCGTGCAGCCTCTCAATCGCGTCAGGGGTGGGAGGAAGCATTTGCAACTATGGCGAAGCAACACGACGATGCACTGCTCGATGATGCTGTAACTACAGAGTGGGAGCATCTAGAGTGGGAGTGGTAGTCAATCGATTTGATGTATTTTTGGTTAACCTTGACCCAACGATTGGCAGTGAGATTCAGAAGACAAGACCCTGTGTAGTAATTTCACCAGATGAGATGAACAGATATATTGCCACGGTCATTGTTGCTCCCATGACAACTAAAGGACAATCTTATCCAACTCGTGTTGCTTGTCAGTTTCAGGGCAAGGACGGACAAATTGTTTTGGATCAAATTCGTACAGTTGACAAAAATCGATTAGTCAAAAAGCTAGGTCAGATTGACTCTGATGAACAAAAAGCAGTTTTAGATACTTTGGCTGAAATGTTTGCTGAATAATGTGTCTAAGAATTGTACACACTGGATAATTACTTATCTCAAGCAAAGTTAAGGTGTTGGAAGCGATCGCTTATCGTAGTATCCAAAGCGATGCTTTAATAAATATAGAGTAAGCTACCATATCGACAACGATAATCCACCTACGCTTCTAGTAGCAGTAATTCCGAGTTAGGATCGTAGCTAAATATTGACACATAAATGCCTAGAGTTATTATGATGCCAACATCACGTATTGTTCATAGTGACCCTGATATATTAGGGGGAACTACTGTCTTTGTTGGAACTCGCGTACCAATTAAGACTTTGCTTGATTATTTAGAAGCAGGTGATTCGCTAAATGAGTTTTTAGATCATTTTCCCAGTGTTAGCCGTGAGCAAGCGATGTCTACGACGGGCTACGCCTACGCAGCATTAGAATTAGCAAAAGAAATGCTGACTGCTTATGCGAATCCTGCTTGATGAATATGTTCCTCGTCCTCTCAAACGTGAATTCAAAGATTACGAAGTACGCACAGTTGTCGTGATGAGATGGTCAGGGAAAAAGAATAGTGAACTTTTACAACTCATGAAACAACAAAGCTTCACCATTCTACTGACTACAGATCAAAATTTGCGATACCAGTAAAACTTAGAACAAGCAGGAGTTGCGGTTATTATGTTGATCGCCTCAAAAAATGGTCTTGCTGATTTGATACCGCTCATACCAGAAGTACAAAAATTGCTAAATGCCATCCTTCCTGGTGAGGTAATTGAAGTAGGACTTTCCTAATTAGCCTACACTTACGTATATTACAAATCTACCATCAAGCGATCGCCTAATCATAGGTTGGGTTGATGCAAGAAAACCCAAGGTTTGATTATATTTATTTTTTATATTCTGGCGATCGCAGTCTAAAAATCCGTTGATAGACGATTCTAAATAAAGTTATTCCTACGTGTAACCCATCATCTGGCTCTAAGCTGACACTACACTGCACCCAACTTACTTAGAAAGCCTTAAGAAAATAAGGTAAATCTAAATAATAATTTCTATATTTTTGTAACCATCTAGCTGGCTATAGTACCTCTAATGCTTATTCTTAGGACTTTTGCCGCTTACCTAGCAAGCTCAGTTTTTACCTTGACTAATTGATGAGGTTAAGAGAGACTAACTAAATACTGATGTGACTGCTTATAAAATTAATAAGTTTTGTAAAGATTCTGAGATATATATGTTGATAGATGGAACATTAGTTAACAAATGGCAAATTTGTATCTAAGTAAAAATGTTCCTACGGCTATATATATAGCCTTCTGCTAAGGCAGTAAAATTTTAAGCGTACTTATCGTGGTTGGCCAAGAGCATGGAGACATTAGAGTTCATAATCTATCCAGACGGTCGGGTACAAGAAAAAGTCACTGGCATTGTGGGTAATTCTTGCGCTGAAGTTACAGCAGCAATAGAGGCACAGCTGGGGCAAGTACTTAATCATGAGCCAACCTCAGAATATTTCGCCGCGAAGGTGCAGCAGTCTAATGTGGCGAATACACACACCACTTACAGCGATTGGTAAGTTTTCACAGTAGTTTAGTGTAATTAATTGACAACCACCATGTCACACTTTAGCCAAATTAAGACTCAAATCCGTAACCTTGATTCTTTAAAAGATGCTCTGACTGAATTGGGCATAGACTGGAAACCCGGCCCACGGGAAGTACGCGGCTATCGCGGTCAAACCCATCCTGCGGAAGTTAGTATTGAGCAGGAAAATGGCTATGACATCGGCTTTAGATGGAATGGCAAAGAATATGAATTGGTAGCTGACTTGCAATATTGGCAGCAAAACCTGTCTGTGGACGGATTCTTGCGCCAGGTAACACAGCGTTATGCTTATCAAACAGTTGTTAAAGAAACCGCTCGTGTTGGTTTTCAAGTCTCTGAACAACAAAAGAATGAAGATGGTTCAATTCGCCTGGTAGTACAGCGCTGGAGTGCGTAATGGCTGATTTTCTGCCGTCGCCGGAAGAAGAAGTTGACAACCGTTCGGGTTTGGAACCAGAATTAGGGGGTTTTTTACGCGATGCCCCAGAACGTTCTGGTTTAGAACCCGAATTGGGTGGTTTGCTGCGCCAAAATGGTGTTTATGTTGATGAAATCACCTGTATTGGTTGCAAGCATTGCGCTCATGTTGCGCGTAACACTTTTTATATTGAACCAGATTACGGGCGATCGCGCGTGGTTCGCCAAGATGGGGATGCTGAAGAAATTATCCAAGAAGCAATTGACACTTGTCCGGTTGATTGCATTCACTGGGTTGATTACACTGCACTGAAAAAGTTAGAAGAAGAGCGAAAATATCAGGTAATTCCTCTTGTGGGTTATCCGGTAGAACAGGCAGTTGCTGCTAGCGAACGTCGGCGTAAAAAGCACAAGTTAAAAACCAAAAAATCCCGTTATTAAGATAAAAACGTTAAATCAATATAAATGAAGGACTGGGTATATCCAGTCCTTTTGTTTTTCGTACATCATATAGGAATCATATTTGATTTTTGAACAAAATTAGGTATTGTAGGGTGTGTTAGAACGCAGTTCGTAACGCACGATCATCTTGGGCTTGGTGCGTTACGCTGTCGCTAACACACCCTACGTATCTTTTCTCCAAATCAAATGAAGTAAATAAAAACTGGCACAAGGTTTGTACCAGTTTCATAAGTGGCATTAAAAGGATTAATTTAATTATTCATCTGGAAAAGTCTGCACCTTCCCATCAGGACTGAGAACAACTCTAATTCTGACATTTTGCCCACTTGTATTGGCGGAAACAAAAGGTTTACCAACTTCAGGCATTCCAGTGCTATCAACGAATTCTCTTGCTGCCTTATTGAGAGGAAAAATTCGTTCAACTGTGCCGTCAACACTGACTATCAGGCTGTACTCTAAAGTTTGCCCTAGTCCGGCAGGTGGTTGCCAACGCTTACTTAGGTATGTCCTCGCTTCTGCTACTTGAGGTGTATCAAATAATGTACCAGTAGCCACTTCTCTAGATTTAGGGGTTTTGCGTGCGTCCCCTAATTGGTCGATGAATGGATTATTATCAGCAGTTCTAGATGAGGAAGTTTGTGAAGTAGGTTTCTCTCCAGCAGAAGATTGCTGTAAGGAATTGATTCTTTCATCTAGCTGTTGTGTTGATGAGGAGGGTTGAGTTGGGATATTGCCAGCATTATTATTGGGTATGGTGCTAAGAGACGGCGGGGAAATTGGTGAGATATTAGTTGGTAAGATACTTGTGTTAGAAGATAACCTGGGTGGTAAATTCCGCAATTTAGGGAGAGTTCCAGCTTGAGGACTTGACCCTGTAAGGTTCTGTCCCAAATTTGGTAGTATGGCTATTTCTTGGCCTGAGTTTTTGCTTGATGGTGCGATTGCTCTATTGGTAGGAGTGGTTGAAGTTGTCCCTTGAGGTATAGTCAGTGCATTTGGCAATAGAGGTGGCGGTGCAGAGAAACTACTAGAACTAGGGGCTGTTAGAGGTGCTTGCGGCAAAGTAGATGTGGAAAGTGGAGCAGTAGAACTAGGTAAATTACCTGATGGAGTGGTGAGTGCGGAATCGGGCGTGGGAAAGTTTAGTGAGGTTGAAGGTTCTAAAGCAGTCTTTACTGCTGCTGGATCTGATGTTTTGGCTGTCTGCTGTTCCTTTTCCCTAATGTTGTTAGCATATTGCCAAGTAACTGGTAGGAAACCTATACCTAACACTAATACTGCGGCAACAGGTGCCCAAGCAGGGAACCTCAGAGTCGAACTCGTGCTATTAAGAGTTGGGAGTGCCATGACATCAGTTGAGTATTCATCTAAAGCACTGGCCAAATCAAATAATTGCAGCAGACTGAGTTTAATTACGGGGCCGGATGAGTAGTTGGCGAGAGAACCGAGAAATAAACTGTGAGTTAAATAGCTGCTTGGTTCTAAGCGAATATTTGCCCCAGGAATTTGGGTATTAAAAGAATTTAATGTTTGTATTGAGGACTTTAATTCCGGTTCACCCAATGCTGTGCTTGACTCTTGAGTACCGGAGAAACTGACCCAAAAGCTCTCTGGAGACTGTTGGAGAAATTGCTGTACGTAATTTGTGACTGCATCACATAAAGCTTCAAGTTGATCGCGATCGCCCCGAATTGGGATTCTGTGTTCTTCTGGTAGTCGGGGATCGTCAAAACGTAGCTCAAAGCTGAGGTGTTTGAGGACAGTTTTGCCCATCCAACGGGACAGAGGTGAGCTTTGCGCGTATACTTCTAGCGTGCAAGTAGGGGGTGTGTAGCGACGAATGACAGAATTTGATAGAGGCATAGCAGGAACTGCGAGGAAGACTATTTAGGATTTTGCAAAAAGTTAAGCCAGTTGCGTGCAAAGGAAAGTTGAAACGGTGGATTCCTCCACTCAAAAGTTTGTTAGATTTTTTCTGTTATGTAATCTTGTGCTAGGAGAAAGCAGTTTTGAGAGTGCATCGCCCTTGGGCTAACGACTATCAAAAGGGTTTCCCGATCTAGCGGACAAATCACAAGCGAATTTTGATTGAGGAATTTCAAATTTCAAATCTAAATTTTTGTCGAACGGTCTATAAGTGCTAGCCAGAGACGGCGATGCCCACCAGGGGCACTGTAAAAAAGTAAATCTATAAGCAGTTTTAGGGCCAGGTTGGTTAGTAAATCCGTTGAGATTTGCTCGTCCTCTTCCATCCGCTCTTGGTAGGTGTTGCAAAAAGCATCAATATAGTCTCCAAGTAAAGCAGCCTGGTGAGGTTCCCGGTTATTTTCTGCCATTTGTTCTAACAGACCGACAGCGCGGCGAATCAATTCCTGGTGCTGTTTGGCTAAGTAGCAGACAATCAGAACAAGCGATCGCGCTTCTTCGACATCTAGCTTTTTTCGCCCTCCTTGACCTTTGCGTAGCGGATTTGATTGGCGTAGTCGCCATAAAGCTACGCGGTCTGGCACTCTTGACTCCAAATTCAGATCGGTTGCCGCCGAAAGCATAGCCTCTGAACCAATGCCAGTTAAGGTTTCTAGCGCCAACAACACCAAGTCTAATTGGGTTTTGATATTATCCCATTGAACTGTGTTTGGGGCTGGAAGCTTGATTAAATCCTCCCACTGGGAATTTGGAGTGGCTGAGTTGGCGGCCGAGTGCATAACTTTAAGCATAGGTGATCAAGCTGATAGGGGATGTTGCTGTTACCCATTTTGAAACCAGACTCTCAAGCATCAAGCTTGGTTTCCCATAGCTATGAGCCAGAGACTTCAGCTAAATTTTTTCTATGTGGTAAGCAGCATGTATCTTTGTCCTACTCTAGATGAAAATTTATTTTCAACAAAGTAGAAAAGTATCAATTCTAATTAAGGTTTACCCGACTTTCACTGCTAATTCCGTACAAGAGTATAAATAAACTATGTTTTGAATGCTAACTGTTAATTATCGCTAAGTAATTGTGTAGAATGCCTCCTAATTTATTTGCGGTTTAAATTTTGAAATTTATTGATGTTTATTATTTCGGGTTGATGTATACATAATTACTATACAAATCTTTTGGTTGTTTGCTCAAGATACTTCTTGCTGCTAGACAGCAGTTTTGCTTGGTGCAGCCTGTTATTTCAGGATAGGCTGGACAACATCAGGACAATTGATGTCTCCTTGAAACTAATCACATTAAAAATTGGGTAAAGTCAGCGTTTGAAGATGTTTGCTAGTTGATTTAATCCAACTTAGTTGGTATTGTAACTCTAATCGCAAACCACACATATCAAAGCTCACTTTTACTATGATGAATAGAGGTAATAGTTTAGACGTATGCCAAACTCCATACTTAAGTATGGGTTATAGATAATTCACTGAGTACTAATAACAACACAATAATATAATAACAATGAAAAAGCATTTTTTTGCCTTTTCACCGATAGCTTGTGCTGTCAGTGTGATACCAACTAAGGTATTAGCAGTTAATCTATACGGTGCTGGTAGTTTACGTGATAGCCTGACTAAAATAGCTGAATCTTTTAGCGAGAAATATGGGATTCCAGTAGAAACGCGATTTGGGCCATCTGGTTTAACACGAGAATTTATAGAACAAGAATTCTCCGAAACCGGAAAATCCGCAGATGTTTTTGCTAGTGCAGATATTGATAATCCTCAGACATTGTTTGAAGAAGGTTTAAGTGAACCAGTAGTAAACTTCACTAGTAACCGCATGGTTGCTGTTGTGCGATCGGGACTTGGTATCACATCAAATAATTTGTTGGATTTTTTGCTACAACCCGAAATCAAGTTAGGAACTTCCACACATATAGCAGATCCATCTGGTAACTATGCATGGCAGATATTTGACAAGTCAGATCAAATTACACCTGGTAACTCTCAAATTTTAAAGAATAAAGCCTTGCAGTTGGTAGTAAAATTTTTGCCATCCAATAAATAACTAAAACATGAAGAAGCTCGATATTTTTCCTTTTTTATCTCAAAAAATATCAAATTTTAGTAGAGCTTTGATAGCACGAATTTCATCAACTATTCTGCTTGATAAGCATATCCATGCAGCCACCCTTGGGCAAAATCTTATTATTAATGGCGATGCAGAACAAGGACAAGGAAGGAAAGTCGCACATTATTTGGTATGACAGCAATAACTCAAACTCCAGCCTAGAGCAGGTAGTCAAGAAAGTTATACGGCGGGCGGGGTGAGCCAATATTTTTGTATCATTGCGGTGGTAGGGTGCAGTCGCCGCCTACGGGGTATTACTGGCGGATGATGGACGAACATCAATCAATGCGGATTTATCAAAAATCAAAGAGTGCGTGTGGATTAACTAATTATTTGTCACTGTTAACAAATTGAACTTTTAACAGATTATGTGACACATCCGTATTTTGTCATGACCCCGACTTACTTAGTATGGTGTGCCGTCTTTGTGGACAAATTTCCACAAGCCATTTTCTCTTATGGCTATAAGGTCGTCATCGGGATAGCTGCCAACGTCAGAGGATGTTCTGTCCCCGATTTCGAGGTAAAGAACATCTTCTTTTGTTTCGTTGATCAGGTGGTGGGCGTTACCAGTACCAGCCTTGAAGCCGGCACACATACCTGGGGAGAGTTGTATGCGACCTTCGTCCGTGTGTAGCGTTGGGTGTCCCTCCAAGATGTAGATGAACTCGTCTTGCAAGGTGTGGGCGTGACGAAGGGCAGAAACGGCATTGGGAGCCAGATGTGTTAGGTTTACACCAAAGTTTGTAATCCCAAACAAGTCACCTAATGGGTGTTTCTCCCTGCCCACCATACGCGATGCAAATGGTTCAGGATAGTTTGAGAGCTTAGTTCTTATCGGTGCATTACTTGCGTTGAGGGCGATCAATTTTGCTCCTTCTGACATCAGAACCTCGTAAGATAGATCAACATTTCAAATTACTAGATTTTGAACCTGAGTAAGCCTTTTTCTTTCCTATGAATGTAGAAGACAACGGGCGTACAACAGTTTTCACTTCAAGGCATTAGCATAGTGTGTAGTAGTGCTGCAACAGCACATACAGTTACCTGCTTGAAATGATTAGCTTAATAAATAAGAAAAATAGGAGTGCTTTGAAATCTATCAATAATACACTCAAGTTTTCTAATATTTCACAATTTTTAGGAGAAGACAAGGACAGTTAAGGGATTTTTATAAAAATTTTAGATTTTAGAGCTTGGTTGATTATTTGATGGGCATTGGTTAAAATCTATGTTTTGCGATCGCCTTAATGATGGGGTACAGCCGGGAGATTGAACAGCAATAGCCACAGCCATCGCTAATAATCCCGATTCAATACGTTGCTTTTCATCGAGTGAGTGTTCTGGTAAGGGAGCCATTATTTCCAGCATCCCTTGACTGTAACCTATGCGCGAACTGCGATTGTCTCCCAATTCTGCTAAAATGCGTTTGTATGCCGACCAGGAGACATCTTTAATCAACAACTGATGACCGGCTCTAACAATTAGTTGATTCAGTTCAAGTAACATAGCATTCCTGCTCTTTATTTGATGTGAGCAACGGTAACACCAGTACCGCCATCTGCTTGTTCTGCTGGTTCGTAGTTGTTCACTCTGGGATGCTGTTGCAAAAAGGCGTGAACTCCTTGGCGCAGCTTACCAGTACCATACCCGTGAATAATCCAGACTGGGCCAGTAGCTTCGGAGATGGCTTTATCTAAAATGTATTCGGCATCAGCTACCCGTTTACCACGTAAATCGATGGTATTTTTGGAAGTCCGAATTTCTGGGACACTTTGTGCTGGTGGGGTTACTGGTGCTGGGGCTGGTTTAGCTTTGACGATTGGTTCGGGTTTTTGACCATCTAAAGATTCTACGTCTTGCAACTTCACGTTCATCTTCATTAGCCCAAAGCGAACGCTTAATTCTCCATCTTCATCGGGGGCGGCGATCACATCCGCTATTTGTCCGAGTTTGGGAATGCGGACGCGATCGCCTACTTTGGGCATAAATCCAGCTTTTGGTTTTGCTGGCGTTGCTGGCTGATATTGTTGGCCAATTTGATTTAAAGCATTGGTGGCTTGCTGGGCTTCTTGGGCGGTGGGTGTACCTTTTTGTAAGCGGCGAATCACTTGGGCAATTTCACCTTTTGCTTGGGCGATCGCTTGTTGGACTGCTATTTCCTGTGAAGCCCGCAAACTACTTTCCCTTTCCTCCAAACTTGCAGCTTTGGCGGATACCTCTTTGTATAAACGTTCCGCTTGCTGCAATAAACTTTGGGCTTCGGCTGCTTTAGTTTCCTGGCGGCGGCGTTGGGCTTCTAACCCTGCAATCACTTGGTTAACTTCATCTGTAGCCTCTCCAACTTGGGTTTTCGCCTGTTGTACCACCTCTGGTTTTAATCCCAAGCGTAGGGCAATGGTTAAGGCGTTAGAACGTCCGGGAATGCCCCACAGTAAACGGTAAGTAGGCGAAAGGGTACTTTCGTCAAATTCAACAGAGGCGTTTTCAAACCGCTCATCTTCGTATTTCAGGGCTTTCAATTCCCCGAAGTGAGTAGTGGCGATCGTTAGCTGGGCGTGGTTAGCTAGATATTGCAACAAGGCGATCGCTAACGCACTACCTTCAACTGGATCGGTTCCTGCACCAACTTCATCGAGTAAAACTAGGGATTGGGGATTGGGGATTAGGGATTGGGGATTAGGAATTTCCTTTTCCTCAGTTCCAAGTCCCAAGTCTCCAGTCCTCAATCCCAATTCCCCATTCCCCAATGCTTCTAAAATCCGACTAATGCGGCGGATGTGACCAGAGAATGTAGATAAACTTTGCTGTAAGGATTGTTCATCGCCAATATCTGCCAGGACTTTATCAAACCAAGGTATTTCCACTGGTTCGCGGGCGGGGACAAATAAACCTACTTTCGCCATTAATGCTGCTAACCCCAAAGTTTTTAAGGTTACAGTTTTACCGCCAGTATTTGGCCCAGTAATCGTTACTACCCGAATTAGCGGGTTGATCAGCAAATCTACAGGAACTACTGGTTGCCCCTGTTCGTGCTGTTGTTGCCACACTAACAGAGGATGGCGTAAGTTCCGTAAGGTAATGGTTTCGCTGTCTTGACGCTGGATAAATCGCGGGGGATTTGCGCCTAGCCAGTAACTATACCGCGATCTAGCGGTTGCTAAATCCAAAGTTGTGGCGATCGCTAACAATCTCTCTAAATCTGGTTTGACTGCGGCTACTTGTTCCGTCAAAATACGGCGAATCGCTTCTTCTTCGGCTTGTTCTTTTCTAATGATTTGCCGCAGTTGGTTGCCTAGAGGCACTACGGAATTCGGTTCTACGTATAGCGTTGCGCCACTGGTAGAGGTGTCGTGGACAATACCGGGGATGGCATCTTTTTGCGGTGCTTTTACCGGGATGACAAAGCGATCGCCCCGTTGGGTAATTAGCTGTTCTTGAACTGCTCCAGATTTTGCCTGTAAGATGTTTTGCAGCTTTTGGGTAATTTGGCTGCGTACTCGCCGCAAATCTGTGCGAATTTCTCCCAGTTTTTGACTCGCGCGGTCAGTTACCTGGGCCCGTTCATCAATACATCGGTGAATTTCTTGTTCTAGTTCTGGATAAGTCCGCAAATCAGCAACTAACTCAGTCAATATCGGCAAATCTTCCTGATTGTCGATGACACGGCGCAAACTTCTAGCACCAGCCAAGGTGGTGGCGATCGCTAACAGTTCATCTCCTGCCAAAATTCCGCTACGTTCTGCCCGTTCTAAGGAATCGCCAATATCTTGAATTCCCTCAAATGATAATCCCGTAGTCAGCCGACTTTCCAGTTGATAGACTTCTTTGGTTTGCTCTAACAACTGTTCGCTTTGGATCTGAGAATCGGGTATTTTCAGATGACGCGCAGCTGTCGCCCCCAGTTTAGTTGCCGCGAAGGTGGCAAGGTGCTGGCAGAGGCGATGCCATTCTAATAGTTCTAAGGTTTCAGATTGGATCAAGGTTTCAACATCTAATCTGAAATTATCGTAACAATTCTAGCTCCTAGATGGCTAAATCTTAAAGGAGAAAATTTTGCTTTAAGTCGGTCGGTGCAATTAAAGCTAACTAGTGGGGGCTGTCATTTGTCCTTTGTCATTGGTAGGAGTTTGAAGCCTGTTTACATTTCATAACATAGTTAAATTTATTTCTACCAATTTACTTAGTTAAATCAGTCAGTTAGTGCGTGGTAATAACTGGCACATCAAGCTATCTTTCCTTAGAAACTACCCTAACATCAAGTGTTATCGAAAACAATACAGAAACTAATTTAAGTAGCGACTATTTCCTTCACTAAAACGTAAGGCTGAACGATGAGAGTATTAAATCGCTTACTGCGCTCAAGATTCCATTCTCCCACTTGTACTGTTGTAGGTTTGGTAATTAATTGCTCATCAATCCATTGTTCTACTGAGGGAATGTTATCACTGGCGATCGCTACTCCAACATCCACCAAGTTTAACTCCGGTGCTACCAAAATTACTGCATCTCGTTGTACATGAGGAATTAGCCACTCCCACTCTGCCTCATCCAAAATTTCTGTTAATTCCGCTCTTAAATCCGACATTATTCCTCAATTTGTATTGCCTAATAAACTATTTTACATTTAATAGACGCGATGCATCGCGTCTCTACCTTTTCTTTTTGTACAGACGCGATGAATCGCGTCTCTTTCTCCTTTGAGCTAAACTTCAGATTTCATTTCATCAATTTCAAATAAAGATACAATTACTCCTGCAATTGGAATAGATATAAAAACACCTAATAATCCTGCTACTCTAGCACCTACTAACAAAGCAAAAAATATCACTACAGGATTAAGGTTCAAGGCATCTTGCATAATTCGAGGCGAAATCAAGTTGTCTTGTATCTGCTGGAGGACAATACAAGCTATCAAGACTTTCAATGCTAACCAAACACCTTGAGACAACACAAATAGAGTCACTGTGCTTACTCCTAATGTCGCTCCTATACCAGGAATAATATCAAGAAATCCGACTATTATTGATAGTATCAAAGCAAAAGGTACTTTTAATATTAAGAAAACCAGAAAAGTTGTACTTGTCAGAAATGCACTTAATAATAACTGTCCTCTAAAAAATCCTAAAAAAGACCGTCTAATTATACTTGTAAATCTATTGCGGCGATTTTTTGGGACTACTTTCAAAATTAAATTCCACAATTTGTCTCCATCTAACAGCATGAAGAAAGCTACAACTGCAATCAAGATAAATGTCACAAAATTTGTCATAAATCCTTGTAAAATAGCCAAACTAGTTACCAGACTTGATACAGCTTGATTCCGCAATTGCTCTTCAATAAAACTTAAATCTATTTGTAAATTACGGCTTCGCAAAAATACTTCTAGTCCTTCTAATAAAGGTGCTAAAGAATTTAAAAACACAGTGATACTATTAATTAATTCTTGTCCTTGAGATAAAACCGTTAAGCCCACGGTAATTATCAGACCGCCTATAATCACAATACTGAGTAAAAAAACTAAGCCAACAGCTACACCGTGGGGCAAAAAACGCCGCAGCCCTTGTACGGGATAGCTGAGTAAAAAAGCTAAAATTGCCGCAAATGTAAAAATAACAATGACTGCTTCAAAGTAAGCTAAAAGCTGTACAATCGCCCAGCCAGAAGCAACTAGAAGCAAAAAGCGGACTAACGCCAGATTATTTAATCGCTCCCAAAAATTCTTGGCTTCAAAGCCGCTCATAATGCTGTTTAGGGTGAAATTGATGGTAGATTTGCCTAGCAGTTGCATTTAAGCATAAAGTCTGACTTCATTGCTAGAGCGGGTTGACCTTAAACATACAGAGACTAAAAGGCGATCGCTACCTCCCTAAAGCAGATATTTCTTGCGTGTCTAACTTATCTTCCTAAATCATGCATTTCGTTAATTACCGTGGCACACTTTTGTGTCAATCCTTCCAATTCCTCTTTATTACTGGAACTGGGAGCATCAATCAAGTTACCAATTCTCACAGTAATGGGAACTGCGTGAGGTCGGGACGATCCTTTTTGTAAAATCTTCTCAGTACCCCAGACACTTACGGGTAATATTGGGGCTTTTGCTTTCGCCGCTAGCAGCAGTGCGCCTCTTTTAGGGTCTGTAATTCGACCATCTGGGGTGCGAGTACCTTGCAAGAAAACACCGACAGCCCAACCTGTATTGAGATATTCTAGGGCGGAACGGATGGCATTGCGATCAGCATTTCCCCGACTCACAGGGTAAGCACCGTACAATTTAATCGCTTGTGCCAAAACGGGGATATTAAATAACTCTTCTTTCG
The DNA here is from genome assembly GCF_034530675.2 of Nostoc sp. DedVER02. Lineage (NCBI taxonomy): Bacteria > Bacillati > Cyanobacteriota > Cyanophyceae > Nostocales > Nostocaceae > Nostoc > Nostoc sp. DedVER02. Next base: position 610,743 of record NZ_JAVRCP020000001.1, read on the forward strand.
CCATGTACGCCACTGGACGACGTACACAATTAGAGACAATGGGCGGGTCAAAGTAACTAGCGTGATTACTCACTACTAGTAGTGGCCCTGATTGGGGGACATTTTCTGCACCATAAATCTGACCCCGAAAGTAAGCGTGAAGCATGGGGCTGACAACTGACCATTTGAAAGCGTGGTAAAGTGCCAGACTGATGAATGGTTCGCGGTTTTTGTCCACAGAAGATAATGCAAATCAAACTGAATTTAGCATACGCGATCGCAACACCCAGAGCAAACGCAAAAAAGCTGTAGAAATGAATTGCTTTACCTATCTGGGAATACTAAATCTGGAAATCTTTAGGATTTAGCAGCATGGTTAGTACTTTAGTTCCTATTCCCGGATATCACGTTAGCGAAGAACTATACAATGGTTCTCGAATCCTAGTTTATCGAGGGTATCGAGAAGCTGACCAAAAACCTGTAGTTATTAAACTGCTGAAAAATTTCTATCCGAGTTTCAGTGAACTGGTACAGTTTCGCAATCAGTACACCATTGCCAAAAATCTTAACTCATCTCTAATCATTCAAACCTACAGCTTCCAAGCCTATCAAAATGGCTATGCTTTGGTGATGGAAGATTTTGGCGGGATTTCTCTTAAAGATTATTTTACCTCTCACCAGACGCGACATACCCCTTTTTTACAAGAGTTTTTACGAATTGCGATCGCACTTAGCAACACTTTAGATATACTCTACCGCCAACGGATTATTCATAAAGATATCAAACCCGCCAATATTTTAATTAACCCTGAAACTAAACAAGTTAAATTAATTGACTTTAGTATTGCATCTCTCCTACCACGAGAAACCCAAACACTGATAAATCCAAATGTACTGGAAGGAACACTAGCTTATATTTCCCCAGAACAAACAGGAAGAATGAATCGGGGGATTGACTACCGCACTGATTTTTATTCTTTGGGCGTAACTTTTTACGAATTACTGACGGGAGTTTTACCATTTCAGTCAGAGGATGCGATGGAGTTGGTACACTGTCATCTTGCAAAATCAGCAACCTTAGTACATGAAATTAATTCAGCAATTCCATCTGTACTCTCTGCAATTGTTAGTAAGTTAATGGCGAAAAATGCTGAAGATAGATATCAAAGTGCATTAGGGTTGAAATATGACTTAGAAAATTGTTTACATCAGTTACAGGAAACTGGTGAAATTCAGAATTTTGAAATTGGGTGCAGGGATATGTGCGATCGCTTCATCATCCCCGACAAACTTTATGGACGAGAAACCGAAGTATCAACTCTACTGAAAGCCTTCGATCGTGTTGCTAGTGGTAGTTCTGAACTGATACTGGTAGCTGGTTTTTCTGGTATTGGCAAAACAGCAGTCGTGAATGAAGTCCACAAACCCATCACCCGACAGCGCGGCTATTTCATCAAAGGCAAATATGACCAGTTCAATCGCAACATTCCGTTTTCCGCCTTTGTCCAAGCTTTCCGCAGCTTGATGGGACAACTCTTGAGCGCATCTGATGTAGAACTAGCTCGCTGGAAGGAGCAAATTCTGGCTGCTGTTAGTGAAAATGGACAAGTTCTGATTGAAGTCATTCCCGAACTAGAACACATTATTGGTTCCCAACCCCCGGTAGTTGAGCTAGTTGGTAGTGCTTCTCAGAATCGCTTTAATCTGCTGTTCGGCAAATTTATTCAGGTATTTACCAAGAAAGAACATCCTTTAGTGATTTTCCTCGATGATTTACAGTGGGCTGATTCTGCTTCTTTGAACTTGTTGAAATTGTTGATGAGCGAGTCGGAAGCAGGCTATTTATTAGTACTCGGAACTTATCGGGATAATGAAGTTTTTCCGGCTCATCCACTGATGTTAACCCTGAATGAGATGAGACAACGAGGTGTCAATCTTAATACTTTAATCTTGGCTCCTTTAGAGGAATCAGATATTACTTGTTTAGTTGCCGATACATTGCTGTGTTCCAATGATATCGCTGCATCACTTTCGCAGTTGGTCTACCAAAAAACTCAGGGAAACGCATTTTTTACAATCCAGTTTTTATCCGCACTGTATGAGGAAGAATGTATTATTTTCGATCGTTTATCCGGTTATTGGCAGTGCAACTTAAGCCAAGTGACGCAATTAGCATTGACAGATGATGTAGTTGCATTTACTACCGAACGATTGCGGAGACTACCAGTAGCAACACAAGAAGTATTAAAGTTAGCGGCTTGCATTGGTAATCGATTTGATTTAGAAACATTAGCCATAGTCTGTGAAGCTAGTCAAGATAGTGTAGCAGTAGACTTGTGGCGATCGCTTCAAGAGGGGTTAGTTATCCCAGAAAACTCAACCTACAAGTTTTTCCAAGGGAATGAACATGATATTGAAGATATAGAAGCGATGAATAACCTCAGCGTGAGTTATCTCTTTATCCACGATCGCGTTCAGCAAGCGGCTTACTCTCTTATTCCTGACGGTTTAAAACAAGCAACTCACTTCAAAATTGGCAACCTTCTGCTGGCTAATGGTTCACCGGAAGAACAAGGTAGCAAAATTTTTGCGATCGTTAATCACTTAAATCAGGGTTTCAATCTGCATCTAACCCAGGAAGAACGTTCAGAACTTTTACGACTAAACTACATTGCTGGGAAAAGGGCTAAAGAAGCTACTGCCTATGGGGTTGCTGTAAACTACTTTACAGCAGCTGAACGCTGTTTGCCGACAAATAGTTGGCAGCAAGACTATGAAAACTCCCTAAAGGTTTATTTCAATTTAGCAGAAGCTAAGTATTTGTCTGGAGATTTTCAATCTTCTCTAGCCATTATTGAAACAATCTCTAGCTTTGCCAAACGACAAATTGAAAGAGCCGAAGCCTTTAACCTGGCAATTTTGATGCTCACATTACAAGGTCATTATCTGCAAGCACTTCAGTATGGACAAAAAGCATTATCTTGCTTGAATTTTGATTTATCAGAAATAGACTTACCAGAGAAACTTGAATCATCCCAAAATGAGATTCAATTAAAATTAGCCAATCGCCAGCCAGAGGATCTGGTCAATGAACCAGAAGCTACCGATCTAGAGAAGCGCTTGATTATCAAAATCCTCAATAATTTAATCGTACCAGTTTATGTTCTACAAAAGGGAGAGCTATACTTTCTCGTTGCGTTATCAATGGTTTCAGTATCTCTCAACTTTGGCGTAATAGCTGAATCAGGAAACGGATTTTCCGCCTATGGGATGTACTTGGGATATTATCAGCATGACTATCAATTGGGCTATGAATTTGGAGTCTTGGCAGAGAATTTAGCTAGACGATTTAGGCAAGCAGACAATCTATGCAAAGCTTGCTATATGCTTGGCAACAATCTCCTTTCTTGGGTGCGTCCTCTGCGTAGCTCCGGTTCGATTTTTGATGAAGGATTAATTGCTGGACTACAGTCGGGAGAGATGGTTTTCTCAGGTAATCTTTTTATGTACAAGTTGCTCAATTCATTTTATGCAGGAGACAGTGTATTAGAAGTTCAGCAAAATCTTCCCGAATATTTAGAATTTTGTGCTAAGAAACTTAACTATCAACTGGCTGTGGATGTGATCGCAGGATTAAATATTTGGCTAGCTGAACTTACAGCTTTTCCTGTAGAGAATCTCCCAACTGAGCAGCAGCATCTTGAATCTTGTAGAGTCAACAATAGCGACTATGCAATTTGCCATTATTTACTGCTCAAAACTAAAGTTCTATGTTTTTACGGGCGCTATAGGGAGGCTGTGGAAGCAGCACAGGGGGCTGAAGAACTTGTTGGAACAATTACAGGAAAATACCAAGTTGCAGCCATCAATTTCTATCAATCTATTGCGATAGCAGAATACTGTCGAACTCATGCTCTAGGTTTAGACAATAGTTACATTCAAAAAGTTAAGTCAAATCAAGCTCAACTTAGTCTCTGGGCAATTAGTTGCCCGGAAAACTTTGCTCATAAATACGATTTAGTTAATGCTATTTTAAGTATTTTATCAGGACAGAAAGCAGAAGCAATTGAACTGTTCGATCGCGCCATAACTCTAGCCAAAGCCAACGAATATATCCAAGAAGAAGCCTTAGCAAACGAACTTGCCGCTAAATTTTACCTCGATTGGGGTAAAGAGAAAGTTGCCGCCAGCTATATGCAAGAAGCCTATTACTGTTATTCCCGTTGGGAAGCTAAAGCCAAAACTGATGACTTAGAAACTCGTTATCCAGACTTGCTCTCTCCGATTTTGCAACAGTCCGATGCCTCGGTGACAATGTTAGGCACGCTAGCAACGCTCGCCACTCCCAACTATTCACTTCATTCCAACACCCGCAAAACTTCTAGCAGTTCCAGCATCAATACAACCCTCGATTTTGCTGGCATTATCAAAGCCTCTCAAGCACTTGCGAGGACGATTCAGTTAGAGGATCTGCTCCACCAACTGACCCAAATTATTCTGCAAAACTCTGGGGGCGATCGCTGTGCGTTAATCTTACCTTCGGAAAATGATGTTTGGGAAGTGCGGGCGATCGCCACACCCACCGCCACCGAACTCTGCTCCGAACCCCTGGAAAACAACCCCAATCTCCCCGTCAAACTGATTCAATATGTCAAAAACACTCAACAAATCGTGGTGATTGACGATCTAAAAACCGATTTACCTGTAATTGAGGATTATTTAACACTACAGCAGCCTAAAAGTGTCCTGTGTTTACCGATTCTCAATCAAGGACATTTAGTTGGTATTTTGTATCTCAAAAATCGCTTAACCAGTGGTGTGTTTACCGGCGATCGCATCATTGTTCTCGACTTCCTCTGTACTCAAGTGGCTATTTCTCTAGAAAATGCCCGACTTTACAATCAAGTCCATCAGACTCTTGCCGACTTGCAACAAGCTCAATTACAAATAGTCCAAAGTGAAAAAATGTCGGCGCTGGGTAACTTAGTCGCCGGGGTAGCCCACGAAATCAACAATCCCGTCGGCTGCATTATTGGCAACGTTGGTGCTGTTCAAAATTCCATCAATGACCTATTTGGGCTGATTGACCTCTATCAGGAGGAACTCCCACAACCCAGCCCCACCATTGCAGAGGAATTAGAGACAATCGACCTGGAATATTTACGAGATGATTTACCTAAATTAGTCAGAGCCATGAAAGATGGTGGCGATCGCATCATGTCCATCAGCAAGAGTCTTCGCGCTTTCTCCCGTGCTGATAGTGACCAAAAGCAGAAATTTGACCTTCACGAAGGGATTGATAGCACCATCTTAATTCTCAAGCATCGCCTCAAGGCAAATGATCTACGTCCTGCTATTGATGTTGTCACAAACTACGGGAATTTACCTCAAGTAGAATGTTTTCCTGGGCAATTAAATCAGGTATTTATGAATCTTATTGCTAATGCTATTGATGCCTTGGATGAATCTAATCAGGGACGCAATTTTACAGAAATTAAAGAGAATCCCAACTGCATCAAGATTCAAACATCAGTCGAAAAGGAAAAGGTAAAAATTGCCATTGCTGATAATGGTAAAGGGATGAGTGAAGAAATTCAACAAAAGATTTTTGACCATTTATTTACTACCAAAGCTGTCGGAAAAGGTACAGGATTAGGATTAGCGATCGCTCGGCAAATCGTTGAAGAAACCCACAGGGGTAAATTGAGTTGTAACTCGGTTATGGGTCTAGGTACTGAATTTATCATTGAAATTCCCGTCTAAAATTTTGGTGTTATTCATAAACAAATTTAGGTATCTGGGAATACTAAATCTAGAAGTTGATAGGAAGTAATTATGGTAAACACTTTTGTCAGTATTCCCGGATATCGAATCAGTCAAAAACTTTACAACGGTTCTCGAACCCTGGTTTATCGCGGTTATCGAGAAATTGACTCATTACCTGTTGTGATTAAATTGCTCAAAAATCCTTATCCGAGTTTCAGCGAACTCTTATTGTTTCGTAATCAGTACACCATAGCTAAAAATCTCAACTCACCTCTAATCATTCAAACCTACAGCTTGGAACCCTATCAAAATGGCTATGCGTTGGTGATGGAAGATTTTGGCGGGATTTCTCTTAAAGATTATTTCATCTCTAACCAGACGCGACATATCACTGTTCTACAAGAGTTTTTGCGAATTGCGATCGCACTTTGCAACACCTTAGATATACTCTACCGAGAGCGGATTATTCATAAAGATATTAAACCTGCCAATATTTTAATTAACCCTGAAACCAAAGAAGTCAAATTAATTGACTTTAGTATTGCATCTTTACTACCACGAGAAACCCAAACATTAATCAATCCCAATGTGTTAGAAGGGACACTAGCTTATATTTCTCCAGAGCAAACAGGAAGAATGAATCGGGGGATTGACTACCGAACTGATTTTTATTCTTTGGGTGTAACTTTTTACGAATTACTCAGTGGAGTTTTACCGTTTGAATCAAACGATCCGATGGAGTTGGTACATTCTCATATTGCTAAACTTCCACCACTTTTAGGTAATAGAGAAGAGATTCCTCAAGTTATTTGTGACATCGTGATGAAACTCATGGCAAAAAATGCCGAATCCAGATATCAAAGTGCATTGGGATTGAAGTTTGATTTAGAAAATTGTTTAACTCAGTTACAAGTTTCTGGCACGATTAAGGGTTTTGAGATTGCCCAACGGGATATGTGCGATCGCTTCATCATCCCCGATAAACTCTACGGACGAGAAACCGAAGCAGAAACTTTACTCCAAGCATTTGAGCGAGTCAGTCTTGGTGCAACAGAAATGATGCTGGTAGCAGGTTTTTCGGGTATTGGGAAAACCGCCGTTGTCAACGAAGTTCATAAACCAATTGTTCGGCAACGCGGTTATTTTATCAAAGGAAAATTTGACCAATTTCAACGCAATATTCCCTTCTCTGCTTTTGTACAAGCATTTCGGGATTTAATGGGGCAATTGTTAACCGAAAGTGATGTCCAACTAGAGCAATGGAAAAATCAAATATTAGAAACTGTAGGAGACAACGGTCAGGTAATTATTGAAGTCATTCCCGAATTAGAAAAAATCATTGGTGAACAACCACCAGCAGTAGAATTATCAGGAACGGCAGCCCAAAATCGTTTTAATTTATTGTTTCAAAAATTCACCCAAGTCTTTACAACTAAAGAACATCCATTAGTGATGTTTTTAGATGATTTACAATGGGCTGATTCAGCATCCTTAAAGTTGATGCAGCTATTAATGGCTGATACAGGTCATCTTTTGATCATTGGTGCTTATCGAGATAACGAAGTCAATCCTGCCCATCCATTAATGCTGACTTTAAGCGAAATTCAAAAAAACCAAGCAGCCATTAATACTGTTACTTTAACACCCCTGAGTCAATCCCAAATCAATCAATTAGTTGCTGATACCCTAAAAAGTACAGAAAATTTAGCATTACCCCTTTCACAATTAGTTTATCAAAAAACTAAAGGCAATCCATTTTTTGCCACCCAATTTCTCAAAGCCCTACATGAAGAAAAGCTCATTCAATTTAACTTGCAGTTAGGCTGTTGGGAATGCGATCTATCCACAATTAATCAACAAGCCTTAACCGATGATGTTGTAGAATTTATGGCGTTGCAGTTAGAAAAGTTACCCTTAGCAACCCAGAATATTCTCAAGTTAGCCGCTTGTATTGGCAATCAGTTTGAGCTAACAACATTAGCAATTGTTTCAGAACACTCAGAAGTAGAAACCGCAGCCAATTTATGGAAAGCATTGCAAGAAGGTTTGATTTTACCAATCGGTGATGTTTATAAATTTTATCAACAAGAGTCATTAGTCATTAGTCATCTGTCATTAGTAGATAGTCAAAAACAAATGACCAATGACAATGGACAAATGACAGTTTCTTATAAATTTTTACACGATCGCGTTCAACAAGCAGCCTATTCCCTAATTCCCGATGACCAAAAACAAACGACTCATTACAAAATCGGACAACTGCTTCTACAACAGATTTCCACACAAGCTAGAGTTGACCGGATTTTTGAAATCGTCAATCAATTAAATCACGGAACTGTCTTAATTACCCAAGCAACTCAACGAGAAGAATTAGCTGGCCTCAATTTAATTGCCTGTCGCAAAGCTAAAACTTCAACCGCCTATCAAGCAGCACGTGAATATGCCACAGTGGGATTGTCTTTGTTGTCAGAAAATACTTGGCAGCAGCAGTATGAAATGACCCTCGCCTTATATGAATTAGCTGCGGAAGTGGCACTGCTAAATGGCAACTTTGAGGCGATGGAACAGTTTATTGATATTGTCATTCAACAGGCACGCTCCTTACCTGAAAAAGTCAATGTTTACTGCTTTAGAATTCAATCTCATATTTCCCAAAGTAAACTGACATCAGCGATCGCGATCGCCCAATCAGTCTTACAACAGCTTGGTATAACCTTTCCTGAAACACCCACACCATCAGATATTCAACAAGAAATTCAAGAGATCGAGGAACTGATTGGAGATAGGCAAATTGCCGATTTGGTTAACTTGCCACAGATGCGAGATGCCAAAAAACTCGCTATTCTTAAAATGGTCAATATCATCAGCCCAGCAGCTTACCTCACTGGCTCAACGTTGTACCCATTGCTGAATACTTTGTCGGTTAAACTCTCGATTCAGTACGGTAACACATCGATTTCTGCTTACGGCTATGCGAACTATGGCAATATTCTCTGCAATTTCTTCCAAGTCGTGGATACAGGAACACAGTTTGGTTCTCTGGCACTCCAGATTATCTCAAAACTCGATGCCAAAGCCGGTAAAACAGAGATTTTGATGATCTTGGGGTTGTTTATTGTACACCGCAACTCTCACATTCAAGAAACACTACCCCTGTTGCAAGAAGGTTACACCAGTGCCATAGAATTTGGAAACTTGGTACTTGCTGGGTACAATGGGCACAGTTTTTGTCTCAATTCTTTTTGGAGCAGTCAACCCCTGGCTACCTTAGAGCAGGATATTAGCGCCTACTGCCATAGTTTGATGCAATTAAACCAATTGACAACCGCAAATTATTGTCGGATTTATTGGCAGCCAGTTTTAAATCTGCTGGGTTTTACAGAGCATACCACTTTTTTGTCTGGGAAAGCCCTTGAAGAAACAGAATTTCTCCAGCAACTAGAGTCTGCCAAAGATGGATATGGATTGTATATTTTCCATTTGTATAAACTAATGCTTTGTTTCTTGTTTGGAGAAATTGAGCCAGCGAAAAATCATGCTATTGAAGTCAGGCGCTATTTTATGGCTGGTGCGGGATTAGTCAGCGAACCAGTATTTTATCTTTATGATTCTCTGCTAACTCTGGCACAATTAAATTCACAGTTAAATGAAACATCAGAAGCATTGCAGGGTGTCATAGAAAATCAAACCAAGTTACAGAAATGGGCGGATTATGCACCCATGAATTATCAACATAAGTTTGATTTAGTAGAGGCGGAAAAATGTCGAGTATTAGGACAAAAAGCCGAAGCAATTGAGTTTTACGATAAGGCGATAACTCTAGCTAAAGCTAACGAATATACGCAAGAAGAAGCACTTGCTAACGAACTGGCGGCAAAATTCTACCTAGATTGGGGCAGACAGCGCATTGCTGGGGACTACATGATTGAAGCCTACTATGCTTATGCTCGTTGGGGTGCAAAAGCCAAAGTCGCTGACCTAGAAGCTCGCTATCCGCAACTACTTAGACCTATATTAGAGCAAACCCGTTCTCCTCTCTCCACTCACGAAATGTTCACATTGGGTAGTGTCACCTTCACCAGTTCAGCCATATCCAGTAGTAATGTTTCTGTAGGTTTAGATTTAGCTACTATTCTCAAAGCTTCTCATGCGATTTCCGGTGAAATCGAACTGGAAAATCTACTTTCATCTTTGCTGACCATCGTTATTGAAAATGCGGGGGCTAATAAATGTGTGTTAATGCTTTTGCGAGACGATCGCCTGTTAATCAAAGGATCAATTACCACAGGTTCAAAGCCAGTTGTCTTGCAGCGTATTCCCATTGAAGATAGCCAGGACATTCCCCACAGGCTGATTTACAAAGTCAAGCATGACAAGCAAACTGCTGTGCTGGTGAATGCAAGCGCCGATCCCACCTTAGCCAATGACCCCTATATCATCCGTCAGCAGCCCAAGAGTATTTTGTGTAGCCCGATTTTGCGTCAAAGGAAATTGGTGGGCATTTTATATCTAGAAAATAATTTAGCAACGGGGGTGTTTACGAACGATCGCGTCGAACTGCTCAACTTACTTTGCGCCCAAGCCGCGATTTCTTTGGAAAATGCTCGACTGTATGAGCGATCGCTAGAATATGCCCAACAGCTAGAAGCCGCTTTACAAGAACTCCAGCGCGCTCAATTACAAATCGTGCAAAGTGAAAAGATGTCTGCATTGGGAAATTTAGTCGCAGGGGTGGCTCACGAAATGAATAATCCTTTGGGTTTTATTGCTGCTAGTCTAAAACTTGCTAAACCCACTATTACTGACATTACCCAACACGTAAAATTATATCAAGAAAGTTTCCCTAATAAGAATAATGCAATTCTTGACCACGCCGAAGAAATCGATTTGGATTATAGCTTAGAAGATTTACCCAAAATGATTGATTCTATGTCTATGGCGTGCGATCGCCTCAAAAATATCAGTACCAGTTTACGTACTTTCTCTCGTGCCGATCAAGATTATAAAGTGCCTTTCAATATCCACCAAGGTATTGATAGCACCATTCTCATTCTCAAACATCGTCTGAAGACAAATGAACAACGTCCGGCCATTGAAGTTATCACAAATTACGGTGATTTGCCCCAGGTAGAATGTTTTCCTGGTAAATTAAATCAGGTATTTATGAATCTGATCGCAAACGCTATTGATGCCTTGGATGAAGCTAATCAGGGACGCAGTTTTGAGGAAATTCAAGCTAATCCTAACTGCATTACAATTACAACCTCAGTTGAAAATGATTTAGTTAAAATTGCTATTGCTGATAATGGTAAAGGGATGAGTCAAGAAGTAAAATCAAAAATATTTGACCATTTATTTACTACCAAAGCTGTTGGAAAAGGGACGGGATTAGGATTAGCGATCGCTCGTCAGATCGTTGAAGAAACCCACGGCGGAAAATTGAGCTTTAACTCAGTTCTAGGTCAGGGTACAGAATTTGTAATTGAAATTCCAGTATAGTTTTTGGCTATTTTTGGTACAATAATTCAGGTATCTGGGAATACTAAATCTAAAAGTCTTAAAGATTTAGTCGTATGGTCAGTATTCCCGGATATCGCATCAGTGAAGAACTTTACAATGGTTCCAGAACCATAGTTTATCGAGGGTATCGAGAAGCTGACTCATTACCCGTAGTGATTAAACTGCTGAAAAATCCATATCCTACTTTTAGCGAACTTTTGCAGTTTCGCAATCAATACACCGTTGCCAAAAATCTTAACTCACCCTTAATTATCCAAACCTATAGCCTCGAAGCGCATCAAAATGGCTATGCCTTGGTGATGGAAGACTTTGGGGGGATTTCTCTCAAAGATTATTTTGCTGCTGACCAGACGCGATATATCGCATCTGGTGAAGAGTTTTTACAGATAGCGATCGCACTGTGCAACACCTTAGATATACTCTACCGCCATCGCATTATTCATAAAGATATTAAACCCGCGAATATTTTAATTAATCCCGAAACCAAACAAGTTAAATTAATTGACTTTAGTATTGCATCTTTCTTACCACGAGAAACTCAAACGTTAATCAATCCAAATGTGTTAGAAGGCACGCTTGACTATATATCTCCAGAACAAACAGGCAGAATGAATCGGGGGATTGATTATCGCACAGACTTTTATTCTTTGGGTGTAACTTTTTACGAATTACTGACAGGAGTTTTACCGTTTCATTCCAACGATGCAATGGAATTGGTACATTGTCATATTGCGAAAATACCTGCGGTATTGGGGAATAAAGAAGAGATTCCCCAGGTTATTTTAGAGATTGTGATGAAATTGATGGCGAAAAATGCTGAAGACCGCTATCAAAGTGCATTAGGAATTAAATTTGATTTAGAAAATTGTTTAACTCAACTCCAAAAAACTGGTAAGATTGAAAGCTTTCAAATTGCCAAAAGGGATGTGTGCGATCGCTTTATTATCCCCGACAAACTTTATGGAAGAGAAACAGAAGTAGAAACCCTACTCCAAGCATTTGAAAGAGTTAGCCTGGGTGCTAGTGAAATAATTCTGTTAGCTGGATTTTCGGGAATTGGGAAAACTGCGGTTGTGAATGAAGTTCATAAACCGATTGTTAGACAACGCGGTTATTTTATCAAAGGTAAATTTGACCAATTTCAACGGAATATACCCTTAAGTGCATTGGTGCAAGCATTTCGAGATTTAATGGGGCAGCTATTAACAGAAAGTTATACCCATGTCCAGCAATGGAAAAGCAAAATATTAGAGGCTGTGGGTGAAAATGGACAGGTAATTATTGAAGTAATTCCGGAATTAGAAATAATTATTGGTCAACAACCATTGCCTCCAGAATTATCAGGTAATGCAGCACAAATTAGATTTAATTTATTATTCAAAAACTTTACTCAAGTCTTTACCAGTGTTGAACATCCATTAGTGATATTTTTAGATGATTTACAATGGGCAGATTCAGCATCGCTGAAGTTAATGCAATTATTAATGGCTGATACAGGACATCTTTTATTAATTGGTGCATACCGTGATCATGAAGTCGAAACAGCACACCCGTTAATGTTGGCTTTGAGCGAGATTGAAAAAGCACAAACAACCATTAATACGATTACATTAGCACCGCTAAGTCCAAGACAAGTGAATCAATTAGTTGCTGATACACTTAAGTGTTCTGAGAATTTAGCGTTACCTCTTTCCCGACTTGTATCTCAGAAAACTCAAGGTAATCCCTTTTTTACTACACAATTTATCAAAGCGTTATATCAAGACAAGCTGATTCAATTTAACTTTGAATCATGCTGTTGGGAATGTGACATTGTACAAGTGAATCAGCAAGCGGTTACAGATGATGTTGTTACCTTTATGGTATTTCAACTACAAAGACTGCCGAAATCAACTCAAAATATCTTGCAGCTAGCTGCTTGTATTGGCAATCAGTTTGATTTAGCAACTTTGGCAATTGTTTCAGAATCTTCGGAAATTGAAACGGCTGCTGATTTGTGGAAAGCTTTGGAAGAAGGGTTACTTTTAACTACTGATGATGTTTATAAATTCTTTCAACACAGTGGGCAGGATGTTGATTCAAAACCTTTTAATTCCAATTTCCAAGTCCCTACCTATAAATTTTTACACGATCGTGTCCAACAAGCTGCTTATTCTTTGATTCCAGAAGATCAGAAACAGACTACTCACTTAAAACTGGGACAGCTACTATTAAATAATAGTTCTGTAAGCGAACAAGAAGAGAAAATCTTTCAAATTGTTAGTCAATTGAACTTGGGGTTGAGCTTAATTACTCAACAGACTGAACGAGATCAACTAGTTAAGTTAAATTTGTTAGCTGGACGGAAAGCTATTACTGCCACTGCCTACACTGCTGCAATTGACTATCTAATGCTAGGAATAGAACTGCTAACAGCAGATAGTTGGCAAACTCAGTATAATCTCACCCTAGCGCTGTATGAAGATGTAGCAAAAGCAGAATATTTAAACACTAATTTTGAACAGGCTATCAAACTTACAGACCTGATTTTACAGCAAACCACGCAGATATTAGACATAATTAAAGCTTATGAGTTGAAAGTTCAGATTTATATTGCCCAAGATCAGCAAGTTAAAGCGATTGAAACAGGGTTAAAAGTACTTGAGCAGTTAAAAGTTCCGTTAATATCACCTGATGTAGAACCGCAGAATCGTTTAGCCCAACTGCCAACTTTAACAAACTTAGCTAAGATTCCAGAAATGACCAATCTGGAATCTCTGGCTGCATTGCGATCGCTAATTAGCATCACACCTCCTGTTCATCATGTCAAACCGGATATGTTTCCGTCAGTAACACTGACAATGCTTCATCTTTGTCTGGAACAGGGACATTCATCTTTGGCTGCTTTCGCCTATGGAAGTTATGGTGTATTTCTTTGTGCTGTAATCGGAGATGTCGATACTGGTTATCACTCAGGTCAGATATCTTTAAAGCTAGTAGAACAATACCACAATAAAGAAATCAGTTCAAAAATTTATATGCAGTTTGGTGTTTTTATCTGTGCTTACAAAGAGCATGGTCGAAATACACTTACATTTTTACGAGAAAGTATACAGTGTGGATTAGAAGTTGGAGATATCGAACACGCTAGCTATTCGATGATGGCTGAGTGTAAGCATTTATTATTAATTGGAGAAACTCTAGATGCTGTTGAAGAAAGGCAAGCAAAATATATCGATCTACTTTTAAAACTCAAACAAAAACATTGTGTTGATTATGCCCAGATTTGGAGGCAAGTCACCTTAAACTTACTCGGACGATCCTCTCACCAATATTACCTGACTGGTATTGATTTTGATGAGAAAGAAATGCTGGTGCATCTTCACAACACCCACAATCATCAGTCACTATTTGCCATCTATGTTGCCAAAACAGTTATCCTTTATACTTTTGATCAGTATGAACAGGCTGCAACCAGTGCAGAAAAAGCCACTGAGTATATCGATGGAGCCTTTGGTCTACTATTAGTTGTGGGACATAACTTTTACTACTCTTTGTGCTTACTTGCAAAGTATTCTAGCTGCGAGAATGAAACGCTACGAGATCGGCAAGAATGCTGGCTAAATCAGGTAGTTACCAACCAAAAACTCATGCACTACTGGGCTGGCTATGCTCCTGTTAATTTTCAGCACAAGTATTACTTAGTTGAGGCAGAAACAGCGCGGGTAATGGGAGATAAGCTCAAAGCGATGGAACATTACGATCGCGCCATCTCCCTCGCCAAAGAAAACGGTTACATCCAAGAAGAAGCAATTAGCAACGAGCTAGCAGCCAAATTTTACCTAGACTGGGGTAAAGAAAAAGTTGCTCAGGCATATATGCAGCAAGCATATTACTCCTACGCTCACTGGGGTGCAAAAGCCAAAGTAGAAGATTTAGAAAAACGCTATCCCCTGCTACTGCAACCCATTTTGCAACAGCAAAGAATCAACCTCAATCCCTCAGAAACTCTTGCTTTTCGTGGAACTTCTTCCACTCGCACTTCTAGCGCTGGTAGCACCAGTATTTCCGATACTCTAGATTTTACCTCTGTCCTGAAAGCGGCTCAAGCTCTGTCCAGTTCTCTAGAATTAAATCAACTTATTACCAACCTCAACCGCATTATCCTAGAAAATTCTGGCGCGAAAAAATCTGCATTAATTCTTCCCCAAGATGACACTTGGCAAGTACGAGCAATTACCTTTATTGAGGATGAGGAAATACAAACTATCCTCAAATCACAATTACTAGACAATTGTCAAGATATTCCCGTAAATATTATTCATTACGTCAAAAATACTCACAAAACAGTTGTTATAGACAATTGTCAAACAGATATTCCTGGGGTAATTGGGGAATATATGCACTCCTCACAACCCCAGAGTGTATTATGTACCCCGATTATTAATCAAGGGCATTTGGTGGGGATTGTTTACCTAGAAAATCAACTGACTCAAGGAGTATTTACTAGCGATCGCCTTTCTATTTTAAATCTCCTCTGCACTCAAGCGGCGATTTCTTTGGAAAATGCCCAATTATATAATCATCTCCAGGAGCGAGAAAAGTTTTTAAGTAGTATTTACGAAGGTGTTGGCTGTGTCATCTTTGTGGTTGATGTCCGGGATAATGGTAGGTTTGAGTACACAGGATGGAGTAAATCTTGCGAATTAGCGAGTGGTATACCTGCTTGGGGAGTGTTGGGTAAAACTCCGCAAGAAATAAATCCTAATGAAGGTGCAGCAGTCGAGCAAAAATATCTGCATTGTTTCCAAACCGGAATACCCATCACTTATGAAGAATGCCTAACATTTCATGGCCAAAAAACTTGGTGGTTAAGCACACTTAGTCCATTAAAAGATGAGACGGGCAAAGCTTATCGCCTCGTGGGGACAACTATTGATATTAGCGGTCGCAAACAAGCCGAAGAAGCGGTAATAGAAAAATCTCAAGCACTCGGAACAGCTTTAGAATATTTACAACAAGCGCAATTACAAATGGTTCAGAGTGAGAAAATGTCTGCATTGGGTAATTTAGTTGCAGGGGTAGCCCATGAAATGAATAATCCTTTGGGCTTTATTTCTGCCAGCCTTAAACAAACTCAACCCACCATTGCCGATCTTGTTGAACACTTAAAACTATATCAAGAAAGTCTCCCCGATCCGGGCGATAAAATTATTGACCATGCTGAAGAAATAGACTTAAATTATACCTTAGAAGACTTACCAAAAATTATTGATTCAATGGTGATGGCGTGCGATCGCCTCAAAAATATTAGCACTAGTTTAAGAACTTTTTCCCGTGGTGACAAAGATTATAAAGTGGCATTTAATATCCACGAAGGTATCGAAAGTACGATTTTAATTCTCAAGCACCGTCTTAAAGAAAACGAACTCCGCCCAGCAATTGAAGTTATAACCGAATATGGCAATTTACCCAAAATAGAATGCTTTCCTGGGCAATTAAATCAGGTATTTATGAATATTTTGGCTAATGCTATTGATGCCCTGGAAGAATCAAATATGGGAAGGAGCTTTGATGAGATTAAGTCTAATCCTAACCGAATTACAATTAAAACTTCCCTAGAAAATCATGGGGTTAAAATTGCTATTGCTGACAATGGTCAGGGAATCAGTGAAGAAGTAAAAGAAAAGATTTTTGACCATTTATTTACTACAAAAGCTGTAGGTAAAGGTACGGGATTAGGATTAGCGATCGCACGTCAAATTGTCACAGAGAAACATGGAGGAGCGATCGAGCTAAATTCTAGACCAGGTGAAGGTACTGAATTTGCGATCCACCTACCGATTTAGCATATCCACGCGAACTTTCTGGAAGTATTCAGCCTAAACACTAATCTCTGTGACTCCATGCTTACCCAATTTAGACAAATCCTTCACAAACATTGGTGTGTCCGTTTCGTTAAGAGTCGCCCTACCTCACTTACCCACAAAACACTAATAAATATGGCACTGCGAGTAACGGTGGTGGTACTCGTCTCTGCTGGGGTGAGCTATATCCATGTCATATCCCGCTTTGAAGCCCAGATGATCCAGAGTGAAAAAATGTCAGCACTGGGGCAATTGGTGGCAGGCGTGGCACATGAGATCAATAATCCTGTTAACTTCATTCACGGCAACCTTACCCACATAGAAAATTACACCCAAGATTTATTGAAATTTATCCAACTGTATCAGTCTTACTATCCTAATCCTGTCGCTGAAATTGAAATTGAGGCTAAAGAGTTGGATCTGGAATTTATTCGAGATGATTTACCCAAGATACTGTCTTCGATGAAAGTTGGCACTAATCGCATTCGGGAAATTGTGCGATCGCTCCGCAATTTCTCCCGTTTAGATGAAGCTGAATTTAAGGCGGTTGATATTCATGAAGGTATTGATAGTACTTTATTAATTTTGCAACATCGTCTGAAAGAGCAACCGCAGCGTCCAGCAATTGAAGTGATAAAAAACTATGGTAATTTGCCTCTAGCAATCTGCTACCCAGGACAACTCAATCAGGTATTTATGAATATTCTATCTAATGCTATTGATGCCTTAGAAAATGCAAATCAGCAGCGCCCGCCTACAGAAATTGCTTCACATCCCAACACAATTTGGATTCAGACTCAGTTGGGATCAGAAAACCAAATCATAATTTCTATCATAGATAATGGTCTTGGAGTTCCAGATACAGTTCTCAAAAGGTTATTCGATCCCTTTTTCACAACTAAAGATGTAGGTAAAGGATCTGGATTAGGTTTAACTATCAGCTATCAAATTGTGACTGAATTGCATCAAGGTAAACTTCATTGTAATTCCACACTAGGAAAGGGTACAGAATTTTTCGTCACCCTACCAATAAAAGCTAATTCCATGATTTGATGATTGCTTCGATTGTCAGGAAGTGTTTCCAAAGCAGGTCTTTTATTCGCGGTAATTAGATTTAAACAGATGAAAAGTGCTGAGTTCCAAGTGCCTCGGCTAAGAGTTGAAAGACCGCCCACAAGAAGCAGGGTATTAACCTTCTCTCTATAAGAAGATTCCGCACCACTTGCGAGCGGGGCTTTTACCATAGTGCGGAAGTACTAAGTAATCTTCTTGCTACTCATTACTCATTACTCAGCACTCAGCACTGAGTGTTGTAAATTAGCAGCATTCTGGATATTTTCTAATATTAAGTCAGGGCTACTACGTTTAATCAAGCCAGTTAAGACTTTACCAGGGCCAACTTCTATTACTCGCTGGATACCGTTAACTGGTAATTGCAGAGAAATTTCTCGCCATCTTACAGAACCAGTCATTTGTTTGTTTAAACGTTCCTTTAAAATCTCGGCATCAATAGACGGAATTGGTTCGACATTAGATAACACTGGTACAGTAGCTGGTTGAAATTCCACAGATTCTAAAATGTCTTGGAATTGGGCAGCCGCAGGTGCGATTAAATGCGAATGAAATGCTCCAGAAACTTTTAAAGGAATAGCACGCTTGGCTTTAACTTGAGTCATCACTGCTTGTACAGCTTCAGCCGTTCCTGAAATTACCACCTGAGCCGAACTATTGTCATTTGCCAGTACTACATCAGGGTTTTCGGCAATGACTTTTTCTAACTGTTCGCGGTCAAAGTTCATCAAAGCCGCCATCATTCCACCGACGGCATTATCCATGAGTTCTGCACGACGCTTTACTAGATATAAACCAGCCGACCACTTAAAGACACCCGCTACATAAAGGGCAGAATATTCTCCCAAACTGTGACCGGCAACTAAATCTGGCTGTTGTCCTCGTTCTCGAAGCAGATCGGCAAGAATGCTTTCTACCACATAAAGAATTGGCTGAGTATATAGCGTCTGTGATAACTTTGCTTCTTCGTTTTGACAGATTTCGGTTACAGACCAACCCAAAATTTCCTCGGCTTGAGCAAATTTGTCTTTAGCGGAAGGTATATCTAATAAATCCATTCCCATTCCCAATACTTGAGAACCTTGTCCGGGAAACACCCATGCAGTTTTAGTCATTAGTCATTAGTCAGTGGTCAGTGGTCATTGGTCATTTGTCATTGGTCATTGGTCATTAACAAAGGACAAATGACTAATGACAAATGACAAAATATTTATCTTCCCCATTGAAAAATTGCCGCGCCCCAGGTAAGACCGGCACCAAAGCCGGATGTAGCAACGATGTCATTGGGTTTAATTTTACCTTGTCGTACTGCTTCATCTAAGGCTAAGGGAATGGAAGCAGCAGAGGTATTACCATACTGGGCGAGATTACTTATAACTTTATGTTCTGGAATATTCAGGCGTTGGGCAATGGCATCGATAATGCGCTGATTTGCCTGATGTAACACTAACCAATCTATTTGGTCAACGTTAAGGTTGGCTTGAAATAAAGCTTTATCAATAATTTCTGGGACTTTTTGCACAGCAAAGCGGTAGACTTCTTTGCCGTTCATAGTAATAGGTTGATAAGTGCCTTTAGTAATATTTACACTGGGGAGCAATTCTTGGGAAGCGCCTGTATAAGCAAGATTGAGGTGATGGTTTTGACTGCCATCACTTTTAAGGGCAAATCCTAATAAGCGATCGCTGTTGTCTGCCTGCAATACTACTGCGCCCGCACCATCACCGAATAATACACAAGTGCGCCGATCTTCCCAATCCACCCAGCGAGAGAGGATATCTGCCCCAATCAAAAGTACATTTTTATATACACCTGTTCTAATGTATTGGGCTGCTGTAACCAGACCAAATACAAAGCCAGAGCAGGCTGCTGTCAAGTCAAAGGCTACTGCGTTGGTGGCTCCTAATTGAGCCTGCACTTTACAAGCACTACCAAATAAATCGTCTGGGGTGGAAGTCGCTAGCAGAATCAGGTCTAGGTCTTCTGGTTTAATTCCTGAAGCTGCGATCGCCTGACTGCTGGCAGCAGTAGCAAGTCCACTCAAGGACTCAGATGGGGTGGCTAATCGTCGTTGACGAATTCCCGTTCTTGTGGCTATCCACTCATCTGATGTTTCAACTACTTCACTCAATGTCTGGTTGTGTAGGAAAGTTGCTGGTACTGCCGAGCCACTTCCGGTAATTGCGATGCCTAAGTTTTGCACTCCTAATCTCCCAAGCTTTCAGCTTTTGTCCTTTGTCATTTGTCCTGTGTCATTTGTCCTGTGTCAGTTGTCCTTTGTCCTTGACAAATGACCAATGACTAATGACTAATGACTAACTGCCCTCGCGCTCTAGGATATATTGGGACTGAATTCGTTGTAGTACCTGGTTGTCAACGGCTTCTTTGGCCATACGAATTGCATTAAAAATTGAAGGTGCTTGTGAGCTTCCGTGACCGATAAAACAAACTCCTGCCACGCCTAAGAGCAAAGCACCACCATGTTCTGCATGATCCATTCGCTGCTTAACTCGTTTCAGGTTTGGTTTTAAGATTGCTGAACCAATTTGACCGTGCAATCCTTGGGGTAATTCTTCGCGCAGAATTTGCAGAATCACTTCTCCAACGGCTTCGGCAAATTTTAATAGTACATTGCCCACGAAGCCATCGCAGACAATCACATCGAAGTGACCGGAAAGCACATCACGCCCTTCAGCATTGCCAATAAAATTAATTTGAGAATTTTCGCGGAGGAGTTGGTGGGCACGGACAGCAGCATCATTGCCCTTAGAGTCTTCTTCTCCAATATTTAACAAACCGACTTTCGGTTCGTTTGTACCTAAGACATACTGGCTGTAAGCCGATCCCATGACGGCGAACTGCTCTAAAAACTTCGGACGGCAATCTACGTTTGCGCCGACATCAAGTACTAACACTGGCTTCCCAGCAACAATTGTCGGAAAAACAGTCCCAATTGCTGGACGGTCAATTCCTGGCAATCGCCCTAAGCGGAGCAAAGCTGATGCCATAGCTGCCCCTGAGTGGCCAGCAGAAAATACCGCATCTGCCTTTTGTTGCTTGACTAAATCCATCGCTACATTGATGGAAGCCTTGCGTTTGCGTCTAACTGCATTTAAAGGCTCCTCATCCATAGCGATCGCTTCCTCAGCAGTCACGATCTCCATCTGCCCTAAATTCGTTTTTGGCGGCAAGGCAGCTTCTATTTGTTGGGGATCGCCAACTAGTAATATATCTACACCCAATTCTTCCCTTGCTCGCAGTGCGCCAGCAACGATTTCACCGGGTGCGTGATCCCCTCCCATTGCGTCAATTGCGATCTTTACGCGAGTCGATCCCATTGCTCAGAGCTTTTAGAAACCTTATAAATTTTACCAGATGGCAATGCCCGAAAAAGCTTAATTTTCTGATTGCCAAATTATTTCTGTTACTATTGCAACAATTTTTGCTGGCAAGCTCAAGATAGCACGAATTGTTGGGGACTGGGGATTGGGGATTGGGGACTGGGGATTGGAAAAGAAGGGGCAGGGGCAGAAGTTCTTTAATTTTGAATTTTGAATTTTGAATTTTGAATTGATTTCTCCCTGCCCCCTGCCTCTTCTCCCTACTCCCCAGTACCCAGTACCCAGTCAACAAGTGCCCGAACGCCGTAGCCGGTTGCGCCTGGGCTGTTGTAGCCATTTTCTTTATCTGTCCACACTGGGCCGGCGATATCTAAGTGTGCCCAAGGTGTCTCTTTAACAAATTGCTTGAGGAAAAGGGCGGCGGTAATAGCACCACCTGGACGCGGGCCAGTATTTTTCATGTCCGCAATGCCAGATTTTAACCCTTCAAAATATTTTTCTTCCATTGGCATCCGCCAAATTTTTTCTCCTGAAGTTTCGCCAGCTTTCTCTAGCTGGGAAGCTACGCCATCATCGGGAGTGTACAAACCAGCTATATCGTCACCCAAGGCAATGACGTTAGCACCGGTTAGTGTGGCTAAATCCACGATCGCATCTAATCCTAATTTGTCGGCAAACACCAAGGCATCTGCTAAGGTTAAACGCCCTTCAGCGTCGGTGTTGTTCACTTCGATTGTTTTGCCGTTTGATGCGGTGAGAATGTCTCCAGGGTGCATGGCGCGACCGCTAATCATGTTTTCAGCTACCGCCGAGATAAAGTGAACCTCTGCATCTGGCTTAATTTGAGCAATTGCTTTTGCCGCGCCCAAGGTAGCTGCTGCACCGCCCATATCCATTTTCATGGTTTCGATGCCACTACCCGCACCTTTAATATTCAGTCCGCCGGAATCAAAGGTTACACCTTTGCCAATAATTGCTAGTTTCTTTTTGGGTGTACCTTCTGGCTTGTAAGTCAGGTGAATAAATTTAGGTGGCAACTCGGAACCTTGCGCTACTCCCAAAAAAGCACCCATTCCCAACTTTTCACAATCTTCTTTTTCCAGAATTTCTACTTGTAAACCGTACTCCTTGGCGATCGCATGAGCAGTTTCGGCTAAAGTAATTGGTGTTACTGCGTTCGCGGGTGCTGCCACTAACTCTCGTGCCAAATTTACCCCAGAAACGATTTGATTGGCGCGAGTGATGGCTGCTTCTTGTCCACCGAAACCTAGTAAATCTACTGTTTCGATTTGCGAGCCTTTATCTTCGGGTTCTGATTTAAAACGAATATCTTGGTAAAGCGCTAATTCTACACCTTCTGCGATCGCTTGGGCACTGGCTGCTGGATCGTTATTCCATAATGGAAAACTAAATCCCAGTATTTTGCTTTTTTGCTTTTTTCCTACTCTGGCTACAGCCGCCGCCGCACGTCGCAAAGTGTCGAGTTTTAGTGCATCTGCTTTACCCAAACCTACCAAAATCAATTTACGCACTGGGCTACCAGCATTTACACGAGTGAAGATAGTACTGCTGGCTTTACCTTTAAATTCTTCTTCTGCAATTAATTCTTTTAATACTCCAGAAAACTTTTGATCTAAAGTTGCCAGTTCTCCAGTTAACTCCACTGCATCTTCAAATAATCCAATTGCTAAACTATCGCCTGCCCACTCTAGCAAAGGCTTATCACTAGGTTGAATTGTCATTTTGGGATTTTGTGTAAATATTCCTTCCTGTACCAGTATTGCTCAAAATTCTTGTTTCATGGTGTGGGGAATTGGGCATTGGGAATTGGGAATTGGGAATTGGGAATTGGGAATTGGGAATTGGGAATTGGTTATTTCCCCGCTGCTCCCTGCCCTCTGCCCCCTTCTCTCTGCTCCCTGCCCCCTTGCTTCTTCCCCATTCCCCATTCCCTATGCCCCAATTCCATTTGTATCAATATCAAATTTACTGGCGATCGCTGCTATTATTTCTCGCTCTTGTGGTGTAGTCTTATTATCAAGCTGGGCAATTTTGTTACACTGAGCCAGCAAGGGTATGGCAAAATCCCGATTCAGCTGATTTAGCAGTATATCTAAAGACTTTGGTGATTTGATATTTTGGGCAATGGCATCCAACGAGGTAGGACTGAGTTTTACAGCTTGTAGTTCTGGCAAAATTTCTTCCAATGTCTTGTCTGGATGACTAGCAAGGATCATGTGAACTAAAATTTGATCCATCACGGCTTCTTGAGCGATCGCACTTTCTAGATACTTTTCACTGTCTGCTTTTAATGTTGCCAATGTCTGTGGCGATGCTAGGGAAATAGATTCATCTAGCTTGGCTTGGTAAAATCGACAAGCAGCATACCCCAATGAATAGATCATCGTCGCATTTGAACTAGCTCCAATCACTGCACCTGCTAAGGGCACATTTCGCAGCAAGCCTAATCCCGCAGCTTTTAAAAGGCGACCTCCACCCAAAGCCAGACCAAAAATTGCCAAAATTTCACCTTTACGAGCAGGATCTTTTAAATCTAGCCCGTAGACAGATGCAATTTGATAAAGCATTTCTGACTGCAATTTGGTTGTAGCTGTTAAATCAATTGCTAACAATGCAACTGCTATTCCTGGCAAAATACTAGTGGCTAGTCCAACTGTGCCTGCTTGTGTTGCTTTTTCAACCATGATTCGGTGAGCAATCTGGCTGGGTAATTCATTGGGATACTTTTGCTTAAGCTTATTTACCGCCGCTTCTGCTTTTTCCAAATCAACAAGGTTAGTATCACTAATTAGCCAATTTAGATTTAATACTCCAGATAGTTTTCTAATTAGCCAATTCTCACTAAGGTGATTTACAATTTGGCCACTGCTTTGAGTTGTTTCCTCAATGAACTTGTGTGTTTGTTTTGCTGTTGCTTCTCCTGCTTCTACAGCTGTGTCTAAAACTGCTTTGCCAGTCTGAGCAACAGTTATAACAAAAGACTCTACTATAGACGGTTCATTTTTTGCTGATGATTGAGCCTGAATTTGGATTTCTGAAGTTTCTTCGGGTGAACTAACTGATTTATTGACTACTATTTCTGATTGGAATTTGTCTGCCATTACTTAACACCATGCTGTAAAGCCTCTCTCAATTTGTAGCGAATTATAAGCGGCTCTACATCTCTCTTTAAACGTAAATCTCAAGAAAACCTATCCTTTGGCTTATCCTGCTTATCCCGATGGAGGCTGAAAGGCAACTCCATTAAAGGATGGACAAGTATTATTCAGTAATTTTTTAGCGATCGCATCTACTCATGTATGTTGCAAAGTAAAATTAGTGAAAAGTACTGAGAGTGCAAATACTGACAAAAAAAGCAAAAATAAGAAAATAGCAATTTCAACATGAGGTTAAACTATGCCTTGCGCGGTTATACTGACTGCGATTACTGAAGAGTATATGGCTGTTCGCGCTCATCTTACAGATATACAACAAGAGAGACATCCGACGACGCAAACGATTTATGAGCGAGGTAACTTTTCTAGTAATGGTCAGTTATGGCAAGTTGGAATTGTCGAAATAGGTGCAGGTAACGCTAATGCAGGAGTTGAAGTAGAGCGTGCCATTACTTACTTTAAACCAGTTCTTGTCTGCTTCGTTGGTGTTGCTGGTGGACTCAAGGATGTTGCGCTAGGGGATGTAGTAGCTGCCACAAAAGTCTATGGCTACGAATCGGGTAAAGTTATAGATACCACATTTTTACCTAGACCAAGTGTAGGAATGGTGAGTTACCGTCTAGAACAAATAGCTAGATTTGAGGGAAAACAGGGAGATTGGCTTAAGCGAATCAAAGACGACAACGAAGAAGCAACGAGCCAACCAAAGATATTTGTGGGAGCGATCGCCGCAGGAGATAAAGTAGTTGCATCCACTAATTCTGAGACATATCGACTCTTAAAGTCAAATTATGGTGATGCTTTAGCTGTAGAAATGGAGAGCTATGGTATTCTTAATGCACTGCGGGCATATCCAAAAATTGACGGCTTAATTATTCGCGGAATTTCGGATTTAATTGATAACAAGAGCGATGCAGATAGCAAAGGTCATCAAAAGATTGCATCTCGCCATGCTAGTGCTTTTGCATTCGAGATTCTAGCAAAGTTTGCAATAGATAAAACTAATTCTACATCTCCTCTCACAACAATTGGTTTGTCTAAATTGAAGGCAAGATTACAACGCAAACAAGAAGAACTTGCTCTAAAAGAAGCCCAATTTAAGCTTCAGCAACAAAAGATAGACGAGATTGAGAGGCGAAAAAATTTGACTAATATTCTGCAAAAAGATGAGTATGAAGGGAGATTAGAAGATTTACGTCAAGAACTAGATAGGCTTGTAGAAGAAATAGAACTTCTCTATGACGAGATAGAAGAACTGGCAGAACAAATAGGTAATAAATAAAAATTTGGTAGTTTTTCGAGATTTAATATGTCTAAAATATCTCAAATTATCAGGCAAATAGAAAGTAATAAAAAAGACCTCGATCGTCAAAATAACCAACGTCATAAATTAGTAGAATTTATAGATACTCTCCAATACAGAAGAAACTTTGCGTCTATTCTACAAAAAGATGAATTACAACATGCAATAACAGATAAAAAAATATCATTAATTACAGTAGATGAAGAAATTGATAAACTGCACGATCAAATAGAAAAATTTGAAAGAGAACTAGAAAAGCTCTCTAACAGCACCTCTAACGAAGCAAACACTGAGGATTCAGAAGAGGATGATTATGTAAATACAGAAGCACAAGCCGCAGATTTCACAGTTAATGATTCAGAAAATTATGACGAAAAAGAATCATCAATTCCAAGTGATTTTGGATATCTTGGTAATATCCGGCGAAATTACTATTCGTTGGGTCTTGAAGAACTAAAAAAGTATGAAACAAGAATAACAACATCTACTGCAAAAGACAATGTTGCTTCTAAAAGTATTCAAGCCATAGACCTAATCAAAACTGAAGATCCTATCAAGAAAACTGTTCTTTATGTAGCTACCTTTTTCCCAAAACTAAGCAGGCTGGACTTTGAACGTGTAGTTGCTTTTTTCTTAGAAAGAAAATCAATTAACATTCCAGTTACATCAGCAGACACAGATGATAAAGGGGAATCTACAAAAATTCTTTTTGAAAATAAAGATTTATACTCTGATTGGAAAGAAGATGACGGCATTAAAGCTAGCAAAATCATGGAGGAATGTCATCTCGTATCAGTTTATCTTGAAGATTCTACACAAGCGGTAGATTTTAAACTTGCTTACCTGAGAAATGACCTAAAAACTTGTTTCAAAAATGATCCATCAGCATATTTAGATAAAAAGTTTAAGCGTGCCAAGCTGCTTTTATTTGACCTTTCTGTTGCCGTGCTGAAAAATGCAATTTTGCTTTCTGTAGAAATGGCTGACTCTAACCCTAACATTCATGGAGGAGAATGGCTAGCTGATATTCTGAATTTATTCAGATTATTTACCAATTTTGAGCAACTAACAGCGCGAGGTTTTAGTACAACTGAAGTAGCGCAACTTTTATTTTCAAATCATGAAAAGCAAGAAGAATTCGAGCTATTCACCAAATTACTGAATCAAATAGATGAAAACGACAGAGGTGAGTTTCTAATTTCACGAGTTGCTTTCCTGATAGAAAAAATGCTTGAATATCCCAAACTAAAGCCTGTTGTTAATAATTTTCTACAACAGGAAATAAATAGAAAAAACCAAGAAACTGTTCTAGCTCTCATCACATTGCTACAGTCTGTACAAGCATTTGATTGGTTATTTTGGATAGAAAAACTTCTAAACGAAAAAAGTGCATTAATTGGCTCTTACACACGCCAAATACTTATTTCTCAGTTAGAGCAAAGCCAAAAAAACATTTACGAGATTTTGATTAAAATTTGGAGTTGGGTTCCTAGAGAACAGACTAAAAAAGCTGAATATACTCAAGCTCAAATTTATGCCTTAAGACTGATTTACAAGTATTCTCGTATACTAATTGACAAGCTACAGCTTAGCGATTACGGATGTTATCCCCCAAAGTACCAACTATTTGCTAGTTTAAGCGTAGGCGATCGCTCTACAGATGAAAAACTTAAATTACTTGTTGATTGGGTATTTCATCCTGGACATAAAGATTTTGTCAAAGTGCCAATGAAAGAAGCTAGTCGATTAATAGCTGACTGGTTTAGCATTCTTTGCGGTTTAGATACTAAGAAGGAATCTAACCCTAACCTCAAAGCAATTGCAGATAAACTACTTATGTGTATAATTTTTAAAACTGATGGATCTCAACAGCAAGAGCTAATTGAAAAATGGAATGAATTAACCGAATACAAGCTTGATCAAGCTGAAAGAGCATCAAATTTAAATAGAACTAAAATGCAGAAATTGTACATACAACAGAAAAATTCTATTCGTCAATTGAGAAAAAACTTTAAAGAATTACAGCAACTTGCAAAAATAAAATCAAGGAGTTAAGTATGTCGCCAAATCACTCATTAGATCAAGTCATAAAAAAAGTCAACTCATCATATAAAGCGAGTAGCTCTGCTGAGAGCATTGTTACCATTAATAACCGAACTAGAAAATTTGAGCCAAGACCCCGTTTTTGGCAAGATATAGAATATTACCTGGTTAGAGATATAAGAAATCCAACTAATGTCAATGAATGTAAAAATTTACTTTCCAAAATTTCAGATTTTACTAGTGGACGTTCAATTGAACTTAGCATTGACTATATTGCCAGTTGTAATCAGGAGAATGCGATTAAAGTAGCAGAAGCATTGCATAGTGAGAATCTTTATCCTATTGACCTGTTAGAGCAAAAAATCCGGGCAATAGTTAGTGAGTTTGCTCAACGAATAACGGATGAGTTTTTCAGCAACCCAAGTAATTGCTTTGAGAATATAAGATTATTACAGAGTCAAATATCTCAAAGAATACTAAATGAAGTCAGACTTAATCTCAACACCAAAATCAGTATTATTGATGCTTCTCAATTTACACCCTTTGTTATTGAAACAAAAAATCTCGTATACACAATTTCCGACTTTTCAAGTGGAGTTTCTCTCGATCTCATTATCGATTATCGTGCAAGTTGTTCTTCAGAAAGTGTAGGGCAAGCCATTATTGCCCTTTATAGCGAAAATACTCCTGTCACGGAACTTAATCGAAGAATTGAAGCATGGATAGCAGCAATACCTGAAAGTAGAATACCTCAAATTATTGAAAATTTTGATATAGAAATCGATAATTTAAAGCAATTTCTTCGAGAAGAAGCGAAGAAAGAGATTAGAATGACTCTGGAACTCAGACTTTCTACAAATGATCGCAGAGTACGTATAGCTTCTAACAAGTTAAAACCATATGATACAGAATCCATACGTTTTCCAGTGCGGGTAAAGGACTACGATCAGGAACTAGATATCGAGCTAATAGTTACACTTGATGTTGATCCAGCGCGTCAAGAACAGGCAGTCAAAAACTTTGGTAAAGAAATTTTATTAATACCTCTAATTAAAGAGGAAGTAAAGAAGTACTTCCTACAAAAAAGTTTGCATGAGTTCTACAGTAAACTTCAAAACTCAATTCATACAGAAATTGTTGGGGTTCTGAATCATGCAGTTGCAGATCAAGGACGTAAGGTTGGCTACCTATCGATCGCAACAAAATCAATAGATGAAATTAGAGAACGTCTTTCACTAAAGGAGTTTGTGGAAATTGAAGATTACTACATCAATTGTAATGTTAAAGGATACGATCAGCCTATCAATGTCAAGAATATCTTGCGTCTTGAAGTTGAGAATGTAGCTCTGTATAGTCAAGCATTTACCTCTAGCTTAATTCCTTTGGATGAGAGAGGTAAACCCGATCTAGAAAAGTGGGTAAAAATAAGGCTTGAGACTATAGTCAAGTCTGTACTATTCGAGTGGAACTATGTTGATTTACTAATTGAATTTGAGCCGCAAACGCAAAATCAAGCCACAGAGACTTCTAGCCAAATCAATTCACAGGGAATTATCGAATCTTCTCAAGTTAATCAGAAGATTCAAACAACTATGCAAACTGAAGCTAAGTCAATTGGCTACTCAGTTATGCAGATTATCTCTATTCCTGAACTAGAACAATTTAGGTACAAAGGAAATTTCACCGTAAACACAGGTGAACAAGAGTATGCAACAAGGTCTGCTAATTTGAGGGTGGCACTAGACACAGTTGCGATCGTGCGAATTGATAACCTCAAGACTATTAAAGATAGACTCAGAAAGTCAGAGGTTTCGTTAGAAGCTCAAATGAAAGACACGATACATGATGCTGTGAGTCGCTATCTAAATGGAATTGATCCAGAACGGTTTCACATGAGCTTTAACGTAGAAAGAGAAGCTAAAACTGAAACTGTTGAATCGGTAATAATTAAGTTAGTAAAATTAGAACTAGAACAAAACTTTGCTGCTACAGTAATTAGCATTATTCCCAAAGTTGCACATACTCCTTTTTTACAATTTTATGGAGATTTACAAGGAAAACTAGGAGACTTTAAATTTAATTTTTTACCTGCCAATCATGATGGAGAGCAAGTTATTTGTAAAGGTAAGTTTGAGGTTGTAGAAGTAGGAGATAATGATTGGAATAAGTTTTATGCGAGATTTAGATCAAAGCTTGATTACCGCGAAAAATATCTCCAAGGAATTATCAAACTGAATAGTGACAAAATTCGACTAATGCAGCAACCAGATAGTGCTGATGACGTTGCTGACATTCAGCAGCAAATCTCGAAGATGGAATTAGAAGCATATGGTCTAGGAGATATTCAAAACGCAATTCAAGATGATTTTACCAGAATCTTACGCAGAAGCGATATTGATGCGTTCAGGTCTAATAATACAGATCAATGGATAGAATTAGAAAACTATCTTAACCAGCGAGTTAAATTAAATGCTCCAGGTTCTATTAAAGCTTTGTTGGGTTTAATAGTTAACATTTCTCAAGTGGATTGGGAGATATTAAAATCAGATAATAGTCCAACAAGCAAGTTACCTAAGATTGCATCTTTGCAGGAACGTCTAGAAACAGTTAATCAGCAAATTGCTATTACCAATACACTTCTACTGCAAGCAACTAAAATTCGCGATCGAGAAGAAAAAGAAGAATTACAAAACGAGCTTGATGAATTGTATGTTCAGCAAGATAAGCTGCAAGACGAAATAGAAAAAAAAGTTCAGGAAGCGAGATATTTACCTAAAACTGAAAAATCACCTACATTTAATTTGCCTAAGTCTAGCTCAGTAATCCAAGATAAACAAGAAGAATCTCTTCCAGAAGCATCCAATAATATTCAACAATCAGAAGTCAATGATGTTTCCACTTCTCAATATATGAAGAGTGCTAAACCACCTTCAAAAGCATAAATTGATGAAAATTAAGAAGAGATTTTGCCTCAAATATAGTAAGGTTAAAAATGAAAATGTTTCGCATTCGATATTGCGAGTATGGGAGTAAAATTGAAAAAGTTGAGAATAACGTTGCTAGCGATCTCAACATTGGACAACTTTTAGTTGCTTTAGCAGACAAGCTTGAACTTCACAACCATACAAGATACAAGCTAGTCTTGGAAAGAAGTAGTAAATCACTAAGACTGTTAGATATATATTCAACTCTTTTAAATGAGGGAGTTCAAGATAACGATAAGCTCTTATTCATTCTTCATGAAAATACTCCAGACTCTGTTTTGTTGGATGAAGAAGCTCAATTTCTGGTGACATACACACTTACTTTAAAAGTTCCAAACATTAGTTTTTACCCACAGTACTCAATCTACTTGAATAGACGTTGTGAAAATTCCCCTAAAGAAAATTACTTCAATAATCCAAAGATAAATGGTCGTCTAAAATTCGAGAATTTTTTTAAAGAAAAAGTGTCAAAAAGTATTAGTTATACTGAGATAAACCAACTTATTGAATTGTGGTGTCAGGACATTTGTCAAGGTTTTCAAACTACAACCTTGTCTCTTTAATGAATCGCTCATATTCTGCCTTTAAACGCTGACTCCAGTTGTAAAACAACCAGACTGTTGTACCCATTCCTAATAATGAGATAAGAAAAATTATCAGTCGATGTGGAATTAAAGGTAATTGGTAAAAGATGAAGTTAGAGAAACGAATCTTTTGAGGTTCTGCAACTGAATTAATACCTCTTGGTTGTGAAATAACTCGTACTATGACTTGATATTGATCTGCTGCATCGGCGGTTGGTTGACTATACTGTATTTGATATTCACGAAACGTTTTAAAAAATGTTTCCAAACTTTTTGCTGCTTCATCCGCATTCTCAGGAAATTGGCTAATTCCACCAGTCACAGATGCTATTTCTTTCAAACGAGGCTCGTCAACAATCAATGGTTCAAGCTTGCCATTAGCAACTTTACAATATTTGAGTAAATCGCTTACTAAGTTTTCTCCATCACTTACTTGCTGGCTACAACTAACGCGACTGCGTAATTTACTCAATCTCTCGCCATATCCTAAAGTATGTACAGTGACTCCCGAACTTGTTTTGAGCGTATTTTTGAGAATAGCAAATCGCTGCGCTTCACTAGTCGGGTTATTTGAGTTACGGCTAGCAGTATCAAACCCATCAGAAAAAAGAATGGCTGAAATTCGGGGAGGACGTTCAGAATTACTCGTGAAGCGGTTTGGTTTTCCTAAATATTTAACGACCTGTTCTAGAGGATCGTATAGATTTGTGGCAGAACAAAGTTCAGCAGCAGCAAATTGATCTACCAGGATATTTAACACTGAATCTTTAACATCAAGTAATTTTTTGTCAATTTCAGTAGAATTTACTTCATAATTACATCGTAACTTTTGCTTATTCTCCCCGAAGGGAACGATAGCAATTTTTAGGTCGAGCTTACTGTTGCGAGCTAAGGTGATAAAATTCCTAATTGCCGCGATCGCTCCATCTAACTTTCTCACCCCTGAAGAATCTTGCTCCCTCATACTGTCACTCATATCCAGCAAAATTACCACATAAGCAAGATCAGATTTAGCTTGCTCATCTGGTTTAAGAAGCTGAAGGTTATTGACAGCAGAGAAAGTAGGTTGTGCAGTTTTATCTTGTTCCTCTAGACTTGAGACTTTAGCTGTTTTTACTTTAAAGTCCTCAACATTCAACCCATCCACAGGAATATTATTTTCATCTAGTACTCTAACCGACAGTGTTACAAGGTTTCCTTCAGGGAGTGTAGGAGTAACCTCTACTTTTGAACTTGCTAAAACAGGTAAATTCCAAGTTACCCAAACAAGGGTTACAGTCAGTGCGTTAAGCTTGCGGGTCAAGGAACCGATCATAGAAGATAAACCGATAAAATTCTTCAGAGTTGGTCTTATGATACAGCGTCAGAATTTGGTTATGTCTGAGAGTTGTAGTATCTCCTTCAGATAGCTTTTTTTGCTGAATTTCTACAGCTTTTTCGTGTTCGCATTTTATGTTTACGCCATTACTTTCAAACCATAAAGATAAACATTTTTCTGGTATACCAGGAATAAATATATCTGCGTCGTGATTAGACCCAATGATAATCGGCTTTTTGACGCTAGCACTAGTAGGAAGTTTAATAGATAGACCTTCTTCAATTTGATTATTGTTTTTACCTTCAGGTATTGGCACAAAACCAAAAACCTTATGAGAGAATCTTTTACAATTTATTTGAGAGAACAAACCACTATTAGTAGGTACTGATTCAAACCCATATCCTGCTCTCAGTGCAACCTGATAACTTGGACGAGATGTAAAACTTAAGCAACCACCTAAAAGTATTCCTAACAGTGCAAAACCGACAGGTTCTTGATATTCTCCAAAGTATTGACGAATATTGCTGTAGATAGTAGCAGCAAGCAAGCCTGCAAATATTCCCAAAATTGTACTTTGCAAAATGCGATTTCTTGCTTTACTTCCCGAACCTTCAATACTACGAAAGCTCCAACTTACACTTTCGGCTAAACCAACAAACAAGCCAATCAACCCCCAAGAAAGTAACCTGACATGAATGCTTGACCAATTACTAACCAATAATTGCCAGTTAAGCAGACTTAGCAAAGTTCCAGAAATGATTCCTGTAATAATTACTGCACGTAGATAGGTAGGCCACAGGATTCTCCAGTTGGCTTTATAGCGTGTAGGATTGCTGATAAAAATTTCCATCGCTACCATAGCGATCGCCATACATGGTGTAATAACTGTCAAAATTAGCAAGGATGGAAGTGTAAATTTTGTAGAGCCAAGTCCAAAAATCTGCAAAAACCATCTCAAAAAGCTAATTAAGTCAATCCAGATAATTTGGCTAACACTCCAACCCACTAAAGCGGAAAAAATTCCTGCTGAGATATAAAAACCTAGTCTTCTCAAAAAATACATATATTTGATAAATTAATCTGTTACAAAATCTTAAGATTACCAAGACTAGTTATGTAATTCATCGAAGTATTTTGAGAAGGTGGCAATTGATGATTATAAGCAAAATAATAAGTAATTCCTCCAATTCCAAGTAACATAAATGCAAATAATAACTTTGAAAGTATATCATTGCCTTGAAATCTCACAGCACTACCCAGCAGTACAAAACCACCTATAATACAGCTAAATATTGAAGTAATTCGAGCTATATTCTGATTTCCAAGTAAAAAAACTATAGCTGCACCAATTAGTATAAATAAAAATCCCAAAAAAGCAGCTTTGGGAAACTCAGAATCATCATTATCTATAGGTTTAGCTTGTCGATTTGTACCAAACAAGATGGTTATAGGCAGTAATATTATAGATGTAATCATCTGAATAGGCTGAGTTATCAGAACACTAAATAATCTATTATCAAGATTAGATTTTGTTTTAACTCTCACATTCGTATCTAGAGGAATTAAGAAGTTTTTTAATAATTCAGAAGTATCATTGTCGAGTTTTTTATTATCAAAAAATATAAATATAGATGTTAGCTCAGTAAATCCGTTTTGTTTGAAAATTTGAACTATTTCTGCAAATTTATTACCCCGATCAAAAAATTGCTCTTTATTTCGGAATTGTGTCTGTATCTCTTGTAAATTATTCAAAACATAATTATGAAATTTATCAGATTCCTTATTTCTCTCTTGATTTTCTAAAAAGCTAAATAAAGTTGTTTTCAGATTTTGAGCATATTCCTTAAAAGGTAAATTCCAAGTTTCACTAAGTAGATACTTAATGTTTGCTACGTATTGCTTATTCTTATCTAAGACAAGTTTTAGTAATAAATCAGCAATATGCACATCAACTATTTTATATAAATACTCATAAGCTCTTTGATTATGCTGTTTAGCTGCCGCAAAAAGCTGCTGGTGTAAACTTAAAGAAAGTTTCAATTTAGATGTTTCTAAGTTATCAGTACACAAACAACTGTTCAACCAAATTTTAGTTTCATCTGGCACAATCAATGCTAGTAAAGCTCTATATATTTGTGAATTATCATAGAATCTGCGGTCGATGTTAAAATTTTCAGGCTCGGCTAAATATTCTAGTAATTCGTTGAGCTTACCTGTATTTTGTAAACTATTTTGTAAATTTTTTTGAGAAGTAAATCTACTTTCAATATCTTTCAAACATTCTTCAATTTGAGAATTTTGTTGATTAATTTTAATAATTGGCTGTTGATTATCTTCAGTAATTTTTGGAACTCGTATTCTACTAACATTAGGCAAATCTCGCTCTGTTGCTGCATAAATACTAATAAAATTTTCTGGATGAATCAATCGACGTACATTCCACGCCCAAGTTAGGTTACGGTCATAGTCAAGAGAAAAATAATAAGCTATGTAATGACACTGAATATAGTCAGGATATTTTTGTAACCAATAATTTGGGGAATTTACTACTTTTATATAGGGAATTAAAGGCTCTGATACTATATTAGCGATCGCTGCTTCAAATTCTGCCTTGAATGTCTCCCTGGTAACGACATCTGTCAGGCTGACTTCTGGAGTTTCTTGATAACGTGCTTTTTCCATATCAAATTGCGGCTTCTCTGATTGCAGCCACCAGGACAGGATGGTTCCCAAGCCATCGATTTCTGTATCATCTTTCTCTTTCTCTAGCCAAAAATAGCGATAGCCGATTGTTGGTCTATTTCCATCATCTATTTGCCCGTTGGCGACAGCCAATAGAGAGTAAATACCCAAATCACATCCAATTAGTGCTACCTCTCCATTGACTGGAGGATAGCTATCATTAAGCGAGAAGTAGCCACTAGTCACAGCTTTTCTAATATCTGGGTGCGGAGTTTTATTAAAACGATTAATCTTCTCTGATGCATAGCCACCCGACACCCAGCTGTTGTACTTATCTGAATAGTGAACATTTTCAAAAGCTCTGGAAAACTCGTAAATTTCTATTTTGCGAGCCATAGATTTCTCCTAAATTTCTCTAAACTTGCGATCGTCAATTCCAGTTTGTAACCAATAGAGAGGTGCTACTAACCCGAAAGGTCGCCAGAATTCAGGACTATCAATAACAGCACGAGTAATTCCCTTCGCTTTATTCAGCACTTTTACATTTGCTCTGGGAGGATTGCTTCCTTTCATCCCGAATGCTGAACAGAAAAAGCTATTTGTTGTACAATTCCAATCGTTTTTCCACCGAGCAATTGCAGATTGGGTTTCAAAAAACTTCAGTTCTATAAATCTATCGAGATCCTTACGGTGTACCCAAATTTCACTCTGTTCGCACTTAGAAAGTACTAGAGCAATTCGGTAATCATTTAGCGGTATTCCTTGCCGTTGCAATCGTTGTTTTAATTCGCGCTGTAATATCTCGAAGGCTCGACCATATTCAGCATCTGATTTAGAAGCTGTGGCATCAATTAGCAGTATTAAACCAGATGCAAAAGAGCAATCATCAATAAAAGAACTCAAATCTTCAGAATCTTTATTTATACAAAGTTGACTCAGGAACTCACCTGCATACTCCCGACAAGAGACACGTATCGAAGTTGGCTTGCTAATGCTTATTAAGGGAAAGTTGCGAGAACTTGGTTTTAGAGAGATATCAAAGGAGTATAGAGGTTGTCTAGAAATATCCGTAGGTGCGAAATCACTTCCGGTTTCGAGGATATCTCTAGCCATTTCAACTAATTCTTCTGTAGTGTTATCTCGTGATTCAACTGATTTTACAAAACCCTCTGGCTCTAACTTTGGTAGGTGCGCTAAAGCGGCTAGGAATGTAGTTTTACCGGCTCGACGGGGGCCAATTATTCTCACTTCTCTACTCTCTAGTTCTGGAGGCAATTGATTGCTTTGTTTGCGTTTAAAGAGATTCATCATAAAGGGTTTTCCCCGTACAGAGCCAATAAATGGGAGAAAATAAACCGTAAGGACACCAGCTTCGATGATTTTTTAGATAAGCTTTTGCTTCCGGATTATCACTGTCGAAGTTGCGGTTTGGTCGCGGGTCGTGATGCTCATTGAGTACACCGAAGGAAGAACAAGCAAAAAACTTCAACCTTGTAGACAAATTCTGCTGTAAAAGAGCATGAGTTTTGGGTAGTCTGACTTTAAATAA
Organism: Nostoc sp. DedVER02; assembly: GCF_034530675.2. Taxonomy (NCBI): domain Bacteria; kingdom Bacillati; phylum Cyanobacteriota; class Cyanophyceae; order Nostocales; family Nostocaceae; genus Nostoc; species Nostoc sp. DedVER02. The sequence continues at coordinate 647,905 of NZ_JAVRCP020000001.1, forward strand.
ATCTTCTTCAGGATCGAGTCGGCATGGCCAGATTTCACCGCGCTCACATTTTGTAATGACAACAGCTACACGTAATAATTTGTCAAAGCTTTGGTTTTTAGCTCTAGCTTCAGAAACATGACGCAGAATTTCTTGGAATGCGGGTTCGTAAAGCGAGCGATCGCGCTCAGGTTGCCAATCACTGAGTAAAATCATCCAAGATGTCGTTTTACACCACTCTTGAATATAAGGTTTTAGCTTATCAGGCTCTGAAGCAGCAATTTGAATGACCTCACCGGCATAGTCTCTGACAGTTACTTCCAAGCTTGTCTTGTTCAAACCTTTCGTTTTCGGAAGGTCTATTTGAAATGTGTAGAATGGCTCATCGCCTTCTGACAAATCAGTTCCATGAATTGCTCTACCGTTTTCGAGAATCTCAGCAGCATTTTTGCTCAACTTTTCGGCATTGTCGTCGCTGGGAGCTACTCGCAGTCCAGGGTATCTCCTAGTCAAGCTATCGGGTAGTCTCAGCAGGGTTGCTAGGTAGGTCGTTTTACCAGACTTTTTAGGGCCAATAATGCATATTTCTTGCATTAACCTGCTAGTCTCCTAAATAGTGTTCTTGATTTTAAAGATAAAGTCCGATGTAAAGCCAGGGTAACTGTAGTAAATCCCTGCTGACAGTGGAGGTAATGAAAAAATCTGTGTTTGCACCAACGTCGGTATTGTTATATTTACGTATATCTTGACGCACACCACCTAAAAAGCTTTTAGCAAAGTCATCATATTTTCGCCAGAAGTCTGTGCCAATACGTTCCGGTTTGTAGAACCAATCAACACCTGCACGATCGACATCACAAAACATGTCTGCCTTATGAATCGATATTAAGATCCGCCTTGCTCTAGAGCAGTTCTGGTTGAGAAAGTCAAAAAACCACCAGTTCAACCTTGTGCGCCACTGTTCCTCAGTTGGTAGTGCCCTTTGAGGCTTTAATTCTTCGGGGGCGTTTCGGATAAATTCTTCTTTGACCATGCCTCGATGAGGTGGCAGTAGTAATATTACATACTTGCTTTGCTGAATTGTATCTTTAATTACCTGCCAGTCTTCGTTTCCATTTTGTCGCCTGCTGCTGTTTTCCTGAAATATTTCACCCGGCAGGTCGATCCAGACAACATTAATTTCTTTAAATGCACCTGTTGGACGCTGTACTGTCATAATCAGTTCTCTTGGTGAAGCATCAGCCGTACCTGCACCTATACCAGTTTCTGGGCGCAAATCCTCTGCTAGCCTCTTGGGGTCTGGAGTAGTAATCTTTACTTTACTGTCTCTGTCCAGACTATAGTGAGCTAAAGATGCCACCATACTGGTTTTGCCAACTGCGCGATCGCCGATTACTACAAGATCCATCTGCTAGTTTACTCCACCAAGTATCATTGATTGCCGTAAACATGGTAAATTATTAAATTAGTATGACCATACCAGAATTATTCCTCAGTAACAATACAGAAAGTAAAAATGCTCGGCAACTATTGGGATGAGTTGGTATGAGTAGGAATAAACAAAGGCAAGGATATCTTGGCTGCTTTGTATGGCTGATAATCCTCATGGTCATTTTTGCCTCTTGTCAACACCTTTTCAACAGCAAGCAATTTTCAACCTCTCGTCAAACCAAGGTTAAGACTCCAGTCAGAGATACTGAGTACGATCGATTAATGAGGAAAGCTTACAGGCTATCCGAGCAAAAAGCATGTCAGGAAGCTTTGGGCTTTTTTCAGAAAGCTTTGGAACGGCGTAAAGGAAATCCTTTAGTTCTCAAAGCAATTGAGAATACGAAAGCTTGTGTTGTGACTCAAACCTACTACCGTTCGATCAATCAAGGGTACAGATTGTCTAAGGAAGAAAAGTATGCCGAAGCTCTTGCAAGCTTCTCAAAAGCTCTTGAGCAACGCCCTCAAGATGTTCGCTCTTTACAGGCAATTAAAAATATAGGCTATGCAAAACCAATGCAGTTCAGTTTACAACTACTTGAAGAAGATGATTACGAAACTGCTCTGGTTGTCATGAAAACGGCCTGGAAGCGTTACCCCAACGAACCGATAAAGAGCGATCGCATCAAACAAGCTATAGGTAAAAAAGCAGTAGAGTATTTCAAGAGTAAAACTCCTATTCATCAAGTTGTACCCAGAGCGAATGGAAACAGTAAGTTTTATACCTTTGCTATGTTTCTGAGTTCTCAACTAGCAAAAGAGGGAGCAACTGATGATGCATTTATTATCGCAGAAAGGGTATGGAGAGAACACCCGAACGATGAGCAAGCAAAACAACTTATGTTAGAGTTGGCAAAAAAGACGGCTAAAAAGCACATCCAGCATCTAATTACGACTAAATCATCTTGAACTGTTTATTGGCTAGGGCAGAGTGTACGCATGTCTTCAACTAAAATTTGATTACGGCTTGTAGCCCTTTCTAGAGAGTTGAGCGCACTGCTTACTGTGTCGGAGGCTGGGCGATCAATTGCAGCTACAGTACTACGCAAAGCTTGACTAATATCTCTGTAAGATTTCACAAAACTACCTTGGTATAATCCTAGTCTCTGATCTCCAGCATTCAGCGCCTCCAGTTCTGTGGCTAATTGATCCAATCCTTTAGCAATATTCATCAACTCTTCACGGTTCCCTGTTTTGGCAGTGTCAGTAATCAAATCTGCTTTGCGAGTAATTTCCAGAATTGCTTTACACTGGATAGGTTTATTACCGCAACTTGTTAGAAGTAAAGTTGTTGTTATAAGAGAGATGGTTGAAATAGATTCACGGAAGTTGAACACAGTAAATCTCCATGCTAATACAAGTAGTCCTAAAGTTTATCCAACTAACAACCATAGTTAAAAGTCTTATAACGCAAAATTTAAGCAAATTTTGAGGCTTGAGTTATCGAATAAGATAAAGTTTTAAGAGATTTTTTATTCAATTTTGTTTAAACATTATATATGTTTGCATTGTTTTAAATAAATATTATCATGATTACGTAATTCAGTAATATCCTGAAGCTTATATAATCTTTCTTAAGCAAACGAGGTAGATCCAAATTTTTTAACAAGGTTAGTAGCTTTAAAAACGTATCTCACTAGCTCGGGAAGCGCTAGAAGTATTTGAAAACTATCGCCCCTTTCCTAAGTCAGCATAAATGACAATCTCTACACCCAGGATTATCAGCAAGACAAGTTCTATTAAGCCAAGGATATTAATAGCCAAAGTAGATTTTGGTATCAGCAACCAAAATGCTAATAATGCAACAATACCAGAAAAAACAAAAGTAATCTCATCTATGATTAACTGTTCTATTTTACGGCGTTTTCGACGATTGTCATTTCTATGCTCTATTTCCCAGCCAAAAATTGATTCAATATCTGCATATCCAGTATCTTCTTTGATTTTTTCTGTTAGTTTATAGCGAATATATCTACCAATGGCTGTAATTTTTTCATCATTGATCAGGTAAGTCCAACCTAGTATGAGACAAACCCAAGGAATAACAAGGAGTGCATAATAATTAGATTGATTAGAAATACCAAAAGAGATTACAGTACCAAACACTCCTAATGTAACGTACAGTAAGTTGTCCCGGAAACCAATTCTCTGGGTTTGCTCATCCTTTAGTTTCTCATACTCATGAATATAAACTTCCAGCATTTTTTGCTTGTCACTCATATTTTTATCTCCGGCATATCAATTTGTTCTGTTATTTGAACTTAGCAGCAGTTGTACTAAAGGTGAAATACTGAAATAAGTGTAGCCTAATGTTAAGTTAATTCCTACCAGATCGGCAAAACAACGTCTTTGGCTGTACACTACCTTAAGCTACTTGTTTATCAGATGCCCTGCATAGCTTGCTTCTCGGTAGGAGTAAGCATCGACGTTAAAAAATTTGACGACAAATAGTTTTAGTCTTAACTGAACCGTATTGAGTTATATCAGCTTGCAAGTTTATGACGTACAGATAATCGTAGGGGCACAACATGTTGTACCCCTACCCGTGTACTTCATTTACCTGAAATATGCTGTATATCAGTCTAGGATTATTGATTTTGATTGTTTGAGATTACAGTACTGATTTTGTCGTTTTCTAGTTCTCTCATTAAAGAATCAAAACCACTAGCGTTATTTCCACCTTTGGCTAATAAAGACTGAATTTTATTTACGATCGCACTCATATTATCAGAGAAAAATCTACCAAGATTATTAACAAAGTTTTTCAGCTTATCAAATATATTAATGTCTACAGTGGAGTACTTATGGACGATTGGGTATACAACTTTTCCTTTTTCTGTTTCATAGTACTCTTGCTCAGGCATCAACATAGATGTAAGTGGTTGTACCTGTTTTGCCATATCTGCTTCAGTTCGTTTATGGCTGAGAAATAAAACATCGTAAACTTTTCCGTTCCAGCTAGCCCAATAATGGTTTTGGAAAAACCATCGCTTTCCATCATCACAATTGGGTTTCTTCCCTTGATACGGCGTAGTTCCAGCTTCAGTTAAAAAAGGTTTAGCAATACTTTCAACTGTTATTTTTTGGATACCAAAATATTCTTCTGCAACCTTTTTAAACGCACGGGCTAATGTTTGACAATCTCCTTCGGGAGAACCTTTCAAAAGAGTTTCTTGACTCTTGCTCACCATCGTGTATTGAAATTGGATATTTCCAAAGTTTTTGAATAGTTGTTCCAGGATTTTATCTTCTGGCAATGTATCATCTATGCCATTTACTAATGTTTTGGCTAAAGAGTACTCTTGTAAAAATTTTTGTTTTTTATCTGCTGATATTTGTTCAGAGCTTGCTTGTTTGTTGCTGCTACCTGGTAGGTTTGTCTGCTCTCCTTCCTGCTTTTGTAAAGTAGGTGAATTAATTTGGCTGACTACAGAAGTAGCGACTCTATCGGCTTCTTGCTCATACTGATCTCCTGGTTGACCAATAGTGAGTTTTGGCTGTATTAGTGGTTCCCCCAGAGGTTGCATTTGTGCTAGTGACATAGTATCAGCACGTTTGATCGCCATTTTGTCAATATTATGACCAAATCGGAAAGAGTGTTCCTTCCCTTGTTGTAGCGACTCATTCATCTTTGCCTGTAATACAGTGAGTCGTTCTTGTCCTTCTGGGGTGATAGTCCCATGCTTGGCTTGAATTTGGAGTTTTGTTGCCTCAAACCGATCTTGTTGAAATTCTTGATTCTCAACTTTTGCCTGTACTATAGGTTTGTGAGAGCCAAGTTGAGAGTGAGTAGTTAACAAATGGGATCGCAACTGGTTTTGTTCTGACTTAGAAGCGGATGAGTCAGCTTTTTTGTGGATTTGTAGCCGTTCTTTCATCGCAGGTTTCAAAAGTCAATAGTGGATAATTTATATATTATGTCACTTCAGATTGCTTGATTACTTATACTTAAGTCGAATAATGTTAAAACGTATCATCCATTTTTTCTACAAAACTTACGCAAACCATAGCTGAAAACGAAGGTTTCAGCTATGGGCAATCCATTAATCACCCGTACAGTGTTTAGTTTTGCGTAGATTAAGAACGCCGTACATTCAAACAACACCATTCTTTTCGTTTCCACAGGGTAGCAACGACCCAACCATTTTGTTCTAAAGCGTCAGCAACAGCTTTAGATTGTTCTAGTAAAATACCACTGAAGATTGCCCAAGTTTCAGGTTTTGCGATCGCACTCATTTCTGGAATCAACTCAATAATCACATGAGCCAAAATATTGCATACAATACCGTCCACTGGTTTCTCAACCAGTTTTGTTAAAACATCTACGCTTCCCAGTGCTGGTAGTAAACGTTCTGAGCCAATGTCATTCAGGACACCATTACTGATAGTTGATTGCACCGCTAAAGGGTCATTATCTACTGCATAGACTTTTTCGGCTCCCAATAGCAACGCCCCAATGGAAAGGATACCAGAACCACAGCCAATGTCTGCAATTACCAAATGTTCATGTTTCCCACTATTACCCACAAACGATTGAGAAACTCCACTTAGCCGCATTTCTAAGGATTCTAAACATAGCTGAGTGGTGGCATGGTTGCCCGTACCAAATGCTACACCAGGATCGAGACGAATCACTAACCGTTCCGTTGTTTCTGGTAGTGGTAGCCATGCGGGGTTGATTAGGAAGCGATCGCCAATTTCTTGCGGATGCCAATATTGTTTCCAGCTAGTTGCCCAATCTTCCTCATCAATTAACTGCCATTGCAGTGAGGGAGATGAGAGTCCTACACAGAGAGCATCTTGACGCAGCCACAGCGATAGTGCTGCCAAATCTAGCAGTTGTGTTTGAAGTGTCGATAAATAAGCCCTAACTAAAGATGAATTTTCTTTATTTTCACTAGCTGTCCCACGACAGCCAAAATCTTCCAGTCGCCAAAAGATTGAATCTTCTAGGTCTGGCTCACATAAAATCTGTAGTTCCCACCAGGTGTTTGCCATTTTTAGAGTGCTGAGTGCTGAGTGCTGAGTGCTGAGTGCTGTTAGCGGGGCGTTTAGCCCGTGCTGAGTTATGAGTTTGAGAGTTAGGAATTAGGAGTTCTCCTGTCTAACTGCTCACTCCTCGCTATTCACTCCTAACTTTTCTTCACTCAGCACCCACTACTCAGCACTCAGCGCTCATAGAGTTACTGTATAAGCGTCCCGAATACCAGGGACTTTTATAATTTCATCCAAAATGCCTTCTGGTAAAGGGTCATCTATACTCAGAGCCATTACCGCATCACCACGGACGATTTTACGGCCTACTTGCATACTGGCAATATTGACATTAAAACTGCCGAGTAAGGAACCAAGTTTGCCGATAATCCCCGGCATATCGCGGTGCAGGGTAAACAGCATATATTTGCTGGGTGGGACGTTAATGGGGAAACCGTCAACATCCGTTAGGTGAATTTCCCGTTCACCCAACAAAGCGCCGGTGACAGAATGAGTACCTAAAGTACCCGTGGCTTCTAAATGAAGCGTTCCGGCATAGTCTCTGATGGAAGCATCGCGGGTTTCAATTACCCGAATTCCGCGTTCTTTAGCTTCTATGCTGGCATTGACGTAATTTACCCGTTCCCGCAAAGCTTGGTAAAGTAATCCTTTCAGGGCAGCTACTACCAAAGGCTGACTTTTATTGGTTGCAAGTTCCCCTTGCAAACGAATATTGAGTACTTCCACCCGTCCGCCAGCTAGCTGTCCTACTAGATTACCTAGAGTTTCTGCTAGTTGCATGTAGGGTTTGAGTTCTTCCAACACGTCGGGGCCGAGTCCGGGAATGTTGACAGCTGAACGGGCTGGTAGTCCTAAAAGGACATCCCGAATTTGCTCGGCTACATCAATAGCCACATTTACTTGAGCTTCGGCGGTAGAGGCTCCCAAGTGCGGGGTGAGGATGATTTCTTTGCCTAGCGATCGCAATTCCGATTCACCCAGTGGTTCTGACTCGAACACATCTAAGGCTGCACCCCCAATTTTACCCGCTTTCAAAGCTGCTGCTAAAGCTACTTCATCAATGATCCCACCACGAGCGCAGTTGATAATCCGGGCTGTGGGTTTCATCTTTGCCAGGGTTGTGGCATTGATTAAGTGAGTGGTTTCTGGGGTTTTGGGGATGTGTAGGGTGATATAGTCTGCTTGCTGGAAGAGTAAATCTAGCTCCACCAGCTGACAGCCAATTTGTTCGGCTCGTTCTGTAGAAATAAAAGGGTCATAAGCTAGGAGTTTCATCCCCATTGTCTTAGCTACAGCCGCAACATGTGAGCCAATTTTACCCAAACCGACAACGCCAAGAGTTTTTTTGTAGACTTCCGCGCCGACAAAGCTATTGCGATCCCAAGCACCCCGTTTCACCGAAGCGTTAGCATCAGGGATATGGCGAGATAAAGCCAAAATCATCGCTAGCGCGTGTTCAGCCGCAGCAATTGTATTTCCCTCTGGAGAATTGACTACTACAATTCCCCGGCGTGTGGCTGCGGGAACATCCACATTATCCACACCCACGCCAGCACGACCGATGATTTTTAGCTGAGTGCCTGCTTCAATGATTTCTTGAGTGACACGTGTACTAGAGCGAATCATCAGTGCGTCATACTCACCAATAATTTCGAGCAGTTGGGCTGGTTTTAGACCTAGTTTGACATCAACAGTTGCAACTTGCGAAAGAATGTCAATTCCAGCTTGGTCAATCGAATCAGAGACAAGAACCTTAGACATGATTACTTCATTTAAAGCTACAGGTTTTGCTGCACAAGACTTTTTAGTTTAGTCTTTATCTGTCGCAATTGAGCAAAAATTATTCGTTTGAATATCGACTTAACCTTAACTTACACTATCTAGTGGTGGTATCAAAGCATGAGTTGCTTTCGGTGGATACTGCCTCCTAAGTATTTGAAGGTGAGTGGCTATTTGCATCATCCTGTCGCTAAATATAAAGCATGAATAGCACTAAGCACCGATATATTTATTAATAGTTAAGAGTTACCAAAATTTTATCGGCTGAAGCAACTTTCTGAGTGGGGTAAAAATGCCCGTATTCTTGACTGGGCTACAACTTCAGATCGGGCAATACTATAGACAACCACGAAACGAGCGAGTAACTATTATATCTATCAAATCTTGGCTATTTCTAGATACCACAAGTGGTATCCCTTAGTCAAAGCAAAATATTGCAACTTTTATCCCAAACAGGCGCTAAATTCACCAACCGATCGGCTTTTGACTTGCTCGTATCGCATATTACCATTAGCTTTTTGGTCAAACCTCCATCTTACCATAAAATATTTGTGCAATAGTCTAAGGAAGTCGTGAAAACTTTCTGAGAAGTTTAATGTTCTATTGAAGATGAATAAAGCTCAATTCACTAAAAATACTTACTTCCAAAAGATTGAAGGCAAACCGGATTGTAGCTATCTTTAGAATTACTAATTTTCCTTTTTTTCTTCCTAAAGATTAAATTTAATCAAGGCAAATTGTAGATAAAAAATATATCAATAGTTTTGTATGATTTTTTCAGCAAGGTTAGCCCTAGAAAACAACAATAAATAAAATAACAAATGCCTAGACTTGTAGGACAACGCTCTAATACTGGAGCGAATATCACCAGCTTAATCATTCTGCTTGCCATATTTGGGGTACTTTCCGAATACCTTGGTGTGATTGATATAGTTCCCGGCTTTGGACGAGAAGGACGATATTTTCAACTGAAGTTTCGGGTGACTAACGAACAAATGATTCAACAACCAAATCAATAAAAAGACCAGGGATATATAATGCTTAAAGGTACTGATATTCTCGATAAAGTGGTCGTCACCTACGACACAGGTAAGAAAATTGTCCGAATCATCGATTTAATTGTCGATCAAGAACGCAATCAACTTTTGGGTTTTCTAGTTGCAGAGAAGGGACTGTTTCGAGACGCAAAAGTGATTCCTTTACAAGAAGTACAAGCCATCGGGTCAGATGCGATCGTAGTTAAGTCGAAAAAATCGGTTGTGAAGGCACATCGTGTCCCTGTAATTAAAGAGATTCTGCACCAGAATATCGTCCTGAAAAAAAAGAAAATTCTAACTACAGAGGGACTTTATCTCGGTGGATTGGTGGATTTGTTCTTTGATGAGCATAGTGGACTGGTGGAAGGATACGAAGTTTCTGGCGGTGTATTTGCCGATGCTTATTCTGGGCGATCGTTTGTTCCTGCTAGCGAAACACTGAAAATTGGTGATGATGTTGCTTTTGTACCTCCAGAAATTGCTCAATTGATGGAAGAACAGGTTGGTGGTATCCGAGGAGCCGTTCAGGCAACTGGAGATAAATTGCAGGACTCGGCCCAGACTACTAACCGCAGACTGCAAACAGCAGCTCAAACTGTGAATGAGCAACTACAAAGCTCGGTAGAGAAAGTGAACCGCGAGCTACTCTCAGCAAGCCAGAATGCAGGTGAGCAATTGCAAGCCGCAACTGATGTTACTAGCAGCAAACTACAAGACTTCAATCGAGATGCAACTGCTTCCCTGACTAACAATTTGGTCGATCCTGCCGAACAAAAAGTATATGTGATTGGCAAGCGTCTCGAGCGGGATGTGCTGACTCCAGATGGGAATGTACTGCTACTAAAGGGTCAAGAAGTCACCCTAATTGATGCAGAAACGGCCGATCGCCTGGGTATCCTTGATGAACTCTATCGAGCCACGGGTGGCAGTCTGACTGCCAACATCAGCCGCAATTTGCAAGCAGCAACAGAATCTATTGGCAATCGAATTGGGAGCGTAACTCAGAGCAGTGCCGCTAGTCTGCGTCAGTCAGTTGATTCCTTGGCAGCAAATGTAGCGATCCAGCAGGCAAGAGGGCGCAGAGTCCTGCGAACAGTGCGTACTGACGATGGCTTAATTATTGCGGCATCTGGGCAGATTGTGACAGAACCCCTTCTCGATCGCGCTCAGATTTACGCCAAAGAAGCAGAATTGCTGAACGCTGTCGGTCTAAATCTGGCAACCGCAGTCCGTTCTACCGCAAGTGACACATGGTTAGAAAACAAAGTTCAACTGGACGATCGAGTAAGCATCGCTCAAGAGAACCTCAACACTTTCTGGCAAGCCTTGAAAGCGAAGGCAGAAAAGTTACAAGGACGCAGCAGACGGGCAATAAAAAATCAACGAATTGAACAAGCATTGGGTCGTCCAGTTACCCGTGTCATTCTTGACCCAGAAGACAACGTGATATTGAATGTAGGTGAATTGATTACACATCGCGCCGTCAGTCAAGCTGAAACAAGTGGAGTTCTGAATATCTTACTAAGTTCGGTCTATAGCAAGGAGCCACAAATCTCTGACAAAGAGTTACGTGCTTCAGAACATGGAACAGCAGCCTTAGTGCATCATGGTAATGGGCGATCGCAACTTGAAGCCGAATCGATCTTGTAACTTTGCCCATAAAATAATCAAAAAAGGTCAAGATGGTTATTTATCGTGTGCGAGCAAGTTAGGTAGAACAAAAATATGCGCTAACCACTGATTTGTGCGATCGCAATCAAATTTCTACATCACATATCATTTTTCCTGGGATAGAGATTGCGATCGCAGAAATGGACATATTTTAGGGCAACTGCTCAAGCTCAAATACACAAATAATTTTGGGCTTGATGCACGTTCCTATTCCAATACTATTCATGGGCGTTAATTGCTAGCAGAGAAATCGCTATAATTCTGGTGAGCTAAATAGAACCAAATATCCTTTGAGTTTTGGGAAAACCAGCCATGTTAGAGTACAACTTGCCAAGGTACTTGCCCTCAGCCGAGGAACTACCAGACTCTGATGAAACGCCTGTGGATAATGAACTGCAAGAATTGATACCAGGCTTGCTGAAGGCGATCTTGCTGATGCTTTGGTCAGAGCGCATGGACTGGTTATTTGCCATAGATATGGGTATTTATTATCACCCCGATAAACCGCCCATTGTGCCAGATGGGTTTTTGAGCTTGGGGGTAGAGCGGTTTTATGATGAAGAGTTGCGTCCCAGTTATGTGCTATGGGATGAAAATGTTGTACCGATTTTCGTGTTAGAAGTAGTTTCCCAAAATTATCGCAAGGAATACACGACTAAATTGGATGAATATGAGGCTTTGGGTGTACTTTACTACGTCATTTATTCCTCTCGTCGCCGCCGCAAACCCCATCTGGAAGTACATAAGTTAGTTAATGGTAAGTATGAATTGCAAGAAGGAAACCCCGTTTGGCTACCAGAAATCGGCTTAGGAATTGGTTGTGAAAGGGGAAATTATTGCGGTGTAACGCGGGAATGGATGTATTGGTATGATGAGCAAGGACAACGGTATCTCACGCCCGCAGAACAGGTAAAACAAGAAGCGCAACGCGCTCAACAAGAAGCACAACGCGCTCAACAAGCAGAAGAACGGGTGCAACAATTGACACAACAATTAAGAGCGCTAGGAATAGATCCAGATAATCAGGGTTAAGTAGGTAGGCATAATTAAATATAAGATGTCATTACGAAGCTAATCCTAGAGACTTTGCGATCGCTTCACTTTGCTCGCAATGACGGAATATATTATATTTATTCACGCCCATCTACTTAACTGGAATATTTTGCAATATTTTCAACTGGACTGAAAAATCCGATTTCTCAGATTTATGTATTTTTCATACAGCAGAATTCAGCTGTGGAGCAAGGAAAGCTCTGCATTTTGAGAATCACTATCACTATAGTAGCGAAGAAGGTCTGCAAATAGCTGAGTTACGCGATCGCTAGTCTGATGACTGAATGTATCATTAACATTTTTAAAATAATCGATCTTGCAGCTGCTTCCATTGCTCGGAATCAGGTTTGGGGAAAAGGGTAATGGGTTTGAGTTAAAGTTTTTTCTTTACCCTTACCCTTTCCCATTTTCGCCTTAACCGAGAAGTATTAGAATTCTGGCTCATGAATGAATTTTGAGAGAAAAACTATTGTTTTTTAGGAATAACATTCCTGATTCCACTTTTATTAGAGACAGTATCACCTTTGTAGCGAGGGATAATATGAATACTGGCGTGCATAATATTTTGACCTGCGGCTCGATTGATATTCATTCCTATATTAAAGCCATCAGGTTCAAATTCTGCTTTGAGAATTTCTTGTACTTTATTCACCATGAACCAACAAGCAGATTGCTCTTTCATCGGCAGTTCAAAATAACTGCTAACGTGACGTTTGGGAATAATTAAAATATGTCCTTTACTTATAGGATAGCCATCAAACATAGCATAAGCAGTTGCTGATTCAGTTAATAGTTTGAGATTTTTATTAGGATTACAGAATATACAATAATTAGATGAATTTCGCTGATGATTATAGTGACCATACTCATATAATTCCCGATATTCATCTAAGCAGACTGAAGTAAAGGGAAGTTTTACAATACACTGGTAAGTAGGTTTTTTATGAACATAATGTTCTCGAAATCCTTCTTTTTTGAGATCCCTTCTTACAGCATAATAAGCTTTACCTCCTGGTTTTAATAAATGTGATACTTCCATAATAACATTAGTTTGTTCTTCAATAAATAAAACATTCAAAACATAGAAGCAAATTATGGTATCAAATTTAGTATCAGGATATTGTGGAAAGTAATAAGGGTCATAGGCTGTAATATCAAAACCTTTTTGGCGTAATATCTTAACATCATTACCAAAGCCACAACCAAAGTCTAGTATTTTGCCTTGGAGAAGGTTTTGATTCAATAAAAACTGTGCAGGAAACGATAGATAACTTCTTTCGATGGCAGTCAGATGGCTAAATTGATTTTTTTGCTGTTTCATAGAATTTTGGTGCTGATGTCCCAAAATTATTATTCCCAGCATTGCTTGAGGTTATGCGATGTCTACAACGAGCTACGCCTACGCATCAGGGTCAATACCTAGCTCACGTAACTTAGCTGCTAATATATCAGCACGTTGGCGTTCCTGTTCAGCACGTTGGTATTCCTGTTCAGCACGTTGGCGTTCCTGTTCAGCACGTTGGCGTTCCTGTTCAGCACGTTGGCGTTCCTGTTCAGCACGTTGGTGTTCCTGTTGGGCTTGTTCGCTGCTCCACAAGAGCATATTTCCTTGGGTATCCCACCAGCGCAGCCAATTCATGGTTTGACATAATCTTTCACCTTGCCAAATTCCGAGAAATAACTCTAACTCAGGAATCCAGTAACGTCCATTAGCGTCTGCTTGCTGCAAGGTATATTGTCCATTTTGTAAGCAGCGTAGTTCTATACTTGGCTCGTAAGGGTCGTAGGTTACGTAGGTTGGAACTTGGAGAATCTTTTCGTAATAATAGAGTTTACCGTAGGGTGGAGTTGAACGGACTGATAGTTCTCCGCCTTCTGTGTCTGAGAGAAATTCCATCACCACAGCCACAGCAGCGCCTTCTAAATTCGGGGTATAGCTGCGACGAACTACATTTGTCCCTACAGACTGCACTTGAGGGACATAAAACCAGTCTGGGGCTTTGACAACGATTTTTTTATTGACTGTGGCTACAAGTCCAAAATTAGAGCCAATCAGCATTTGAGGTTGGATGCGTCCTGTGCTTCCCAAAGCATCGGTAAGCGCAGCAGCGATCGCAGGTTGTTGAATATTTTCCACTGGATCGTCGGGTAAAATGAAGTCGGCAGGAAGTGCTTCCCAAGTAACAGTAGGTTCTTTTTGGATGGGGTTAACTTGTAAAACCATAAAACTACTCCTAATATTAATGCACAGTTATTAGTTACTTTTAACAAATCTTCAGGGCGCACAACTGTGCATTCCTACTAGAAATCTGGAAAGATTCTCTGACAGATGTATATACTCGTAGTCAAGCACTTAGCAGGCGTGAGTATGATAGTTGAGTGGTTTACTCTCTGGATAGGTCAAAAAGCGGTTGGATTTCTTGTCAAAACTATTATTAGCGAAGAATTTTTCAAAGATTTAGTTAAGGACTACGCTAAAGATTTTTTCAAAAATATCTTTAATAATGCTGTAACTGCGCCCTTTAAGCAAGAACCGCTTCAGAAAGCTGTAGTTATGGCGCTAACAGAATTTTTGCAAGCGATGCAGCAACAGTTAAAGGTTCGTTGCAAACTTGATGAAGCTGAAATTAAAAATTATGTTGAAGATATCAAGATATTTATCCGTGAAAAATCGGTTAAGGAAGTTCTTGGTCAGGCTTTTGATATTAAATGTGATTCTCTAGATTTTAAAACACTAGCAGATAGTTGGAAAAGACTTCAACTCCAACCTCTTCCACCTAAATTTAACTGGCAAACAATTATAGAACAGTATCTCATACAAGTTCAAGATATTCTTTCGGATTCAGAAGAGTTACGCTATATCTTGGAAATTAAAAAATTATTCAGTATTGATAAGACTTTAAAAGAAAACGCTGATATTCCCAAGGATTTTAATTTACCACAATATTTAGAAACTATTCGCGAACGTTACGGCAATCTGAAGTTAGATAGCTTAGAAACTACATCCCGCGAACATCCGGTAAATTTATGGCAAATGTTTATCCCGCAAAATGTGCGGCAAGTTTATCAGGTTTTACCAGAACTGCCTAAAGAACATCTCCGCAGGCTACAAGAAAGTAACCAATTAGATACGGAATTTGAAATAGAAAAGTTTCAAGAAGAAACAGAACGTTATCAACGCAATTATTTTGAGCAGCCAATCCGTTCAGTATTAGATGTTATCCAAGATAAGCAACGCAAAAATTATTTAGTTATTTTAGGCGATCCTGGTTCCGGTAAGTCTACATTGTTGCAATACCTAGCATTAGATTGGGTAGAAAAAACTCTCGAACAGAATGATTTTAATCTGCCAATTCCTTTGCTGATTGAATTACGCAATTATATGCGCGATCGCGATGCAGGTAGTTGTAATAATTTTCTCCAATTTTACCATAATAGTCCTAATTGTTTTTATCACCTCAATCAGCATAAATTGCATGAGCAGCTAAAGGCTGGTAACGCTTTAGTTATGTTTGATGGGTTGGATGAAATCTTTGAATCGACGAAGCGGGAAGAAGTAATTACCTCTATTCATCGTTTCACTAATGAATATCCCGATGTGCAGGTAATTGTGACTTCTCGGATTATCGGCTATAAGCAACAACAATTGCGAGATGCAGAGTTTCGCCACTTCATGTTGCAAGATTTAGAATCAGCACAGATTATAGATTTTATTGAACGTTGGCATGATAAAACTTTTAGTCAAGCGGAAGAAAGAGATAAAAATATCAAACGAGAGCGTCTACAAAGAGTAATTAATGAATCGAAAGCAATTGCCGAACTAGCACAAAATCCTCTGCTGTTAACTATGATGGCAATTCTCAACCTCAAGCGGGAATTACCCAGAGATAGAAGTGAACTGTATAAAGATGCTTCAGAGGTTCTGCTGCATAATTGGGACGACGGACGCAATTTAAAACCGGATGAACGTCTGGATGTTATTGATTATAAAGATAAACAGGCAATGTTGCGTCAAGTTGCTTATCAAATGCAAACCAGTGAAAAAGGTTTAGCTGGCAACATTATCTATGCAGATGATTTAGAAGCAATCTTCACTAAATATCTGCAAAGCATACCAGTGAGTGATGCCAGAGATAAAGCCAGACGGTTAATGAAACAACTGCGCGATCGCAATTTTATTTTATGTTTCTTGGGTGCAGATTACTATGCCTTTGTGCATCGGACTTTTTTAGAATATTTCTGTGCTTGGGAGTTTGTCTGGCAGTTTGAGAAGGAACGCAGTATTACAATTGAGTATCTCAAAACTGAAGTTTTTGGCAAACACTGGCAAGATGAAACTTGGCATGAGGTGTTGCTGTTAATTGCCGGAATGATTGAGGCAAAATTTGTTGGTGAAATTCTTGATTACTTAATGGCGCAAGATAGCGAAGAAGAAAAGTTTGTCAATCTCTTTTTAGCGGCTAAGTGTCTTGGAGA
This sequence comes from Nostoc sp. DedVER02, assembly GCF_034530675.2. Classification (NCBI taxonomy): domain Bacteria; kingdom Bacillati; phylum Cyanobacteriota; class Cyanophyceae; order Nostocales; family Nostocaceae; genus Nostoc; species Nostoc sp. DedVER02. Next base: position 664,383 of record NZ_JAVRCP020000001.1, read on the forward strand.
AGTGAGAAATCGCTCGGCGATCGCGTCAGCAGCTACTAAATTATTTAATCAGCTCAAAAACTTAACTAAATATAAAGATTGGCAGGTACGTGATAGAGCTGTAGAAGAGTTAGTGTATGGATGGAAAGATGATCCGGATACTTTATCAATTTTCAAACAACACGCCATCGATGATGACCTTGGTTTTGATCGACAACAGGCAGTGTACCGTTTAGTAAGATTGTGGAAAGATCACCCTGATACCTTACTTTGGATCAAAGAACGTGCTACTAAGGATAATGTTTCAAGTATCCGACGTGGAGCAATACGACAATTGATCCGAGAATGGAAGAATGACCTTAGTGTGTTTGAGCTATTGTGCAATATTGCTATCAGTGACCCTTTTGAGCGTCAGTTGATACTTGAAGATAACCCTCGGCAAATAGCACTTGAGGCAATCATTGAGCAATATCCTCAGCATTCCCAGACTTTAGCACTGTTAAGCGACAGAGCCAAGAATGATCCAGATGAGGAAGTACGACAGTTTGCTCAACAGAAGTTGGCAGAATTAGAGAAGTAAAAAAGTTTCAAAAATATGAACTACACAGAAGTTCGTCAACAAATCAACCAATATCTAAATGGATTGTCTTCAGAACGCCTATAACTGGTTGCTGACTTCTTAGCTGATCTAGCAGATAAAGAAAGTGAAGATGCTACCCAAGAGTTACTTGATAATTCGTAATTCGTAATTCGTAATTCGTAATTATGTTTCAGAAGAATGAAATATACAATCGTTATTCAGTGGTCTGATGAAGATGAGTGTTTTGTTGTAAGTCTTCCTGAATGGGGAGAGTTTTGTCATACTCACAGAGATACTTACGAAGAAGCTTTCAAAAATGCTCAAGAAGTTTTAGAAATGCTGATTGAATCATCTTTGGCTGACAGTCAACCTCTACCAGAGCCAAAAACGCTAGAAAAGTCCTTAAAAGTAGCATAACTCTAAAGAGCATAGTTTACCGCCGTAGGCATCGCTTGACACTTAAGATAGTCGTTACACAGCTATCCATTTGAAAACTGCTGTATAAACAGACTCTCAAAATTCCTCAAGAACTTTTAGATATATTGAATGAATCATCCTGAGCAGATATTCATGGTGAACTGTTACCCAAGCTGAAAACACTAGAACAGTGGTAAAAAATAGCAAAACTCCAAAAAAGCGCTCTCTCAACATTTACCCAAATAATCTTATTTTAGCGATCGCACCGCCATCTTGCTCAAAGAACAGAAAACCATTACTACTTGTGGCGCTGCTGCACCCAAAACGAATTGATTGATAGCGTTTAAAACATCCTCTAAGAGCGTTATAGAATAGAAATAAATCTTATATACATTAGCTAATTAAGCAAAATTGACCATGACCACTTCTAAACGCCAATACCACATTACTACCTTCGGTTGTCAGATGAATAAAGCTGACTCAGAGCGCATGGCTGGCGTTTTGGAAGACATGGGCTTTGAATGGTCTGAAGACCCAAATAATGCAGATGTGATTCTCTACAATACCTGCACAATTCGAGATAATGCCGAGCAAAAAGTATATTCCTACCTTGGCAGACAAGCGAAGCGCAAGCATGAGCAGCCTGATTTAACCCTCATCGTTGCTGGTTGTGTTGCCCAGCAAGAAGGCGAAGCGCTGTTGCGGCGAGTTCCAGAATTAGATTTGGTAATGGGGCCACAACACGCCAACCGTCTCAAAGATTTACTGGAGTCGGTGTTTGACGGCAATCAAGTTGTCGCAACCGAGTCGGTTCATATTATTGAAGATATCACCCAGCCACGACGGGATAGTAAAGTCACAGCTTGGGTAAATGTAATTTACGGCTGTAACGAACGCTGCACCTATTGCGTGGTTCCTAATGTGCGCGGTATCGAACAATCTCGCACACCATCAGCAATCCGGGCTGAAATGGAAGAATTAGGACGGCAAGGTTATAAAGAAATCACTTTACTTGGTCAAAATATTGACGCTTACGGTAGAGATTTGCCAGGAGCAACAGCAGAGGGACGACATCTGCACAACTTTACAGATTTACTTTATTACGTCCATGATGTACCAGGGATTGAAAGGTTAAGATTTGCTACTAGCCATCCCCGTTATTTTACAGAGAGATTAATTAAGGCTTGTGCTGAGTTGCCCAAAGTCTGCAAACACTTCCATATTCCCTTTCAATCTGGGGATAATGAACTTTTAAAGGCGATGTCGCGGGGTTATACCCATGAGAAATATCGCCGGATTATCGATACTATTCGGCGATATATGCCAGATGCTTCCATTAGTGCTGATGCAATTGTCGGTTTTCCTGGGGAGACAGAAGCACAGTTTGAAAATACCTTGAAACTGGTGGAAGATATTGGCTTTGATATGTTGAATACAGCAGCATATTCGCCGCGTCCAGGGACACCAGCCGCATTGTGGGACAATCAACTAAGTGAAGAAATTAAAAGCGATCGCCTCCAACGCCTCAATCATCTGGGAAACTTGAAAGTAGCCGAGCGATCGCAACGTTACTTCGGACGCATCGAAGAAGTTTTAGTAGAAGACCAAAATCCTAAAGATCAAACCCAGGTGATGGGACGCACTGATGGTAATCGTCTGACATTCTTCAGTGGCGACATCAAAGAATTGAAAGGGCAGTTAGTCAAGGTAAAAATTACCGAAGTTCGTCCTTTTAGTTTGACTGGTGAACCAGTTGAAGTGAGACAAGCTATATCAGTATGAAAAAAAGGGGGAAAGGGAACCTCATATTTAACCTTTTTTTCTCAAAGCTACTTCACCTTAGCGCGGAAGCGAACAAAGCCGTAAAAATCTTTAGCGAGATTAGGTAAATCTGGACTCCTCGTAATATTAACTACAACTGCCCCATTAGTATTACTACCGCAGTACGATGGGGTTGACTCCTTAGCAGAATAAAAGCGTCCGCGATCGCTATCCTCCACATTACTAAGGTAAAATGTAGGGTTACTAGAACTAACTGCAAGACCTATGCCTTGATCTGCTCCTGGTAAGCCGCCATCACCAGGACTGTTACCGTTAAATGCAGTGGGAATAAAAGTAGTATTATTAGGAACTAAATCACAGAATTTGACATTAGTAGCATCATTCGGGCCCTTAGAGAGGAAGTAGATAGTATATTCCAACTCATCGCCAGGTTTGACAGTGCCAGCATTAATCAATCCGCGCAGATAGCCAGCAGGCCATTTTGAATCGTTATCATCAGAAGCAAATGGTTCTGGTGTGTAGTTTGCAGCAGTCATCGCTACGTCGCTGCGACCATCTACAATGTCGGTTACATCTTGTTTATTGATGCGGGTGATACGTTTCACTAACAAAAGCTTTGCATTCACACCAGTAGCACCATTATTATTTTCGCCAACGCTGGTAATGCGAGTACCTGTAGTATCAGTGTCTCTAGTTGGTAAGTAGTTTGAACAACGTGTGCTGGCATTATTACTAGTGCTTGCTTCCCAACAAGCACTAGCATTTGTATCCTGTCCATTGGGAGTTAAGCTGATAGATTGTCCAGTGCTAGCCCCAATTAAGGAAGACTGATATGTGTTGTCCCAGAGATTTAGAACACTTGCAGGAGGTGTATTAACCTCATTACCACTGCCATAAGCGATGTAGTCAATAATTTTATCTTGGTTATCGTACAACCAGATATCATCACCAGAGTTGTTGAGTTTTGCAGTCTGTCCCAACCAAGCTTGAAAAGCTGCTCCTGTTGCTTGATGATTGGCGTTGTTATCCCCAATCCAAATCACAGCATATTTCCCTGGTTGTAAAGTTGTGCCGTTAGGAAATGTATAAGAAAAACCATTAGTAATATCAATATCATTAGCAGTCAAATGTCCATCTGCTAACTTAAAACCACTCAAATCTACAGGCGATGAAGAAGGATTATAAAGTTCAATAAATTCATCATTAGTATTAGTAGCAGTACCAGTTTCGTTATATAAAACTTCGTTGATTATGACTTTACCAACATTAGGTGAAACTGTATCAATGATATTAAATGGAGTTGGTTGAGTTTGACCAGGATAATAAGTCCATAAATCCAACCCTTTGGTATCTCCAAAAGAGCCGTTGCATGATGTCCCAGCATTACCAGCGTTACCAGACTGGCCAAACTTCCGGTCATTGCTGGCGGTGTCAAAGCCATTAATTGGGTCGCTGAAAGCTGGGTTTGGTGGAGCAATACCACAAAGTACTTGACCAGAAGTACCGATTTGAGTACCACCAATGGTTTTATAACCGCGATCGTCGTAGAATCCTCTGGTGTTGCCTATGGGATTAGTAGCATTCAGCATTGTAATGGTAGGGCCACCAGTAAAATTGTTTTCTGCATCCAGTAAGGGAAAGTGATATTCACCTCCATAAGTTGTGACACGAACTTTGTAATTACTGCCAACAGGGAAAAAATTGCCACTGTTATCTTTACCATTCCAACTAACTGCTTGCTGTCCCGTTGCAGTCATAATCCCTCGCAAAAGACGGTTTTGCGAGTTGGTAGGATCAAAATTGCTACCATCTTGGCTAATAATGAGTTCGTAAACACCTGTAACGTTGCTGTCAAAGTTGAAAGTACCGCCAGTGCGGTAAGAACTGTTATTTCCTGTAACTGTACCGTTGAATTGTAAATTACTAACAACAGGAATAATTGGGCTAAGGGGAATGCCAGTTCCGTCTAAAGTGCCATCTCGTTGATAACGTTCAACGTATGGAAGTACATTGGCATCGATGGAGTTAAAAAAGGTAGCGTATTGAGGACGAGCCAAGCTAACACCACCTTGGGGATTTGCCAGTTGACTATCTGCCCCCAGTATGTCGTGGTAGAGAGGAGTTTTACCGTCACTATCAAAAAAGCCAGTTTGATTACCATAGAGAACAAATCCATTCGGATCTGTACCTCTGAGTTCTACTTTATATCGGAATCCATCTGTGGTTACTGGATAAACTGGAAAATTGAGATATCGACCGTTACTACCAGTAAATAAGGCTAGATAATAGCTAAATAACCGCCCGTTTAAGTCGGTTGTTGAAGTTTGATTACTGCGTACCGTTACATCCCAAGCTGCAACACTGGTTCCTTGTTGAGCATTAAAGTTATTTGCGTTACTCAAATTAATTTCACCAGTTGGAACAATTTCACTTGAGGAGTTACCTCCCAAAGGGCCGTAAAAAACGATGTCATAAACTCCTGTGGATGGAGCCTGGTAGTAGCATGGAATATAACCGCTGGGATTGCCTCCACCAGAAATAGCACGGGGGCCATTTAACTCCAGTTGGCGAGTTGAGATAAAGCCCCGTCCAGCTTGAGAAGTACACACAAAATCTGCTGTGTTAGGAACAGTTTCACTACCAATGCTTCCACTCACACGACCGGGATTGTAAACTTGGATATTACCACTATTTACCCCAACTGCGCTGGAACCCAAAAGAATATACTCATCTTTGTTGGCATAGACTTTTAGTAAAGTTCGTCGCAGCACAAGACCGCCATAAGTGTTGGTTCGCCACTCTAGGTTAGCTCTGCTACTACTGGCTGGGGCGTTACTAGGATACAGCGTGCGACTACCTTCAGCCTGAGCAATTTGTGGAGAGAAACTCAGGGCGCATAGTGATAGAGCAAAGCTACTTAGTAGTTTTTTATAACGGTTTTTGTCGGTGTTAGTGACCGCCAAAAGTTGTTTTAACAGTAAACTCATTGATACTTCACTAGCTCCTGATTTTAATTGGATGAGTGCGATGTCTGCGACAAACCACTCCCTGTCTAGCCAAAATTTAAAAGATATAAAAAAGAATAAAAATTCTCATGCACTTAGACAATGTGTGTTTTTAGCTTACCCAAGTTGTACGAGAATCTACCATTTTGCTTTATATTCACAGTGGCGATCGCTTTTAATATATTTAAATGAAAATTTCATGGTTTAATTCCTGAATAATTAGACGTGGAATTTCACTGTCGTGCTTTCTTTAACAGGCTTGTCAACGTGGATTCTTGTTGCTGACGTGGCACTGGTTTTTGCTGTCCAAAGCCATCAAATAATTCATTTAGTTTGACGCTGATACCCAAATATGCGCCGCCTGCGGAACGTGTTCCTGAAAAATCCCGGTCATCAACTTTACCAAACACATATCCAGCAGAAACGCGCAGGTTAGGCGTGAGGTAATAGCCTGTTTCTAGGACAAAGCCTGTTTCGCTGTAATTAGACTGACTAATTACCCGAGCCTCACCCACCAAATCCCAACTATATCCCAAACGATAGGTAGCACGTAATTGGCCTAGATTTACCGTACTCGTACCAGCTAAATCACTGGCTATGTAAGAAGTGCTGTTACGCAAAGCATACTTACCGTAAAACTCCCATTGCCAGTTAGGAGCATAAATAGCCTCTAAAGCAAATGTATGGTCTTCGGAACCCGTACCACTACCTAAGAGGATGGTGTCAGGGATAGTTGATGGATTTTTGCGATATTCATAACGCAATAAGGCATTGAATTTATCGCTACTGGGGTCGCGGTAGGCTAGACCCAATTTCAAGTTAGTTGTATCCCCCAATCCTGAAAGCTTTTGATTGGAAGAACCAGCTTGTTGATAACGTACCAAGGCGGTGAGAGCCGGAGAAATTTTACCCGTAGCACCTGCGGTAATTACTGTATTGCTACCACCAGAAGAGGAACGATGTTCGTAACGGGCACTGGCTTGAAACTGCGGATTATCACTGTATTCTAGACCCACACTATAGCTATCACCACCATCAAATCCGATCGCAGATGCTGATTGACCAACAGCGAAGGGTTGGGCGTATTGTTGGCCTGCTCCAGTTCGTCCGAAGAAGTTGCCAAATACGTGTTCGTAAGCAACATTCAGGCGTAATCCAGAAGCAATAGTCCAACGATTATTTAGACCAATCGCCCCTTGGGTAGTTATTTCGTTAGCACCACCCAAAATTGAGTAACGACCAGTCAAGGTAGTATCCGATCCGAGTTTGTGTTCGCCGTTCACACTCAAGCTGGTGATGGAATTACCCGAATATTGACCACTAGTGTAAAACTGTTGGGCCAGACTAATATTGACACCAGGAATTGCTGCCCAATTTAGCCCGAAGATGGTACGGTCTGGGTAAACACTATCTTTTTGGGAAGATAAACTTAGTTCATTTTGGGCTTGGAAAGTCAGGTTCTTAGCAATAGGAACAGAGAAACGCGATCGCAATTGATCGGAGTTACTACTCAAAGCGCTGTCGGGGATGCGGTCTTCCCGATTGCGATGAATCCAATCTACATCAATAATGGCGCTACCCAGGCGTTGTTGAATCCCGGCGGAAATGGTCGTTAAGGAATTATCAACCTTACTACCAGGTATGGACTCATAACGAGGTGCAAATAGTTCTTCAAAGGTATCTAGGGGTTGGGGAGCAATACCAAAATTGTCTTCGTGGTCGTACTGCGCCCTGACATTAGTGGTTGAAGAAAGTTTAGCTGTAACCTGCGCCCCATAACGAGTTTGCCCTGGGACAAAGCTGATAGTAGCATTATTGGCAAAACCTGTATCGGCAAAGCGATAATAGGCACGGCCTTGAATTCCGTTAGTAATTTGCCCTTCAGCTTCCAATCGGTAAGCTTCACCACTAACCTTTCCCACAACATCAGAATCATTAGTGGAATGGGCATATTCTGCGATTAACCTACCCCGATCGCCTAAAGAAATTAGCGCATCTGCACCATAGAGTTGAAAGTCACGCACTCCCTGACTTTCTTGGACATAAGTTGCTCCGATCCAACTTTCCTGGTTAAGTTTGCGGGAAAGGTTATATTGCAAACGACCAGCATAGATATTGCTATCAGAGTCTTCGCTGTCATATTGGTAGCTAACAACAATCCGGCGTACCAATACTTGTCCGCTTTGATCGATATCGGTACGGAGGATGGGTTCGCGGAATAATAAAGTACCGCGATCGTAGTCGATTTCGTAGTCTGGCCCGCGGTTAAGCTGTTTGCGTTTTAGTACAGTTCCAGGACGATTGAGTTCTTCTAACTCAATGAAGACATTTTCACTACCTGGTTGTAGTATTCTGCGAGAGAGGAAGTAATAACCGCTAGTACCATCGGGAGCAATGGTATCTCGTTGGAATGCTTCTAAGTGGTTGCCATATAAACCTGTTATTTGTAGGTTTCCTAAGTTGTAATTAGCTTTAAAACCGTGGAGTTGTCGGGTAATAGAAGTAAATTGCTGCGATCGCCGCGCAAATTCTTCTGTGTTGTAATCACCCCACATGGCATAATCAGGATCGGCTCCGGGGATACGAGTTGAACGCTCCAGACGCAGATATACGCTGTCAATGGAAGGAGCGACGACATCAACTTTCGAGCTATCGCCGTAGACAGGATAATTTTGCTCGCTGAATTGGTAAGTTCTAAACAGACGATTATCGCAATTGCAATCTTCATTGAGATTACGAGAACTGTTGTATGCACCTGTAAACAACCATTCTCTGATCGCACCAGTGGCAAATATCGCGGAACGGAAATCTAATTGCGTTCTGTTATCTTTGTCAGGCGGGAGAAAATCACGGAAACTGCCGTAATAATCTGTACCTCTAGCGCCCAAACGTAAATCTATTACCCCTGTCACCAAACTCGGACGCAGTGCCGTTTCAAATTGTAGTTGGGTAAAGGCTTCTAAATTATCAGTTATAGCGCGAATTGTGACAGTTTCCGCTTTTAGCTGCGATCGCAAAATCGCTGTAAATTGCCCCGCTTTCGCCTCCACTTGAAATCCGGGTTGATCGGGTTTGAAGTCTTTCCCAACAAACTCCCCAGCAGTGGGTACTAAAGTGATAACAGCATCACGATTAGAGCGATTGCCCCTTGCATCAATCAATTGACCTTTGATTGTCGCTGTAGAACGTCCATCGGCTGGGATACGAGACTCAACAGTTTCTAAGGTTAGTTTCTGTGGCGCTCCCCTGACTACGACTTGCACCGTTACAGGGGATTCTGTTCCTCCTACTACTTGTGCAGATATGGTGTTATTACCTTCTTTTAACGAGACACCAAACCATGTCTGCGTTACTAAGCTGGTATTAGCATCACTTTCTGTTCTTCCAATTAAGGAAGGATCTACTAATACACCATTCGCCCGTAATTCTACTTTAGTGCCAACAGGAAATTGCACAATCACTGTGGTAGCTGGAACATCCACAACGTTGTTAGGCGTTGGCATCAGGAATTTTATTCCTGTGGAGATGGGGGAAGCAGGTGGAATTTTTTGATTCTCCTCAGTTACTCCAGCTATTTTGCGTAAGCCTCTAGGTAATTGAGCAGAAAAAGCTGGTTGAAATGGTTGTATTTCTCTTTTACTTGGCTGAATATCTGGAATTGAAGTATCAGGAGGTGGTGCTGAAAAAGTTGAGGTAATATCGGAACTTCCCAAAATATGGGAGGAATTTGAATCCATACTTTTTTCAGGCACTTTGTTCCGATCTTGATTTTTCACATCATCTGCAACAATCAAAGCGAAACCTAACTCCCCGACTTCCTTCCTTTCAAGGGAAGGTGGAGAATTCAAAGCCTCTCCCTTCTTAGGAGAGAGGTTTTCTAGATCCCTTGAAAAATCAGGATCTTCAACACCCTTGTCTGCTTGCGAAGCCGAATCGGGGAAAACAAGATTTTCATTTGTAGGTTCTGCCTTAACTATGGCAGGATACAAAACGAGGCTGAGAGCTACTGGCATCACCCCCAGCATTTTCAGGTGGAAAATAGTTCTATGGTGCAGTCTGGGTTTCATTTTTTGACTGGCTCCTGGAAGGCGGGGGTGACAGCGAAATTCATACGTACCAAACCACCAGGCTCTAAACGCACCAGGCGAGATTGGCTATTGCGTTCGCGGAATTTTTGGTTGGGAGCTAGAGTGTAACCAGGTACACTACTGAGGTCTAGTACACCCGTATGACTTCCTGGTAAGACATTAGCTAAAGAGAACAAACCATTAGGATCTGTGGTAATGCGGTTTCCGTCCTCCAGAAAAATCACTGCATTGGGGACTCCAGGCTCACCACGTTGTTGTTCACCATCAAAGTTTTTATCAATAAACACGCGACCGATAATAGTGCCACAATCAGAAACGATTCCTGGACGGATTTTTAACTGGTGCGTTGCTGGGCCATCCTTGGTGCTAAAACGGTTATCAGATCGTTGGGCATTAACGATCGCACTATTACGACCATTACCACGCAGTGAATCGGCTGTTAGTTGAACTGCGTAAGCAATATTCAGAGTTTTTTCTGTTGGAATTGTTGTGTCTGTGCGGAATGTCAGCGTATTTCCATTACGTTCTGAGGTGATAGCAATTGCTTGACCATCTAACTCTCCACGTACAGATTTAGGTAAAAATTGGAATCCTAAAGGTAAGTTGTCGGTGACAAATATATTATTCAAAGCAGCATCAGCGAGATTTTTTACCGAGATACGGTAGATAACCGTATCTCCAGGTTCAGCAGTTGCGCGATCGCCTGTTTTGATAATCTGCAACTGATTGGCTTGGCACAAATTTGTACTGAATTCAAAAGCTAATAAATCCAGTCCTACGACTTCTGCATTAGGAACTAAAACAACTGTTTGCTCTACCCTAGTCTCGCCTGTGAGACTAATTGGTTGACCATCCAAAGAAGTAGCAAGATATCGCACAATATTATTACCTTGTGTGCCAGTGCTACCAATGATTTCAATCTTGATCCGTCGCTGTTTATAGATAGAATTGGATGGTGGATTAACTACGAAAATATAAGTTCTACCAGGATTGGTTTGACCCTTATTCGGATCGAGTAGGAAATTATAGACACCCGCAGGGTTATTCGTAACGAAGTAAGGATTACTATTCTCGGTATTTGGCGACTTACCACCAGGAATGTTGTTATTAGGAATATCGGGTAACTCTGTTCGAGTCAAAGAAACTAAACTGCCTAATTCTGTTCCCGTTGGGTCGCTAGGGTTAGGTTCGTATACGCCAACTGAAAAACCTGTATAGTCAGGCAAAATAGTACCAGCGCAACCTAATATCCGCCCTAACGGATCGAATAATGGGCTAGGACTAACATTCAGCTGACTAGAAGTTCCATCATATTTTTGATTAGTAGCAGAGTCTGTATATGTATAAGTAGCTTGATTTATTAATCCTGAAGACGCACCCAGATTATTAGTCGATTGTGCGATCGCTGTTATCGCTATAGTAGTTTGCAAAAAACTTCCCAGAAGAACAATAGTTGTTAACCTTTGATACCAGGCACTACAAGTAATTGGTTTTTGCTTTTGAGGACGGCTCACTGAACACATCTCCTCGGGAATGACACTTTTTTTATTAATAAAAGCACTTGTTTATCTATCGAAGATCCCTCCGATTCTCCTTATCAGCCATTTTTTCCCTTTACCCCCCTTAAAAAGCGGGGGTATTTTATCGTAAATAAAAGGGTTTAAGACCCCTACCCCTACAGGTAGTCCCAGTTTCAGTCTGAGTTTAAATCCCCGTCTGAAATTGTCTTTAATTTTGAATTTTGAATTTTGAATTGTTAACTGTATAGGCAGACATAACGAATCAGCGCACTTGAACTTGATAAGTTGTCTTAACCGTTTTCTTGGCTGCAACTGATGGCACTTGCAAACGAATGTGGGTGTAAACATTTGCTGGTGCTGGTTTTGTTTCTACTTTCCCGTCAGGAAGAGTAACTTTAACAGTGGGATTTTCAACAAAGCTACGTCCGCCATCAATGCTGTAAGTCACCTTAGTATCATTGGTGGCAACGAGTGATTTCAGCACATAGATCATTCCTTTGGGAATAGGTTGATTGAGAACCAAATTCTTCACTGGGCGATCGCTCTTATTTTCGCCACTTAATGTATATCGCAACACATCTCCTGGTTGTACCAAGGTTTGACCTTTTAAAGGTTGCCATGTCTTGCTTTGCTTGCCGTTCTGATCTTTTGCTAGCACTTGTTTCTCAGCCTCTAAGCGCAACTGTATTTGCCCTTGAGTTTTGACATTTTGGGCAGCAGCACTTGTAGAGTGCCATAGAGAAGCCATTCCTGGCACTTGACTAACAAATGGAACTGTAGCAATAAGTGCGAACGCTCCTAAACTTGCAAAAGAAAGACGCTTCATATTAATAACCTCAAAAAACTTTTATAATGTCGATTGCTAATTTATCTTTCCCTGTTTTCGCCAGAAAATAATCAGTTTGTAGTTAGCGCTTTAGTCGTAAATCACCAACTACAAATACAGGTGTGCATTACACCCCCAATACTTGTCGGGTTTTGGGGAAAAGGGAAAGAAAAAACCTTTACCCTTTACCCAAATCCAATTCCGAGTTCAAAATGCTTTACCCCAGCAGTATTGATTACACCTCTCTTTCCAAACAAAGAGGGGTGAGATCAAACTATCTAGTTAACCTTGCGCTGGAAAGTAAATGTTCTTTGCACAGTCGGGCCAACCTGTCCGGTTACGGTATTCACATATTTGGTAACATCTGTGTTTAACGTAGTTCCAGTTTGGTCGTTACCAGAGTTAGTTGCTGGATTACCACTGAAGAATTGAATAGTTGATGCCCCAGAATCCTTAGCTGAACCAACAATGTTACTAGTATCAATTTGACTGTTGTTATCATTGTCTAGCGCCCAGTTGTTACCCCCTGCTGTACCGTTTTCAGTAATCACAATCTTGTCAGCATTGAGAATTACATTTCCGGTTCCCACTTGAGGAGTAGAAATATTTTTGTAAGTAATCCGATACTCAATAATGTTTCCTGGAGCAGGTTTTTTGGCTGTAGTACTAAATGTGCCATCAGTGCTACCTGCTGGCAGTGCTGGCCCAGTTCCTTGTAAAACTCGTGACTCTTTCAGCAATTGCAAGAAGCCAGTGTACACACGATCAATAGTGATGTTAGTAGCTGTGTCATTAGGTAAACCATCACTGTTTGCATCAATAAAAGCCGTAACCGGTGTAGGGAAGCCGCGTTCGAGAGTAGTTGTGACAGCTGCACCTTGAGCAGTGGTATCAGTTGAAAGTGGCGTACCAGTAGGCAGATCGACGCTTACACCATAGTTAGCTTTACCACCATTTGCTGCAACTGCATCAATTCGCACTGGATTAGTGGCGCTGATTGGGTTGCCCCCGACAGTACCCGTACCACTTGTGAATGCAAAGCTTGTGCCATTATACGTGTAAGCAGCTGATAAACCTTGATAGGATACCGTCACCACTGTACCCGTAGGTAAATCACCTGGTGTTACTGGTGGTGTAGGTATGAGAGAAATATTAGCTATAGATGTACCAGTATTCTGAACCGTGTTGGTAAAGGATACCGCAGCTGGATCGACCTTTGAGCCGGGAGCAGCATTAGGTGGAATTAGTGCCGATCTATTGGTGAAGTCATCATTGTTGTTGGTAGGCCCAACTGCATCAGGCACTCCATTTGGCCCATTCAACAGAGAACTGGCATTGGGTACTGAGAGGGTAGCTACGTTGTAATCCCCAGTTGGACTATTAGTACCAGTGTTATTATTCTGTGTGTCAATTAGAGTAGGTGTCGTGCCATTAGGAGCAAAACCGGAGTCTGGTGTAGTGGGAAAGGTACTATTAGTGGAGTTAAAGTTACCTGGGTTTTGGTCTCCTGAATCGTCATAGATTTTGGTGGTCGGATCTCCAGCAGTTGTACCAGTGACTTGAGCGATGTTGTAAATGTTTACTGGGCCATTGCCAGTTGCACCAGTAGTCTTAACTTGGATGTTAAAACCGCTAACTGTTGTCCCAGTACCAACTGAAGTGACAAGGCTAGGATCGTTAATGAAACCGATCCGTGTAACTGAACTTAAGGATGCTGGGGCGGTAGTTGTCCACAAAGCTGCTTCAGCATTTGTAGTAGTAGCAGTAGTAGTGTAAACTACTTTCCACCCAGAGGGAGCAGTTGGAGTGCTATTAAGCACTGTATTTGCTGGAATAGCATCAGAAACTAAGATGCGGCTGACTGTTGCACCATCAACACTGATATTTGTACCAGCCAAAGCTGCGGGGGTAATACCAGTATTAGTTACGTCATTAGCTTCAACCCGCAAGCTCAAACCATAAGTTAGCAGGTCATCAGTCAAGGGAGTAGAAGTGCCAGCATTATCATAGGCTGTCTTAGTTTTGAGGACTGTTGCTAATGCCCTAGTTTTAGCAGTATTTCCTACTTGAGTCTGCTGGGTAGCACTGGCTTCTCTGACACCATTGACTGGCGTTCCTGCTGCATTGCCATTATCTACAGTGTAAACGTCGCCACCATCAGCAATCCGGGGTTGGTTTTGAGCATCACCAGGAGTTTGTCCTAATCTGACAGTGATAGTATCGCCTGTTTGAGCGCCAGCTTGCACGGTGACTGGTACACGCACCAACACAGTACCATTAACTGCCACGGCAGTTGTAGTTAATCCACCAGCAGGGATATTTGTCCAGGTTGTACCGCCATCAGTACTGTATTGCAAGTTACCAGATGTAGTACTACCAGGTAATAGACCCGAAACGGTGGCTGGCCCTGTTGTTGTCGCTAAGTTAGGAATTTGGAATTTGGTGAGGTCGTTACCAACGTTGGTTACAGTGTAAGTGTAAACGAGCGTATCACCAGCTTTAGTAATACCACCTGGGGTAGTTTGATTTGCAATCCCAGAACCTGTAACAGTAATACCAGCCACCTCTGCTATAGTTACAGTGACAGTGTTAGATGTGGAATTGATGGGACTCCCTGGCGCGTTGGGATCTTCGTAGGTCGCTGTGGCTGTGTTGCTTATAGATGTACCTGCTGTAGTACCTTCAGCTAATATAGGTGCAACAAATTGGAAAAAGCTACCAGTTAATAATGCTGTTGCTACTAGAGATTGGTAAGGCTGAATCTGCTTGTTGATGGATTTGTTTCGGTTTACCATAAAAGTAGTTTGTTTACTTGCTGAACTTGTATCTTGGGTTTCGAGACAGGATAAAGTTCGGCAATTCCTTAAAGAATTACCGACTACACTTGCCCAAAACCTTAAGGCTTTGGGCAGTTTGTATAGGAAAAGTTGATTTATTGACTACTGGTGAAAAACGAGATTAAGGCTATAGGCAGAAAAATTATTGCCTACTTGCTTTACACTTACCGTTGATTATCAAAGCTAGCGATCGCAAATATGGTTAACTTACTATTCTGTCCTGCTAAATTATCTATGCAAATAGCAATGTAACTTTTGCAGCCTCAAAAATCTTCCGTATAAATAAGTAACTTCTCTAAGGATGCAATGAGCGCGTCAAAGTTAAAAAACTAACTTTATTTTGGCAATACATATAGCAATTTTAGTATTTAAAACAAAAATTAAACAAGCTACAACCTATATATAGCAGTAATTCTAGGCATTTGCTGCTATGTATACAAAATCATGTCTAAAGTCGCTGGCATAAACAAACAAAAATTCGTTTAAGTGATCTGGATCGCTAAATTAAGTGATACTGATTTAATTAAATGCAAATAAATCATAACTTTAATGCGATTTAATCATATCTTTACTCGGTCTAAACACTGAGTAACTGAAACTATTGTCTGATTTCAGAACAAGTGAATGCAAGTGTAAATACCAAATATGACAATTACGTGTATGAAAATTTTACAGCAATCATTTTTTCAATACTAAGAATACCCGATGTTTTTAGTCGGGTATGTTTGACTAGTATTTTTGCTCGTGTTACTATCATTCGACAGCCGACAGACAAACAGGGAAAGCTAGTTATGACTCAGGCAATTAAAACCCAAACCCCAACTCCAACTCAAACCAGTACTGCCTACTTTCAAGCCTTAAAGTGTAAAGAATGTGGTGCGGAATATGAACTCAAAGCCAGTAATGTTTGTGAGTTATGTTTTGGGCCGTTAGAAGTCAAGTATGACTACAGCGCCCTTCGTCTGACTGTCACTCGTGAAACAATCCAAGCCGGGCCAAATTCAATTTGGCGCTACCGTCCCTTTTTGCCTGTCGCAACTGACAATGTTATAGATGTGGGAACGGGGATGACTCCCTTGGTTCGTTCTCACCGTCTTGCCCGTCGCCTGGGTCTAAATAAGCTTTATATAAAAAATGATGCGGTTAATATGCCCACCCTTAGCTTTAAGGATCGGGTAGTATCAGTTGCTCTGTCCAGGGCGCGAGAGTTGGGTTTCACTACCGTTTCTTGCGCTAGCACTGGTAACTTGGCAAATTCTACAGCTGCGATCGCAGCCCACGCCGGTTTAGATTGTTGTGTATTTATCCCCGCAGATTTAGAAGCCGGTAAAATTCTAGGTAGTCTAATCTACAGTCCCACGCTGATGGCCGTCAAAGGTAACTACGATCAAGTAAACCGTCTCTGCTCGGAAGTTGCTAATACACACGGCTGGGGTTTTGTCAATATTAATCTGCGTCCTTATTACTCTGAAGGTTCCAAGACGCTAGGTTTTGAAGTTGCGGAACAACTAGGCTGGGAACTACCCGATCATGTGGTTGCTCCTTTGGCATCTGGTTCGCTGTTTACAAAAATTTATAAGGGTTTCCAAGAATTTATCGAAGTTGGTTTGGTAGAAAATAAGAGCGTCCGTTTCAGTGGCGCTCAAGCTGAAGGCTGTTCGCCCATCGCCCAAGCCTTCAAAGAAGGACGTGACTTTATTAAACCAGTTAAACCGAATACAATTGCGAAATCGCTGGCGATCGGTAATCCAGCAGACGGCATTTATGCTGTAGAGTTAGCTCAGAAAACTGGTGGTAACATTGAATCAGTCAATGATGCAGAAATTATTGATGGCATCAAGTTGCTGGCAGAAACTGAAGGCATCTTCACAGAAACGGCTGGTGGTACAACAGTGGCCGTGCTGAAAAAACTAGTAGAAGCTGGCAAAATTGATCCAGATGAAACTACCGTGATTTACATCACTGGCAATGGTTTGAAAACCCAAGAAGCAATTCAAGGCTATGTTGGTGAACCCTTGACTATTGATGCTAAACTAGATAGTTTTGAACGTGCGCTAGAGCGATCGCGGACTCTGGATCGCTTGGAATGGCAACAAGTCCTCGTTTAGTTAAAAGCTATGAGTTATGAGTTTTTTATTCATGACTCTTAACTCTTAACTGTATTCCTAATTCACTCTGTATTTTTATGGCTGTAACAGTTTTAGTTCCTACAACTCTTCAGAATTTGACTAATAATCAAGCTACTTTAGAATCCAACGGTAGCACCATTGCCGAATTGTTGGATTCTTTAGAACAAAGCTTTCCTGGTATCAAATCCCGATTATGCGATGACGAAGGCAAACTACGTCGGTTTGTAAATTTTTACGTCGATAGCGAAGATATCCGCTATTTAGATGGTATCAACACAACCCTGAAAGATGGCGATGAAGTAAGTATTGTCCCTGCTGTTGCTGGTGGTTAATAGAACATCAAATAGAGCAGAAGACTGACTAGACAAATCTGTGATAGATTACCTCGTTCCCAGTCTTAGACTGGGAATGCCTATTTAAGAGGGCTGCTTCCCCTACTCGCAGTAGCATTTCGCAGGGAAGATTAGTGTAGATATAAAAATCCGGTTTGATTCGGAGAAAATATATGTAGGATGTGTTAATGACAGCGTAACGCATCAAATCGGTGATAGTAAGTAGTGCGTTACGAACTCCGTTCTAAGACACTTTACTGGAGCGGCAAGGCTAAAATGTTGCAAAAAAATTGTAGGTTTGGGAGCCACTGCGTTGCGCGGGTTTCCCGCGTTGTAGCAAGTGGCGTTGGAGGCTTTGCGTAACCCAACATTCTGATATATGTTGGGTTGCGCTCCGCTTCACTCAACCTACATCTAATACTAAAAAAAATATACGACGTAGGATGTGTTAGCGACAGCGTAATGGATTAAAGCCGTGATAATAGTGCGTTACTACAATACCTAATTTCGTTCAAAAATCAGATAGTAATCCTATCGTTTAATATTATGCGGCAATTATCTGAGCAAGTCTTTCTTGCCAAGACTCATTGTTATTAAGAGTTAAGATAATCCTCTTATAGGATTCATCTCGCAATTGAATAGTTAAATAATTTGTCTCTTGATTCACATACCAAAACTCTTTACCTCGGTTAGTGTAATAAGTTCCAGCCTTAATCACTCCAGGAATAAAGCTACCAGGGGCACGTAATTCTCGCCAATTACTTTGGGGTTCGGCTGTTGTAACTTGTTCAATATGGGCTAGTGATATTTCCCAAAGTTTATTCAAGCGAACAGCTAGCAGTTGTTCTTTAAAGGTAAATTCTATCTGCAATTTGTCATCAACTATGCTTAGGTTCATGATGAACTTCGTCGTCAGTAATTTTTTCTATCTAGAGAAAGCAAAAGTATATTCAACTGATAGTGCGATGTCTACGATGGGCTATGCGGGGTTACAGCTTTTTTAATGTACCTAATTGGCACGCCCTATGCAATATTGATTAACAAAATATAAAACTGCATCGTTTGTTAGAATTCATCCCTATACCCTTTAAGTAGCTATTAAGTTGTGTTGAGAGTCAAATTTATAGCTGATAAAAATATCTAATGATAGAGAAATTAATATTCGTATTTGATTGATAAGTATTTGGCAATTTGGCAGATTGTAATTAAAGGATTTTGATATATTGCAGAAATTACCAAGATGTTTTTACTTTTTATACAGAAGACGGGCTAAACCCCGTCTTTTTTGTTGCTGATTTTTTGGCATTACATTACAATTAATCTGCGCTCTATTAGCTAAAATACAAATAATACAAACGAAGTTCGGTTCACCACCAAACCTTTTTTTATATCTTCAGAACTTACGCAAAAATCAGCAACAAGCTTAATTTATCGACTGGTCATCCCATCTAAAATGCTGTCATTCCTATGATATTTATCTGCAAACAAAATTAAAAACTAAAAGTACTCCGTAGAATGCCGATAGTAACTGAGTCACTATTTGGTGTGTGACCAGGCTCTAAGATATGAATTATTCCTGGTGTAACGCTGATATTATCTGTTAACTGGAAACGATAAAATGCCTCAATTTGAGTAGTTGTCCCTGGTTGTCCACCTGCACGTCCTAAACCAGTATTAATAAAATCAGGGACATTATTCCCCACAGGTAAGTTGCTACTAGTAATTTTAGGAGGCTGACCGACATAAATTCCCGCCAAATTTCCTTTAGCAAATAAATCAGGGAAATTCATAAATACCATATAATTTGTAGTTTCTACATTCCCCGATTGCCCAGGAATATAAGATTTAGTATAACCACCCCACGCACCTGCACTAATCCGGGGTGAAATTTGCCAAGTTAGAGTCGCACCCACAGCGTTAGTTTGCAAAGGTGCTGATTTTCCGGTAGTGCTATTAACCGCAGTTAAGCATTCATCACCAACAAAGGTTAGTAAACAACCATCAGAGGAATAATTATTAACGTAATACAAACTTAAATCTAGACTATCGGTTGGTGTTAACAGCAATTGCACACCTGTAGTGGTGGTTCCATCAAATAAACCGCTACCTTTCTCGGAATTTCCTGGTTGATAGCTAGTATAAATTGCTTGTAAACTAGCGCGTTTAGCAAATTGCCAATCAATAGCTATACCGCCGTGACCGTATCCCATATTTAAAATTGGGTTTCTTTGGGCAAAATAAGATAACGGCCCTGTTGCAGCGCTTTCTACCCGATTGGGGCCTCGGAAAGCAGCAGGCATACTTACACCTTCTGTTCCCACCATCACTGCTAATTTATTTGTCACCAACCAATGAAAATTGAGGTCGCTTACAATCAAGCCATCTGTAGGAAATTCATAGCCAAGTAAAACATCATTCCGAGAAACACTATTGGTAAATCTAGGTGTAGTTTTACCATTACCATCTATCAAACCTGTAAATAAGTAACTACTAGGAGTAATTTGACTAGTTAAATATAGTTGCGCCAGAGATATAACATTAGTGTTTGTCCCCGTATCATTTGTATCTTTTTGCCCATCTCTAGGATTTACATCACCACGATTGCTAGTCCGCCCTTGAATACCAACTATTAGTAATCCACTAAGTTTAGTAGTTGTTGAAAATTGGTTGGCTTCAATTTCGCCGGTTCTGGCTTCTAAACTATCGACGCGACCCCGCAAAGTTGCTAATTCAGGGGCAAATTCTGACTGCAATTTTTGTAATATTGCTAAATCTTCGCGGGTGACTAAATCGCTGGTGGCTGTAGTGATTAATTCGTTGACTCTATCTAAACAAGCATTTATCCCGGCAGCGAATTCATACCGAGTCAAAGCGCGATTACCGCGATAGCTACTATCTGGATATCCTGCTATACAGCCATAGCGTTCCACCAAAGACTGTAATGCTTGGAATGCCCAATCGTTGGGTTGTACGTCCTTGAGTTGAGATACCGATGTAACTTGCGCCATCGGATTTATTGGGGACAGGGGAGGAGAATTTAAATCTGTACTCTCGTGCGCTTGAGTAGTTTCTATATTGATATACTCTTGTGCTGATGCTTTTTGGGCAACTCCATTTACTCCCGCAATTAGTAACCATGCGAGCATCCAGGTTTTTTGATGACTGCGGCTAATAACTATACCTTTCAACTTTTTACACTCTGCTCACATACTTAAGTGAAGAGTGTATTCGCTATTGTTTAGCGTTCACCTGGGAAAATTTACGGATTTTGTTCAAAATTCGACTTTAATGTTTCTGGGCAACTTCTGAAAGGACGAGTATAACAGGGTATTGGGTATTGGGGACTGGGGACTAGGTACTGGGAACTAGGAAAGAGTTTTCTCAATTCCCAATCCTCTATTTCTAATCCCCAATCTATGGCAAATCGTCCACGCAAGCTGATACCAAAAGCCTCTAAACAAAATAAACCTCATGCAGGTGTGATAAAGCGCATCGTAAAAAAACCCCGAAAGAAGCTTAAAGGGGGAAGTTGGTTATCGTCAACGTTAGCGATGCCTACGGCGGCAAGCTACGCAATTCTGGTGAGTAGTGCTAGTCTAATTATGGCTTTTGCCTGGATTAGCGTTCTCTTCATCTTCAATCCTGACCAGGTAAGCTGGCTAAATAAAATTTTACCTGCATGGGCGCAAATCCCCCTTGGTAAGCACGAACGCCCCAAAACTATCAAACAAATTCAACTCGATTTGAGTCAAAAAAACCAAATATTTGGGGAAACTCTGCCTTTACATCAGGATGGGAAAAACTCTTTTTTACTGCCAGTTTTGCAACAGCGTGCTAATTGTCAATCTGATTGTAAAACACTTGTGGAAATCAGGGTTTACGAGCGCTCAGAAGAGTTAGAGTTTAAATCCCAGTCAGAAAATTACTATTATCTAACGACTCAACTATCTGTAACTGGGCCAGAAGAATCCTTTGCGATTTCTCCCTCACTTGATGGGACATTAGAACTCCAAGATATCAGTATTCCCTTACCTTTAACTGAAGTGCAACGCTTTGATAGTGGGACACCATCACCAGGGGTTTGGTTTAATTTGTGGGGTAAACGCCAACAAGGAAGTGGTGCGATCGCTTACGGTCACGTTGTATACTACAATCCAGAGCGCACCAATTTAATACAAATGTTGTCTTGGACAAGCCCAAACGGACAATTACCCCAATGGGAACAGGTAACTGGTGATGGTGCAAAAGAGTTAGTTATCGAGCAAACTATAGGTTTAGAACCGTATTTACAGGTTTACCAAGTCAAGCCTGTGAAGTTATTACTCAAACCAATTGAATTGGAGGCGATTAGCCTCAAATCACCAGTCCTCAAGGATTCTGGATATCAAAACGCCCTAGCAATTGCCCGTAGTGGACTGTGGACACCAGCTTTTGAATGGTTGAAATTTATTAAGAAACAGCGCAAAGGAGTTTTTCCACAGGCGGCGCAAGCGCAAATGGATTTGATTCGCTTGCATTCCCAACTTACTAAAACCCAAGCCCAGAAGAAATGGGCAAGTCCTAGTCAAGAGGTTTTAGCAAACTTGATTGATGGTCGCTGGGAGAAAGCTTTACAGGTGTTTGAAGCGTCACCACAGAATGCCCAAGAAATTGCTACTCTACTCAAAGCGGATAAAAACCGATTGTGGAATCGCACTGCGGCGGCGTTGCGGGTGAACCCAAATAGAGTAGAGGTGCAAGCTTGGTTCGCCTTGATTTTAGCAGTTCAACAGGGAGAAGAACATGCTGATTCCTGGTTAAAGAGGCAACCAAAAATTACAAAAGATAATCTTGCCTATATTCAAGGTCTGTTAGCAAGACTCAATGGTGAGGGTGCATCGCAAATATCCTCTACTCACCTTAGTCAGATTGTTGGTACAGTGAAACCAATTACTCAAGTTAATAGTAGCGAGTGGCTGCAACAAAAGTCCTCAGCAGACTTGAAACTCACAGATAATCAAGTTTGGTATCAGGTAGAGGTGAGTGCATTTAATAATGGAAAACGCTGGTTAAATTCCCCCTTTGAGAATTTGAACCCGCCCAAAACTGATACCGCCAAATTTTTCTGGAAAACTTTGGGAATCACTTCTGACCCAGAAATCCAGATTGTAGTCTGGTTGCCAAATGGAGAACAACAAATTACTATAGCGGCTATCAAAGCGGTGCAACTACGGGGTAATGTTTTACGCCTATTAGCTGCTAGCCCAAAAATTCCAGAGAATCAAAACGATGTTATCCAACCCAAACCTCTAGCTTTGACAAATGCAGCGCTGGAATGGGTACAACCATCTCCCATTACTCTACAAGAACTGTATCAACAAAATCCCCAAGGGGTGAAGGTAATATTATCGAGTCTGTGGAAATCTTTACAGCAATCTGGTGAAGTTGCAGTTGGTGCTATTCCTAGCTTTGAGCAGATGCAGGAAAAGTTGGGTGATTGGCCTGTTCAAGTAATTGATTTAACAAATAATGCTCAACCAGAAATAATACTGACTATCTCAGCAGCAGCAATAACATCCTTGAATCAGTCTACACCTGAAATTCAGCTAGAAAACACAGAGCAACGCCGCGACCGGACTATAATTTTGTCCGATCGCAATGAAGTCATTTACACTGATTTTACAGGAAATGATTTACAAAGACTCTCTGCGATCGCCAAGCTTTCGGATATGCAATCCTTAGCTTTATTAGTAGAAAATGCTCATAACTACAGTTTGAGGCGCTGGTCAGAGAAAAATCAGCGCTTTCAATAGTACGCCTCTTCATCAAATTTAAATTAAAGAGGCACTGGCGATGCAGATAGCTGAGTCTGCGAGCGTCATAGCCCGTCGTAGACATCGCTATTTCCAAAATTGACTTATTCTTTTTGGTTAGTTTCAGCTAGACGTTGGTTCTTCAGGTTTTCCAACTGCTGCAACAGAGAGTCTACCTCTGCTTGTAAATGCATAAATTTAGCTTGCTGATCGTCTTGATAATAAGACTTCGTTAGCTTATTGACCCAGTTAGCGTGGGATTCGCGATCGGAAACACTAGATAAACAAGTAGACATAGCCTAATTAAATCCACAATTTAACTCACACCATTAGAAATATTATAATAATGCTCTTTTAAGCTTTATTAAAATATTGTATATTTTTCATCAATTACTCTAATGGATTTCAGGTTCAATCATAAGAGACGGCGATCGTAATGGCTGTGTTCCAAAGAAAACACTACTCCAAGTCTGTTTACAACACTCAGTGCTGAGTGCTGAGTGCTGAGTAGCAAGAAGATTATTCACTACTTCCGCACTATGATGAAGAGTGCTGAGTTCCAAGTGCCTCGGCTAAGAGTTGAAAGACCGCCCATAAGGGTCGGGCTATCAACCTTCTCTCTATAAGAAGATTCCGCGCCACTTGTGGGCGGGGCTTTTACTGTAGTGCGGAAGTACTGAGTACTTCTTAAATTGACTCAGCACTCAGCACTTTTCATCCACATTTTTGGATGAAAATTTTGGATTTAGTCTTTTTGAGAGGACTATTAGCCTTGGAATAACTTTTGAGGTGGAATGGCAACGAAGCGCAAGATTGAAAAAATGTTAGGAATGACTTAAGCAAGCACTCGCCCAAGGCTACGGCCAAGGAAAGGCAGCGCATTGCCTACTTAACTGGTATTCTAAATAAAAATGGCAAGTGAAACACCTGCACCACAAAAAATAATATTCTATAAGTAATATTCTTTTGGAATTATAAGGACTGGGACAGGGCAAAGAAAAATTAGCTTTCTTCCTCTTCCGTTTCCATCTGCCACTTTCTCTAAATATCCAATCCTTAACATTAAGAAATTTTAAATCCTGTGACTTTGAGCCTGTCTGTTGCTAAATCTTATCGCCAATCCTGGCCCGGACTGATAGAAGCCTATCGCCAATACTTGCCTGTGAGCGAAAAAACACCGGTGGTCACTCTCTTGGAGGGCAACACACCTCTAATACCAGCGCCAGCGATCGCAGAACGTATTGGCAGACAAGTACGGGTTTTTGTAAAATATGATGGTCTGAATCCTACCGGCAGCTTCAAAGACCGGGGGATGACTATGGCAATTTCCAAGGCCAAGGAAGCAGGAGCAAAAGCAGTAATTTGTGCCAGCACGGGTAACACCTCAGCCGCCGCCGCAGCTTATGCAAGACGTGGGGGGATGAATGCCTTCGTATTAATTCCCGACGGTTATGTAGCACTGGGCAAATTAGCCCAAGCATTACTTTACGGTGCAGAAGTATTGGCAATTAAAGGTAATTTTGACCAAGCGCTAGAAATTGTCCGCGAGATGGCCGAAAGCTATCCGGTAACATTGGTGAATTCGGTCAATCCCTACCGCCTAGAAGGGCAAAAAACAGGAGCTTTTGAAATCGTCGATGCGCTGGGTGATGCACCAGATTGGCTATGTATCCCTGTGGGCAATGCGGGAAACATCACAGCATATTGGATGGGTTTTTGTCAATATCATCAAGATGGAAAGTGCGATCGCTTACCCCGAATGATGGGATTCCAAGCCGCAGGTGCAGCCCCATTAGTACACGGTCAGCCCGTGGCGCATCCTGAAACCCTAGCGACAGCAATTCGCATTGGCAACCCTGCTAGCTGGGAATTAGCTGTTGCAGCCCAAACCGCAAGTCAGGGAAATTTTCACGCCGTTACCGATGCAGAAATTCTCGACGCTTATCGACTTTTGGCATCATCAGAAGGGATCTTCTGCGAACCTGCTAGCGCCGCTTCTGTAGCCGGTTTATTGCAGGTAAAAGACCAAATTCCAACAGGGGCAACAGTGGTTTGTGTCCTCACAGGCAATGGTCTAAAAGACCCAGATACAGCCATTAAACACAATCACAGTCAATTTAAACAGGGGATTGCAGCCGAATTGGGCGCAGTCGCCCAGGCAATGGGATTTTAAGCAGCCTGGAAAAACAAGCGATCGTAATATTAAATTGTTAATTTAAAAATTGCGATCGCACCTAATATTTTTTTAGTCTAGCAAGTGTCAAAATAATCCCAA
The DNA here is from genome assembly GCF_034530675.2 of Nostoc sp. DedVER02. NCBI lineage: Bacteria > Bacillati > Cyanobacteriota > Cyanophyceae > Nostocales > Nostocaceae > Nostoc > Nostoc sp. DedVER02. The sequence goes on from NZ_JAVRCP020000001.1 coordinate 689,945, forward strand.
ATCGCAAAATAATTGTGATAAATGAATTTACGCCAAGCCAGACACAGCCAGATGATTTTAAATCCCAAATCTAAAATTTAAGATGGTATAATCACTAAATAAATTTTAAACAAGAGATTGATTATCTTAATAAGAATCGATAAAAAAGCATACAGAGCAACTAAGCTTATTTGTGCGGATTATTAATTTTGAATTTTGAATTTTGAATTTTGAATTCGGAGCAAAGCGACGTGACTCATTCTACTGATATTGCTACCTTAGCCCGGTGGATGGCGGCTGACTTTAGTAATCAAGAACAAGCTTTTGAAAATCCGCCTTTTTATGCCCACATTCGCGTGTGTATACGTCCCCTTCCGTTGGAATTATTTTCAGGGGTAAGTTTATTTCTCGAACAAGCTTATGATTTTATGCTCAATCAACCCTACCGGATGCGGGTAATGAACTTGATTCCGGCAGAAAACCACATTATTATTGAACATTACACAGTTAAAGAAGAACAAAAATTTTACGGTGCATCTCGTGAACCTGAACGTTTAAAAGTTTTATCCCTTGGCCAATTAGAAAAAATGTCAGGTTGCAACATGGTTGTAGAGTGGACAGGTAAGAGCTTTAAAGGCAAAGTTGAACCTGGTAAAGGCTGTATTGTGGTTCGTGACGGTAAAAATACTTATTTAGATAACGAATTTGAGATTGACGCTAAAGAATTTTTCAGCCTCGACCGGGGAAGGGATTTAGACACTGATGAGCGTTTGTGGGGTTCCATAGCTGGCCCATTTCACTTTGTCCGATGGGCGAATTTTGCTGATGAAGTCAAGCTAATTAACGAGCTAGATTCTCACATTTAGCCGCATCGCAATCTTCCTAGACCAGCAGAAAGCTCAACAAGAGCGGGTTAAGGTATGCTAAATTATCCCTGCCTCATCATAAGAGAAGTTTTGGTTAGCGATCGCTAATCCAGATATAACGATAACCTGGACGGTAACAGGAAGACTAAAAATTACCAGAAACATCCAGTTAACCCACTATCTCTACCTCACAATCTTGTGCTACTATTGTTGGACTAACGCTGTTGACTGCTTAAGCTATCAAGCGGTAAGCAAAAAGGCTTTCTAGCGTAGGCATGGCGGCATAGCCAAGTGGTAAGGCAGAGGTCTGCAAAACCTCCACCCCCGGTTCAAATCCGGGTGCCGCCTTTTTAACAAATTATTTGTCACAACCCCTTGCAACACAAGGGGTTTGCTGTCTATTATAGCAAATAAAAAGCAGCCAAAACCCTCAACTGGGATAAAACTAAATGGTTCATAATATGTCAAAATATGCCAAAATACGTCAAAGTATGCCGACAAAATAGTTACAAATTTAGTGACAATTGACGAAAGAATTGACGAGGTTAACAACAAGCTTCGGGCTGCGAACACCAGAGTATCAATTGAACGCAGAGGAAACAAGCTTTGGCTAAGGGCAACCCTACCGCCTAAACCCCACATCAATAAGCAGAAGCCATATCAGCAAAAAGTCTCCCTTGATATAAACGCCACACCAGCAGGTGTGCAGGCAGCCTTTATCAAGGCCAAGTCAATGGGGCTTGAGCTAGACTCTGGAAATTTTTCTTGGAATAATTGGGTTGAAACACCAGAGGAAACACAAACCATTTCCAGTTGGCTGGAACGATTTGAGGATGACCACTGGCAACGAACCAAGCGCACAGACGCAGCGCTGACAACCTGGAAAGACTATCGGGTGGTATTCAACAAACTGGATTGCGATCGCACCCTCACCCTTGATGCTCTTTTGGAAGTTGTGAGGACAACAGAACCAGATTCCCGGACAAGGAAAAAGACTTGCACCTATCTATATAAGCTGGGGAAATTCGCCGCCATCGAGGGCGTGGACGCGATCAAGGATCTGATTGGCAACTACTCTGCGTCCGCAGTGCAGCCGAGAAAATTACCCAGCGATAAGCTGATTGCGGAGTATCGGGAAAATATCAAAAGTCAATCTTGGCAATGGCTGTATGGAATGATTGCTACCTATGGGCTGCGATCGCATGAGGTCTTCCGTCTTGACTTGGAAGATTTCCCAGTAGTGCGGGTACTGCGCGGAAAGACTGGTGAACGTTTTGTTTACCCCTTGTACCCAGAGTGGGCAGAACAATGGAATCTGCAAGAGATGAAATTGCCCAACCTTGATCTGGAGTACGGCAATGCCAAGCTGGGAAATAAAGTTTCAGGCTGGTTTTATGACTGCAAAGCTCCCTTTCGGGCTTACGACTTGCGCCACTGCTACGCCCGAAGGTGCTTTGAGTTTAGGTTAGCACCTGATTGGGCGGCTGGATTAATGGGGCATTCTTTGGCAGTTCATACCCAGACTTACCGGGCTTGGATTGATGAGGCGACTTACCGACGGGCTTATGAGATGGTGATTAATCGTCAAGATAGACCTTTACCACCAACAATAAAATTGCCGCAACAATAAAATTTAACATCGTCAGATTAAGTATCACTAATTCGTCAATCATTGGCTCTTTTATCCAACTCCTGAAATTCCTCACCCCACGGAATCATACACAGCACCAACACCGCATTTGATAAAGGTACTTGCCATCCGCCTGCGGCAATCAACTGTTGAGCAGAGGGACTAAATTGAATCATGATAAAACTAGCTGAGATCATTTTTTCAAGGAGTGGTAAATTTCGCCGTACTTTCAAAAATTCAATTATTTCTGCACAGATTAACTTGTGCAATTCAATTTCACTATTGACAAGTTTTTCACGGAGCGATCGCACTCTTTCAGATCCCAAATCTTCAGGCATAACCGCCAAAATAGCACCATCTATTGCTTTTTGAACGTCATCCGAATTGATGAGTTTGCGAAACCATTTACAAGAATCGTCTACCGGATAATGTGATGCAGTTTGTTCTATTAGTTTATTTTCAATAATGGCTTGTTTTGTCCGCCCTTCACGAAAAGCGTGTTTAAAATAGATATCCCAAAACCATCTTTGCAACAACTTTAATCTCTGATTTTTTGCCTGTTTTGCTCTATGTTCTAGTTCTTCTTTAGTGTAGTTAGATACCCTCCATTCACACTGTTTAACAAGGGCCGGATCGGAAGCCTTGAAATGAGCAAAATGGGCTGATGCTCTTTCTGATTTCTGCCTCAAGAATACGGGAGACTTGCACTCAGGACAAATCAATCCGAGGCGTTTGTAATCATCATAATCAACATCAACTGACTCGATCAGTTGACCACCATAACGAATACTAGATGCAAGTCGCATATTAATTATCTAATTCAAGTAGTGTCAAATTTTCTTCAACCTCTGCCGCCGTAGGGCATGGATCAAAAAAATCAGCGCCATACGCGCAGCAATTAAAGATTACGGTAATTGGAAAAATCGTCTCTCCAGTTAATACCCACTCATTGATATAAATTTCATCTTCGTTTTGTCTGCGATGTGGTAAATCAATCGCCGGAGAGTATCCAAGTCTTAATGCGGCAACTTGAGCGCGATCGCTCCACAGTCGGTTGAATGTCACGATTCTCACAGGGAATTCGTAGATTCTGGCTTTCCCGCCCCACAGACCATCAAAGGCGATCGCTACTTCGTAATCAATGATGAGCTTGCTAGTCATCTTTAAACTCCAGCAAGGTTTCCTGACAGTGACAGTGACGCTCATGTTGAGCTTGTTGGTAGCCATCTACAAAGCTACTAAGTCCCTCAGCATCAACTGTCGCGGGAATATTTGCATATCCTGCTTCCATTCCCAGTCCCTGAAGCCATCCAATCATGTAAGCTTTATTTTCTATGTGCTGGGGGAATTTTTTGTCATGGCAATCGCTAAATCCCTCATGCCAATCGTCATACATCAAATCCCCTGCATTGTTGGGGTTGATTTGATAAGTTCCGTGCCAATCAGTCATCTTCTCTCCGTGGGTGTTGCATTGAATTGGCATTTGTGAAGCTGATCGGTGATGGCATTATGAGGCAGCCATCTATCCTGGTTGCTTTTTTCAAAATAAATAGTCACACCGCATTCTTTGCAGGGACGACAGTCACGCAAAAAAAGAATCCCATATCCTCCGCAGTCGTCGCACTCGTCTCAATAGCATTCACCAGTTATGTCAGTGAGGTCATGCTCAACACTGCCCATACCTCCACAATCGGGGCATTCAAATTGTCGAAAAAACAAGCCTATCTCGTGTTCTTCGTTTATTTCGTAGAGCTTATAAACTTTTGCCATCAACGTTTTCCCGCCGGCACTGCTCTGTGTTGATTCACGGTTGCTAGGTTGACCTTGATCACCCGCTTTAGCGTACCTACGCGGCGATCGTCGATCCAGTGAATGCCTTCCTTCCACTCACCGGATTCAATTCGGCGCAAAATGCTACTGCGGCTGTAGCCTTTGCCAAGCTGTTGATGCGCCTCCTCTATGGTGACTAGCTGTGATGGATCAATACTCGGACTATTCAGCCGCTTGTTCACGAGAATTCAACTCCTGCTGTGCTACACAAATTAAGTCCTTCAAGCCGTCATTCGTTAGTTTCTGCAAATCAATTTGGGTTAACAAATCTATGGGGGGAATACGGGGTGCGATCGCATTCCACACCTTGCCAATTTCCTTATCTCCCAATTTGCCAACAAAATTCACGACATCATCAGTTAGCCCAGGACTAGCAAAGAGGCGATCATCTACGAGGGTATCTGGCAACCCTTCATTGCGTTCCATTTCTGGCAGTCCATCAACGGGTATCGCCAATTCTTTTGCTTTTTGCTTCAGTTCTTCTTGCACAGATGTTGGCGCTATGGTCTGGGAAATTTTCTCTACCAAGGAAGGCGGATCAGTTTTTTCCAGGTAGTCGGGGTGAATGTAGAGGCTTGGCAATATTCGCCCATCCGCCCCCAGACTTCCAGCACCGGGGATAACAAAAATCCCTTTGCGCTTGTCAAAAGAGCAAATCTTTCCTATCGTCCCCTCCGGCACACCAACAAGGTTTGCATAAGCCGATTTGACACAAACCCAATCATCAACAGCAAACTGAGTAATTTTCTCAGCCATTTCTCGCTCTTGGATGATATTGATAACAGTCCGGTAGCTACTTTCGGTCAGCTTCAAATATTTGGCGATTACTCTGGTTGACCACTTGCTATTTCGGCGCTCAATTTCGCTCAAATTGGGAATTGATTGCAGTAGAGATTGCGATCGCGCTTCATCCAAGTTTTCCAAAGTATCCAGAAACAACTCAATTCGCTTGCGCTGATCTTTGGCCCGCAGGGGTAAGCCGTGGTCAGTGTTGGCCCGACAGCTGTAGAGAACAGCATCAATTAATTCACCTTCTCGCAGATCAACGTAAATTTCCTTCTTGGCTGCGTGCGCCGCGGACACCCGATGATGACAATCACCCGCATAAATTTTCCCATCCGAAGATAGGAAAGCAACGGGTAGTGGGTGGCGCATCCAATCCCACAAATCCTCTTGCATTAGCTCTGCATATTGCTGCACCGTGGCGGGGTTCGCTTCGTACAATTCGTTCACATCGCGGGATTGCGTGCCACTTTTGAGAGTAACCCATTCAGGTTTCAGCCATTGCTTTTCCGGTTGCAGCGAGGGAATGGAGATACTTAACCCTGGAAAGAGCAATGGCGGCTTGTTGGGGGATGACGGTTCTTCCGTAGAGGAACCTGCAATGTAGTCTTCCCCGTTGTTCGCGTTCTTCGACTCCGATAGGCACGCTGTCCAGTTCAGGGGGAATCCTGAGATTGCAGCCATCATCTCGATGCTCAATGACTGGGAATTGAATATTAGCCCTAGCTTCCTGGCAGTGCGATCGCACTTGGTCGATCCAGCCGGACGGGAAGTTTTCCCACTGGAGGCTGTTAAGGTAGGCAACGACAAAAAGCCGTGTGCGGTGCTGGCAAGCTCCAATTTCCTCTGCTTGTAGGAGGAGCGGATCTTCCCAAGCGTATCCAGCCATTCGGAGTCCGCCAAGGACTGCTCGCAAGCCGCGATAAAGGATTCCTTCTGGCTGCTCAATAAGAACGAATTGAGGTAGTCCCTCAACAATGCAACGGAGTGCTTCAAGCCAGAGTCCTGATTCACTTCCAAGGATTCCGGTGCGATCGCCGGCAGAACTTGTATTGTCACAGGGGAATCCGATGGTGTAGAGATCGGCTGCTCCTGGGGCGGGGTGGTAGTTGCGGATGTCTCGCTCGATGACTCGGTGGCTGAAGTTGTCGCGGAGGACGTTGCAAGCGTCTGGGTTGTTGTCAACTGATTCGATCCATTCAAATCCTCCAACGAGTTCGGCTGCTCGGCAGAATCCGCCAATTCCCTCGAAGAGTCCAATAGTTTTAATTGCTTGCCGCATACTGTGAAATTTTCCCGTAAGTCTTCAATCGTGCATTCAAATTCGCCGCCCGAGCCAAAGGTAACGGTGAAAATTCCTTTGTCTTCGGAAGTAATCAACCCGGTACGTAAGCCATCGCCGACGTAACAGCCAACTTCAAAGCTTGGTAGTTGGTAGCCGTCATCGTCGTTTTTACTAACAAGTCCATCTTGCTCTAGCCGCTTGAGAGCCATACTGGTTTGATACATGGGCAACTCAAGTGCGATCGCAATCTCCCCATCCAAAATAGGTGCTTTACGGGTCATCAAAAAACCCAGAATTATTTTTTCAGTGTCTGTGGGGATTGGAGATTGGGGATTGGGGACTGGGGATTGGAGATTGGGGACTGGGGATTGGGGACTGGGGATTGGGGAATGGGGAGTAGTTTCCAAGGTACTCACCCACTCAGGACGAGTCCAAATCACCTCATTCCTATTTCCTACTAGCACGGGAACCTTACCCTTCTGGAGGCCATTGGTTGCGCGGTTAGTGCCAACGGTTCCTTTTTTGCCTTGGTGGTTGCCCTTGGTAATTCGGACAGGAGTACCAGCAACTAGTTTACTCATGTCGTTGCACTCCCGTGACTTGCAATTTCGTCCCAATTCATGCCATAAGCGTCAGACAATTTCAGATATCTCCCTGTTTTGTAGATAACAAAAACTTCTTGTTGTGCATCTGGTGTAGTAACTTTAGTCACGTTTTGGATGAGAGCATCCCGGTGTTCTCGCCCCAAATTTTTTGCAGCTGCATCCCACCAGGTCTGAGGATCGAGCTTTGGTATCCAGTTGCGAGTGATGGCTGCAATGCAAGAAGCTATAGGGTTTTTTAGCCCATTCTTGGCGGCTTCTTCTTCTAGCGCTGTGATGTTCTTATGCAGTCGCTCCTCTGGGTGTTTGGTGAGGATCTCGCGGATTTGCCCTGTTAAAGGAACGTCAATAGTTCTAAGGCGATTAAAAAATGGCGTGAGGTCGTGTTTTTGCTTTCGAGGTTTTTCAAGTAAAACGGGTTCTGCCTCTGTTGGAGGTTCTGGCGGTTGTTCCACTGCGGTTTCAAAGTTCACACCAAGGGATTGCGCGATCGCAGCTTGAATTTCCTCTTCACTCATTTCTTCTTCACCCACACACTCGTTAAGTGGTGGATCAGAAGATGAAAGATCAAAGTCTTGTGGATCTGTATATAAGGTGGAAGCCTCAAGCTGAACACCGGAAGCTTCAACTTGAAACTGGGGAGTTTCAGCTTCGGCTTGGGAAGGTTGATTTTGCAAAAGCTTTTCTAGCGCCTGGGGGACAAACTCGTAGTAATAGGTGTGAATTTGCCCATCCTTGCTGTTAACATGCTGTCTGACTATTTCAAGTTCATCTAACAACTTGACGGCTTTTGAAACGGATGATTTGCCATAGAGTCCCCCAAGATAATCTTGCAAATCTTTAATCCGGGCTTTGAACCAATACCCTGGCTTTTCCTTTGATGACCATCCCTTGAATAGCCCTAAAAGGTCAGCAGCACACCGTCTTAGGTGCGTTGTGATATTATCGGGGGGTATCAATCCAAATAAATTCAAGTCTGTCTTGACGAAGGTTGTCACAAGCCCCTCCTTCCCATGCCAGACAGGTTTTGCTCAGAAGTTTTTTGAAACATAATCACAACCTGATTAAGGATTACTGCCCCCGCTATAGGGCAGTTTTTTTGTAGATTTTGATACCTCGTGGTAGCACCTGGGAGAATCAGGTACGTAGCATTGCCTTATTAACTATGTAATTGCTAGTTGAAATGTTAGCATTCCCTATGTAAAATTAGGTAGATTCACAAAAAGTTTACGGTGACGGGAATATTACATAGGTAAAATGGGGTAGTCCGGTGAATCATCAAAAAAATGACGGAGAAGAAACCCCGCAGGGGAGTGAAGACGACGCATCACAAATACGGCTCGGACAAGAAGGATGTGATGTTTTACATCACGACGGAGGCAGTCGAATCTTTGGATCGGCAGTCCAGTATCCTTGGGGTCAGCCGCTCAGAACTAGTGGAGATGCTTGCCAGGGGAACGATTTCCCCAGAGGAGGCGAAATTATTGGGGGAACCTTTAGCCAGCTAATAAAGGATTGCAAAGATCAAATAGCTGGCAACAACCAAATTATCGTTTCTTTGCAGCAAGCGAACAGTTTACTGGAGGAAAGGCTTGCACATTATGAGCAAATCCTGAGTCAGATAGAAAAGTAAACCTGTGTTACTGCTTGATGGTGCGATCAATCTCCAAATCTTCTAAGTTCCGTGTAGTTCATGCAGGTTTCTGGAAATTGATTAGGTTAGCAACTTTTGGGGGAATTGGCTCTACACTGGTGTTGCGCGGTTTGAAGGTGATCAGGCGCTCGTAGGTTGTTTCCCCTTTATCATCTTGTCCTGTGGCCCGACTGAACCAGATGGCTGCACCGTATTTGTTGGCGGGGGAACGCCGCACCCAATCTTTAGCGCCCCAACTGACCACACCAGCCCCATATTGATCTTGTTGCACTACCACTGCCCCAATTGATTCCCAGTCAAAGTTGGGGAAAGCTTCAATCGGGTACTGGTAGTCGGGCCCTTTGGGTGTTAGTGGTGCTATCCGCTCTAGGGCATCGGCAATGCGGAGTAGCACGGTCATCACAAGGGTAAATTGGTCATTATCCATATTGCCGCCATATATGTGCCCATAGAAAATCGATTCCTGCTGCGGCAGCGCACTGCTCATCTTCTGGTCTATCTCCCACCATCAGGTAGCTAGAATCTACACTCATACCACCTTTGAGGAATTCGGAAGTTACCAGTTCAATCATGCCGTGTCCGGGTTTCCTGAAGCTGGCGAATAGCTCTCTGGTGAGTCCTCTGGTAAATTGCTGTACCTTTTTTCTGGTGACGATGTAGGCTGTTTTCCCCTCAAAATCGGGGCAAAAGCAGATCCAAAAGATGTCTGGGAAAATTTCTAAGGTGTATCGCTGCTCTGCGATCGCATCCTCAATACTTTTGAACCCAGCAGCCACGCCACCTTGATTGGTAACACCAATAATCGTCCATCCTTGACGACGATAGTGAACAACTGCTTTGTCTGCACCAACAATTATTCGCTGGTCTTTGGGGTGCTGGATGAATTGCTCTCCACTAGCCGGTTCCCGAATTGCCCCGTCACAGTCAACAAATAAAAGTTTCATGGTTCATCTGCTGGGGTAGCGTTTGCGATCGCAGAAATCCCGGCGATGAAATCTAGCAGCCCTTCCCTGGATGTGTCCATCCCTGGTGGAAATCCCGGACTGCCCATTTTTTCCAGCATCTCCAAGAGGAATTGTTCTAGCTCTTCGTCTGATAAATTGTCGAAATGAGACACGGATTCTAGGGCTGCTCGCTGGTTTAGAAGGTATAGTTTAAATTCTTCGGTCACGGTGTCACACTCCTATTTCGGTCTGGGCTTCCATCCGGGCGATCGCTTCTCGCTTGAGTAATCGCAATACTGAAAATTCACTTTTAAGTTGCTCTAACTGAATTTCAACTTGAGAACGCTTGAATGTCTCTTTGGCAATGGCACTACTCAATGATTCATAATCGCCACTTTGCCTGATGAGTTCAGTCTTTTTAGCTTTGCGCTGCTGGTCGTTTTTCAATTCTGGATCGAAAGCGACCTGCGCTTCAAACTGATTGCAGATACGGTTAATACTTTGGGAAATTTTCTCAATCTGTTGATTGAGGTTGAGTAATTGATATTGAAGTTGGGCGATCGCGCCGGGATAATCGTGTAGTTGCATGGCTGCTTGTCTCTTGGCTGAATGATTCTAATCGTGCCCAGATTTCATTGGTATGATGAATGGCATCGGCTAAGTCCACGGGGACATTATGATGTACCTGATGCAACCAATCAGCTTTGTTTAGTTCTGTAAGGGCTGCGTAGGCAATCTCGATTTGCTCAAGTGCTTGTTCTGTTGTCATGTAATACCTATCAGGGACGAAATTGATACTTCTCTTCTGCCAGAACCTCTGTGTGGTTTGTCGGATGGTGGCATAGAGACAGCCACCACTAAAGACAGCAGCAGTATTAAGCGACATAATGAATTCATATTTTTTGCTCACAACACATCGAATGCACTGGATAATGCCGACTTTGGTAGAGTCGGCATTTTTTTAGGACTTGGTGAGGGGTGTCCTATCCCTTGCTCCTCGGTTGTACCCTGCCATGTAGGTGCTGGCTTTGTTGTGGACTGGAAGACGGTGTGCGATCGCATCTTCATATCCCTGCCTATTCAGTTGTTCTCGCATTTCCCAACTCGTCGCATCATCATAAGCATGATGTGAGAAAGTAGTGTAAGCCTGTGGTTGTAGCTCCTCTGAAATCACGTTTTCTGCCGCTAGCGCGATCGCTTCTCCCATCACAGGAGCGATCGCTTTTGCTTGTTCTGCCAACTGCTCTTGGATAGCGCGGTAGAGGTCAGGCATCGCTGCAACTACATCAACCAATCTTTTCGCTTGGGCTATCAGTTGACCTTCAAAGAAGATACCGTAGGTGCGAGTGTTGAGGGGTTGGACTAGAAGATTGTAGGTTGAGAATGCCAGTCTTTGAACTTCGCCTAGTGTGTAGCGTTTTTTGACTTGAGGTTTTGTTTCAACTTGTGCCATAATTTGGTCAACTTTTTATTTAACTTGCACCGCCGCGTCAACGGCGGTATTTTTTTAGGGAAGGGTGATGTGGAAGCACCACCCGGATGCTATGAGACATTTAATTTAAAGAACTCTGGGAATTTTTCTCATTGCTCTTTATACATCTAATGTATGCGCTAATGCCTACAGTTGTCAAGGGCTACAGCAAATATTGTTTGCGCTAAAACATACATTGTTTGTACTAAACCCTAGATTGTACTATATTCAAGGGATTAGTAAAATGGAGGCATGAAAAAAGTGTATTGTCGCCTCGCCATTCTCATGGCCGAAAAAAATCCCCAGTTGTCTCAACGACAACTAGCCAGGGAGACTGGTTTAGATGTAACGACAGTCAATCGGCTGTTTACCAATCAATTCAATCGTATTGATACAGGCACGATTGAGACTTTGTGTAGCTATTTTGGCAAGGACGTAGGCGATTTGCTTGAAATCAGAAAAATAGAAGATATCCCACAAAGACGATCCAAAAAACAAACACAGGCAGAAGAAATAGAAGTTGCCTGAGTGCGATCGCAATCCCTCGCTCTCTGCTGTAAAATCAGTAGAGAGCTAGCACTGAACCCTATTAGGGATTGAAAACTTAGAAAATTTCCCAGTGAGTGCGATCGCACTCCCCCTGATAGAATGAGCAGGGGGCTGAATCCCTATCAGGGATTGAAACTAAGAGGGCTTATTTGGATGGGTATGTCGGCGAATCCCTATTAGGGATTGAAATGCAGATGACAAATGCCCAATACATATCATGCTCTCTCGCGCTGCCCCCACCAGCGTAAATGCAAATGTGGTAGTCAGCGTAAAGCTGGTGGCAGCAAAATGCTTGGGCTTCTTCAAGGGTATGTGGCGCTTGCATTACGATTCATCATCAGAGTCTTTTTTCCAAGCTTGCTCTAAGTCAACCTGGAAACCTTTGGCAACCAAAGATTCAAGCATATCAAAGAATTTATCTGCCATCTCTTCTGATGAAGCGGTGATTTGCACTTCGATAATTTTGCCCTTTAGTCTGGCTTTGACAAAGTTTTTGGTATTCATCTATTTTATGAATTATTAGGGTTCCTAATAGTATTGCAAGTCCTGATACCATCAAAATTTTTGATACAAATTTGGACTGTCTATCGTCCATTGAAAATTCAATCTTTCTGCTCATATTTTTGACAACCATCCAAGTCTTAGTCTCTTATAAAAACTGGGGGTATTCTTATTACGCCACACCCCATGATTTGAGTACCGCCGCCAATTTCTAGACTGGTGTGCCTGGGTATGACAGCGATCGCACAATCCAAATAAATCCACCCCAGCCTTATAGGGCCCAAAATAACAAGTGTGATGGGTGCAAGTGGCGGCGCGATCGCACAGCACACATTTACCACCAGTAGTCCGCCGCACTTCCCAAGAAATCTCACTCCAGTTTTTCTGGTGCAATTCCTGTGATCGCAAATCGTACCGATCATTCCACTCTGAATTTGAGGGCTGTGCCACTTCCCATCACCTCCCCAATTCCCATTGCAGCCAGCCGAGCAAACCACTGCCTAACCTCTTCTGGCGTTGACTGAGCAATTTTCCCACGGTTGCGATCACGCTTGATATCCCGCGCCGCCACCCAATCCCCCTTCTTGCGTTTGGCGTACTCAGCTACGATCCGCAGTTCTTCAGGGAGCGAGCGTATGCTCTCTTCCCAGTCAGCTTGCTCTACTAAATCTTCAATGGTTTCAACCTCAGTCTCCCTGAGTTCCATCTCCTGACCAAAGGCAAAAGCATTGGGCGGTGGCATCTGAGCAATGAATGGCATCTCGTTTTGAATTGCCACCAAGCCAAAGTATTGTTCCTCCGGCTTGTCGATGCCTTGCAATTTCCGTTGCCGCACCAATGCCAGCCGAGCGTAAATCTGTTGTCTGAGTTTGGTTTTCAGTTCCCTTGTCAACCTTAATTCGTCCAGCCCTTTGAGGGACATTGCAGCCCCCAGGAAGAACCGGGTGGCGTTATCTGCATCAGGGCGCTGCAAACCGTAATTAGAAATGTTGCAGTTAGGCCCGATTGCGATCGCAAGATTTTTGGTACTTCTCCCTGTCCAAAAGGTGTCCTTCAGAGGCTCTGAGAATTCTTTGGCGTATCTCTCGTGAAGCCCTGATGCTTCATCGATAGCCCAAATAGTGGGAATTCGCTCTGGTAAAGGTAGCTGATAGTTGGGGTCTGAAAATAATTCATCGTCGATTTCTTCAGCTGCTGCTTTGGCTTCCTGTAAGCGGCGGTTCACTTCTTCGCCCATGTCAGTTACACCCGCGATCGCACTTTCCCAGCCGCGATAGTTTGGTTTGATTCGCTTTCCGCCAATAATCCATTCTGAGTCGGGGAACTTCGGATCAATAATTACCAGTTCGGGCGGTATGCCGTAGACTACCTCTAACTCTTGCTGGGCACAGCAAATCAAGTTGGATACCAATACTGATTTCCCGCTACCCATAGCCCCATGAATTAGGCAGCTGAAGGAAACGCGAATGGCACGGCGGAACCAATCGGGGTCGTCCGGTTCGATGACGGCGGGTAATTCTTTCGGGTCATCGATGACATTAGCCAACAGGGATTCTTCGGTTTCGTATTTCGGACAAAATCGAAATTCCCAAATACACTCGTCCTCGTCCCACTGGATAGCCGGCTCACCCAACTTTACCAGTGAGGCAACCTCCTTAGACAACCCCTCCAGCTTCCTGGCATACCCAGGTTCAACTGCAATCGGCTCTAATTCTACCCAGATGCTAACCTCACGCACACCGGGGATTTTTTGAAACGCCACCAGTCGGCAATAGACTTGGTTTTGCTCCAGAGCATCCAGTAGCATTTGGGCAACCCACGCCGCGAACCCTTGTTTAGGATCTGGCCTGTTCGCCATCCGCATGACTTTCTGCTGCAAACCAGCGATAGTCCCTTCACGGAGGCGAATTTCCGCCATGTACTGCTCTGCCTGCTGCTTGAGAAGCTGTTTATAATGCTCCTCAGTTTCTGTCAGCAGTTCTCGCAGTTTCCCTTCAGCTGCTAGTAGTCCCTGTTCCCACTCTTGCAACTGAATGCTTTTGGCTTGCAGTCCTTCACGGAGGGAGACAAGGGTGCTGGCTTTTTCCTCAATCTCTGCCAGTCTTTCAATAGCTGTCTTTTCCACCTCACCCAAGGCAGTCTCGCGCCACTTTGCTCGGTGGGCGGATGCTATTAAATCGTTACGTCTTGGCAGTCCGGGAAGTTTTCTCAGCACCCAAACTGAACCGCAAAAGCTTGCGATCGCAGTCGGCAACAAAACCGCAGGCTCCCACATCCCCACCGTTAGGGATGCAATGCTCATCGCTTCCACAAATATCCCAGTCCGTAACCCAGGACTGCTACCAAAATTACGCATGACTTAAGCCATATTTCTCGATCGCTTGGATTGATTTCTCCGTAGTGCTTTTGCCAGTGCCACCAGCCATATAAGGCGAGAGAGAAGGCTGTGAGCAAAAGAAAAAGGTGCGGTTTGATAATGAGAATCAATCTTCCCAATATCACCGCACCACTGAAAACTACTGTGTAAAGGGTCAGCCAATACATTTGAATTTGCTACACAATCATGGTGATTTCAGCCGGCGGGATTAGCCCTGAGATATTCTGCATCAGGTCTGGAAGTCTAACTTGCACCTCAATGCCGTCGAGTTGACGTAGGACTGTTTGGTGGGTTAGGTCTACCCGTTTGACCTTGTTGGCTGTGATTAGCTCCTCAAGTTCCATCCTGGACTTAATCAAGTTCTCTCGTTTCTTTTCCAGTTCGACATTCTGGCGCTCGATTTCGATTGGGATAGCTGCGATCGCAGTCCTCGCTTCATTCCGAGAAATGCGGTTCTCCGCAACGGCGGACTGAAACTTATTCCACGATGTCGAAGCTTTGGTGAGTGCTGTACCAGCTGCTACCTGTGCCTGTCCCGCTTCAAATAGTTTCTGATGAGCGACGTGCTTTTTCTTCAGCGTTTCTTGTTCGGCGGCTAGAGTATCCCAAGCGTTGCCGATGTTTTTGTATCTGGCAATTTGCAGGTCTTTCTCTTGACTAGTTACTCCCCCAGGCGAGACTGTCAACGAGCGATTTTGTGGTCTGGCGGGGTTGGTGTAGTTGTCTCCTGTGGTCAGGTGTAATCCTATTACGGTGGTGTTGGTTGCGTCTTGCATAATTCAATGATTTCCCTGTAGAGTTGTGCTGCTTTGTCAAACGTCTCTCGGTTCTCCCGCTTAAATCCCTCCCAAGAATAAGGCTGCATCGCTTGATTTCTCTCGCCCAGTGCGAATTGGATAGAGCATAGGGTTTCTAATTTTTCCCTTACTGCGTCGCACTGGATTATCCGGGTTCTCTCCTGTGAAATTGCCTCCTGTGGTTGTATTATTCATCCTCCTCCTCATCTTCGTGAATCGCTGTTCCTATGACCGCGTTACCCAAGAAACTGGATATTGCCACCAGTGAGCCTCCTACACAACCGTTTTTTAAACCCTGCCAGTTATAAGCCCTAGTCACGTTTAAATTTACGTTGGCAGCGATAATTTCAATCCCATAAAATCCAATCGCCGCTGACCCCAAGAAACTTGCACCCCAAAGAGACGTTATTGCACCAGCGCGGAAAATGTCGGCGATAACTCCTCTTATTTTGGTGTTATGCACTCCATGATTCTGCTTCGTTCGTGTGCGATCGCTTCTTGTTGCCATACTGCTTTTTGACTATCCATAGATTGATGTACTTTGAATAGAACCCCACCACCCGCAGCCAGGACTAAAGCCACGAGTCCAAGTCCTAGCATGGGGATGATACTTTGATTGCTTGAGGAAGTGGCGGGGCGATTGGTAGCAAACACGGGCTGCCAGCCAATCATGTTGGTGCTGTCAACTTCTGGGTGTGGATGTGGCTGCTGCATACCTTGGGTTCCTAGCAGGTAGAGGAAGATGTACCAGTTGATTCGCCAGAGGAGGGCAGCGCTTTGATTTCTAGCGTTCGCCCCTCCAGTAGCGCCTGGTGTTGTGCCTCCAAAGGGGATAGCATTCCTCCAGAGAAGTGAGCAAGGACTTCTGGCGTAATTCCATAGTCACCAGCAGCATAGTCTTGCATGAGTAGCATCACAGACGTGGAAGCGACAACTTTTTTCATGCTCTGCTTCATGTCCACCGACAGCGACATGATCGTGTCGTTCATCTCACTGCCACCCGTTTGTGGCTGCTGCTGGTCTGTTGGTTGGTCGCCAATTTTGTCGCCGGCTCTACCTGTTCTACGATTGGTTTGAGTCATATTTCTCCCAAAATTTTTTCATGTGGTTTACAATTTCCGCCTTTGCCCTGCCTTTGCGTCGTTCCCTAATCAGTTGAGCGTATTGGTATAAGCACTCTGCCGAATCTCTCTCGTAGCCGATTGAGTAGAAGTACCACTCAAATCTGGGCACGCCTTCTTCAATCAAGTCATTGCGATAACGGTCTAGTGTGCTGGGTGAAATTTCTAGCACGCTGCACATCTGCGCTTTGGGGAAAAACACTATTCCAGGGGCACGATCATCTAAGGAAGTCGTGGTTAATTCTTGAGTTCTCATTCACGAATTCACTGGAATTTACTCAACTTTCAACATTAAAAAACCCGCCTCTTTGGGCGGGATTGAGAGTTAGCGGCTGCCCTTAAAATCCCTGTCAGGGATTGAAACGACGTTTCCCACCCAGGGCGGCATCCAGGGAGTTGCGATCGCAGCATCTTTGGATGGAATGGTTAAATTCGGCAGGCGGTGACTGCCGAATTCATTATTGGACAATATTCACTAAAACCTTGTATCTCCCTTCCAGGGCGGCATCGACGTAATGCTTGCTGTGGCAAACTACCTGGCGGGTTCTTGTTACTGGTTCCTATGTTTTTGAATTGGCAGTGGGGGGGACTTAGCCCCCGCCCCTTAAGCCGCCCTGACTTGGCGCTCAACGCGGAACTGGAACTGCTCTACCGCGATTTGGTGTTTACATTTCGCCCCCCTCCAGTGGCAGTCTCCACATTCACAGCGATCGCGCGGGTCAATTTGCCCTGGTCGCACTGTGTAGTGGTTAGCCTTCGACTTCACCACATACGCCCCACCGTGTACCTCCGTTACTTCCACCTGGGTTGAACCTTGGGCGCGGATTGCCTTGTGGTCAACCAGAAACGCTTTTTTGCTCAGGAAGGTGGAACATCTACGACCGCCTTTAACCGTGTAAGTCACCTGGATACAATTACGAAATTCGCGGATTGCTTCAATCTTGATTGCGAAAGGGAGTAAACGGAGAGCGGCGGCTTTGGTGTAGATGGTGGACATGGTAGGTCGGGGAGGGGGTAGTGAGTGGGGAGTGGGAAAAATTCTCACTGCCCTTATGAATATAAATATACGCCAGACTAATATCTAACGTCAAGACTTCTCACTACTATTTATAGTAGACCAAAGATAACTAATATTATTCAAAACCATATTTATATATGTTTGACCTAAAAATATGAGCAAGTAGTATACTAATAGGTTTATCAATACCATTACTATTATTGAGGTGTAGGCTTTATGGGTAATGCAGTGATCAGGTGGAAACTTAATGAGGTTATGGCTAGGAAGAGGATCAAAAGTAAAGACTTGGCTGAACTTGTAGGGATTACAGAAGTTTCGCTCTATCGACTGCGAAAAACAGACGAAATGCCTCGACTTACACCTGAGCGATTGAATAGTATTTGCCGATTTTTAAATTGCCAGCCTGGAGAATTACTAGAGTACGAGCCTGATTTACCGGATGGAGATTTGACAGAATCAGAAAAACAACTAACGGGCAAGTAACCCTTTGCGATCACACCTCTCTCCCTGCTCCCTGCCCCCCTGCCCCCTCCCTATAAATGCGATCGCATTCCCAATGCCCCATGCCCAATGCCCATTCTCTAATTACCTATGAAATACTATCAACTCCCAAATTCATTACATAGGTAATTAGAGAATGCGATTGATGCGATCGTAATCCTTGGGAAAATTTCACACCTACCCAGTAAAACCCCAATGGTAAAACCTCGAACGCTATTAGGTGCGCGGTGTTCGTCTAAGTCAATGGCTGAAATCGTCTTGGATGCTCACAACCAAGACAGAGCAACGAGCGCATGGTTGATGAGTCAAACTTTACGCTTTTGATTTGAGGAGTGTGATCGCACTGCTAACTCATTACTCCTGACTCATTACTCCTAACTCATTACTCAGGTCTGCGATCGCACTTCTTCAGCTACGAATTACGAATTACGAATTGATTGCGATCGCCCCCCATGCCCAATGCCCCATACCCAATGACTACAGAGGTTCTCCACAAGTTTGAACCCGTAACATATCAGGGTCAATCCTTAAGTTGGGATTTAAACTTGTGTCCTTTGAGATAATCAATACCACCTGCCCATTCTCTACTAATGCTGGGGGTCTACCTGCTCGTGTATTGTATGCTCCCAATTCAGAGTACCTACCCCCGTAAGTTCCGTTCTTGTTGAAAATACTACCTTCTTCATAGGGGCTACCATAGCTACCATATCGATTGCAGATAGATTCCTGTGCATAGCGATCATCACTTACTAGTCCCAGATAAGATCCATCACCACCCATAATTACCATCTGAGCATTTGCAACAGCAGGTGTGAGGGTAGCGGCGAGTGCAATGCAAAATACAGAAAGCTTTTTCATGGAAGAGGAGATGCTAATGGCTTCCTCCAGTGTCAATGCCTGCGCTTGATGTTGCCCTCAGAAAAAGCACCTTGAAACTGTGAAGATTCTGCCAATGTTCAATACCCAATGCCCAACACCCAAACTACCTATGTAATAATGCAGAGTTTATAAAGATATTACATAGGTAATTTTGTGAAATCTATGACTAAAAAGCAACGACTTCAAGAGGAATGGCAAGATTTTGAGAAAGCAGTCGTACCTAAAAACGCCTCTGCTCTTCAAAAGCAAGAAATGAGACGAGCCTTCTATGCTGGAGCGCTCATAATGTTTTCACTTACAAGAGGACTTGGATCTGATGATATCAGCGAGGATGAGGCATTTGAGGTATTTGGGGGTCTTGAGCAGGAGCTTAAGGAGTTTCACTCTAATGTTGGTATTAAATATTGAAGGGCGCTTACAAACTCAACAGATTAACCGCCCGTTTCTTCGCGGCATCACCCCGCCTATCATACTTGGCAGTGGTCGCTGGGTCGCTGTGCCCAAGTAGATTTTGCACGGTGACAATATCTACAACACCTGTATCTAATAAGTCACCAGCAAAAGTTCTTCTAAAATCATGGGGTGTGAAATTGCTAACACCTGCGGTTACACTCCGCGTCAGCATGATAAACATCACAGCTTGATCGGAAAGCCGTCGCCACACCGGGTTACTAGATTTACTAATGGGGAGTAGCAACGGGCCAGGGTCATCACCCCTAATTTTTACCCAATTTTCCACAAGTGCGATCGCGGCATCTGGGAAAAATACAATTCTGTCCTTGCGACCCTTCGCGCCTCTCACCTTCACGCTGCCTTCAGTTGGGTCAAAATCCGACAAATCCAGCTTGACCACCTCAGACCGTCGCAGCCCAATTCGCAACACCATCAACATTGCGGCATCCCTAACACCAAATATTGATTTATCCTCAACGCAGACATTGAGTAATTTTCCCAGTTCATCAGCAGAGAGCGATCGCCCCTTGAGCAAACCAGATGCCTTTACCCGCTTGATATCGCTAGCCTTGGCGTAATCCTCAGCCGACATTTGCCCCAAGCGCTGCGCTTCCTTCAATACCCGCCGCAGCGCTGCCAGCATCTTGTTTGCAGTTGCAGGGGCGTGCTTTTCCATCAACGTGCTGCGAATCGCCATTGTGTGCTGATACCGCAGCAGCCCCCACGGGCAGGTCATCGCGTCGCAGGTGTCATTAGTGGCGAGAGTTGCGATCGCATCCAACGCCTGTCTCATAGTGCGGCGGCTGCCCGTGCCCAACGACGCAAGATAAACAGCAGCCGGGTTATTGGTCAGTGCCGAGGTATTGCTTTCAATCAAAGCAGCTTCTTCCATGTTCTAAGCTGCCCTAACTCCAGTACCTACACTGAGTTATTTTTGTAACCTTTATTCAGACAATTGAATATCAATATATAAACTGATTATGGAAATCAACGACAGTAAGGGCTGGGCGACTATTAGACTAATTTCTGCTATCTGCAATAAAAACCCTGAGCGACTATCAAAGTTGAGTGAAGCCTTGACCACCTGCTACGAGCAAAAAGAAATCTCCGAGATATGGCGACGAGCGAAGCTATTGCTAACCATAGAAGATATTTGCTGGCTAGAAACCACACTCAATGAATTAGCTCTGCAAGCAGCAAGCTAGGGCAACTTAGGGTATAGTTCATCACTTACAGCAGTGGAGTCCTTCAAGCAGCCCGACGAACAATGCCCACTAACTTGTCCCAACCGCAGACGGGATGATGGTATTACCCTGGTTTTTCAAAAAGACCGGAAAATTTATCTAGATCCATTTGAGATACTGCTGTGGCTCCTCCTTGCTCTCCCAGTAGGAATCACCATGAAGGATGCCTGGGCGGGTAACTTGGCTTTCCGTGAATCCATAGAACGGATTGCCATGATATCTGGGCTGGGAGGAGTGATTAGATTTTCCCCCACCGAGCGAGTCAGCTATTTCTTGTCCAATTTCTATGTTGGGAAGAAATAAGATGTGGTCACAAAATGGCTCGAACAAATACATCGGTGGGTCAAACAACTCCTCCGTCCGCGCAAAAAACGCCGTGCTTACTCAAAAATCCTTAAGCGATGGGATGGGAAAAACTGCGCCGTTTTGCGAATCAAACGCGAAACTTCAGGAGAAGTCGCCACCTATAGAATTATTTCCGCCTACGGGCAATTTGATTACCTCATCACCCTTGATCGTTTGCGAGAGTTGCTTTGGGACTTGGTTGGGGAATTCGATGGCTTCCCCATCCGCATCCCACCTGTGGGTTATCAGATCAACTCTCCGCTTACGCATCGGTTTGCAGTATTTCGCATCCAACGCAATGGCAACATTCATCCCATTGGTATTTGGGATGTTGACTTGCAAGGATTTGGAATTGGAAGCAGCACACTTAGAGAAGCTGCGCCTTTTCGAGCCGTTCTTGGTGTTGCCCTCCATGCCCTCAGAATTCCACACCACAAGAAGTTCCCATCATTAAGCTGGGATAGTCAGCTTGAGCGGTTGGATTGGTTGGGCTTGCTCAAAGAGAGGATTTCCCAAGAATTACAAAATCCAAACCACAACCTCAAGGCTTGCGTTGTCCTACCCGACACTTAACACAGCACTGAGTAGTAAAGGTTTGACATCTTTGGCTTTGATACCAGATGCGATCGCAGCCCGCCGCACTTCTTTAAGTGGCTGTCTTTCAAAAAACAGCATCTCCAATAGCTCGCGGGTTACATCGTCAAGATTGGCTAGTGGTAACGGTTCTATGGCAGAAGTATTTTCAGTCTGCTTATCATTAGTTGATAAATGAACTTGCAGTGATAAAATCCTTTTTGCAATCTGGTCATCAATGTAGAACTCAGATGGTTCCCGCGCTGTAGCCCTGAGCAAATCATCAAGGTCTAAAGGCAGACGGTTAGCACAAGCAGCCTTAGCTTCTCTCCATTGCCATTCGCTGCATCCGAGTGCGTGAGCCGTTTGTTGATCGCTCAGATGCAACTTACGCCCCCGTTGGTATAGAGCTTGGAGTGATCGCGGAATCCGAATTGTACTTGACTTGTCTCTGAGGTAATGACAAATCTCACCCTTGATATACGGACAAGCAAATGAACTGAACGCATTGCCTCGGTCTGGGTCAAAGCGTTCGATCGCTGTCACCAATCCTATTGAGGACAGTTGCAGTAAATCTTCAAACGGTTCTTGGCAGCAGTTTTTAAATTGATGGGCAATCTCACAAGCTAGCTTGTAGTGGTGGTTGAAGATGTGATCGCGGAGCCGCCGCGTTGGATTTTTCCGATACTCTTTAAATAGTTCAAACATCAATAGTCTCCCCCAATCCTATAACCCTATGATTCCCACGGAGACTAGGCTATAGGGCATCGACAGACTTTATTTTTAGCTGCGGGAATTGCGATCGAGTTTCAACTCTAAGTGCCAGAAAAATTTTGAACTTGTTTTTGGGGCTGAAAACTTGGGGTTTTCATATCGCTGTGGAATTGATGACAGCAACCACAGTATTTGTGAGTGATATCGTTTTGGTTGTGCGAAATTTTCCCACACTGAGGACATTGAATTTGTTTGCTCATGTCTTAGTTACCCCTGATAAAAGCGAAGTGAGAACATCTATCCAATATCAATTGGTGGCATCTCTGGGATTCTAGGTGGCAATGGCTCATCAAAAGATAATTGGTTAGGCAGATGTTTTACTAACTGCATCGCCCATGCCTGCGGGTCTTTATCTCGGTTTAAATAGGCAATCAATAGCTCCCTATCTTCAAACACCAAACAGTCTTCCTGCTGTTGGGCATCAAAATATATAGGCAATCCAATAATCGGTAGGCAACCCCGATCATCTGCTTTTGGGAAGTGGTTCATTATTGCCTCTTTCAGTGCTAGGCGAAAAACCACGCCGCAGGGTATCGGTTCAGGCTGCTGTTTAAAATCATCAACAAGCTTTTTTAGTTCATCAAGATTTAGGCTCATAAGTATTGGACGTACTGGCATTTACTCGTCATCGTCATCTCTCTCTTGTACTGCCACATCGTCTAAAACAGGGACAATTTTTCCTGGCTTGAATGATATTGGTTGTCTTGCAAAAGCCATATCTTCTTCCAGTTTTCGTAAATATTCCCACGTTGCCTTGTTCCACCTTGCATCTGCGATCGCGTTATGTTCACCTTTCTTCTGTTCTGGCAGCTTGGGATTGTCTAGTTGGTCACACCACTGCTTGATGTCCCTACAATACATTGGGAACCCTTTTGGTAACTCCATCATGGTTCCAAACATCTGACAGAACACAACCCAGTCGTAGTCAGCGTAGTAACCCCAGAACTCAGGCTTGGGTGCATCATTGCGAAGTGCAAACGCTGGCTTTTTTCCAAGCCCCAAGTAATCACACCCTAAAAAGATCGCAACTTCTTTAGCCAAATCGGTGCGGTTATACCAATTATTTATAGGTTCGCCGTGGGTTAGGCTGGGCAGATCGCAAGGACGAAATGGTAGTTGAGCTAAAACATTTTTCTTGACCCAATTATTAGCTAGTTCAAAATTGCAATTCCAGTTGATACCGTAAAATTCACGCCCATCTTCACAAATAATACCAATACTAATTAGGTCAATTGTCTTGCCGTCTTCAATGAATTCGGTGTCCAAAAAATATTTCATATTAATACCAAATCCATGAAACATTGACCCAATTCAAATGCTGTGGACTATTGAGCGATCGCGCATAATCATAAGCCTCAGTCATGCGGCTAGCAAAGATTTTGGGGGATTCTTCGGATTCCCATTCCGATTGTGTCAATATAAATCGTCTTGTCAGTTCTCTCTGTGGTAAAGCCGGAATTGCACCTGCCACTACTTCCCAGCAGCAACGAGCAACGGCTAATTTGTGCAGGTTCAAATGGGCTTGATCTGAGATCGCACTAGCAGCATTTACCCAAGCTTCCTGGATACTTTGTGGGAGATTTTCCCATTCAGGCATGGGTAAGCCTTGATAGTTTCTGAAGTCTGTTGTTCGACCGTAGGCAATATATGCTTTTTTCGCTAATTCTTCATTCATAAATTACTTTTGAGAACCGTAGTTCTCAATTGTAATCGGCGATACCTGCTCTGGGGGCAACTTAGGACAGAGTTAAGTTCCCACCAATATGCCAGGAATAAACACATCAACCGGCTCTAGAAGCAGTGAAGCACCAAGTCGGTTTTTGCAGCAAAGAAACGATCCATCCACCTTACTGAGGATTTCTCAGCAAGCGGCGAATCAAGATGCCTTATCACAGTCTTACCTGGGAAATCAAAACCAAGATGCTGCCTATACTCGATCGCGCAATGCGAATATTGATGCTGCCAATTTAGCCGAACGAGACAAGCAGAATGATTTTAATCGCCGGATGCAGGAAAAGGACTGGGATGCAAAGCAAGCAGGCAAAACTATCACCAGCACATACAAAGTTGATAACTCAGCGACAAACAACTTCAATCGCCAACTGCAAATGCAAGAGGCACAATCAGCAGCCCAAGAGAGGCTAGCTACACTGTCAGGGAATTCTGGCCAATCGACTTGGAGGTGGTTTTAATGGCCACCTTCAGCTTTTCTGCTACTAGCTTGGTGAAAGACCCTAGAGCCAATGCTCAACAACAAGCGGCTGACCGCCTCAAGCAATTGCAAGATATCTGGAAAGTCGGGTTTGATCAGCGGCAGCAAGAAGCCCAGACCAATGCCTCTAGAGCCTTTGGGTATCGCCAACAAGAATCGGAGCGCGACTTTGCTCAACGTACAAGCCTTAGTCGGCAGGATTTCGATCAAAATCGCACCATGCAAAGCGAGTCTGCAAGCCAACGCCAAGCTCTTAGTGGTCAGGAATTCAATCAAAATCGCACTTTGCAGGGGGATTCCTTGAGTTCACAGGAACGGCGAGATACAGCCCAAATTGCCGCCCGTGAGCGAATGCAGCAGGCGGGCTTTGGGCAGGATCGTGATATGGCTGGGCTTCGTAGCCAAATAAAACAACGTGAAAAGTCTGAGGATCGCACGGCTGCGATCGCAGCTTTCCGCAACAGACGTTAACTCTCACCAACTCTAGGTATCTGTGACTAGGAACACCCCACAACACAAGGTGGATCAAGTGCGCTCAAGTATGAGTGCCGAACGGCTGCGGGAATTTGATGAATTTTGCAAGCACAACCGCAACACTACTGCCATTCGGCAACTGCTGGAGGAGTGGGGGTACAAGGTTTCTCAGTCAGCTGTACAAAATTGGTATCGGGCATTTTTCCCAGTGGGAGATGAGGCGAGAAAGTTCAATGCCCTTGCGATCGCATTCTCTGGTGTGGAGGTTGAGGATGCTTTACAAAAACTGCTGATCATCAATGCCAATCTCATTGACGATTTGATGAAGGCTTTGGATGAACGTGGTGGGATGGGGGAGATGAGGTTAGAGCAATTGCTGGTGGCAGTCCCACAATTGTCACGGGAGGTTCGGGCTTGTGCGGAGGCGGTAAATAGCTTTAAGTATGTGCGCGATCGCAAAGCTTTGGAGACGGCGGGGGCGTATCGGGCAATTCAAGAGTTGAGACTAATCTTTACCGACACGCCCTTTGAAACAGCACTAGCAGAAGCCGCTACCGGGGTACTCACGCGGCTTGAGGAAGAGTAGCCGCCGTGGATTCCCTAAACTGTTTGCCAGGACTAAAGGCAGGGACGATGGTAGCTGCAATAACCATTTTTTCGTTTGTCTTGGGGTTGCGCCCTTCACGTTCCTTTCTAGCTCTAGCTTCAAATGAGCCAAACCCCACAAGGACAACTTTCCCTCCGGTGGAGACTGTCTCAACAATGGTTTCGAGGGTGGCATTCAATACGGTTTCAGCTTGCTTTTGGCTGATTCCAGCTTTGGTTGCTGTGGCTTGGATTAACTCTGCTTTATTCATAAGTAAGTATGGCTACACGAGTCTATAAGCAGTATAGAGACAAAGCGCGTAATGCTGCCAGGGTAGCCACTATTGCCGCGCGATCGCCGGAGGCTTTACAGGCTTGGAATGATGTTGCTTGCTTCGGTGAATATGTAGCGGGCAAAAAGGCGGCGAAGCATCACCGTAATTGGCTAGAAGAGTTAGTCACTGGGAAAAATTCACAAGCACTAGGATTAATCGCTGGCGATAACCTCAGCATTCTTGCACCAAGGGGAAGTGCCAAGAGTACCTGGATCGCAATTTGGGTGGCGTGGGTGATTGGTCACAATCCCGGCATTCAAATTATTTACGTCAGCTACTCTGAGTCGGTAGCGCTGTCGCGATCGCGGATTATCAAGCGGATTATCAAAAGCGCCAAGTACCGAGAAGTTTTTCCCCACGTCCTGCCGGGACAAAGATGGAGTGATACCGACTGGGAGATTAGGAAAGACTTTGCAGGTGTAGATAGCCTTGACAGCGATTACACCTTTTACGCCACAGGTATCACCGGTTCAATCACCAGTCGCCGCAGTGACTTGGTGGTATTTGATGACATCATCAAGTCATCCGAAAGCATTGAGAACCCGGATGTTAGAGAAAAAATTACTACCAATTACTCGGAGGTTATCGACCCGACATTGAAGCCTGGGGGACGGTTTGTGAATATCGGTACTCGCTTTCGTGCCGATGATATTCATTGCACGGATTTCACTCCAGCCAAGGGATGGAAATTGATCGAACAGCAGGCAATTATTGATGACGAAAACGGAGAAGAGGCAAGCTACTGGCCCGAACGTTTTACCTTAGAAAGCTTACAAGACCGAAGAGAACGCAAGCCGATAATCTTCTCATTCCAATACCAAAATCGGGTAATGCGGTCTAGCGAAACCTCCATCGATCCACTTTGGATTAAGTATGGTGAGTTTCCTGAAAAATTCGATTCGCTGTGCATTGGAGGTGACTTATCAGCCTCACTCAGAGAACGAGCCGACTACACAGTATTTGTTTTGGGTGGACGAGTTGGCAACCAATTCTATATTCTCGACATCCGGCGGGGTCGATGGAGCGGCAATATTGAAAAACTCGACCAAATTATTGAACTGTGGCAAGACTGGGGAGAACTTTCGACGATGCTGTGTGCCGAAGCTGTGGCTTATCAAAGTTCTCTCAAGGGCGATTTCACTCACTACCTGGTGAATGAAAAGCAGATTTTCAATATTCAATATCAGCAGCCCACCACCAAAGGGGATAAATTACAACGGCTGCGCGGGGTGTCGGGTTTGTTCCAAAATGGGTTAGTCACGTTCAACCAGTACCGGATGATGGGGCGATTGGTTGACGAACTGATTAATTTTGGGGCGATGGACAAGGATGATTGTGTGGATGCTTTGGTTTACTGCCTTGTCGGGTTGATGGGACGGCGTAAACTGGAAGTTGGTTAAAACTTAAATTTATGGAATGGAATAAGCCTATACCCTTGCCAATTCAAGAGGAAATTGGTATTGCAGTAAGAAATCAATTGTTCAATTTGCCAGTAAACCTTTTTCTTGAGTGGCATGAACCTAAATATATTGATAGAAGATGGTTTATTGACGCAAGTAAGCATATTGATATTCCGCACCCTGAATACTGGCAACAGTAACTCTAGTTTTTGGGAAAATTTCTCTATGGGTGCGTAGGCATCGCACCCACAAAGCATAGGCTGTAGCTGGATTACTGGAAGTCGCTGGTCAAATTCCGCAACTGTTCTAGTAAACTTTACTAGAATACTGCGACTAGTAAACCCTATGGACAGCATTGACGAAACAGCACAACCATCACCACCAGGGGGAATTGACCCGCGCGAGCTACCATCTTGCTCGCTAGACAATCGAGCCACTCTCCCAAGAGTGCCAGCAATCTACTTTTGTCTGGGAGCGGATGACCAAATTCTGTACATAGACTGCACGGTTAACCTGAACCAAAAATGGATTGCTAACCAGCAGCACACTCATCTTGCAGCGATACCCAACGTTCGGATCGCGTGGTTGTTGGTGGATGAACCAGAAGAATTGCAGAACATCAAACAGGCAATGATCGATCATTGGGAGCCGCAGTTTAACAACTGGCGGTATAAGCTGCGCCTGATTGAGGATTTGACCATTGACGGCTGGCACGATTTTCAGAAGGTACAGGGAATTTGGGCAATATACCGGGATGCTGTGATGCCAACTCCTGCACCCAAGGAAATTGCCGATGCTTATCGCAAAGTGATGAGGGATAAGGCGAGGGAGTTCAAAAAAGTTGAAGCCCAAGAGCGCCGCCAACGCATTGAGCAACTGCGAACTGAAATACAAGAACTAGAAAACCAGGGGTTTGTACCCCCAGCGGGGTGTCACCTCAGCACCTATAAAGTCAAAAGACCCTATGGCACTTATGAATACTGGAAGTTGTGGAGTCACCACCCAGTATTCCCGATGCGAATGAGTGAGGGGCAAAAAGCCTTTTGGCAAAGTCAGGGTAAAGATTATCACAAAGATAGAAAGGTCAAAACCATGCACCTTGGGATAGGCTGTAGCACCACCTACAACCTAGCTGTTCAAGGACTTCAGACCCGCAAACGCATTGAAGCGTTGCAAAGGCAAATTGAAATACTTCTGTCGAGTTTGGACGAAGAATGAAAGTATTCTAGTAAAGCTTACTAGAACATTTTCGTGTGTTTGCCAGAAATTGATCTATTCTCTATGGTTGTGTAGATTGGAAGCCCTTAGATCACGCTACTATGCCAAACAAGATTTGTATTGTCCAGTCTATAGCTTTAACCCAAGTTCCATCATTGCTACAAGAAGTTGTACCTAAGCGTTGGTTATTAGAAAACACAAGCTTTTGGGATTTTTTGTTATTTGATTTTACAAAACAAATAGCATTACTTTGTTGGATTTTTTTAAGAAGAAGGAATCTTGTTGATATTACGTATCGTAGGGTTACTGGAGAGATAGAAAGAGTTTCCATTGATTTAGATAAAGATATCGTCGAAGCCACTTGGCGATATGTTGAAAGTTACTACGTTTTCAAGAACAGGCTTCCAAAATATATTTTTATGGGGTATTCCCATTTTAGAAATCTTAGATCCAGCCCCCAAGAAATTTGTTTTACAATGCCTTACGACCACGAAGCCGCCTTACGTAGCAACAAGCCAGGTGTTAATCCTAGTCATTGGTTTAGAGGAATACGCATTATTGTAACTCCTTGGATGGATGGGGTTTTTGTTTGGGATGGTGAAGAGTAATGAAATACAAATTTCATCTTCGTAATATAGAAACTATCGCACATGGTCACAACATTTATCACACACCCAAATTAGATCCAACATTTTGAGGGCTGAATACTTACCGCACTTAAAGCAGTTTCCTTCAATTTCAACTTTTTGGATCTTAATTTTTATTTTCATCTTTTTGCTTGAAATGAGTCTGCTTGACTGCGTAATAAATTATCTTTAGTTATTTCTGCCTCTTCTCTTGAGGTGAAAAAGCGGTCTGTGGGAAAATTTCCAGTTTTCGGTTCCCAGATCAGGTAGATTCTCCTGATCCGAGTTCGAGTAGGAGTAGGACATTCAACAATCTGAACAGGAGTAGCACATTCAATAATTTCGCACATATTCTGACTCTTGCTTGTGCTAAAAGGGCAACTTAGGGCATGACCCTAGAAACAATTATTGAAGCAGTTGTAAAGCGTGATGGCAATGGCGGCGGCGAATCGCTGATCGTCGCCAATCATCTTGCTCAATTAAAATTATTTGGGGCGCGGGGAATCGAAGTGTACCCGGTGCAAGATCCAACCGGAGAGCGCAAAAAATTCATCTCTTCCATCTGGAAATACAACCGGATGGACTTGTACCTTGATTACATCTGGGATTTGTACCTGAGTTGCGGTGAGATTCTCTTCTATCTCCGTCCCACTGGTGAATCTTATGAAGTTAGCTGGTTTCACGGTGGGACAACCGACCCCAACCCAGAATACAAAGCCTATTACAAGCCAGGGGGACGGGAATTAGAAAGCGTGGTAATTGCTTACCCCTACAAACGCCGCGCCACCACAGGGACGGAAGAGGAGCGCTGGGTAAAGCTGGAAATCACCAAGGACAGAATTCGCCAACATGACTTAGGCACAAAGCCCAATCTCAATGGCATCACCTCAGACATTGACTTGCAAGATCCCAATCTCCAAACTGTAGAGAATACCCTTGGATTTATACCTTGT
The DNA here is from genome assembly GCF_034530675.2 of Nostoc sp. DedVER02. Taxonomy (NCBI): domain Bacteria; kingdom Bacillati; phylum Cyanobacteriota; class Cyanophyceae; order Nostocales; family Nostocaceae; genus Nostoc; species Nostoc sp. DedVER02. Next base: position 719,924 of record NZ_JAVRCP020000001.1, read on the forward strand.
GCGGTTATTCCAAATCACCCGACTCGACCAGGACAACCGGGGACGAGCGAGTTTCACTGGTTGAGAAAGCCAATTGAACGCCACGATAAGATGTTGGTGACGATCAATCGGAACTTAGCGCTTTTTGCTAATCCAACCTTTGTTACGACTCGATCGCGGACTGAGGTACTAGAAGCATCTTCGATGAGTGGCTTTGTTCCCACAGTTGCAAGCGCAAGTGGATACTACCCCAGTACGGCTAAATCTGACCCGAAAGAGCGATCGCAGTTTGACGGCGGGGAAAAGGTAGTAAGTATTTTGGGCGGTGTCGGCCCGGATGAACGGGCGGGGTACATTCAAGTTGACCCTGTAAGTGGCGACCAAAATCTTTACCAGCGAGAATATCGTGAGCAGTTGCACAATGCCTTGGGGGGGACTGACCCATTAGGAATTCATAGCGGCGCTACGGCGTATGAAGTGAAAGTGAGAAGTGGTCAAACTGCTGCCACCGCCAGGAAGAAATGTCTTGCGCTTTATGACTACGGACTATGTAAAGTTTTCGAGATGATTTTGTTGGCAGAAGAAAACCTATTTAGGCAATCTCTGTTTGCGATCGCATCCGACCAGAAAAAACAATTCATTGGGCTTTTAACCGACCTCTACAAACAACAGAAAATTAGCATTAAGCCCAAGGACATCCAACTAGAATCGCCCGAAGATATTACAGATGACATTTGCCAATTACTTGTAGATGCCAAAGCCATTCCTCGTGGGGTGATTGGGATGCCACCGATGGGCGATCGCACTATGGAATGGCGTTTCACCTCGGAAATTTTCCCAGACACCTCACGGGAGATTTTAGATAAGTCCATCGTCGGGCGAAATCTGGCTGAGGCGGGAATCAATACCGAACACGTTTTGAGGTTTTTATTCCCCGATAAAACCGACAAAGAAATCGCATCAATGCAGAGTGGGAATTTTAGTTATAGAACCACTCAAAACAAGGTTCAGGCGATTAACCAACTTATTGGTTTATACCAATCCTTTTTGGGATTACCTGACCCCCTTGATCCGACGATGCCGTTGGGAGTGCGGCTTGACATCACTCCCCTAATAGAACAGGCTTTGTCGTTGGTTTCCCAGGAATTTTCCTATGGTGCGACCTACGACGAAGCAGACCAACTCAATAGCCCAACCAAAACAAATGGCAATGGCTCTAACTCATACAACGATGTAACAACAGTAAATGGTAGCAGCCCCACAGCCAGCCCCAACCCCGGCATTTATGCCCCAAGGGATTCCCGCTCATCAGCCGCCGCAGCAGGTATCCCAAGCCAGTTCCCAGGAATGGGGACAAGTTACCAACCGCCTGTTGGATATGCTTCAAGGGCGGACTGGAATAACCCAGTCCCCGCCCCAGGTGGCACAGTCACCAATTCCAGCGCACATCTCGGACAACCAATTCAGTCAAGTGGGAATCCCTATCCCCCAGGGCTTCCAGCAGATATCGCAGTCTCCCCAGAGCTTTGGAGCATCTTCGCCCAACAGCAACAGACAGGCGACGGCAAACGCTCTAGGGGTAAGCGCTAACCAAGCTGCTGAGTATGTGGGGTGGCTGGAAAATATTGTGCGATCGCAACAACAAACTCTGTTGATAGCCGATCAAATAGTTTCAGCATTCCAACAGCAGCAACAACAGATTGCGGTTGCTCAACAGGTTATTGGGCAATTTTCCCAATTAATTCAGCAACAAGATCAAACACTTGCGATCGCAGACCAAGCATTGGATGCTTTGGGCCCCTTGGCAACTAATGCAGTAGTCCTGGGGGAATTCAGTGGCATTCAGGATTTGATGATTCAAAAGCTCTGGGAAATTCTCTCAGACCCCGCCCAGTGCGCCGAGTGGTACTTGCAATTAGATCCACCACAGCAACAGCAAAGGCAATTGGTAGCTCCCAGCAATCCCGTGCCTGCTGCTTTTAGTCGCCCCTCGTTCCCGGCTGCTCCTCCCCCTGGTGGTGGTGTGATGGGGAACCGCGACAAGCTAAGAAGTGCTTGGGAACAGAATCCTAGTATGGCTTGGCAGGTTGTCGATCAACTTGCAAGTCAGGATCTTTCTGCTTTGTTTGGTTAATAGTAATTAGTCTTAGGAGATAAGTATGCAAGCTGTTATTGGAGCCGTAGCACCCACTTTATTGAGAGCCGCTGGTAGTGCTGCCACCAATATTGTTGGTGCTGGTATAGGAAATGCTGCAAGCCGTGCCGCTACCGCAGGTCGTAACTACGATGACGTTCTTAATCATGCTCAAAGTCTTGGATACGACTTGAACGAGCTAGCAAATGCCGCAGCCCAACGTGCCCAAAATGATACGAAATTTCAGCAGGGTGTCGGTATGGAAAATCTGGCATTCAGCCGTGGATTGAACGCCGACCAGATGCGCCAGCAGACTTACAACAACATGGCCCAAAATGAGCAGCAAAATCGCTTTAATGCGGCTCAAGGACTAGTGGATGCTTACAACAACGCACGGCAAACAAACGCCAATTTGATGGCGAATACCTTGCGCTTCTAGATTTTGGAGGAAATGAAAAAACCCTGGAGGGTTTAAGTCCAGGGCGCAGTGCATTTCATTTCAGTTCTGACCTAAGTTGCCCACTTCATAACGGTCAGAACCTGTGTGGATAGATGATGATTTTCCCCGCATTTTAGGGGCAGAACTTTTAAGACCAGATGCCCAATTCATAGCTAAGTTTGTTTGTCAACCCCAAGTTGTTTGGGATGCTAGTGCTACTCGCGGTAAGAGTGTTCAGCTAGACCGCTATGAATATTGGGAAGATGACAGCTTCACTTTAGAATCACGCCGCCGCGCTCCAACTCAGACAATCGGGACAGCAAACTCCCGCGATATTCTCAAAAACAAAATCATCATCACAGTTGATGAATACACTGGGCCCAGTGGCGGTGATACCAGCAATCCCAATGCTCCAGGGAATTTCAAAATTCCAATGGAGTCGATACTTTTGGCTCAACGGGCACTGTGGCAATACAACCCACAGCAAATTCAAGCTTTTCACCAGAGTATCGGTTCACTGACTCTGTTCCGTGATTACCGGAAATGGTTGGACAGGGTTTACATCAATACCTTGCTGCAATCTCCCTACACCTACAATCCGCAAGGTGTAGCCGATGGTGGAACGTATGCTTCAGGCCCACCCAAGATTGATGTCAAGAATGATGTACTGGGCATCGTTGAGGGATTGCGATCGCGCAATGTCCCCACGTTTTCAGATGGTTACTATTACTGTCTCGCGTCACCCAGATTCATCAAGCACTTGCGGCAAGATGCCGACTTCCGCGCAGTAGCACAGTATCCCAGCTTCACACCCGTCAATTATTTGCAACCAGGGATTACGCCGTTCTCGGCTCCCCAGATGCCACCGCCAAATCAGGGTTATGTTTCTGGCCCCAATCAGTTGATTTTTGGTGGTTCGCAGTATGGACAAGCAACATTCCTTGGGGATGCAATGCCTACAGGGTTTGTATTTGAGGGTGTGCGATTCTTTGAATCCAACAATATGCCCACGGCGACGGTGAATCTGAATTACACCGCATCTACTAATGCCACGTTACACCCTACTGGGGCTGCTAACCGCACCGGGTACTTGGGCATTTTCTTGGGGCAGCAGGCTGTGGGTGAAGCGATCGCTACAGAAGTGCCTGTTTCGGTTCGGCTCAACAACTCAGACGATTACCAACGTTTCTTAATTGCTATTTGGGCCATGTACGGCGGTTGGGCTTTAACCAACGAGCGCTTTGTAACCGTGGCGCGGACTTACGGAGATTAAAATGACTCAACCACTTTTCCCAGGAAATCAAACCAATTTCCTCAGCTGGTTTCGCGGTGAGCGCGTGGAATTTATGCCCAAAGTTTGGGCTTATCACGCAATGGGCTATGCCCTGATTACCACCGCACCCCAAACCCAGATCGACATCTTTGTTCCGAGTCATTCCAGAGACATCTCAGATTTACCCCTGATTGTTCCGGCTGGAGCGCGGGTTTACTGGATCAGCTTGCGTGTTCCGAAGCCCATTACTTTGGTTGGTACAACCGGCGATCGCCTCAAAGTGGGGACAGCCCATACCGATGTCAATCCCAATATTGCAGTAGCCAGTAGTGCGATCGCGGGTGGCAGCAGCGCCCAAGCTGCTGCTGTACCTTTTGACACCTTGGCTGCTCCATTGGGAACTTTGGGAGGCAGTACCCAATACCGACTTTATTGCTCCAATGCTGGTAACACAGCCGCAGGAAGTGGGATTTCTGTAGCCAGTGGAGTGAATCCAACACTTTCGCGGGTGGTAGTAGATGTGTGCTACCTCGTACCGGGAATACCATCTAGGCTCGAAAACTTGGGATATCAAAGCTCTTACTAGTTGGGAAAATCTCCCATGAATCTACTGGAATTTATTGAAGCCGGATTTAACCGGGCTTTCGATCAATTAGCGAAAAAACAAGAAGAGGGTATCAAAATGCTAGCTACCAAAATTCAAGACCTTAGTGATGCTATTGCCCAAACCAAGCTAGAAGTAAAGGCTCGGTTTGACAAATCCGATGCGACTATTGCTGATTTAAACAATCAAGTGACTGATTTAAAAACTCAAGTCACCGATCTACAGACAAAACTGCAACAAGCCCAGCAGCCAACCGACACTACCGATGTTGAGCAAGATTTGGACACTTTAATTAGCGACCTAAGAACAATTGGGAAATAACTATGGCATTCAAGGTGGGCGATCGCGTTTTTCATAAAGGACTAGGGAGAGAAGTTGATATTTTCCAAGAATTCTCTTCCCATTACCAATGCAAGGATGGGGGCGCAGTCATTAGTGCCTCTAAGGTAGACGGAGTGGACTTGATTAAACCCCGCACTTTTGAGGTTCTCGACGGCGGGAAAGAGGGAGACACGATTGAAAAAATCAATATCAATCAGGTTTCTGGCTCTACTCTGGGCAAAGCGCTGCGCGGTTTGGGGCATTTGGCTGCAAAAAAAATTATCGATCGCAAACCAGAGGGCGGATATCTCGGTGTTGAGCAACTCAAAACTCTCAACGCTGATTTGAACGTCAACTGGGAAGCAATTTTACCCCACATTGAATTCTAATGCCAGCACTTAGCGAACTCGACAAATCCCGGTGTCGGTTTCACCTTGGCTTCGGTGCTGGTGTCCCCGCCGGCGATCGCGCTCGATTGGAGGAAGCAATGAATCTCCTTCAAGATGATTACGAAGTGCGGCGTTGCCAAGAGATTTTAGAGAGGTGCGATCGCGCTTTTGAAGCGACTGAAATCTTAGGCGACAGCAGCCGCTTTGACACGAAGGAACTTTACGCCGGGGATATCAACCGTTCCATCCTGCGGGAATCAGCTAGAGATTCTCGCACTTGGTGGGAGAACTATCTCAAAGAAACTGACTTATTGGCAGCCCATCCTCTCTGGGTTCCCAATTACCGCCGGGAGGAGAACAACTTGCGCTATCGCTTTGCTCGAATTGGGGCGGAATACATTAAAGCCGTTCCCGGGCCTGCTGATACTTGCATTGCCGACCGACTTTTTTTTAGCAGTAACTACGCATAATGGCAAATACCCAGCCCAATTTTATCAAGTCAGCGATCCTGTGGACGGTTACGCTAACCAACGAGGTTGTCAACCGTTCACCAGGTGCTGCTGTGCCAAAGCTATTAGGTACATCTGGGGCATCTGGAGCGCTCATTGAATGTATCGAGATTTGCCCATTGGGTGATATTGTCGCTTCCCCACTGAGAATTTTTCTCAAACCTCCTGGCAGTACAGAGTATATTTTTCGGAGTGAAACTTCGCTCACATCTGTTTCTGGGAGCAATAATACAACTGCGATCGCAGGCTATCCCATTGAAGTACAACTTCCGAGAATTCTCTCCCCAGCGTCTCAAACCCCAGCTACACCAAACAGAGGTTTAAGACTACCTGCTGGTTATGCTTTGTACGCTGCATTAGGAACTGCTAATGCTGGGGTGATTGTAACTGCAACCGGAGGTGATTATTGATGGGCAAAAATGGTAATGTTCCGCGATTTTTTAGTTTGCCACAAAGTAGTCGTATATCCTTCAAGGTTCCCAATAGAAACTCACGTCGTCAAAAATTGAAAGATGGTAATTCAATTCCCGATGATGCAATTCCTCCACGCCATGAGTACAAGGATTCATTTGAAACCAGTAAAGCAGGTTTACCTAAAATTTATACACCTGAGCAAATTTATAATTACAAATCACAATGGAAAAGATACGAAAAAGGAATGAATCTAGTAGAATCGGGTGATGTTATCAAAGGCAACGATGATAGTAGCTACAAAATCTTATCATCTAAAGCGCCAAAAGGGTATTGGGAGGTAACAAAAAAACACAATGATAAAGGTGTTTGTTTGTCTGAAAATGTTTTTGTAATGCTCTCTGCATCAGGGAGAGCTTATGATAATAACTCTGAAGAAACTACTATTATTAATACACCAGAAGACCCAGCACAAACCCAAATTAACAATAAAGATTTTGAAAGCGCTGCTTTGATTTCAGCCGAATATTATAGTTCAGAAGATAATGGAAAAGCTGTAAGCGTTAGTAGAAACGCAACTAGAACATTATCTAGTGTTGAGTTATTAACAGATAGTAAAAACGGTTTTGGGGGCAGGGCTGCAATTACTGCCACGATTTATACTAGAGGTACTGCTGCAAATAAAGCACGATTAAAAGTTAGGATAACTTATTCAGGTGTTGGTTATGTAGCTTCTTTGAGTGGTGTAACTGGAACTATTGTATCTGGTAATGAATATGAAATTGATAATAGAACTTTTCGTGGCCCAACAAATATTAGCTTTGTAGTTCAAGCTGACAGCAGCACAACTCAAGATACCGAAGTAGTAGCGACTCTTGAAATATTAGAATGTTGTTTAATAAATAGTTTACCAGAAACAACGCCTTGGTATAGTCAGTTTCCTTTACCTGCTGCGCTATCAAGTGCTGATAGTTACAATCTTGCAACACAAGAGAATACTTCTTTAGCTAGTTATAGTTACACTTATACCAATATTTTTAGCGGTAACTTATATTTAAGTTTTGGTGGTAGTCCGTATATTGCAGATACTTTAGCTAAAGTAAGAATATTTGGATCTCTTACTACTGCTCAGGGAAGTATAAACGCACAGATTAGAATTTATAATTCTAATGGAGATCAAGCAACTTTAAATCAAACTTTACCGCACGGAAATTTTGATTTTAACCTTAGTGTAATTCCCAGTTATCCACAAGATAGAAATATCTCAATGGAAATTATATTAAGTTTTTCAACTTACGATGGTGAAGCAGTTGATCCGGCAAACGCTTCTTTAAGTTTCCAAATCGAATCTAGTGTATTCCTTGAGAAAGGAATTGGAGATACCTGCAAATATCCTGATGGCAGTGATGGTAGTGATGATAATGGTGAAGATGGTGGGAATGGAGGTAATGATGGAAATGCAAATAACTACGAATGTGACTGTCCTGATTCATCTAAGAAAAAGTATCTAAATTCAAAGGACACATCCGGTAATGAAAACCTATCAGACGATTGGACTGATAGCGATGCTGGGGCACAAAATAGACAGTGTAAACATATTTGGGCGGTAAGAATATTAAGGAAAGAAGTGGATAGAATTCCATTTGATATGCCAATTGAAACCGAAGGCTTCTCAGGAAATCAGAGTAATGAACCAAGGATAATTGGGCAACAGGGTGGGTTGGAATTTGATAATTGGAATCCCAATAAACAGAGGAGAAGATAATGCCCAAAGGAGTAACTTACAACCAATCTCAATCCGATCAAGCAGAAGCGATCGCAGATGCCCTAAAAAATTCTGGTGGAATTCCTGTAATTGGTGGTGGCGGCGGTGGTGGCAATGATGATGCAAGTGCTACTAACCAAACCACACAGATCGAGCGGGAAACTGAAATCCGCGATCGCATTGGAAACACCCCTGTTAATGGCGCGATAATGCCGACTGGTGGAGTGGGATTATTTGGCTGGTTGAGCGCCATTTGGCTATTGCTGGGTACGCTGTTTGCCAAAGGGCAGGCAGTAATGGCAAATTCAATTTCTGTGGCGATCGCATCTAATCAAACCGCTGTGCCTGTTGTTGTGCAAGATGGATTGATTGTCAGTGGATCAATCGCTACCCTTGGCAACTTGTTTGTGCAAGATGCTACAGGCTATCAATCTGTATCTATTCAAGTTACCAATGCTGGTGTTGGCTGCACAATTACTTTTGAATCTTCTAACGACAATACAAACTTTAGTCCAGTTGTAGGAATAGATCCTTCTAATGCAAATACAAATGCGTTGTCCACAACTAATGCATTAGGAACTAGAAATTTTCCCTGCACTGGTAAATATTTTAGAGCCAGAGTTAGTGCTTACGGTTCGGGGACTGTCAGTGCTGTTGCAGTTTTTAGAACATTCCCAATTACTCATCCAATTCTAAATGCAATAGTTAGTCAGTCATCTGCAACATCATTGCTTGCACAAGTTGCAGGCTCGCAGTCGCAAGGAAATTCAATAACAACATCTAGCCTGCCTGTAATAGCTGGTGCAGAATCAAGAACTACACAAAGAGGGCCAACTGCCGACAGTACAGTGTCTCGGATAATTTGCGATAAATTAGGACGAACAATAGTAAAAATTGGACAAATTCGAGAACTCCAGCAAAACGATTTCATTATTATTACAAACACCTCGGAAACAACTTTAATAGCCGCAGGTGGAGCAGGCATTTTAAACGATATCACTGATTTAATTATCAGTAATACTGGTGTAATGACTGCAACTAGAGTCGATATTAGAGATTCGACAGGGGGGACTGTTCGCTTTTCTATCTTAATTCCAGCGCTGACCACTTTGACTTTTAGTTTCGCCGGCACGCTAAAACAGTCCGCGGCGAATGCTGCCTGGACTGCTCAATTGAGTGCCGCTGCATCCGATATTAGGATTACAGCTATCAGTGAAAAAACTGCTTAATCAGGTATGGGCAATTCATTATTTAAGGGGCGCAGGGTTATTGTGGGGTTGTTATCTTTTGATATCGCCCATTGCACTCCATTTGAATCCGTGTATGGGTAAGACAACAACTCTGGAGGAAAAAAAACAAAGGCGGCAGCACGCGCATTTTCTGAGTCAATATTCGCATTGTTTAAAGCAACTGTAGCAGCATCAAAAGCTTCTTGGGCATCAATCAAAGTTTGTCGTGCTGCGATCGCAGTTTCTAATGCGTCTGTAAGTGCGGTCATAAAAGTTAGTTCTAACTAAAGTTTAGTTACAATTTTAGTTACAATTAAAATCTAAAATTGTGTAACTCTTATTTTATAAGCACTTAAAGTAATTTAGTTTGGTTTAATTTGGTCTGCAAAACCTCCACCCCCGGTTCAAATCCGGGTGCCGCCTTTTTAGAAATGTAACCATTACAGGGCTTTTAAGCTCTTTTTTAATGGAAATTTTAGGTTTTTTTCAGAGCCTTTCAAGATTTTTGGGGTAATTTTGGATAGTTTGGAGTAAAACTGAGGTAAATACCGATTGCCTATGCACTGACCTGTTAACGATAAAACTGTCGAAGCAGTCAGGCTTACAGCTTTTACAATACTTAGAGAATGTTGGCTGAGTTAAAAACCCTCTTTTTTTAGTGGGTAAAAACTTTTGCCCGTAGTTTACCGCCGTAGGCATCGCAGAGAAAGGACAAAATTTCCAGTCTCAGAAGGCTTACAATACTTATCCAGTAAAGATTTTGCCTAAAAGTTTGCCGTAACTTTGCCAAAAGATACAAAAAAGTGTCACAATTTTTGCCAATATAGATAATACTATTTCCCAAAATTCACTTGGCAAAAATCGGCATGAGTGAAAAATCCATAGAAAACAACGGCAAGGCTTTTCTCGTTCTACTTTTGCCCATCTCGTTTATAATTATTTTCCTGGTTGCTACCTGGAGAATTTTACTAGCGCTAATGTTTCTGGTAATTGGCTTCAAGCTTTGGCAGGAATATCAATGGCAACAGTGGACTGTACGAGTTAACCCAATTTTTCATCAATTGGTTCGAGAAAATCAGGGCAGACTTACGCCAATGGACTTGGCAATCAAGGGCAATTTTCCCGGAACAACGGCAAAACGCTACTTGGATGGTAAAGCCTCAGAATTTGGTGCCACTATAATTAACTCCGAAGAAGCGGGGCAGTCTTATTACTTTATAACTGCCAGTATTCTCGGCAATATTCTTGATAGTAGTGAGCCTGTCAAAGAACTTCCATCTCAACCAGTTACTAAAACTGCGCGATCGCTCCTAGCACCACCACCACCAATCCCACAGGAGGAAGAACCGGAAACTGAATCAGAACCACAGCTAACCCATGAAGAAGATAAACGATCGCTGGAAAAACAATTAATTTTTGGCTCTCTCATTCAATCTGAACTTGCCAAACGGCTCAATGTCTATTCCAGTACGGTTTATAAACGACGAAACGATCCAGAATTTCCTGAATGGAGTCGCAGTAAAGACCCTGATGGTATTGCCTGGTCATACTCGGAAAGAACTAAAGAGTTTTTCCCAGTAGAGGAAGAATAAGAAGGCAAAAAAAAGAACTTTCAAGGTTTGCTTTTTACTTTTTACTTTTTACTTCTAAGCCCACAGCTTCGTTGATGGAATTTAATCCGTTTTGTTCTAGTTTGGCAAGTAATCCTGCTAGAATCTGGCGTACCATCAGTGGGCCTTCATAAATCCAGCCTGTATAAACTTGGATCAAGCTAGCACCAGCAGTAATTTTTTCCCAAGCATCCTCTGGGGAAAAAATGCCACCAACGCCAATAATTGGGATTTCTCCTTGGGTTTGCTGCCAAATAAAACGAATTACCTCAGTGGAGCGATCGCGCAATGGTTCACCGCTAATTCCGCCAGCTTCTTCTTGGGGTAATTTACCAGTTTGGTCAATCACTTGGGTTTTCAGTCGCTCGCGGCTGATGGTGGTGTTGGTGGCGATAATTCCCGCCAATTGGTAGGTTTTAGCCAAAGAAATAATCTCAGCGATCGCAACCCATTCTAAATCTGGCGCTATCTTGACAAAAATAGGTTTATGTGCAGTATTTTCTTGGTGTAATAAATTCAAGATGGTACTGAGCATAGAAGCATCTTGGAGCGATCGCAACCCTGGCGTATTAGGGGAAGAGACATTAACAACAAAATAGTCGCCCAAATCCTTGAGTAAGCGAAAACTATCAAGATAATCTTGTGCGGCTTCTTCTAGAGGAGTTACCTTAGATTTACCCAAATTTATCCCTATAGGTATTAAGTGGGTTGACTGCTGTTTTAAACGTTCTGCCATTGCTGCTGCACCAAGATTATTAAAGCCCATGCGATTGAGAGCAGCTTTATCTAATGGCAAGCGAAACAAACGGGGACGCGGATTTCCTGGCTGTGCGTGAAAAGTAACTGTTCCTAGTTCTGCAAAACCAAAACCCAAGTTAGACCAAATACCAGCCGCGACTCCATCTTTATCGAAGCCAGCTGCTAATCCTACCGGATTTGGAAAATTTAGCCCAAACAATTTTTGTTCTAGGCGGGAATCGGACAAACATAAAGATTTTTGTAAGCGCTGGTTTGCCCAACTAGCAGGCGTTTGTGATAGCCAATTAAAACTGCGAATCGTCTGCTGGTGTAACCACTCTGGGTCTGTTTTTACCACATTGAACAAAAGCGGACTAATTGCAAATTTATAAATATCCATTAGTTTTTATAAAGAATAATTCAGAAATCATAAGTCAGAACTCACTCTGTAATTCTGTACAAGTGAGTAACAAGTATTGGACAAAACCTTACCTAGAAGCAAAATTAGGATGATTAAAGTTCAGGTAGAACAGGAAGTAACTAAAGAGGATCGGATGACTATCATCCAAATGATTCGCCAGTTCAATCAACATTTTTTTACGTCCTCTGAGTGGCAACCAATAGCAGTTTTTGCACGAGATGAATCAGGCTTGATTGTTGGTGGAGTTCTGGGTGAAATCGGTTGCAATTGGCTTTATATAAGAGTCCTAGTTGTTCAAGAAGACTTACGCGGCAAAGGGATTGGCAGCAATATCCTTAAAACTGCTGAACAAGAAGGTCAAAAGCAAAACTGTGTAGGGGTTCATCTTGAGACATTAGAGTTTCAAGCTAAGGAATTTTATGAATCTCAAGGCTACACTGTATTTGCTTTTCAAGAAAACTACCCGATTGGGCATAAAAGATACTTCATGCAAAAGTTATTTAATTTGAGTTAAACATTCAAAAGACAGCTATTTGAAGTTGCGTAGTCCAGATCGCTAGAAAGAGACAAAGATGTAAAGATACGGAAATGCAATTTGAATGACAATTCCTTTAACCGCCTATTAAGCTGTTCAGGTTCAACATTAAACACTTATCGCAATATTACTCAGGGTGGTTTTCTGGGCATCTTATATATTACAAGTTATGTTAACCAAAAAATCAGATGGGGCAGCCGCAAAAACCTATAGCCGCCGAACAGCAGATCCTCTCCTTGGGGCGCGTCCTCCAGAGCCTTAGAGAAGAAGATGATGTTGACGTTCTGATTGAAATTACTATTTCTTATCTTAAAGAACAGTTTGACTACAAACTGATTTGGATTGCTCTTTACGATCGCCTAAATCACATATTATTTGGCAAAGGCGGTATTACACCGGAACGTGATACAAGCTTTTTATACCAAAGGGTTGTTCTCAGTCCTGGGGATTTATTAGAGCAAGTGGTGATTGAACAGCATCCCTTGGGCATAGCTGATTTACAAACTGAAATCCGCGCTCCCGAATGGCGCAAAATTGCTGAAAAATCGCAGGTACAAGGAACGATTATTTTACCGATTCGCTATAAAGATCGTTGCTTGGGTTTGCTGTTACTGGGTTCAGAACGCTGGGGCTATTTACTGACAGGGGAAGCAAAAGCACGTTTGATGATGGTTTTAGGTGAATTGGGGGCATTGCTTTATCAGCAGGAGATGCATAAGCAGCAAAAGCAAACCAAGCGAACCGATGAGCCATTATTAGAATTGCTTGAAAATTTACGCACCCTCCCTAACCTTAATCAAAGACTAGAAGCAGGGGTACAAGCAACTCATAAATTTGTCTCCCCTAGCCGGACAAATGTTTACTGGTTTGAGCGAGAAGGGCGCTACTTTTGGTGTCGGATGAGCAATCAGCTTGTCAAAATCGATCGCAATTCCAGCATTCAGCAAGCGGCGGGAATGACTGTACAGGACTTAAGCGATTTTTATTATGCTTTGGCAGTAAACCAAATTGTCTCAATTGGTGATGCACGCAGTTCTTTAAAGAGCCATTTTACAGCAAAATTACTGCAAAAGCTGAAGGTGCGATCGCTCTTGGCTGCTCCAATTATCTGGCAAAAGAACTTGCTCGGTTTTCTAGCGGTGGAAAGCAATGAACCTCGAATCTGGACGGAGGCAGACAGAAATTTTGTTCAGGGTGTGGCTGGTTTAATTTCCCTGATTGCACCTAACGAAACTATGGAAAGTACTATTAAACAGATTCAAGAAGATGCCCAACTAACTAGTCAAGTTGCCCAAGGTATCTATAGCGAACATGAACTTCAGGAAACTTTACAAAGCTGTGCTAAAAGAATTTTGACTCGACTAGCAGCCACCCGCTTTTTGCTGTTGCAGTACGATCCCGAACAGAATAATTATCAATTTATTTACCAAAGTCAGCCCCATAATCGTCGCCCGTTGACATTTAGCTTGAATATTCTCAAAGAAATAGATGGACAGCTTTTGCAACGTGCAACTGAAGCGGTAGAAATTGAGAATTTAGATGAAGATTTACGCTTTTTTAACTGGCGACCTTTGTTGTTAGAAAGTGGAGTGCGATCGCTACTTATTTGTAAATGCACCCACGGTCATATCCCAGCAGCACTTTTGCTGATCACTCACGAAACTCATCGTTCTTGGACAACTCTAGAAAAAGAGTTACTCTGGGCTGTTAGTCAACAAATTGGTGTGATTGTTCGTCAGTGGCAATTGCACAACCGTACTACCCAGCAGCAAAAAACTTCCCAGGCTTTTGAGCAATGCCTCAACATCTTGACACAAACCCAGAACAGCAACGAGGTTGAAAAAAATCGTTTAGAACAGACAGCACTCGAACAAATAGCATCAATTCTGGGTTGTCCCCTAGCCTTACTATTATCCTGGTCGCCTGGTGAAAATTCCGCAGAAATTATCCCTGGAGTGATTGACAATAGTTTATTTGGGATTTTTTCTGATGCACCTATTTCTATCCAGTCTGAAGCCTTAATTCAGTGGGCACTGGTTACGGAAAATTACCTGACTTTGAAGGTAGATAATTTACCCCCAGAAACTCGAAAATGGTTAAATACTCCAGATAAAGGTCAAATTTTGGTGATGGCATTACGTACTAATCCTGATTATGAAATCACAGGAGTAGTGTTGTTAGCAGACTATCAAGAGCGTCGCTGGTTACAACAAAACCTGAATGCGATCGCAACTCTGGTTACTCAATTAGCTTGGTGGCGTCGTCAAAAGCAAATTAACCGCCTTCTAGAATCCACAACAGAGGAATTACGACAACTCAACTGGTACAAACATCGTCGCCTAGAGGAAATCCAAAGAATAACGGCACTATCCCTAAAACAAATACATGATTTGGGCATTCCTGCCAATGAACTGACTCAGATGCGCTACCAGCTATTGCTAAGGCAATTAGACCACACAGCCACTTCTATGAGTGGAATGCTCAAACTTGAGAACTGGCAGCTACATCTGAGTTGGGAAACTATGCCTATAGCCAGTTTACTGAAGCGATCGCTCGAACGCATCGAAAATTTACTTAAACAACAAAAGCTGTGGATTGGCGTGCATGGTTTGGGACAATCAATTGATGAGCCAGAATCGCCCAATAACTCTGCATTAGCTAAAAGTATTCATAGTTCGATCCCTCAATCTGCAATGGCGATCGCTGGTGATATTGTCAAAATTGAATTAGTTATCCATGAATTATTGGTTACTGCCTGTAACCGTTCTCCAATCGGCGGCAGAATTGATATTTGGTGTCGCCGTTTAGATGCGTCAAAACCCTCTGAGGCAAAGTATTCTTCTACAAGTGGAGGAAATGAACATCATAAATCTTTAGAACTGTCGATTACATATAATGGTGCGATCGAATCACAGTTACTCACAGAATTACATGATAATACGCCCAAAGATATGCTTGCTCCCTCCAAGCTCGACCAACCACCAGCTTTACATCTGCTAATCTGTCAAAACCTCATGCTGGAACTGGGAGGAGAGTTAAATTTCTATCAATTACCAGATAATCGGGTAGTTAGCCGCTTGCTTTTGCCGTTAATTAGTCATGATTCTTAGTACTATTTTTCAAACTATAGGAATAATATTTGATTTTTGAACAAATCTAAGTATAGTAGGGTGTGTTACGGCTTCCGTAACGCACCAGAAGCTTAGAATGGTGTGTTACGCTGTCGCTAACACACCCTACGTATCTTTTCAAAAATCAAATACTAGTTCTATATCCAATTAAAGTTAGTTTTATTAACTGTTTTATTAACTATAGGACTCATATTTGATTTTTGAACAAAACTCAGTACACCTTTATTCCTTCTTCCCAGTCCCCAATTCCCAGTCCCCAGTCCCCAATTCCCAGTCCCTTACCTCTACGAGTGATTCAGAAATCAAATATGAGTCCTATATGCCGCCATTACTGGATGACAATCGCCATAATTAGGCTAATTTAATTGGTTTTTCCAGTGCAACTTTTTCTAATTTAAATATTTGATTGTCCAAACATCCTCTGTATTACTCAGGTATAACGTCTTTCAACATGTAAATTAAGTCCGTAATAACCCCTGATAAGTTTCCGCTATTCTCAACTAAGCTTGGTATGGAATATAACAAGATAGTGAATATTTAAAGGAAATATCTTATGGATAAGCCCAGTGGCGAAATTGATAAACTCCAATATCAAGTAATGACTTTAGAACGACCAAAAAAGCTCAAAATATTGGTAGTTGACGATGAGCCAGATAACCTCGATTTGCTTTATCGCACCTTTCGACGCGACTTTAATGTTCTGAAAGCTGATAGTGGGGTGAATGCCCTCCAAGTTTTGGCAGCAGAAGGGGAAGTAGCGGTAATTATCTCCGATCAACGGATGCCAGAAATGAAAGGAACTGAGTTTCTGAGTAAGACTGTACCTCAGTTTCCCGATACGGTCAGGATAATTCTCACTGGATTTACTGATATTGAAGACTTGGTAGAGGCAATTAATGCAGGGCAAGTCTACAAATATATTACTAAGCCTTGGGACCCTGGGGAACTGAAGGCAGTGGTGCAAAGAGCCGCAGAAACCTACGACTTGCTCAAACAACGTACAGAAGAATTACGCCGCGCTCATGCTCAAATGGCACTGTTGAGTGTTTTAGTACAGGTAACTCAGGCGGCTTCTAGTTTAGAGGAAACTCTCGATCCGATCGCTAAGGCTGTGAGTGAGACTTTTGGGGCAGATGGCTGTATCCTCCAGCTTATAGATGGAAATAATCTGGTTGCCACTCAAGGAACTTACAGCGATATAGGTACAATAGAAAACTGGTTATCTCTTGACCCACTAACAACAGAAGCGATCGCCACTGGGCAAATGCAAGTTTCCTTAAATGTACTTAAAGATACTAAATTAGTTGATGCTATTCATTACAAAAATACGGGTGTGCAAGCACATTTAGTTATCCCAATTAGCTACCGTCATAAACTTTTAGGCGTATTGTCGCTACAGTGGAAACAACCCTGCACTTTGCGGGAAGACGAATTAATGCTAATTAATTTATCAGCCGAACTAGTAGCGATCGCTCTTACTAGTAGTCACTCCCCTAAAATAACTGTGTAGTTGTCATTAGTCATTAGTCATTTGTCTTTTGTCGAGAACCAATGACTAATGCCCAATGCCCCATGCCCCATGCCCCATACCCAATGACTAACGAAATTCAGTCCATTTTTAACCGTATTGCCCCAGTTTATGACCAATTAAACGATTGGTTGAGTTTGGGACAGCATCGAATCTGGAAGGAAATGGCAGTGAAATGGAGTGCAGCTAAATCGGGTGATACTGTATTAGATTTATGCTGCGGTAGTGGTGATTTAGCCTTACGTTTGGCAAGGCGTGTGGGAGCGACAGGAAAGGTGTATGGAGTGGATTTTTCCTGCAACCTGTTAGAAACTGCTTCATTACGCTCCCAAATGCAGTACCCTCAACCTGCGATCGCCTGGGTAGAAGCCGACGTGCTAAATTTACCCTTTGAGGATAACCAATTTGATGCCGCAACAATGGGCTATGGTTTAAGAAATGTTAAAGATATTTCCCGCAGTCTCCAAGAGTTACATCGGGTTTTGAAGCCAAGAGCTAAAGCTGCAATCTTAGACTTTCATCGACCGAGTAATCCGCAGTTGCGTGCCTTTCAGCAGTTGTATCTGGACGGTTTTGTAGTGCCAGTTGCCAATTATTTAGGCTTAAAAGAAGAATATGCTTACATTAGTCCCAGCTTAGACCGCTTCCCCATCGGCGAAGAGCAAGTAGAGTTAGCGCGTCAAGTTGGTTTTGCTATTGCCACCCACTACCCCATTGTGAACGGTATGATGGGAGTGCTAGTGCTTAGTAAATTAGGAGTTATTAGCTAAAAGTTATGAATTATGAGTAGTGATAAATTCTCATTTAAAATTTATCATTCCTAACTCCTAACTCCTAACTCCTAACTTCTAACTCTAAGCTCTAAACTCCTAACTTTTTTAATTCTTCCCTTGGACTGGTCTCATCTTTGGCTTTATATGTCTCCCCCGGTACTGGGTGGAATTATTGGCTATTTCACCAATGATATAGCCATCAAAATGTTATTCCGTCCTTACCAAGCAATTTATATTGCTGGACGAAGAGTACCCTTCACCCCTGGCTTGATTCCCCGCAACCAGGAACGTCTGGCTCTGAATATTTCTAAGACAATCATGGGGTCACTATTGACACCACAAGAGTTGCAAAATCTCGCACGGCGGTTGTTGCAAACAGAACGGGTGCAATCAGCAATTCTCTGGTTGTTGCGGCTGGCGATTGAACAAATCAAAACAGATAATAACCAAAAAAGTGTCAAAATTGTAGCCGGAATTTTGCGGGATTTGCTAGGGGAATCTTTACCACGATTACTCAAGGTTTTAGCGCGACGTGAAGACTTTTTGGAAGCGCAGATAAATCAAATTTTTGACCAGATATTGCTGGAATTTCAACTTAGTGAAGAACAAGCCACAAGGCTTGTTGATTGGTTATTGGAAGTAGTTTTACCGCCGGATCTTTTGCGCCAAGCAATAGTTGATTTTTTGACCGATCGCACCATTCAAATTATTGACGAAGGCTTCCGCGAAAAAACCAGTGGGACTTATTGGGTAGTAGCAAATTTGTTTGGCTTACGTAATACTCTGACAAGGTTACGGACTTTCTGCTTGGATGAAAAGGAAGCTGCCAATACTCGCTTAGAGGAATTGACTCAAGGTTTGCAAATGCGCGATCGCATCAAGAAATTACTGCAAAATTTATCATTACAAAACTTGCCAATGGGTACGGTGCGTCAATTGCGAAAGACCACCCGCGAAAGTGTTCGTCATTACCTACAAAACAGTGGCAGTGATTTTTTACAAGGATTAACTGATTCTGTTGATTGGGAAAATATTGCTGTAGTTCTGCTGAATCGTCTTAGTACTTCACCAGTTGTCAGTACTTCTTTAGAAGTTATGAGTCAAGAGTTGGCTCTAATTTTAGATAAATATTTGGAAAAAGATTTAGAAGTAATTGTGGCACAGGTTATTCCGATTTTATCTATAGATCAAGTGATAGTTGATCGGGTAAAATCAACTTCGCCAGCCGAATTAGAAGCTGCTATTGAAGGAATTGTCAAAAATGAATTGCAAGCCATTGTAACTTTAGGTGGTGTTTTGGGTTTTGTCATCGGGTTATTGCAGACAGTGTTTTTAATAGCCAGTCAATATTAATTTTCCTTTTTGCTTACAAATACAAAATTCCCTCAAATTATAGTCACAAATTAGCTAGATTCTGAAGCAGGTTCAATTGAGCGATCGCTTTATAAAACTCAAATTCCTAGAAAATTCTTCCCTCTTTTGGTAGGCTTATTTTTGATATCTATAGGACTACTATTTGATTTTTGAAAAGATACGTAGGGTGTGAGCGCAAAGAGTACGGCATCAAAGCCTTAAGAATGGTGCGTTACGGCTTACGCCTAACACACCCTACAAATACTTAGATTTTTCAGAAAAAAAATATGATTCTTATATAGCAGTTTGTATCTATCTTAAGATACATAATTTTCCAAATTACTCTATCGGTTGATGGAAGTCACAAAGAATACACTACTGTTATTTTATGTAGTAGCTGAATCAACTACAAGCTGGAAATAAAAACTATGAGTACTGAAAAAAGAGTAGAAGCCACTGTAAAAAATATTGAAGGTAAAATTCAAGAGGTTGTGGGTGAAATCACTGGCAATCCTCAAGACAAAGCTGAAGGACAAGCAAAGCAAGCTGAAGCACAAGTTGGTCACACCGTGGAAAATATTAAAGACGAACTGAAAAAAGCTTTAGAATAATTTGATTTTTACAGTATAAATATCAATCTTAGCCATGATTTCTTACTGAAGGTCTAATATTAAAAACTCCACTAACTTTGAGTTAAGGGAGTTTTTTATTTGTTTAAAATTTGAAAGGTAACTCTTAATAAATTGCTTCTAACCATGATTTTTTTAGCAATTTAATTCAACTAAGAACTAGCACGATTAGCTAATAAATTCCAGAGAAAAATAGCAATTACTGCACCAATTACAGCAACAATTACACCGGGTATACTGAGGGTTGCAGCTGTTAATTGAAATCTTCCTGTCTCTAAAAGAGTAACTAAAATTCCCCCGATGATAGCACCTATAATTCCTAAAACCATCGTTGAAACAATTCCCCCACCTTGACGACCAGGATAAACAGCTTTAGCTATAGCTCCAGCAATTAAACCTAGAACTATCCAAGCAATAATGTTCAGCATAATTTCATTCCTCAAAAACTTAATAGCTAGCTTAGAAATTACAATAGTGTTTTCCTTCTACCCGAAGGTATAAGTATTAAACTTCAATAACGATTAATACCCTTTGTAGCCCCAATGATTGTAAGTTTAAACTAAACGGTAACAGAAGCACTAGTGGCTTCTTTTGATGTCTGTTTAAGATGGTAAGATATCAAGAATTATTGGGAGGAATCAATCGTCATGACTTTTATTGTTGCTAAATGGACGATTGACGAGTATCACCGGATGATTGATGCTGGCATTTTGAGCGATCGCAAAGTTGAACTCCTTAAGGGAGAAATTGTCGAAATGTCGCCGGAAGGGGAACCCCATGCTTATTGTAGTGATGAAGCTGGTGAGTATCTAGCAAAGTTATTGGCTGAACGTGCCAAAATTCGTGAAGCCAAGCCTATCACTTTACCCAACGACTCGGAACCAGAACCAGATATTGCTATTGTCCAACGTTTAGGACGCAAGTATCGAGAGCATCATCCCTATCCAGAAAATATTTTTTGGTTGATTGAGTATGCTAACTCCAGTTTAGAAAAAGATTTAGAGAGAAAAAGCAAAATCTACGCAGAAGCAGGTATTTTAGAGTATTGGGTTGTCAATCTCAAAAAGCTTCATTTAGTGGTGTTTCGAGAAATCTTAGATGGAGAGTACGCGACAAAATTGACATTGACTGCGGGGATAATTCAACCGTTAGCATTTCCAAATATTTTTGTTGCGGTGGAAAACATTATTAATAGTTAAGATAATTAAACTCAAAAATCAAAATATAAAACAACACAAAAAAATTTTAATTTAATATAAGTTTGATAAACCTCTATTTATCTTAGATTTTCGTTTAACTCTGTTCTTGAAAAACCACGATAAAATTTAATCTGAATCCCTTAACTTACTTTTTCTATACATATATCCAGGTAGTATACTTGAAACTGCATATTCAAAGTATGTAAAGAAATTTTTTACTGATAATAATATCCATTCGGTACAGTAAAATTTTGGGCAATCATCCATGTATACTAGCATCGACAAAGTAATTATATTTATCCATTTTAATAAGGATATAATGTCCAAAAAATAGGTTTCCATCATTATAGTAGAACTCTACTTTCCCCTCTGGGCAAAAAACCAGTGCTTCGAGGGTCATACGGCTTTTGAACTTCTCAGATGTTAGTGCCTCGCCTTCATCAAGCCATGTCTCATTCTTAAGATTTAGCAATTGTTCAACAGCATATTCTTTTGCCCTTTTAGCATAATCCTTCAACTCTGGTATAACACTACTAGCTCTGTTCAACGCTGATTCGACGTTATCATTATCGTCTATTGAAAGACTAATCGAAAGTTGTGTTTCGTAGAAAAAAAGTTGGCTTTCATACCAATCTAATTCGGAATTATACCGTAGATATCCCAAAATTTCATCTTTGATATCGGGGTAATTCATATATTTGTCAGTACTAAAAAATACTAATTTCTTGACAGGAAAGCCCCCAATTTTGTGCTTGTTCTCCTAGTTCAATTGTAATGTGTCGCTGAAAAGGTTAAATTCCATGACTTTTTCCAATTACCCAATTACGCCGGAAAAATCGAGCTAAAGCTGATTCTTCTAAAGATAGATAAATTGGCCGTCCGTGGGGACAGGTGCGAGGGTTGCGAGTACGTTGCCAATTATCTAAAAGCGTCTGCATTTCTTCTTGGTTCATGGGTGTACCGTTACGAATGGCACTACGACAGGCGACAGCTACTTGAGCAGTTTGTAAGTCGCCTCCCCAACTAAGCTCTAAAATTGCTTCTGCACAGTCGTCTCGCTGTTGCAAAGGTGCGGGTATGTTTCGGACAGCCCAAAGTTGCTCGCCAAAGGGTTCTATTTCTAAACCGATGCGTTCTAGTTGCGATACTTGCGCTGGGGACAATTGATAAAGAATGATTGGCGGTTCTACGGGGACTAGTTGCCAATCATCACACAATTGCTCATACAAAACTCGCTCATGGGCAATGTGCTGTTCTACTAACCACATACCACCTGAATGTTCCGCCACAATATAAGTGTTGCTAACTTGAGCGACAGCTTTTAAGGAATTAGGATTTTTGCGATCTTCTTTGGGATTTTGAGGATTGAAGTTGTAGCCGCCTTTGGCTTCTGCGGCTTTGAGTAATTTACTAACTCGTGTTGTGTGAACAGCTTCTTTGAGATTATTAGAAGAGATGCTGAGTGCTTGGTTAATTGCTTGGGTGATTTGCTCTTGCCAATAAATGATTTCGTTGAGGTAAATTTCTGTTTTTGCTGGGTTGCGATTCCAGTTGATTTGGTCGGGAGAAATTGCCAGATGTAAGAAACAAATTGGATAGCGATCGCGTGGTAATGTTCTATGAAATGCTGATAATATTGTTTGCTCTAGTTCCGGTGTCTTAATCATGCGTCTGTTGATAGCTACACGTACCCAATCTGGACGATGACGATGAGTGCGATCGGGTAATCCTACCACTAAGTTTAGTGCTGAGTGGGGAGAGACGCGATGAATCGCGTCTGTACAAGGGGGTGGGGAGACGCGATTCATCGCGTCTGTACAAAAATTGGGGGGGTTAGGTATTTCGAGTTTGACTTCTTGTAAATCACCTTGTCGCACTTGTGGTAAAATCTGCGGTAGCAATTGCCCAATTGTCGCGGCGGGAGAGATGGTGAACCATTGACGGTCATTTTGCCAAATCTGCCAGGTAACGTGGGGATGACAGAGAGCAATTTGGTGAATTGTGGCTTGCACAGCTTTCATTTGCTGTGCTGTTGTGGGTAATCCCTGACGACGAGATGAGCAATTACCGAAAAGATTGGAAACTGTCACCACTGTACCAGGTGCGATCGCAGTTACTTCTACTTGCACAACTTCTCCACCATTGCCATAGCTAACCCGCCATCCTAATTTTCCATTCACAGGACGACTCAAAATTTCCAAATCTGCCAGAGTTGTTAAGCTGTGTAACGCCTCACCACGAAACCCCAGACTGTTAATTTTCCATAAATCGGCACTAGAGTGAATTTTACTGGTGCTGTGGGCTGTGGCTGCTTGTTGCAAGTCATCTAAGTTCATTCCATAGCCATTATCTGCAACACGAATTCGCCATTGCTGCGGCCATAGAGAAACCACAATTCGCGTTGCACCTGCGTCTAGGGAATTTTCTACCAATTCCCGCACCACAGAAGCTAAGGAGTCGATAACTTCACCAGCTGTAATAAGATATACGACTTCTGTTGGTAGAGCTTGAATAGTAGATGCCATAAATTATAGTTTATAGCTTCTGGGGCTAGGAACTGTAACTTAATTCCTGCTCATTGCCAATACGGTTCGGATAAGCATTTTTCATTTTCCTTGTGGGCTGGGGAAAGGGTAAGGGGTAAAGGGTAAAGGATGTATTCAAAACCTTTCCCCTTTAACCGAACCGTATTGTGCCCATTGCTACCCATCACTACTCATTTTTGGGTAGTTCTGATACGTGAATCTTGGAAACGTTGTTTTAACAAGACTGCTGGTGTTCCAAAATTCAAAAACAAATAGCTTCCCCTATGCTGGGGAAAGAAGGAGGCGAATTAACGAGGAATTTTTATCGAACAGAATTCAGGAGTCAGAATTCAGAATTCAGCTTGAGTATTCTGTACGACTAGTGGATAGCGAAGCGTAAAGCCTACGGCATGGCTTCTCTGCGAGACGCTACGCGAAAGCTTAAAGCGAGTCCGCGATAGCATAGTGGTAGAGAGGAACGAGCGTCGCGTCTTGATTCTGACTCCTGTTAGCGGTAGCGGGGCGTTTAGCCCATTCTGACTCCTGAATTCTGACTCCTGAATTCTGACTCCTGAATTCTTCTTCAATAATTGTAAAGAAGGGAAAAGTGAAGACTTAGGTATTAGGAGTTATTTGTTCCCCTTGTTCTCGCTCCCGTATGCTTACCCTTTTCATTCGGGGGTTATGTGGTTAACAATAGGTTGAATGTTTTTCAAGTGATTCAATCTTATGGCTAGAACTCCAAATGAATATGCCGTATACCTCCTACTGGAAAGCGGCCACCGGGAAGAAGTACGTTTTCCTACTATTCAAGAGTTTCAGAAGTGGTATAGTGGCGAACTTGTGCCAAAATCTGCTTCTAATGACTTTATTAGTGTGCCGATCAAAAATATTCAAGGGGAATATATGGTAGTAAGACCTTCTCGGGTTGTGGCAATCCGGGTAGAACCCGTTTTTAGTTCCAGTGTTGAAAGATTCAACTAAATGATGAAAAAAACCCTTGCTTTCCTTTCCTTGAGTCTGGGAGTTGCCCTTGTAAATCCTTTCTGGCAGGCTGTTGCTCAGGTTCCTAACTTACTGCCGTTGCCAATACCGACTACTCCCGATCTCTCACCTGTGCCCATACCAGTCACTCCTGAGATCGCGCCGCCGTTAAAACCAATCGCTATAGGAAGTGATTGCACCCTCCGGCAGAGTTGCTTGGGTTGGGACGATCAAATTTGGGGCCAAAAAGGTAAGATAGGCGATCGCAATGCGTTGTTGGCTTCCATTGACAACAGTCTGCTTTACCTAACAAAGAAAGAGGCGATCGCGGCATATCAAAATTATCCAGTCAAGGAAATTACTCTTGATCGCGTCCGCCGCAGTTTGTTACGTTTCCGCCAATTAGTTGTCAGTTCTAAGTCACCAGCGCAACTACAAGCTGCTGTCCGCCGTGAGTTTGTCTTTTACCAGTCTGTAGGCAACGATGGCAAGGGTACTGTTAAATTCACTGCTTACTACGAACCTGTTTACACCGCTAGCCGTGTCAAGACTGCAATATATAAGTATCCCCTTTATCGGCTACCACCTGATTTCAGCCAATGGCCGAAACCCCACCCAAAACGCATTGATTTGGAAGGAAAAGATGGTTTAAAAGGGAATAAGAGCAAATTACGCGGTTTAGAACTGCTTTGGTTCCGCGATCGCTTAGACGCATACATGGTACATATCCAAGGTTCTGCCCAAATTAAGTTAACTAATGGTCAGACAACATCTATTGGCTATGCAGGTGGAACTGATTATCCCTGGACTAGCATCGGCAAAGAACTGGCTAAAGATGGCAAACTTCCACTGAATGGATTGACAATGCCACGTTTGATTAGTTACTTCCGAGCAAAACCGCAGGAGTTGAATAATTATCTACCGCGCTGGGAACGATTTATTTTCTTCCAAGAAACAAACGGTAGAGGAGCGACTGGTAGTATTCATGTGCCAGTGACAGCAGAACGTTCCATTGCCACAGATAAGTCTCTCATGCCTCCGGGAGCGCTAGCACTGATTTACAACTCATTTCCCTATCCTGTTGCCCGTGGCAAACTAGAGAGGCGTACTGTCAGCCGCTATGTGCTTGATCAGGATACAGGAAGCGCCATCAAAGGCCCCGGCCGGGTAGATTATTTTATGGGTTCTGGTAAACTAGCAGGCGATCGCGCTGGCATCACAGGCGGTAATGGTTCACTATATTATTTGCTGCTTAAAGATTAGGCAGGGAGCAGGGAGCAGGGAGCAGGGAGCAGGGAGCAGGGGGAGTAATTAAAATTACCTCTTTTTTTCCCCATTCCCCATTCCCCATTCCCCATTCCCCAGTCCCCATTCCCCATTCCCACCTAATATGGCGGATAAGCAAAATCGTCTTCATCGGCATAAACGTAAGAGTTAGAAACTCCTGCCATTGCCAATTTAGGTGTTTCTGATTTTACAGGTTCCTTGCCAAAATCTTTGTATTCTTCAAAAGTCTTGCAAATCATTGCAGACTCAAGAGAATCTGAAGCAATTAAATATTGTGTTAAAGTCCCTACCGTCGGATGTTTATAGTCCACAGTTGAAGCGACCAGAACAGTATTTGGTTCAATACCTCTTTCTTCACACTCAATTATCGGGCAAAAAATCCCGTGAGCATGAAATAAAGGCCCTTTTGGTGTTAAAGGTTGCTTGCGGTAAATCGCATAAGCTTTTTCTAGTTCAGCAACGAATCCACTAACTACTTTACCTTGTTGATATTCGCAGTAGGTTTTGCTGAAACTCGCTCCAGCAGCACCATTAAGAGTTAGTTGTAATGGTGATTCGTGCAAAAACTTTTTATTCTCACCCACTATAAAAATTAGATAGCGGGTAAAGGTTTTAAATTTAAGTTTGTCTGCTAAGAAAGCATCATAATTCTCTTTGAGCGTACCTAGCTTTAGACCACTTTCTCGGTCTTTGACAGACAATGGCCCCCGACGCACCAAAACCAAATTTGGAGTAGTGCTAATAAAGACTGTTTCGACTCCAGAGCTAAATTCATGCTCTACCTGCTGCCAATTATCATCTGGCACAAAGCCTACAGCATTGGCATTATCTAATTTAATCGCCAAACCGTGGGATTGCATACCATCTGTGCCATACCGAGGATTAATCATCTGACACCAAGGGATGACTTGAGAAGGCGGTGCATTAAATTTATCGTCTTCAAAGTCGAAATTAGCAGATGCTTTCATCGTTTTAGGCTATCAAAGTGTTTTATTGAACAAGTTTATCGGCAGGACGCTGAGGAAAAAAGAGTCAGAAAAGAGGGTTGCTACAAGCCTTACCCGTCATGTGTCGCCCTCAAAAGAAGGTCGAGCGTGCCATTAAACTGGCGTAGTAGTTTTTCCAGGGTAAGGCAGAATCAATCTATGTTGCAATCCCTGTTTAGTTTTGTAACAACAGATCCGGATCGAAACAGTGCTGGGCGCTTGAAACTTATTGCTCAATATTGTTTCTGTGAACTCATAACAGCGAGAGTATTTAAATCAGGTATTTCTAAGTCAGGTTGACTCAGTGCTGATTCTCCTTGTTGATCTGCTCGACGGTTTACCCAGACTGTTGACAGTCCTAGAGATTTGGCTGTAACGATATCGTGATACACACTAGCAGCAATATGTAATATCTCTTCTAGCGGCAAATCAATTCTCTCAATAGCCAGCCTGAAGTTATTCAAGGAAGGTTTGTAGCTTTTTGCCTGTTCTGCTGTGATTATCTGGTCAAATTCCACCTCCAAATGCTTTGCTGAGAAAGCAAAAAGATCGTCATCGACATTCGAGATAATTACCAACTGAAATTTTTGCTTGAGGGTTTTAAGTGCCTCAACTGTATCGGGGAAAGGCAGCCAATGCTGAATCGAATCAGAAAGTGAATTTAGCTCCTTGGCAGTTGGCTCAAAGCCAAATCGTTCACCAAATTTTTCGACTACTTTGTTCAAAACTTCCCGATATTTGATATAATTACCATTTTCAAGTTCTGCTTCAAAATTAGCAAAAAGTTCCAGAATTTGATCGTCATCCAAATTAGTGTTGTGTGCCAGCAAAAGTGGCTTTAGCGCTTCTAAAATGCCGTTCTCCCAATCAATCAGGGTTCCGTAACAATCGAAAGTTAAAGCTTTATACTGATTGAAGTTAATCACCTTTTTATACTCCAGGGCTTGATTACATAGTGTTCCGTTCTCAGAAACTAGTGGTCTGACAACCTAAAAATGCTGGGTGAGGGCTGGGTAAAGGGTAAGAGATTTAAAACCTTTCCCCTTTCCCCTTTACCCCGCCAAGTCACGAAAGCGAACTACTAGAAGACGGGTTAACCCATTTGCGTTGGTGCAACCCGCCGCAGGCACACCACATCCACTATTTTTTAAGTCTCTAAACCTTTGTTATATCAGGTTATTGGCTGTTAGATTGACAAGGCGAAGTGTGAGGGTCGTTTTAACGTTACTAATACCATTTCACGAAAATAATAAAACAGATGCAAACCCTGAAAGCCTGACTAGGTAGGACTTTCTTAATTACGAATTACGAACTACGAATTACGAATTGGTACAAGTACTTTACGAAAACAGTGCTAAAAATTTCTATGGTACTTATCCAAAAAAAGTAATAGTGCTGAGTTTCAGTGTGTGGGATAATCTTACTTCACAGGGAAATTATTCCTAACAAGTATAGTTTGTATGCATCTTAAATTTCAGGATACACAAGCGACTAACACTGAACAATTAAACTCTACTGAACAGGAATTTCATAGCCAGCCATCTAGACCTTCTTCGGTAGCAGAGGCAGTGGTTAAAATGCTAAAAGAGATGGGAGTAGAGTATGCCTTTGGGGTTTCGGGAGGTGCGATCGCGCCAGTATGGGCTGCATTACACCAAAGTTCCATCCAAGTTCTGCACTTTCGCCACGAAGCTGGAGCAGCTTTTGCAGCAATTGAGGCTTACTTTGCTAGCGATCGCCCAGTTGTCATATTCACTACTACAGGGCCGGGGATCACCAATGCTTTGACAGGGCTGTTGGCTGCCCGTTGGGAGGGAGCTAAGGTAATTTTCGTATCAGCTTCGACCTCTTCACCACAGCGTGGTCGGTGGGCTTGTCAAGAAACTAGCACCTACACTATGCCTAGTGCAGGTATTTTTACTTCGGGGACAATATTCCATTATGCGACAACCCTCGAATCCAGCGATGAACTTCCAGAGGTTGCTCGAAGGATTGCTCTTGGTCTAGGACAACCAGGAGGATTTGTCGCTCATATCAGCATTCCGGCAAACATCCAGACAAGTTCTGTAAATACATCTTTGCCACGAGTAACTTTGTCTCAGGCTGCGGCAACAGCAAGTGACGAGACAATAGCCGAATGTGTTCGGTTACTATCTGAGGAGCCGTTTGCAATTTGGGTGGGCTTCGGGGCACGGGGTGCTGCAAAAGAGATTCGCCAGCTTGCTGAGAGAACAGGGGCTGCCGTAATGTGTTCGCCACGAGGTAAGGGGATTTTTCCTGAAGATCATCCTCAATTTGTAGGCGTTACCGGCTTCGGTGGGCATGATTCTGTTTTCAGGTACATGAAGGAGCAACGTCCAAGGCACATTCTAGTATTAGGAACACGTCTTGGCGAATTAACATCATTTTGGAACCCTGAGATGATCCCCAGGCGTAGTTTTTTGCATGTTGATATAGACCCAAAAGTTCCAGGAAGCGCATATCCATCTGTTGAGACGTTTGCGATCAACTCCGATGTGGGAGTTTTTTGCAAGGCATTACTGAAATATTTTCCAGATCGTTCTGGTATGTCAAAAGTTCCGTCACTGAAGAAATCTAAGCGCGATTTAATCCATCCGCGTGCTGACGGGAAAGTACGACCAGATGTGCTTATGAATATGATTCAACAGGTGATTGTTGAACAGAGCAATGCAGTTGTCATGACCGAGGTGGGTAACTCTTTGGTTTGGGCAATTCACCTGTTGCGATTTGCCGAATCGTCTCGTTTCCGGGTCAGCACTGGCTTCGGGTCTATGGGGCATTTTGTAACTGGTGTCGTGGGTACTGCTTTAGCAGCACGGAATCGCAAGGCAGTTGCTATTGTCGGGGATGGTGCTATGCTCATGAGCAGCGAGGTAAATACTGCGGTAGCCTACCAAATTCCCGCCGTCTGGATTGTACTCAACGACGGGCGTTACAATATGTGCGAACAGGGGATGACGTATGTGGGTTTCAAGAATGTGGATGCAACGATTCCCCAAGTAAATTTCGTCAAGATTGCTCAGGGTATGGGAGCCGATGGTATCCGCGTTGAAACAGAGTACGACATCCAGGCGGCGTTAGAAAAAGCGATCGCCGCGACTAACCCATTTGTGGTTGATGTAATCATAGATCCCACCCAAATAGCACCCGCTCACAGTCGCAATCAAAGCCTAATTTCACAGGGCGCTACCAACTATTAAGATAAGAAAAAATTTTATATGGTGCATTCCCCAGTAGGTATTCGCTCAATTGCACTAAGTTTTCCAACTATTAGACGTACCAATAACTATTACGTAGAAAAGTACCCTGACCTAATAGCTCAGGCTGAACAAAAAGGATTGGCAAGAATGTTTTCGCTGACTGGAACCCCTCCAGCTAACGAATTTGATATGGAAATGTTGCCTTATCTCTCAGATCCCTTTCGCGGTACTATTGATCGCTGGGTGCTGAGTCATGAAGAGTCCTCCTTAACCTTGGAGTATCGCGCGGCAACAGATGCCCTGAATGCAGCCAAACTTTCTGTTAATGATATTGATTTGATGATTGTGGCCTCAGTTTGGCCTGAACAAATTGGATTTGGCAATGCCGCCTTTCTCGCCCGCAAACTAGGTCTTGTAGGTGCTGCATGGAATCTTGATGGAACCTGTGGGAGTACGCCAGTTGTACTTCAAACTGCCTCTGCTTTGGTGCGAACGGGAGAGTATCGCAATGTACTGGTAGTTATTTCATGTTCCTATTCTCGCGTTTTTGACGAGCAAGATACTGTGTCTTGGTTTCTTGGTGATGGTGCTGGAGCCTTTGTAGTCAGTTCACTCGAAGGAAATCAGGGTATCCTTGGCACTAAGACAGTTCATACAGGTGCGCTGTGTGAGGTCGTATCTGCTGAACTGACAAAAGATGAACAAGGAAATTCACGAGTCCGTATGCAGACTGGTAAGGGTGCGAAGGCTCTACGCGAAACGGCTGCGGAGTTTCTTTCTATATGTTGTGAGGGTGCGATCGCATCTGCTGGTGTAACATTAGAGCAAATCGACTTTTTTCTTTTCAATACTCCTACTGCTTGGATGACACGCTTCTGCACGCGGCTATTAGGTATTGACCCAGAGCGCACGATCGATCTCTACCCTCTATATGCAAATATAGGGCCAGTACTGACTGTGGCAAATCTGTACCATGCTGCACATTTGGGTAAGATTCACGAAAATGACTTAGTTCTCATTTATGGTTCTGGTGCAGCAGGTGTTGCTTCTGCAAGTGTAATGCGCTGGGGTAATGTGGCATTAGCCCCTCACCCTCTTGAAAGTTCTAAATTAGCAAAAAAAGCTTTCTAGAAAGAAGCGATATTTTTCTCAGGGCATCTTTATAAGTTTTAAATTAGATTAAGGAATTAGCTATGCAAAGACAAATTATAACAACAGGGTTTTTGCTGGCATCTTTGATATTTCCACTCAAAGTATTAGCAAAAGATTATGACAATATTTATGTCTTTGGAGACAGTTTATCTGATATTGGTAATGTATTTAACGCCACTAATGGAATTGTTCCCCCAAGTCCAACATACTATAATGGGCATTTTTCTAATGGCCCAAATTGGGTTGATTATCTTGCCTCCGATCTAGGATTAACATTAAATCTGAAAAATAGCTTTGCTTTTGGTGGTGCAACTACAGGAACTGAGAATATTGGTTTAGCTACCTTACCAGGATTGCAGCAACAGATAAATAACTTTGTAGCAGCAGAAACTGCCGATCCTAATGCTCTATATATTATTTGGGCTGGAACTAATGACTACCTAAGTTACTTTTTCGATGGTGAGCCAAATCCTAGTAATACAGTGGCAAATTTATCAACAGCATTGACATCACTTGTTGCTGATGGTGCTAAAGATATCATGGTCGTCAACTTACCAGATTTGGGAAAATCACCTTTTGCAAATTTTACTAGTCAACGTTCCAACTTATTTAGCACATTTAGCAGCGAACATAACTCTAGCTTGAATACAGAACTCCAAGTTTTGAGCCAACAATTAAGTCCAGATATCAACATTATAGAACTGAATGTTAATTCCCTATTTGATAGGATAGTTGCCACTCCAGAGGAATTCGGTTTTACAAACGTTACTAACTCTTGTATTAGCGAAGACTTATCAGTAGTGCCTATAGAGATTCCCACACAACAAGTTTCCTGTAACCCTGAAGAATTTTTATTTTGGGACGGAGTGCATCCTACAACTACTGCTCATAAACTAATTGGAGAATTAGCATTCTCAGCACTTCAGCCAGTACCCGAAGCATCTGCTGGATTAGGAATGCTAGTATACAGCATTTTAGGTGCAGTTTCGATATGGAAACGCAAAATAACTAATTGAATTAGCACTTGTTCCCAAACTGGCTTATTAAATCCCCTTTAATACAATACGGTTCAGATTAAGGGCTACTGGCAAAAATTTTGGGTTTTGGAGACGCGATAAATCGTCGTCTCTACAAGTGTTTTGGTCTTATCTGAACTGTATTGCCCTTTAATACTCAACTGCTCCTAGAGCTTTTAAAGTATCCTTCTGAGACTCAGTTAAGCCACTTATACTAGTGATATTCATTCCCTCATAAGGATTTTTACTTTTCAAAGTTTTCAAACATTCACCAGTTTGTACATCCCAAATCTTAATTGTCTCATCTTCACTACAACTGACTACAGTCTGATCGTCAGAACTAAATGTGACTGACCAAACCCATTTAATATGTCCTGATAAAGTTCTTAAACAGCTACCTGTGTTAACATCCCAAAGCTTAACTGTTTGGTCTCCACTACCACTCGCCAGTATACGACCATCCGAACTGAAAGCAACTGAATATACAGTATTTGTGTGGCCTTGCAAAGTTCTAAGACATTGACCAGTGCTGACATCCCACAGTTTAATCGTTTGATCGCCACTCCCACTTGCTAGGGTGAAACCATCTGCATGGAAGTTAACTGAGTATATCCAGTCAGTATGACTTTGTAAAGTCTTAAAGCATTTACCAGTACGAACATCCCAAAGTTTCACTGTTCGGTCATGACTACCACTAGCTAATACATGACTATCAGGACTAAAGGTGACTGACCATGTTCTACCACTATGTTCTCGTAAAGTATTGAGGCATTGACCAGTGTTAATATCCCATATTCTTATTGTTTGGTCATCGCTACCACTTGCCAAAAAATAGCTGTCTGCACTAAAAGTAACTGATATAACTCGATTAGTATGTCCTTTCAATATTTTAAGGCATTTACTAGTACTTAGATCCCATAACCTTACGGTTTGGTCTTCGCTACCGCTAGCAAGCAAGTTAGCATTAGGGCTAAAGCCAACTGATGTAACTCTCCTACCATGTTCTTGTAAGGTTTTGATACACTTACCAGCCGTAATATCCCACAGTGTCACTGTTTGGTCATTACTACCACTAGCAAGAATATTATTATCGGTTGGGCTGACAGCAACTGACCATATCCCATTGTTGTAACCCTGGAAAGTCTTAATGCATCGACCAGTACTGATATTCCATAACTTTACCGTTTGGTCATCACTGCTACTAGCACAAATATTTTGATTTATACATATTGCTAACGACCATACCCTACTTTTATGTCCTTGTAGAGTTTTAAGGCATTGACCACTCACAAAATCCCATATCTTAACTGTTTGATCGTCACCGCAACTAACAAGAGCGCTACCATCTACGCTGAAAGTAACTGAATGTACCAAGTCTGTATGTCCCTGCAAAGTTTTAATACATTTACTAGTACTTGTGTCCCAAAGTTTAACTGTTTGGTCATGGCTGGCGCTAGCTAATGTATTACCGTCAGGGCTGAAAGTGACTGAGTATACCCGTTGAGTGTGACCTTCTAAAGTGTGAATACATGAATTGCTGTTAATATCCCACAGCCTTACTTTATAGTCATCATTTCCACTTGCCAACACATCACCTTTTGGATTAAAGGCAACAGACCATACACTACAACCATTTTCTTGCAACGTTTTCAAACATTTGCCTGTACTGATATTCCACAGTTTCACTGTTTGGTCATCACTGCCACTAGCAAGAACCTGATTGTCAGGACTAAAAGTGACTGAACGAACCCCACCACTATGACTCTCAAAAGTTTTTAAACACTGACCAGTACTGGTATCCCACAGTTTTATTGTTTGGTCATTACTGCCACTGGCAAGAACCTGACCGTCGGGACTAAAAGTAACTGACCAAACCCAACCATTATGACCCTTACAAGCCATAAGTTGCTGACTATTGGCAACTTCGTACAAGCGAATTTCTCCATTGGTATCACCAGTAGCTAAAAGTTTACCATTGGGGCTAAAGGCTACCGAAAAAATACCACCAAAGGTTTCAATAAAAACACACTTAGCTAGATGGGCGTGAGCAAAATTTGCATTATGCAACTTTACATGCTGCAAGTCGGCCTGCCAAATAGTTAGATAAGAAAAATCATAATTACTGAGATCGGTTTCTAAATGACAAAGTAAGTTAAAGACATTTCCTGCTGTATAACTTTGTTCTAGAGGAGATATCTCTCGTAGGGTTGCTAAAATTTGAGCTAAATGATTTTCTAGATTTTTTTTACTTCTAAAGGCAGTAAGCAACCCATCTATAACTGGTTTGACGATCAGGCGAATTTGAGTATCCCTAACATATTCTTTGGCTGTCGCTTTTGTTAGAGCTTTACTCCTGAAGAGATAAATATTCTGAGTGATAATCTCTTCACATACACTTTCTATTAAGCGACTAGTCACATACTCCATAACTACAGGTTGGAGTGTAAAGAATGATCCAGTTTTTTCAATCAGCGTAGGCGTAGCTTTCTCGATTAGCGATCGCCTTCCTAAAGATTCTACAGCCTCTAGTAATTTTGCTTGTGGTACTGGTGATATAATATCATCTCGCAATTCTGAGAGTGTAACCGACTCCCGATTAATCGCTAGCCAGTACATGATATCCTTCTCTAAATCTGACAAGCGCTCAAACTGCTGCTCTAAAATATCACGAATGTCACCAAAAACAGACGTATCTTGCTGCAAAAAGGCAGTCACATTCCCACCAAATATTTCTTGAACAGTCGTAGCAACTATCTTTAAGGCGAGTGGATTGCCTGCATAGCGTTCAATCATTACTTTCCATTCATCCTGTGCTGCTGATAGCCCTTTGAGTTTCAAGATTTCTTGCCCTTCCAGCATCTTCAAACCACTCAGTAGCAATGAACGAACAGGTAGTGCTTCTCCTTCGAGCAATGCCACTTCTTTCGGTTTTTCACGACTAGTCAACACTAAACAGCTTTGGTGAGTTGCTTCTCCTATGCGTCTTAAAAGCTCACCGTATTCTTCATATCCTTCTCGATAAAGTCCGGCGCGGCTACCACTGCGGAGAATTGACTCTGCATTATCAAGGATTACCAAACAGCGATGATTTTGTAAATAATAGAGGAGTCTCGATACCCTATCACTAAAGCTTTCTGGTAAGTTACCTTCTGTTTCCTGTTCGTCAGATAAAAATTGGATTAAGTTACCTAGAATAATTTTAACAGGTGGGGCTTCTCGTAGCGATCGCCAGATCGCATACTCAAAGTTGTCCTGAATCTGTTGAGCAAGCTTTACAGACAGCGTAGTTTTCCCAATACCTCCTATCCCTAATAGGGCAACCAATCGACACTGTTCATTGAAAATCCATTGTTCTAAAGTAGTAAGTTCTTCTGTACGTCCATAAAAAACTGGGTTAAAGATAGCTTCTCCCCAATCTAGACGATTAGTTGAGCTTAAATAGTCACTTTTATCTATTTTTAAATTAAAAGCTGAAAAAAGCTTTTCAATAGTCTGTTTATCAACTCCTCCTTCCCGATTCAATACTTTCGAGATAGTCGCCGAGTATAATCCAGAGCGGGCACTCATTTCTTCCAGAGTATACCTGTTTCCAAAATTATCTTTTGCTTCTGACTGATGCTTTGCTTCTTTAATTTTTTGTAACCCCTTGGTAGTAAGTGCAACGCCACGCTTGCGTCTCCAATTCTGTAAAGTCATGTATTAACTCACTTTCGTATAATCACCTTTGACTAAAAGGAATTATCTATTAGGTTGCTATAGATATGAAGTGATAGCTCTCACAAAGGAATAATCTCATGTTGCAGAGGATTTAAAACACATATATGGGATTCCGATTTGATTCCTGAATCACTCGTAGAGATAAGGAACTATTAACAGGTAATGGGGAATGGGAAAGAAGGAATAAAGTTGTACTGAGTTCTGTTCAAAATCAAGTAGGAGTCTTATATTACCAAGAATCTTTACTGATCAAAACCACCTTTTGCAATCTACTCGTCTCGGTAATTCAATACCACCTGCTCAACAGACAATCTACTTTGTGAGGCATTGCTGACATAAGCTCTTGAGCTAAAAGTTTCTAGTACTAGAGCTAATGACAGATCAATTAAGTGTGAAGCAACTATTTGCTACTTTGCCTCTTCAGTAAGATGTTTGGGCATAAAGCTTAAGTTCAATCCAAAAATCCTGATTTTCACTGGTAAAGACGGTTCGGAATTGGCAATCTTGATAAAGAAAGCTTGTATATATCTAAACTATCAATCAATGAATAAAACTACTGCACTTAAATCTCCCCGTTTGGCAACCTCCAGTAAAAAAAGGGCGCTTAAGCGAATTACCTTAAACTTGACATCAGATGAAGCTCAGAACCTTGAAAAGTATTGTGAACAGACAGGTATACCCGCAATAGATGTGATTCGGGAACTTATTCAAGCCCTACCTTGACTTTTCACGGCTTTACGCAGTCTCAGTTTAAAAGAGCCTGCCTTAAGCAAATATAATACACAACCCTGCACAAGAAGGTAAAACTTTGTCCAGGGTTTTATTTTACCTAAAAATCGCATGAATTTACGAATTAAGCACAACAGTTAAAATACTTTAGCATCCTTAATAAATCTAGAAGACTTCCGATAAAATTTAAATCATCAAGTCAAGAACATCATCAATGAAATGAGATATCCAGAAGCAAAAGCCTAGATTCAATATGTAAATATTTGATGTTGATTTTGGAGTGCTTTCTAGCTTCATCAAATACAAGGTTAAGAAAATTGATGGTGTGTTTGTGGAAGTTCCAATACAAAAAGCAAAACTTTCTCGTATAAAAATCAGCTAACTTTTTTATATTTGATTAGTTAAATAAATATTATATGGACAGTAGAATTCCCATTAATATTAATTAAATAAACAGAAGCGTTTGCAAATCGAATTATAAAATATGCTGATAATGAGGGATAAAACTTGCATTTTTATAAAAGATACAAGGGGGAAAATCTAATAATATAATCTATTT
The DNA here is from genome assembly GCF_034530675.2 of Nostoc sp. DedVER02. Classification (NCBI taxonomy): domain Bacteria; kingdom Bacillati; phylum Cyanobacteriota; class Cyanophyceae; order Nostocales; family Nostocaceae; genus Nostoc; species Nostoc sp. DedVER02. The sequence goes on from NZ_JAVRCP020000001.1 coordinate 757,070, forward strand.
TTAATTTTTTAATAGAAAAATTGAAAAGCATTTGGCTATGGTTTTAGGCACTTATTCTTCTCCCTAAAATACGCCACTTGCTCCACTCGAAGAAATCTCTTTTCTCCGATATGATTCCTCCCTTTGGAAAAAGCTCGTAGTAATTCCCCTAAAAAAGGGTAAAAACAGAATACAAATCCCCCTTTTTAAGGGAGAGTTAGAAGGCTATAAAATTATTTCATACATCTTTTTGCCTTGTTAATTGTAATCAACTTAAAATTAACAATGTGGAAAAATCCTTAACCTAAATTTGTACTAACTTTAACTCAATCTTTGCCTACGCTGTATGCCTTAGTAAGAAGATTGTGTAGTAACTATGGTAAAATACTGTATCTCCATCGGGTTTTAGATGTATTTTTACCATTAACCCAGAGCTAGAAGTCAAGTTGGAGGTTCTTACGAGTTGCTGTTTACTGCATTAAGGAGCGGAAGTTTACGAAACTGCAACCGATCCAATTCTATATACTCTGAGCCAAATTGACTGAAGCGTAGATCCATAAGAAGCATAGATGCTGCTTGCATAGCGTAAACCGGGTGTCTACGCCGACAGCATGACATTTGCATATTTTTTGTGGAATTTTCTTAACTATTCTTGAGGAGTACAAATGCTTGAGGCTATCGCTGTTGCTTGGTTATTACTATTTTTTGGTGATTTTTTATCTACATTCATTTACCACGTACCCGAGCACGTTTTTGGTAGCCTTCATTTAAAAACGCACCACTCTTGGAAAAAGGACTTCCGCCACTACGCTATTTTGACTTTTAATCCCCAGGTTCTTTTAGATGGTATCCTGGGAGCTTTGCCTTATGTACTCATAGCAGTAGTTTTGTGGTCTTTCTCTCCCATTGGTGTTATTTCTGGATTACTGTTTGGTCAGTTTCATGTATGGTGGAGACACATTAGTGTACTGGGTTGGCAAACTCCAAAGGCTATAAATATTTTATGCCAAATTTTATTTATTACTACTCCTGAAAGACACTGGTTACATCATCACAAAACTAATTTAGGTTTCGGTGATATTTTCACCTTCTTTGAAGAACCTGCACAAATGTGGTTACGCTGGCTTCGATTACTCAGAATTCGTTTTCGCTACTCTCGGATCTAATAGAAGCGAACACCGATCTCAATAATTTTTAAAAGTAGCAAAAGAAGCTGCGATCGCAGTTTCTTTTGCTACGCTATTTATATTTTCAGGAAAATATATTATCCGGTAGGGGCAATTCATGAATTGCCCCTACTGTCTGTGGCTTTGCGTAAACTCTAAAAACCAAGCGAGTTATACAAACAGAATGATACCTCTGTTACGAAGTATAAAGGTATTTGCTAACGTTCAACTTCACTGTTACATCGCCAATGTTTTTGGGAAAGCTAGTCTTAATTGGCAAATTAATATATCCCTAGATTTTTATGAGAATTCCTCTCTTTTCCAGAGAGGGCGGTTTTCCTCCTGTCTCCTGCCCTGTGTTTGCTGCGTTCATTAATAAAATTAATCACCCAATTTGCTCGAATGGGGTTAATTTGCAACCTGCTACTGATGAGGTGTTTTATGTCCACAGTTAGCCTCAGAAAGATTCTCAACAAAAAAGAGTGGCCATCTCTCCTTCATAACTTAGTTTATCAGTTCAATATTGCGATTGATGTTGAACTGGTAGATGGCACTAAACTAATTAGCATTGGGGAGCAAACTACCGAAAACCGATATCCAGTAGAGGTGTCAGGAGAAATCATTGGTTGGGTTGTTGGAGGAGAACAGGCAACTTTACTTGCAACTTTGCTCTCATTGCTAGCCAAGCAAGAAGCTGAGAAAAAAGTACTTGCCATAGAATTGCTGGAGCGGTATCAGGAAATTGATTTGTTTGAGGATATTTCGACTCAACTCGCCACAAGTTTAGATACTCGACAAATTGCTCAACTCGTGCTTCAAGAATTAAGTCGATTAATTGAATCGTCTGCGGGGATGATTCTACTATTGAATCCTGATGCAACAGCCTTTGAAATCATCGCCGAATTTGGAGTGTTTTTTGACGATAGTCACCCAGAACCAGGTAAGGGAATTATTGGCAATATTGTGCAATCCAACCGCGCAGAACTGATCAATGATGTGCAAGCCGATCCTCGATTAGAGAGGCAAAAAAACGTTAGCGCCATGATTTGTGTACCGTTACGAGCCAAGGAGCGGGTACTGGGAGCGATCGCAATTGGCACATCCAAAACTGACTCATACAAAGCCGAACACCTGAAACTTGTGAGCATCTTTGCCTCTCAAAGTGCGATCGCCATTGACAAAGCTTTACTTTACGAACAAAGCACTCAAGCAGCAGTCCAGGCAAAAGCCCAGACACAGAAGCTTCAGCAAGCTCTTCATGAGTTGCAATTGGCTCAAACTCAGTTAATCCAAAGCGAAAAAATGTCCAGTCTCGGACAACTCATTGCCGGAGTTGCCCACGAAATCAACAACCCGGTTAACTTTATTTGCGGCAATTTAAAATATGTTGCCGAATATTCCCAAGACTTGTTACACCTATTGGAAAAGTATCAGAAATTCTTACCTATTATTCCTCCAGAGTTGGAATCAGAGTTAGACGATATAGACCTGGAATTTATCATCCAGGATCTCCCCAAACTGCTAGATTCGATGAAAGTGGGAACCGATCGCATCGTCGAAATTGTCCAATCCCTGAAAAACTTTTCCCGCCATGATGAAGCGGAAATGAAAGCCGTCAACATCCATGATGGCATCGATGGAACGCTAATGATTCTTCACCATCGCTTAAAAGCAGATATTCGCCGTCCGGCAATTGAAATCATTAAAGATTATGCCAAGCTTCCCTTAATTGAATGCTATCCCGGACAGTTAAATCAGGTGTTTATGAACATCCTAGCAAATGCCATTGATGCGATCGAAGAGTCATTAGTGATTAGTCATTCGTCATTGGCACCAAAGGAATCACAAATAACAAATGACAAAGGACAAATGATACTCCCGACCATCACTATTCGTACCAAAGTCCTTGATGGCCAGTGGGTTGTGATTCGCATTGCCGACAATGGCCCAGGCATGAAGGAGGAGGTGATCCGCCGCATTTACGATCCCTTTTTCACCACGAAAGATATTGGAAAGGGAACTGGCTTAGGAATGGCAATCAGCTACCAAATTGTTGTAGACAAACATGGAGGAATCCTCAAGTGTCGTTCTCAACCGGGTGAGGGCACAGAATTCTGGATTCAGATTCCATTAAATTGTGCAGTGGTGGATGCTGCTGAAGAACAGAATTACGCCTCTGCCTCACCAACTGCCACAACGGAATTATCTCATACACCCGATGCCGACGGTTTTATTCCATCAAATCCAATGCTCAAACCGACAGATTTGCTGATCCGCCATACTCAATTGATCCAGCGACTTTCGCAGCACAGTCCAGATGTGGAAACGGCATCACCCGATCAAATTTACCAGATGTTCCAACGGCATCCAATTTCATTAAAACTTTACGCCACTTTGTTGTCTTGGTTCTGTTGTTCTAACCCTACCGAAATACGCCACTAGAGAAACCTCAACCATGTTTAAGCAATTTGATGAATACAACAGTCAGCTATTTGAACAATGTCCTGTTGGGCTAGCACTATGCCGAAAAGATGGGACGCTAATTAACATCAACCCCGCCTTTGCTGCCATTTTGGGGCGTACTGTTCCAGAAACCTTGAATCTCAGCTATTGGCAAATTAATCCTAAAAACTATGCCGTTGCTGATCGAGCAACTCTAGAGAACCTAGAACAAACTGGTCGCTACGGCCCTTATGAGAAGGAATTAATCCACAAAGATGGTCATCTGGTTCCAGTTAGAATTTCTGGACTGATGATTGAGAAAGATGGAGAGGAGCTAATCTGGTCTAGCGTGGAAGATATTAGCGACCTTCGACGCGCCCAGCAGGAACGCCAACATACTGAACAAACCTTAAAACAGAGTGAAGCTCGATACCGCTCTTTGGTGACAGCTAATGTACAAATTGTCTGGGTAAGCACACCAGAAGGAATTTGTTTTGAACTGCAAAGTTGGATAGCCTATACAGGTCAAAGTTTAGCTGAAGCTGAAAATGGGGGCTGGATTGATGCCGTTCATCCCGAAGATCGCCCCTACACCGGAGAAGTCTGGAGTGCTGCTGTCAAAAACCTGAGTATGTATCAAATTGAATACCGAATTCGGGGCAAGGATGGCAACTATCGCTACTTTTGGGTCTGGGGTGCCCCCGTTTTAGAAGAAGATGGCAGCGTCCGAGAATGGATTGGCACCTGCACCGATATTCACGAGCGCAAGCTGGCAGAAGCCGAAAATCAGCGTCTTAAAGAACGATATCGCTCGTTAGTAACTGCTAGTTCCCAAATGGTCTGGACGGCATCGCCGGAAGGAATGGTGAACTCTGAAATAGTCGGTTGGGAGGCATATACAGGTCAGAGTGCAGCCGAAATGATGGGCTGGGGCTGGTTGGATGTCATGCATCCCGATGACCGTGCCTACAGTGCTGAAGTTTGGAGTGCTGCTGTAGCGAACCGGAGCCTTTATCAACTTGAATATCGGATTCGTGCCAAAGACGGCAGTTATCGTTACTTTTTTGGCAATGCAGTTCCTGTTTTAGAAGCAGATGGCAGCATCCGCGAGTGGATTGGGACTTGCACCGATATTCACGATCGCAAGCTAGCCGAAAAAACTTTGCAACAGAGCGAAGAACGGTTTCGCTCTTTGGTGACTGCCACCTCGCAAATTGTCTGGGTGACTACCCCTGAAGGAGAGGCGGTGAGCAATGAAATGTCTACCTGGTTAGCGTACACAGGTCAGAGTGCAGATGAAATACAGGATTTGGGCTGGCTCGATCCAATTTACCCCGATGACCGTACCTGCACCGCCCTAGCCTGGAGTGCTGCTGTGGTAAATCAGAGTCTCTTTCAAACCGAATATCGGCTGTGTGGTAAGGATGGCACATACCGCTACTTCTCTGTCTGTGGCACCCCCATCCTAGAAGCTGATGGCAGCGTCCGAGAATGGATTGGCACCTGCACCGATATTCACGATCGCAAGCTGGCAGAAGCCGAAAATCAGCGTCTCAAAGAACGATATCGCTCGTTAGTAACTGCTACTTCACAGATTGTCTGGGGGGCTACCCCAGAAGGATTGGGAATAAGTAGTGAAATGCTCACCTGGATGGACTATACGGGTCAGAGCGAAGCTGAAGTTGAGGGTTGGGGCTGGATCGATCCAATTCACCCCGATGACCGTGCTGGCTCTGCAGAAGTGTGGAATGCTGCTGTGGCAAAGCGAGGTATCTACCAAACCGAATATCGGCTGCGTGGCAAGGATGGTACGTACCGCTACTTCTCTGTCTGTGGTGCCCCCGTCCTGGAAGAAGACGGCAGCATTCGGGAATGGATTGGCACCTGTACTGATATTCACGATCGCAAACAAGCAGAAGCTGAAAATCAACGTTTATTGGATATGTTAAATCATTCCAGTGATGCCATCATCGTCCGCGACATGAGCGACAGAATCTCTCACTGGAATCACGGTGCCGAAAGGCTCTACGGCTGGATGCGTGAAGAAGTAAAAGACAAATGTATTCAGTCTTTTCTCAAAAAAACCTTTCCTAAACCAAAAGAAAAAATCATTGCAGAGTTATTAGAGCAAGATAATTGGGAAGGAGAAGTGCAACATCTTACCCATGATGGCAAACTGATTATTGTCCAAAGCCGATGGACTCTGCAACGTGACATCTCTGGTCAACCCTGCGCGGTGTTAGAAATTAATACCGATATCACCGCCCGCAAACAAGCAGAAATCGCTCTGCGGCAACTGAATCAAGAATTGGAAGCCAGAGTTATCGACCGGACAGCTGCCCTGCAAAATACCCTAGCAGAAGCACAGGGATTAAATGCCATTTTAGATAACTTAGCAGATGGTTTGTTAGTAGCAGACGCCGCAGGACAAATTACCCACTTCAATCCTGCCTTTTTAGCAATGTATGAATTGACAGCTACCACTGTCAAAGGTCACTATCGAGAACTGCCGATATCTGGTTTAGCAGACCTGGTTGCACGAACTCAGTCCCATCCTGGAGAGGTATTCTCTGCTGAAGTTGCACTGACGAAGGAACGCATTGGTCAGGCAGTGGCAACCGCCATTTTCAAAAAGACGACAGATCGAGAACCCTCTGCCTGCTTTGGTTCGGCACTACTAATTAGAGATGTGACAGCAGAAAAGGAAATCGACCAGATGAAGACTGATTTCATCTCAACGGTTTCCCACGAACTACGAACCCCATTAACTTCTGTTCTCGGTTTTGCGTCAATCATTCAAGAAAAGCTGGAAACCGATGTGTTCCCAATGATTTCTACCGAAGACCGCAAGCTTCAGAAAACTATTAAGCGGGTGGCTGACAATCTCAACATTATTGTATCGGAAGCAGAACGGCTTACATCTTTGATTAACGATGTCTTGGATATTGCCAAGATGGAAGCAGGCAAGGTGGAATGGCAGATGCAGCCACTCGATCCCAGCGAATTACTCGATTGGGCAACCAATTCTACCGCCGGGTTGTTTGAAACCAATGGTTTGCAGTTGGTCAGCGAGATTGAACCGGGACTGCCTCAGATAGTAGGCGATCGCAATCGGTTACTGCAAGTTTTAATCAATTTGATTTCCAATGCCGTTAAATTTACTGAATCTGGTTGTGTTACTTGCCGAGTCAAAAAAGGACACGACGGTGTTTGCATCAGCGTCATCGACACAGGTATTGGTATTGCACCAGAAGATCAGCCGAAAGTGTTCGAGAAATTCCGCCAAGTTGGGGACACCCTCACCGACAAACCCAAAGGCACAGGGTTAGGATTACCCATTTGTAAACAAATTGTCGATCATCACGGCGGTAGAATCTGGGTTGAAAGTGAACCAGGTCAAGGCAGTGTATTCTCATTCATCATTCCCACATACGCCAGCGATTCAAAAACCACTGCTAATCTGAATCTGGATATGCTAGTCAAACAACTCAAAGAACACGTCATCACCACAAACCCTGTGCTGAATCAAAACCGTAAAACCATTTTGGTTGTGGATGATGATGCTAATATTCGGGAACTGCTTCGTCAACAATTAGAAAACGAAGGCTACAACGTTCGGGAAGGAAAGGACGGCGTAGATGCAATTCATCAAATTAAAACAGCCCGTCCCGATCTGATTCTCTTGGACGTAATGATGCCTCAAATTAACGGTTTTGACGTGGCAGCCGTTCTCAAAAACGATCCTCAAACCGCAGACATTCCGATCATTATTTTGTCAATAATTGAAAACAAAGAACGGGGCTACCATATTGGTATCGATCGCTATCTCACCAAGCCCATTGATACAGAAAAACTTCTGAACGAAATAGGCTCACTGCTTTATCAGGGTATTTCTAGTAAAAAGGTATTAGTTGTAGATAAAAATGCATCAGCCTTAAAAACCCTATCGGATGTACTGCAAGCTCAGGGATACAACGTGATTGAAGCCTCCAATCCGCAAGAATGCATCAATAAAGCTTTGTCAGCCAAACCTGACATGATTATCATTGATTCTATCTTTTCTCAAGAAGCCGATTTAGTGAAAACCCTACGCTTTGAGAAGGAATTGGAAAATGTATTCTTTATTATGCTTTCCGATCAGTAATTGCTTTTACTGGGGACTGGGGAAGAAGCAGGCGGCAGGGAGCAGAGGGAGCAGAGGGAGCAGGGGAAGCAGGGGGAGTAGGGGAAGCAAGGGAAGAATAACTATGGTTATTGAGCAATTCCCCATTCCCCAATCCCCATTCCCCATTCCCCAATCCCCATTCCCCATTCCCCAATCCCTATTCCCCAATCCCCAATCCCCAATCCCCAATCCCCATGACAACCCAGAAAATTTTGATTGTTGACGATGAACCCAATATCTTGATTTTGATGGAACAAGCCTTAGAAGCATTAGAAGACGAGGGCGTTGAACTTCTAACTGCTAGAAATGGAGAAGAAGCTCTTGAAACTATTAAAACTGAAAAACCAAATCTAGTTTTTCTCGATGTGATGATGCCTAAAATGAATGGTTTGCAAGTCTGTCACATTGTTAAACACGACCTGCAAATGACTGATATCTACATTGTGATATTGACAGCTAAGGGGCAGGAATTTGATAAACAAAAAGGAATTGAGGTTGGTGCAGATTTATATTTAACTAAACCATTCCGCCCCAAAGAAGTACTTGAAAAATCAATGCAGGTGTTGGGTTTTTGAGTAAAGTTATGAATAATATTAAAGCTTACGCATTAACAGTAAATACCAAGTATAGATGATTTGAAAACCGTCTTTTTCAGATAAAGAATCGTTGACAGATGCTCAAACACATAGGGGCAGCACGAACAATATAGGAATCATATTTGATTTCTGAAAAATCTAAGTATTTGTAGGATGTGTTAGGCGTAAGCCGTAACGCACCCTTCTTAAGGCTTTAGTGCCGTACTCTTTGCGCTCACACCCTACGTATCTTTTCAAAAATCAAATAGTAGTCCTATATAATTCAATACGGTTCAGTTAAGGGCTATTGGTAAAAAATTTTGGGTTTTTGAGACGCGATAAATCGCCGTCTCTACAAGTGCTTTGGTCTTATCTGAACTGTATTGCTATATAATTTTTAACTCAGTCACTAGCTTATGCCTGAGTTAGAAACACTTTCAAATCGCAGTACACGTAATAGCCCTTAAGTGTAAATACTGTCCACATGTACTGCGATTTGAAGTAAAAAATAGTTTAGTTTTTATAAATAAAAATACTGTAATTGTTCGAAGTTTTTCCAGTTAAACATATCTAATATTCAACACTTGTGCGTGTAAACTTATACAAGCTTTATCGGCTATTGCATAACATAGATTTACACGCAATCAATGCAAGAATATGAAAAAATTTCTGGGTGTTTTAATGGTTTCTAGTCTAGTAGGACTAGGAGCATTCTCTACGGTTAACAAAGCTCAAGCCGCATCCCTAACAATAGATCCTACAGACACCTTTTTGAGAACCTACACTGACACAACTTTTTACCAAGGTGTGAATACTGTTGCTGGTAACACTAAAGCCATATCCCTAGCAGATTTGGGTTTGAAAGGTGGCGACTCTATCAGCCTAAATATTTCTGGTAAATTTAACACGAGTGTTTGGAGTCCAGGCCAAAGGAGCGACATGATAGGGGTATTCAGTACCTCAGATCACCTCCTTGACACATCTTCTAAACAACGTGTAGTTGATGCTGTAGCCCTCAATCAGCAAGATGCCAATCAATATGACTACACTCAGAATACGTGGACTTCTAACACTTTGTTTAATTCTACCGCCTCCCCAAGCTCTACCTTTGACCCTAGCAAAAATGCTTATATGTGCAGTGATGCAACCCTGAGTGACCCTAACAGAGTCTGCGGTCAACAAACATTATTTGATGGTGTTTTTGGTATCTTCGGTAAGACAACACTTACAATTCCCACCACGGCGACTTTTTTGTTCTTAGCTGTGAACGATGTTTTCTATAGTGACAATACGGGAAGTATATTGATAGACATTGACAAAATAGGAACTGTGGATAATCAGCTTTCAGTCCCAGAACCTAATACTATTCTTGGTGTGCTGGCAACGATCGCATTAGCATTGAAAATGAAACGCAAGCAACAAATTGCTAAATAACTCTCTTGTGCTACTCTCCAAAAACTTTTATCATACTGAAAAAGGGCAATACCCAACGGTAAGCTGCTTTGCGTCTACATAAATTGCCCCTACAGCGCAGGTCTATTTACCATCCAAGAATGATTAATAAAAACCTGAAATGACATACTTACCTTGATTCACAACATAATTGTTTTGTGTAGTGCCTAATTACTAGCTTTTCACCTGCGTAGGTGTAGCCCGTCGTAGACATTGCACTACTGGGAACAATCGGCACAAATCTAGACTTCGTTAATGGATCAACGGTTAACAGTACTCATGTCAGGGTAGCGCTCACCTGCTGCTACACCTTTTGGTGCAACTGCTTCGAGTCGATTCAACTCTTCTTCAGTCAGGGTAATATCGGTAGCTGCAACATTCTCCTCTAAGTAGGTTCGGCGTTTTGTACCAGGAATTGGCACAATATCTTCTCCTTGAGCCAATAGCCATGCTAGTGCAAGTTGACTAGCAGTTACTCCTTTTTCGGTGGCGATCGCCTTCACTTGCTCGACTAATTGCAGATTCTTATAAAAATTCTCACCTTGAAAGCGAGGCGCATTTCTGCGATAGTCATCAGGTGCTAGATCGTCAGGGCTAGCGATCGCACCTGATAAAAAACCTCTTCCTAATGGGCTATAGGGAACAAACCCAATTCCTAATTCCCGCACAGTAGGTAAAATTTCATCTTCTGGTTCTCGACTCCAAAGCGAGTATTCTGTTTGGAGTGCTGCAATGGGGTGAACTGCCACAGCCCGCCGAATCGTCGCCGGAGCAGCTTCTGAAAGCCCTAAATAACGCACTTTTCCAAGCCTAACTAACTCCGCCATTGCTCCTACAGTATCCTCAATGGGCACGGTTGTATCTACCCGATGTTGATAATAGAGGTCAATTACTTCGACTCCCAAACGTTTGAGTGAGGCATCGCAAGCTTGATGGACATATTCGGGTTTGCCGCTAATTCCTTGCCAACCACCATCTTCAGTGCGGACATTGCCAAATTTGGTTGCCAATACTACTTTATCTCGGCGATCCTTAATTGCTTTGCCTACTAATTGCTCATTAGTAAAAGGCCCGTACATATCGGCAGTATCAAGAAAATTAACTCCAAGTTCCAATGCTCGATGAATTGTAGCGATCGCCTCAATTTCATCACGACCACTATAAAACTCGGACATTCCCATACAACCAAGTCCGATAGCTGAAACTTCTAACCCAAGTTTCCCTAGCTTTCTGGTTTTCATCAAATAGTCTCCTAGTCAGTAATTGGTCAGAGAAAATCAACTCCTTCAGCATTATCCCTTTCCTTATAACTCAGTCATCTACACTTAGAAGGATTTACTGCAAAAATATATACACATCATAAACTTGAAATAATACGAACTCCTTTTTCACACATAGTTTCTTTTAGATGCTGATAGATAGTATCATCATGAACTAGCAGACCCTGTTTAGTCTTCGTGTTTACAATTAAATATCTTGGCTCTTTTTCTGAAGGTGAAGTATTGAATTTTAAGAGTGCCCAATCAGAGTCCAAGCCATTCTTCCATAGATATGAAAATTCTTCTAAGTTGGTGTTCATGTCAATACTTTTTTTAACTAAATCTTACTTAGGAAAGAAAATTGTAGAGTGTGTTAGAACAGAGTTCGTAACCCACTATGATCAAGGGTTTGATGCGTTACGCTGTCGTTAACACATCCTACGTAGATTTTCAGAAATTAAACCGGATTCCTATAGAAACCTAGAAGATATTTAACGTAGTTTTAAGGTTTCAGGCAATTTTTTTGCTTCTAAAACCCAAAAAATTGGTCTAATCTGAAAAACCTACCTATAAGAGGCTCGCCTGCTTATTCAGAAGCGAATTCTGGGAAACCTTAATTTGTCAGAGCGAGAGGCTTTTGCCAGAAGGAACTAGAATTAGGAAACACCTAGCTGGGTTCTTCTGAATTTTGAAATTAGGAGTGCATGTGTGCCAAAATCCCCTAAATATTTGCTGATTGGCTCAACCGAGACTTATAGCGGTAAATCTGCAACTGTTCTGGGTTTGTCTCATCAGCTACAGCAAAAAGGACTGGATATTACCTACGGTAAACCGCTTGGTACGTGTCTAAATTCGTCTAGTGGAACCGTAATTGAGGAGGATGTCCAATTCATCGCTCTTAGCCTCAATTTGCCGGAAAACCGTGTTGCACCTACAATGCTGGCTTTGGATGAACTCAATGTGCAAAAGCGCTTACGAGGAGAAGACAAAACCGATTATCAACAGTCTCTAGTACAGCAATATTTACATAAGTCCCAAGGAGATTTGGTGTTACTAGAGGGGCCTGGTGATTTTTCCGAAGGCAATTTGTTTGACTTGTCTTTGCTGCAAATGGCTGAAGTCTTGGATGCTGGCGTGCTGTTAGTAAGCCGCTACAAATCTTTGGCTTCGGTTGAGGCGCTATTGGCTGCTAAGGCGCGTGTGGGCGATCGCTTGATTGGAGTTGTGATCAATGATATCCCTGTCACTCAACTAGAAGCGGTTGACACTCTCTTACGTCCGTTTTTGGAACAGCAAGGGATTCCCGTGCTAGCAATGCTGCCAAATAGCGATTTGCTCCGTAGTATCAGTGTTGGTGAACTGGTGAAGCAGTTAAAGGCTGATGTTCTCTGTCGCAACGATCGCCTAGATTTATTGGTCGAAAGTTTAGCAATTGGAGCGATGAATGTCAACTCTGCCGTCAAATATTTCCGTAAACGCCGAAATATGGCAGTTGTAACAGGAGGCGATCGCGTCGAAATTCAGCAAGCGGCTTTAGAAACTTCTACTCAATGTTTAATTCTCACCGGGCAACTACCACCGCCGCCGTTCATTCTTAGTCGCGCTGAAGAACTAGAAATCCCTATTTTATCTGTTGACTTAGACACCCTCACCACTGTCGAAATTGTTAACCGCACTTTCGGACAAGTCCGCCTCCACGAACCGATTAAGGTTCATTGCATTCGGCAATTAATGTCTGAGCATTTTGACATTGAACGCCTGTTATCTAAACTGGGTTTAACTCCAGCAGCAGCATTGTCTTAGATTCATCAAGCTAAACAATTAAGAGCATCTATGCTCAATTATCAGCTAGGAGCCTGTACTACTGGCGAAGAAAAAGTCGGCACGCTGTCACCTCAAAGGCGATCGCGTGCTGTCTCCCTTCGCAGTGTAATGGAGTTATTCAACCAAACAATCGAAAAATTGTAGCAATGTCTAACTCAAGTTTTCCTCGCATCTACACGCTGTTTGGTAAAATATCTGGGTCGTTTAATCGGATTATGTCTATCTTTGAGCCAATCAACAGACCTTATTAAACTCGATACATTAGCGCAAGAACTGGCGACAATCCAGCAAACGGGTTCCAAAAAAATCGCCTTGTTGGGTTCTCGTCACGTTCCAATTACGCATCAGAATCTGATTGAAATGATGACTTATGCCCTAGTTTTATCGGGTAATCGCATCATTACTTCTGGTGCTACAGGTACAAATTCAGCTGCCATCAAGGGAGCAATGCGGGCTGATGCAAATTTGTTGACGGTGATTCTACCCCAAAGCCTGGAACGCCAGCCTTTAGAATCGCGCCAGCAACTAGAACAGGTAATGCATTTAGTGGAAAATCCCAGTAATGATAATCTGTCTCTTGCTGAAGCTAGTTACCTGTGCAACAAGGAAATTGTCTCCCGTTGCCAGCAACTGATCTGTTTTGCGTTTCATGACAGCCGCACCCTGTTGCAAACTTGTCAAGATGCAGAAGAACAAAGAAAAGTGGTAACGCTTTTCTACTTTGATTAGTCATTTGTCATTTGTCTTTTGTCATTTGTATTTGACTGATGACTAATGACTGATGACTAATGACTAGTAACCAACAACTAATAAGTAATGATAATTTTTTTGTACTCGATCGCTGCTGCTGTCGTTCTGATTTACCTGCCATTTTTGGTAGTAGCTTATGCCCGTGTGCGTATTGGCAAGGAAATGCTTTATACTCCTCGCGCAATGGTTGATAAATTGCCGCCTTACGCCCAACGAGCTACCTGGGCACATCAGAACACCTTTGAAGCTTTTATGGTATTTGCCGCAGCAGCATTGATGGCTTATGTAACTGGTGTAAATTCTTTTACAGCACAAATAGCTGCGATCGCCTTTGTGGTAGCTCGTTTGCTATACTCAGTTTTTTATATTTTGAATATACCCCTTTTGCGATCGCTCATGTTTGCTACTGGTATTGTTAGCTCTATCACTCTTATCTTCTTGAGCATCATCCAAGCTACTAATTAGGTTGGGAATGGGGAATGGGGACTAGGAGAAAATTTTTCCATAATCTAATCCAAAATCCAAAATCCAATATCCAAAATCTAAAATCTAAAATCTAAAATGTTTTATGGCTTCTACATTTTCCTTTGACATTGTGAGCGACTTTGACCGACAAGAGTTAGTTAACGCCGTCGATCAAGTTATACGAGACATCAAAGGTCGTTACGACCTCAAAGACACTGAAACTACTGTCGAATTGGTCGAAGAAAGCATTAACGTTAGTACTGACAGCGAGTTTACCCTAGATTCTGTACATACCATTCTGCGAGAGAAAGCCGCCAAGCGTAACCTCTCCCAGAAAATCTTTGATTTTGGCAAAGTTGAATCAGCTAGTGGTAATCGCGTGCGTCAAGAAATCAAACTCAAAAAAGGCATAAGTCAAGAAATTGCCAAACAAATTTCCAAATTGATTCGGGACGAATTCAAAAAAGTACAAGCCTCAATCCAAGGTGATGCTGTGCGGGTTTCTGCAAAATCTAAAGACGACTTACAAGTAGTAATGCAGCGACTAAAACAAGAAGACTACCCAGTTGCTTTGCAATTTACAAATTATCGTTAAAAAACTCGTAATTCGTAGTTAATTAATTCAATTACGAATTACGAATTACGAATTACTCTAACCCCGTCCGCCAATACTTTTTTGAAATGCCGGACGCTCAGATAGCTGTTTCATATAGTTCAGCACTGCTGGATAGGCACTGAGGTCTAGCTTTAGCAGAAGCGGAATGTAAGTCAGAATAGACCCCACTGCCACATCAGCAACTGTGAACTCATTACCCAGCAAAAAAGCTTGCTTGTTGAAAATTTCATTCAATGGAGTCAACAAGCGGGGCATTTCTCGTTCCCGATTTGCTTCCCCAAAAATTCCTGGCCCAAGGGTAGCATTGGCAAACAACACCCACTGGGAAAATACAGCACGTTCCTCTAATGAAAGTGAACTTTTACTGTACTTCTCGGCAAGATACAGCAAAATTGCCCCAGATTCCCAAAGCTGAAAATCCCCATCAACAATTGCTGGAACTTTACCAACTGGGTTAATTGCCAAATATTCAGGCTTGAGGTGTTCACCCGCCTGCATATCGAGTTTGACGAATTCGTAAGGAATTTGTATTTCCTCTAAATACCATTGAACAATTGAGGCTCGACTACGAGCGCCACCGTAAAGTTTGAGCATAATTACTTAAAGAACTTTGTGAGTGTGAGAATGCTGTTTAACGTTATCTTCTTTCGTTACAACTCTAGCGGCATTTAGCACCCGTTTGCGCTCAGTGGAATGCTTAAATCCAGTGTAGTTTGTACCTAATGGAATCAGGGATTTTGCAGATTCACGACGCTTGTATGTACGAGCGGCTGCAAATGCCCGTGGCACAAATTCCTCTCCAAACTGAGCCGACTCTGGAAAGCCATCTGGCAGAAGTTGTGAATCGCCATCTAACAAAGATCCCAAAGTTGTTGCATAAGCCAGCTTATAGGAGGTAGGAATGCCCTTTAAAAGCGCTTCCAAAGCCGCAGAAGGAATCGGTTCTATGACTTCGATTTGATAAACTTCTCCATCTTCTTTGACGAAGCAGGTTGCCAAGCCGATAACAATATAGTCATCGGTTGCTAAATCAGGGGCGTTGGGATAGGAAATTGCAGTTGTCATCGGAAAATTTCTCAAAACTTAAAAATTAAATCTAGATGCTGGGGCATTGGGCATTGGGCATTGGGAATGGGGAATGGGGAATGGGGAATGG
Organism: Nostoc sp. DedVER02; assembly: GCF_034530675.2. Taxonomy (NCBI): domain Bacteria; kingdom Bacillati; phylum Cyanobacteriota; class Cyanophyceae; order Nostocales; family Nostocaceae; genus Nostoc; species Nostoc sp. DedVER02. The sequence continues at coordinate 772,919 of NZ_JAVRCP020000001.1, forward strand.
GGAATGGGGCATTGGTATTTTTCCCCCTGCTCCCTGCTCCCTGCTCCCTTGCTTGTTCCTCAGTCCCCAATCCCCATGTCCTCTTTCTCATCTCTAAAAAGAACGGCTTGTTGGCATTCTACCAATTTGTCGCTCTCACTACTTGACCAGTCTTTGAGATTGACTTTGCTTAGGACTGACGCAAAACTAGACGCGGTAGGAGCAATTTATGAATTGCCCCTACCGGAAAATCAAGGTTTAGGCTATTTTTTGCATAAATCTTGTTGCTATTTCTGGAATTCACCTTTGGGATTGTGTATCCATGATTAGGTTTGAGGAGCAATTATTTAGGGCGTAGATTTCTCTTGTGCAGCTAGGTTAAGTTCCCTCTTTAGATGGCTTTCATGTAACCCTAAGTACCTTAAAAATAGACACAGTGGTAAAACCACTATTGAGACAAAACTAGAACTTTAATTTTACCAAGCAGGGACTTCAGGTAAGGGAAGATGAATATTCACTCATTGTTAACTGACGATGACCAGCAAAGCAAGCAATATAAAAATGTTTTAAATAATATAAGTAAAGTCCAAGAGCAGAGGAAAAAAGATCGCAGCACATCTAATTTAGCGAATAACCATTTACGCTCTTTTGCTTTGAAGTCGGCTCAAAAAGGAGACTATACTGAGGCGATCGCACTTTTAAACCAACTAATTTCCCGTCATCCCGACAATGCCGTTGATTACAACAATCGGGGGCTAATTTATTTCCAAAGTGGCAAAACGCAAAAAGCACTTTACGACTATAATACCGCCCTGAAACTTAATCCCTATCTGGCTAGTGCCTATAATAATCGGGCAAATTACTACGCGGCTTGTGGAGAATTAGCAGCAGCACTAGCCGACTACGATCGAGCAATTGACTTGAATCCTGGCTATGTCCGGGCATGGATTAACCGAGGCATTACTTGGCGTGATTTGGGGCAATATGAGCAGGCAATTGAGAATTTTGAGGTAGCACTGCTTTTCGGTCAACTAGAAGGTCATATCTGGGCTGAACGTGGCAGAACTTACCATCTTTGGGGTGACTGGAATTGTGCGATCGCTGATTACCGTCGCGCCCTCACTCAACTGCCATATCTCGATAACAGTAAGGATATTACTGGTTGTCGCTTGCGTTTACAACTCGAAAATCGGTTAAACGAGTTGCTATCTGAATCAGCGTCCTAATTGGTAGATTAGTTCTTTTTGCAAATTCAAGATTCAAAAAGTAGATTCTTCATTTTGAATTTTAAATTTTGAATTTTTAATTGGGGGGGAGCGACCCTGTATCGCTAATGACTAATAGATGATAACCACATAGCTATTCAAAAATTAGCTATTAACCATTATTTATTAGCAATAATTAATATAAAATTACACCCGGTTTATAGGCAGCCAGAAGCAGAAGAAACCTAAATAATCCTAAATTCGCTATTTTTTAGGGTGATGACTCTGTTTGTTCGTCTTCTCGAGTATCCTGATTCATTAACACAATCCGGCGCTGACTGGGATCAAATCGGTATCCTTGTTGTTGTCTAATACTTTTAGCTTGTTGCGGATCAAAGTTACGGCTAAATTCCGCCTGCAAACCATTGACATGTACTTCCATCAGCTTGACTTCAGTACTAATTTCTCGCAACTTTTCTTGCTGTAACCAATGATAAGGCAAAAGTTGTGCTAGGGCGGATGCTGCAACGGCTGTAACGACGAGATTAACCGCTATCTTGGCTGTGCTTTCCAGTGCCATCACTTTGTAAGAATGTTGACGAAGATGCCGCTTTGGTCGAGGAGTGACCCGGCGTTTTTGTACAGGTTGTAACGGTGGTCTGGAGGGTTGAATCGCGTTCATGATGCTAAAAAATAACCTCGCTGAGTGAAGGGAAGCACTATCACAAGAGTGCTGAGTGCTGAGTTATGAGTGCTGAGTAAAAAAATCACTAATCACACTCAGCATCAAATCAGTTCAGAGTAGCTAGTGCCTCAGCTTAGAGTGGGAAGGTTCATAAGTACTACTTTTTACTCATTACTTCTTCCTGGGCACAGGCTAAACGCCTCGCTACCGCTAACAGCACTTAGCACTCAGCACTCTTGAATGCTTGATTTAGCTGTCATATTACTTCATTTTTTTGAAATAGCTACAAGTATTTCACCAGTTAAAAAATAACCTGGCTTACGTAAGTGCTAGTTTCCTTGCTACTTTATGGTATAAAACCACAAGCTTCTGGAAACTGCACCCCGTACTGCCAGGATTATTAGCTTTTTAACTGTGTCACATCGAAGCGTTATTTGTAAAGTTCTGTGGCTAATCGCCAAGCAAGAACTCCTGGGATCAGCGCCACAACTAGAGCGATGTAGACTTGAGTATCCGAGATGGAAGATATCTGAGCGATATACAGAGTATCTAAGATAGGCATGGCTGAAAACCTCCTAACCTGAATAGATTTTGAACAGTTCGTTTACTACTTTTCCTTGTTTTGCCAGAATTGGGGAATATCTTGTTACAAGATGCAACAAAAGCAGTTATTAGTCAGTAGTTCTTATTTATTCTCTATTAAAAAAATTTATAAAAATTATGAATTTGTATTTGGGTATTGACTTCGGCACATCTGGCGCGCGCGGCGTGGTGATTGACGAGGAAGCCTCTTCTATTCAGGCGGAGGTGCGATATCCCTTCCAGGACTCACCAGCTACCGTTACGCCGAAAATTTGGCGGGAGGCTTTGTTTGTACTGCTGGAACAAATACCTGAAGAGTTGCGGCGAAAAATTAAAGCGATCGCAATTAATGGTACTTCTTCTACAGTCTTGCTAGTCGATGCTGCTGGCAATCCAACAGATGCACCACTGCTGTATAACGATGCGCGGGGATCATTGATGCTAGAGCATTTAAGGAATATCGCACCCCCCAATCATACCGTGTTGAGTGCCACCTCCAGCCTAGCGAAACTTTTGTGGATGAGGCAACAACCCTCTTTTAGTGAAGCTAGATATTTTCTGCATCAAGCAGATTGGCTGGGGTTCCTCCTACATGGACAGTTGGGAATTAGCGATTACCATAATGCTTTAAAGCTGGGTTATGACGTGGAAGAGTTGAAATACCCAGAATGGCTTGAAAAGTTACAAATACCGATTCAGCTACCCGAAGTTTTACCTCCCGGTACTCCCATTGCCGAATTGCGTCCTGAAATTGCGGATAAGTTTGGTTTGGGCCGTGATTGTCTGGTGTGTGCAGGTACAACTGATAGTATTGCGGCTTTTATTGCCAGTGGCGCAAAATTACCTGGTGAAGCCGTGACTTCCCTTGGTTCAACGTTGGTACTAAAGTTGTTAAGCCGTACCCGACAAGAAAATTCCAGATATGGGATTTACAGCCATCGCTTGGGTGATTTGTGGCTGACTGGTGGTGCTTCTAATACTGGGGGTGCTGTACTCAAGCAATTTTTCACAAATGCTGAGTTAGAAAGCCTTAGTCGGGAGATTGATGCTTCAATTGTCAGCGAGTTAGATTATTATCCATTGTTGAAGGTAGGCGATCGCTTCCCCATTAACGATCCCAATCTAGCCCCACGTTTGTCACCACGCCCAGATAACCCAGTGGAATTTTTGCATGGGTTGTTAGAAAGCATTGCCCGCATAGAAGCGCAAGGATATGAATTATTACAGCAAATGGGCGCAGATAAATTGAGCCGTGTTTATACTGCTGGCGGTGGCGCAGCAAATGAGACTTGGACTGCGATTAGGGCGCGTCATTTGCAGATTCCTGTAGTAGCGTCAGTGTACACAGAAGCAGCTTACGGGACGGCACTGTTGGCGATGGAAGGGGTAACAAAAGTAATTGTGTAGCTATCTTTTCGTAGATATTTTGTAAATCAGTATCTATCCTAGTGACAATCAACATATCTCGGACGATACTGGGATGATTAGATACCGGACTATAGATTCCAGGTTCATGATCTGGGCAGCTATTCGGGGATGGGTGCTTTGCCACAAGCGAATGTCATCTATCCCCTTTATTAATTACTGGTGTAAGTTTTAACTAGCTTACCATCGCTAAGGTAATGGGTGTATTAAGGCGATCGCAATCATGGCAGAAAAACGCCAAATTGTGGGTTGAAAGTAACCGGATGTTGCGGCGCTATAGTGTAAAAGCTAATGACAGCAAGCGCAACACGGAGACAAACAAGTGCAAATCACTAAGCGCAATGTTGAGTTAAGAGTAGATGGCAGCTTAATGCGTGTTTATGTAGCGGCTCCCAAAGCAGCAGGAAAATACCCTGGTATTGTCTTCTACAGTGATATTTATCAGTTAGGTGATGCAATGATTCGTCTAGTTAACTACTTAGCAGGATACGGTTATGTAGTAGCAGCGCCAGAAATTTTTCACCGAATTGAGCCAGTTGGTTTAGTAATTGAGCCAGACGATCTGGGACGGATGCGGGGTAATGACGATGCGCGTCGAACCTCGGTAGCCGATTATGATGCCGATTGCCTTGCTGTGATTGAATTTCTGAAAACAGAGAGTGCGGTTTCTCCAAATCAAATAGGTACTCTCGGCTTTTGTATTGGTGGACATTTAGCTTTCCGCGCAGCATTTCAAAACGAAATTCGGGCTTGTGTCTGCTGTTATCCTACTGGGATTCCCAGTGGTAAACTGGGTAAAGAGGTAGCCGATACAATCCAGAGGGTAAGTGAAATCAAAGGTGAGATACTAATGGTGTTCGGTACTCTTGATCCTCATATACCAGAGAGCGATCGCCAAACCATAATCAAAGCAATTGAAAATGCTAACATACCTCATCAAGTTTTCTTGTATGAAGCAGAACATACATTCATGCGCGACGACGGTTATCGTTATGATTCTAGTGCTAGCACCGCAGCTTGGTCTGAAATAGTAACTTTTTTGGGGCGCATATTTGCAAACTGAAAACTCCTATTATTACTTTCTTCGCGTCAATTTTGAGTTGTCTGCAACGCTAACAAACCAGCACCATAAGCAGGTTCATACCTCGGAAAAATCACCTTTACATTAGGAAATTTCTTAACAAGAGATGCTGCAAATCTTTCATGGATCTTGCATCTACCGCGCCATACACTTCCCGTTGTGACTACTTCTAAAATTGAGTCGGCAGTAAAAATTGCATCAATTACTGTAGATGTAGCTTTTACTAACTCTTTTACAGCATCATCAATTATCATATTCGCTACTATATCACCTGACGCTGCTGCAACATCTACAACTGGTGCTAAAGCTGCTATCTGTTTAACTCCCCATTCTCGCCGATATATTACTTCTATTAAATCTTCTATACTTTCCAAATCAAGATGCTGTTTGAAACCCTCTATCAAACTCGTTGATATTTCCCGTCCATCATAAGATTTTAATGCTGCGTCCATGCCTGCGATCGCAATTTTATAAGCGCTACCTTCATCTCCTAAAATATACCCCCAACCACCGACTCGTTTAGTATGTCCTTCATGATTTCGTCCGAAAACTATCGAACCAGTACCTGCTGCAACTACAATTCCTACAGCCTGACCAATTCCACCAACTAAAGCAATCAAAGCATCGTTACAAATTACAATATTCGCTGATTGCAATGCCCAGACAATAGGCAATTTGCTATTCTGTAATTCTTTAACTAAATCTTTTACTAATTCGATATCTGCTGCACGACCTACACCCGCTAAACCCAAACATATCGCATCAATATTCACAAAATTTGTAATTCTTGCTGCCTCAACCGCATTTTTAATTGCAGATTGAATAGATTGTAGAGTAGCTTCGATACCTATACTCTGATAATTAGATGGGCCTGCTTCAGCACGACCTAGCACTAGATGCAAATCATTCATCAAGACACAAACAGTCTTGCTACCACCGCCATCTATTCCCAAAACATAACTCATGATTGGTAATAATATTAATTATTTTGACGCTTCGGTTCTTCTTTTAAAGGTATAAAAAAGATAGCAATCATTCCAGGAATAGTAAGCAAACAAACCAAGACAAAAAATAATGGATAACCAAGTGCTTTTTGCAGATAACCGCTAATTAAACCTGGTAACATCATTCCTAAAGCCATAATGCCTGTGGAGATAGCAAAATGAGAAGTTTTATATTCACCTTGGCAAATATACATTAAGTAAACACTAAAAGCTGTAAATCCAAAACCATAACCAAATTGCTCCAACGAAACCAAGGGATATATTAATGTTAGGGAAGGTTTAGTGTAAGCCATATATACATAAAATATATCAGGCAAGTTTAATGCTAAAGCCATAGGAAAAAGACATTTTTTTAATCCATATTTAGAAATTAGCAAACCTCCTAAAATTCCTCCACAAATCAGGGATATAACCCCAAATGTCCCGTAGACTAACCCAACATCTGATGTTGATAGCCCTAAACCCCCTACTTCTGGTTTATCCAATAAAAATAAAGAGGCTATTTTGACAAGCATTGCTTCGCCAAATCTGTAGAGCAAGATAAAGGCTAAAATACTGATAATTTTATCTTGAGCAAAATATGAGCTAATAATTGACCAAAAGGGTATATTTTCTCTAGCTTGTATTTGTTGTTGGTTATCTGATTCAGGTAATGGTAAAATGATGCGATGATAAATAAACAGGATTGCTAAAATTAAAGCTGATAAGCCAATAGCAATAGTCCAGCTTAGAGGAATATTATTGAGAGAGACTTCAAGTTGTCCTGCTAAGACTACTAATATCCCAGAGCCAAAGATTACTGCAAGTCTATAACAAAGCGAACGAATGCCTACAAAAAACGCTTGTTGTTCTGGAGATAAAGCGAGGAGGTAGAAGCCATCTGTGGCAATGTCATAAGTTGCAGAAATAAATGCTCCTATTGTTAATGCTGCAAGGGAGATGAAAAAGAAATTTGGCAGTTGTAAAGAGAAGGCTATTAAGCCTAAGCAGCAAAACATGGCAAATTGGGTATAGAGTATCCATTTGCGTTTGGTAGAGTAAATATCAATAATTGGGGCCCAAAACATTTTGATGACCCAAGGTAGATAGAGGAAGCTTGTCCAAAGGGCAATTTGGGCGTTATCGATTCCGAGTTTTTTGTAAAAGATTACGGAAACTGTGTTGATGATGATGTAAGGTATGCCGGAGGTGAAATATAGGGTGGGGATGAATGTCCAAGGGGAGGTTGTTTGGTGTTTCATAGGTTGAGGGAACGAACCGCGAAGGCGCGAAGTACGCGAAGGAAGAGTTAAGAAGAGAGGATAATGCGTTTGATGCCTTGTTTAAGAACAGGGACGTTAAAGTTGATCAGAAGTCCAAGGGGATGTTTGGTCATTTTGAGGTACGAGAGGACTTGAGCTTCGTGGATGGGAGCTAGGTTTTGAACGGCTTTTAATTCAACAACTACAACATCGCCAACTAGAAAATCTAATTGTCCCTCGCCAACGGGATGCCCTTTATATTCCACTGCTACTGGATGTTTAGATTTATGAGGTATCCCACGCATTATAAATTCCAGTTTTAGCGCCTTGTGATACACCTCCTCCAAAAATCCTGGCCCCAACATTCTATGTACCTCAATCGCTGCGCCAATCACAGCATACGCTAGCTTCTCCGGCTCATCACCGAGCTGCCTCATTCTTCTTTCTTCTTCCTTCGCGTACTTCGCGCCTTCGCGGTTCGTTTCCATAATCCCCCTCCAACCCTATGGCAAAATTTATAAAAGTCCTTCCTTAGTTTTCCCAGCATGACCGCAACCATTCCCAATCTCCCCAGTCTCTACGACCCCTTTTCCACCGAAGTCAAGTGGCAAAAATTCTGGGAAGACAACCAAGTTTACAAAGCTGACCCCAACAAAGGCGGCGAACCCTACTGCATCGTCATTCCCCCCCCAAATGTCACTGGCAGCTTACACATGGGTCACGCATTTGAAAGTGCGTTGATTGATACCCTCGTGCGCTACCACCGGATGCAGGGACGCAATACCCTATGGCTACCCGGAACTGACCACGCCAGCATCGCGGTGCATAGTATGCTGGAAAAGCAACTCAAAAAAGAGGGTAAGACTCGCTACGAATTGGGGCGCGAGAAGTTCTTAGAACGCGCTTGGCAATGGAAGGCGGAGTCTGAGGGAACTATTCTGAATCAGCTACGACGCTTGGGTGTCTCGGTGGACTGGTCACGGGAAAGGTTTACCCTGGATGAGGGTTTATCTAAAGCTGTTGTGGAGGCGTTTACTCGCCTTTACGAGGAAGGCTTAATTTATCGTGGTGAATATTTAGTTAATTGGTGTCCAGCTTCTCAGTCGGCTGTGTCTGATGTGGAAGTAGAAAATCAAGAGGTGAATGGAAATCTCTGGCACTTCCGCTATCCCTTCACCGATGGTTCCGGTTTTGTGGAGGTGGCGACAACTCGACCAGAAACGATGCTGGGCGATACAGCAGTAGCAGTTAATCCCAATGACGATCGCTACAAACATCTCATTGGTAAAACTCTAACTCTGCCAATTCTACAACGAGAAATTCCGATAATTGGCGATGAATATGTTGATCCCACTTTCGGCACGGGTTGCGTGAAGATAACTCCCGCCCATGACCCGAACGATTTTGACATGGGTAAGCGTCACAATCTGCCGTTAATCAACATTATGAACAAAGACGGCACTCTCAACGCTAACGCCGGGGAGTTTCAAGGACAAGACCGCTTTGTTGCTAGAAAAAATGTGGTTTCTCGCCTAGAAGCAGATGGCTTTTTGGTGAAGATAGAAGATTATAAACATACCGTTCCCTACAGCGATCGCGGTAAAGTACCTATTGAACCCCTCCTCTCGACTCAGTGGTTCGTCAAAATTCGCCCCTTAGCTGACAACACTCTCGAATTCCTCGACCAGCAAACTTCTCCAGAGTTTGTCCCCCAACGCTGGACAAAGGTTTATCGTGATTGGCTAGTAAAACTCACTGATTGGTGTATCTCTCGCCAATTATGGTGGGGACACCAAATTCCTGCTTGGTACGCTGTCAGTGAAACGGATGGGCAAATTACCGATAACACGCCGTTTGTAGTCGCAAAATCGGAAACTGAAGCTTGGGAGAAAGCTAAATCACAATTTGGCGAAAATGTCAAGTTAGAACAAGATCCAGATGTGCTGGATACTTGGTTTTCTTCTGGACTTTGGCCATTTTCTACTTTAGGCTGGCCGGAACAAACTCAAGATTTAGCAACTTACTACCCGACTACCACTTTGGTAACAGGCTTTGATATCATCTTTTTCTGGGTAGCCAGAATGACCATGATGGCTGGGCATTTTACGCAGCAAATGCCTTTCCAAACAGTTTACATCCACGGCTTAGTGCTGGATGAAAAAGGCCAGAAGATGTCAAAGACCAAAGGTAATGGCATTGACCCATTGTTATTAATTGACAAATATGGTACTGATGCCCTGCGCTATACCCTAATTAGGGAAGTGGCTGGCGCTGGACAAGATATCCGCTTGGAGTATAATCGCGGAAAACAGGAATCGGCATCGGTGGAGGCATCTCGCAACTTTGCAAATAAGTTGTGGAACGCTGCCCGCTTTGTGATGATGAATTTGGATGGACAGACACCGCAACAATTAGGGAATCCAGTCGCTACCGAATTGAGCGATCGCTGGATTATCTCGCGGTATCATCAAGTTATTAAACAAACCACGAATTACATCGATAATTATGGTTTAGGCGAAGCAGCAAAAGGACTCTACGAGTTTATTTGGGGTGATTTCTGCGATCAGTATATTGAACTAGCGAAATCCAGATTGCAAGCAGATGCCGATCCAGCATCGCGGCGTGTAGCACAGCAAACCCTTGGCTATGTGCTGGAAGGAATTTTAAAACTGCTTCATCCCTTTATGCCTCATATTACCGAAGAAATTTGGCAAACTCTCACCCAACAACCAGCAGATTCACCGCAAACTTTACCATTGCAACTATATCCTCAGATAGATGCAAATTTAATTGATTTAGACTTAGAAGAACAGTTTGAATTGCTAATTGCTACTATCCGCACAATTCGGAATTTGCGGGCTGAAGCAGATATTAAACCAGGGGTGAAAGTAACAGCAAATTTGCAAACTGAAAGCGAAAAGGAGCGGGTAATTCTCACTGCTGGACAATCTTATATTAAAGATTTGGCTAAGGTTGAGACTTTAACCATTGCTGACAAGGAAAAAAGCCAAACGACTGCTAAAAAACCTCAAAGGGGTTTGAAGACAATTGGTTTAATTATTGTAGCCATTGTCTTTGGGAGATTGGGTTTAGCTGCGGGAAATGCCATTGATGACATTCCCATCGTCGGAACTTTCTTTGAAATGGTTGGTTTTGGTTACACAGCTTGGTTTGTTAGCCAAAATTTACTCACTGCCCAAGCGAGACAAAGCTTATGGGGACGCTTTTTCCCGCAGAGAGAATTAGAACAACCACAAGAACCAGAAAATGCGATTGCAGGTGTAATTGGTACAATACAGGTGCTAATTCCTCTAAGCGGTGTGGTAGATATTGAAGCTGTCCGTGCCAAGCTAGAAAAAAGCTTGAGTAAAGCTGAAGCCGAAGTTCAGTCCCTGAGTACCAGATTAAACAATCCTAGTTTCGTAGATAGAGCTAGGGCTGACGTGGTACAGGGGGCGCGTGATGCCTTAGCAGAAGCACAGAAGCAAGCTGAAATTTTGCGCGAGCGTCTGAAGGGGTTGTCGTAGCGATCGCCTGTATGACTTAGGATAACTGTAATGGGTAATGCGATTATTAATTCACAATTACCCATTACCAATTAACAAGATCCAAATCTCAATTCTAGGACTTATTATTTTATTAAAATTTTTTAATTTTTTAATTTTTAATTTTTAATTGGAGCGAAGCGACCCTCATGCTATATCTAGCCCAGGTGCGTAAAAACGATTTTTTAGACCAGCACCAGTTACGCTTATTAGCGCGTCAAGAAGCTGATAACTTATGGGCGATAATTCCAGAAGAGGCTTTCATTCTATTAGGAAAGGCAAAAATCATTAGTGAGAACTTGCTTGTTTTAGTAGAACTTTCTCCTACAGGCGACATTGAAAGAATAGAAGATGCTACCAACTGGGTACTCCATTTAGTAGAAAACTACCTTACTATCGGCATTACCCCAGAATTTTTGCAGCACGAAGCCGAGCGAGCAGAACATTGGCGACAATCCCTGACGTTACAAAATCAAGACTTAGCGCGACGTTCCTTAGAATTGGAAGCTCGTCGTGAACAAATTCAAGCCTTAGAAGAAAGCCTCAAACGTGAGAAAAACGATTGTCCCCAAGAGGAAAGTTAAAAGTATAGCAAGGGACTGGGGACTGGGGACTGGGGACTGGGGACTGGGTGAAAAGTCCTTTTGTGTCTAAGTTTCATCATCTGTTGATGTCCTAAGCACCTTGACTGTTGCTATACATTTTGCTTAAAAAGTACTGCAAGCTCTTGTGTTAGGTTATTTGATAAAAATTAGACTACCTTTATTTTTGGCGAAGGTATTGAAATAAAATTACTATTTTATCTATAAATTATCTCAAAAAAGCTTTTTTTGGGTGTGTGATTTTAAGTGTAATGTGGAGGTAGGATGAGACGACAACAGCGTGGTGTGACAGTGTGGTTCACCGGTCTAAGTGGTGCAGGAAAAACTACTATCTGTCAATTCGTGGAGAAGGAACTACGGATACAGGGATACAGTGTTGAAGTTCTAGATGGTGATGCGGTACGTCAAAATCTGTGCAAAGGGTTAGGTTTCAGTAAAGAAGATCGAGAAGAAAATATTCGGCGCATTGGATTTGTGGCTCATCTTCTTGCCAGAAATAATCTAATCGTATTAGTTTCGGCCATTTCACCTTACCGCGAAATTCGGGAAGAAGTACGCCAAAATATTCCATGTTTTGTTGAAGTTTACGTCAATGCATCATTAGAAGTTTGTGAACAGCGAGACGTAAAAGGGTTATATAAAAAAGCCAGATCCGGGGAGATTAAGCACTTCACTGGTATTGACGATCCTTATGAAATACCACTTTGTCCTGAAGTCGAATGTAAGACTAACCAAGAAAGCGTTGTCCAAAGTGCAAGCAAGGTTTTAGAAAAGCTGGAAGAGTTGGGTTACATAGTTCCTAATGTGAATGAGTTATGAGTTAAAAACTTTCTTTAACTCATAACTCTTATTAAGATGCCAATAATTGCCGAATCAATCTAGCTACAGCTTTTTGCGTGAAGCGACTGGCAATTTGTTGACCTAAGCGTTGTACATCTGAATTTACCAACAACTGGGCAACTTGGGGAGCAAATTGCACTGGGTCAAAGCCTCGTGTTTCTTGGAGAATACCTAATATACGTTTGATATGCTCTAAAGTTTGTTGTTGCTCAACTGTCGCTGCTGGAGTTTCATTAACTGCTGTCAAGCCAACACGTTCGCGCAACAAAGAGGTAAAGTTATGCAAAACATTTTTACCTAAAGCATCGAGTCCGTTAACAGATTCATCTACTAGCTTGTCACGAATAAAAGCACCGCGTTCAGATGATAGAAATTCTATCCCCTGATTCAGTACTAAGTTGAAGTCATAGTCTTGACTATTACGCGCATTTTTTAACAAGTTTTCTAAGCGATTCCAGCGAAATCTACCATCTTTAAATAGTAAATCTTGCAATGACGCTCTTAATTGCGGTGCTTGGTCTGTTAACAGGCGTTTGGAAACGTAAGGATAAGCTTCGCTGAGGACTTTAAAGTTGGGATCTATAAATATTGCAATCCCTTCGAGGGTAACGAGGGAACGAATAATTAAGGCGTAGTAAGGCGGTACGCGGAAAGGATACTCATACATCAAAGCCGATAGTTCATCGGTGATGCTTTTAATATTAAGGTCAGCAACGCTGGCTCCTTGGGCATCAGCAAAGACTCTGGCAAAAGCTGGGATAATCGGTGTTAAATCGGTTTCTGGCGATAAGAAGTCTAATTTAACGTAGTCTTTTGCTAACCCTTCAAAGTCCCGGTTGACGACGTGGACGATCGCTTCAATTAAACCATAACGCTGTGGTGGCTTAATCTCGCTCATCATTCCGAAGTCAAGATAAGCTAATTTGCCATCTGGTGTTGCTAGTAAATTACCAGGATGGGGATCGGCGTGGAAAAATCCATGTTCTAGTAACTGGCGCAAGGAACACTGGACACCGACTTCAATTAAATAACGAGCATCTATGCCTTGGGCGCTAATTTCTGCTGTCTGGGTTAATTTAATACCGTCAATCCATTCCATCGTCAAGACACGACGATTGGTATATTCCCAGTAAATTTTCGGTACGTAAACGTCTTTTATATGACCGTATAATTCAAAAAATCTTTCAGCATTTTCACCTTCATGAATATAGTCCATCTCTTCAAAGATGCGATCGCCTAATTCATCAAGAATCCCAACTAAGTCACTTCTTACCCGTTTGACTTTTTTCTGCACCAAAGTGGCGATATTGCGTAAGAGATACAAGTCAATAGCGATTCGTTCTCTTAAGTCGGGGCGTTGGACTTTTACGGCGACTTCTTCACCTGTTTTTAGCTTACCTTTATAGACTTGTCCCAAGGAAGCCGCAGCAATTGGCTGGGCTGAGAGTTCGGCATAAACTTCTTCTGGAGGTGCGCCTAGTTCTTCCTGGATAAACTGGTAAGCAAGTTCGTTGGGAAAAGGTGGTAATTGGTCTTGTAGTTTAGTTAATTCTTCTAAGTAGACGGTAGGAACTAAATCTGGTCTGGTGGACAAAGCTTGTCCAATTTTGATGTAAGCAGGCCCCAGTTTGGTCAGCAATACTCGTAGCTGAGTGGCTCGGCGGCGGTCATTTTTGACGACAATTCCCCGTTTACTATCCGACCACAACCCAAAAACAAAAGATAAAGTCGGCCCCAACACAGCGAAAATTCGCCGTAAAACTTGCAAGGGTCTATTTTGGTAATGAGCCGCTATACTCACAGGATCGTAAAGCGTCTCAGGTTTGGCTGTTGTCCTTACCTTTTGGGCTGCTAATAGTCCTGGCGAGCGCACAACTAAGTTTGGTGTACCATTTTCTTCTGGCACTATATCTATAATATCCAGTTCACCTCGGCCATCTGTGCCGTTGTGACTGTCCTCCTGAATCGGTCGGGAACTAGGGGGAAGTGTCTTAACAATCATGAAAAAGGCCACCAGTCAGAACGATCACATTAAGTATTGTAACAATATCTTTACGAATTGGGAATTGGGAATTGGGCATTGGGAAGGAATTGGGCATTGAGAATTGAAAAGAGCGGAGAGGAAAACTAATCCCCCTGCTCCCTGCCCCCTGCCCCCTGCTCCCTTGCCTCTTCCCCACTCCCCATTCCCCAAAGGTTTGTTACACTTAAACGGGCATACTAGTTCAATAGTATTAGGTATTGCTAGTTGCTGAAAAATCATACTTATTGTCCTGTAAATTAGAAGTATTCGGCATCTGCCCTTATGGAGAATTTGGCTTGATGTTGCTTTGCCTGCGAATTGAAAACTTTGCCTTAATTGACCAACTGGAATTGGAATTTGGCGCGGGACTAAATGTGCTGACAGGTGAAACCGGCGCTGGAAAATCGATTATTTTGGATGCTATTGATGCCGCTTTGGGCGGTAAAGTCTCTAGTCGAGTCATTCGCACAGGGACAAGTCGGGCGATGGTAGAAGCTACTTTCACCTCAAACGCCCCCTTAGCTGCTTGGTTGACCGAACAAGAAATAGATTTGCTTGATGAAAATTCTGTAGTCATTAGCCGAGAAATCACAGCCACTGGTAATAATGTTCGCAGTCGATCGCGGGTGAATGGCGTGTTGGTAAATCGCCAGATTATGGGAGGAATGCGCGATCGCTTGGTGGAAATCACAGCCCAAGGTCAAACGGTACAAGTAGGACAATCTGCCCAAGTCCGCGACTGGTTGGATTTATATGGCGGCGACTCTCTAATGCAGCAACGCCATAAGGTCGCCACGAATTTCAGCGCTTATCAACAGGCGCATTTAGCACTAGAAAAACGCCGGACATCGGAACGGGAAAGATTACAACAACTCGATTTACTCGCTTATCAAGTGCAAGAATTGGGAGCAGCGAATCTGGGCGAACCTAATGAATTGGAACAGTTGGGACAAGAACGAGAACGTCTGAATCATGTCGTAGATTTACAACAGATGAGTTACAAGGTTTATCAAGCTTTGTATCAAAACGATCATGAAGCTTTAGCCGCAGCAGATTTACTGGGAGACAGTGAGGCAATATTAAATGACATGGTGGAGTACGATAACCAACTACAACACCTGTTGGAATTGGTTAGGGACGCGCAAGCTGCGGTAATGGAAGTGGGAAGACAGATTAATGCTTATGGAGATAGTTTGGAAGCCGATCCACAGCGATTGTTAGAGGTGGAAGAACGGATTCAGGAATTAAAGCAAATTTGCCGGAAGTATGGGCCAACAATTACCGAAGCGATCGCTTATTACCAACGTATCCAAGAGGAATTAGCTTTACTTAACGATAGCGAACAATCTATTGAAAAGCTAGAACAGCAAGAAAAGGCGTGTTTTGAAAGACTTACCCAAGCCAGTAATCAGTTAACTCAACTACGGAGTAAGGCGGCTGCTAATTTAGAATCACGTTTGATAGCTGAACTCAAGCCCTTAGCGATGGAAAAGGTGAAGTTTCTAGTTGAGATAATGCCTGCTTTCCCCACTGCTATGGGAGCAGATAAAATTACCTTTATGTTTAGTTCCAACCCTGGAGAACCACTGCAACCTTTAACAGAAGTTGCTTCTGGCGGGGAAATGAGCCGCTTTTTACTGGCATTGAAAGCTTGTTTTTCTCAGGTTGATGCGGCTGGGACAATGGTTTTTGATGAAATTGATGTTGGGGTTTCGGGAAGAGTCGCCCAAGCGATCGCGGAAAAATTACACCAGCTAAGTCAACGCAATCAAGTATTGTGTGTTACCCACCAGCCTTTAGTTGCAGCAATGGCCGATCGCCACTTACGTGTGGATAAGCAAACTATTAATCAAGGGAAAGGTAAAAAAGCTAACAATGGCAACGCTGAACAGCGTACTGTTGTGCGAGTTACTACCTTGGACAATTTAACCACTCGCCGGGAAGAATTGGCACAGTTAGCTGGTGGTAAATCTGCAAGTGATGCGATCGCTTTTGCTGAATCTCTGTTATTACAAGCTGCTAACCATCGTCGCGGGGAGCAAATTTGATATTTATGATGGCGCGTGAAAAAGTAGAAGCTGAGAGGGTAGACGACAAAATGTTATTGGGTATTAAGGCAGACAATAGTAAGGGAAATTCATGAACTCCCCCTACGATAGATGTGGTTTTTCAAAATATATGTAGTTATGATTTCCACTAATATTACTGTCTTTCTTACTCATGATGCCCATTTTTAAAGTGCGATTTATACCAATTTAAATGAGCTTATCTGCAAATTTTAGTAGTAAAAATATCTAAAGATTTGACATGAGTATCTAAATATTTGACATAGGCATATAAAGATTTTTCATTGTAAAAATAAGTTAATTTTTATATATTTGTTTGCAGAACTAGCCTTAATTACAGGTTTTATTATCGGTAAATTTCATAAAAACACTCTGTAATTAAGCCAGTAAAGCTCAAGATTAGTAATTAAAAAATAAGAAAAAAATTCCGAAGGAAGTTTAATTTTACTTTCTTGATTACGCAAAATTTATGTCCTAATAGGAGGATTAACTCTAATGGCTGATACAAATTTTGTTCCAGCTAACACTTTTGATAGCCTTAATCCTGGCGGTCTTACCGACCCGTTCGCAGATGGAGGAGCGTTTGGCATACCATCGGCTGACAACTTCGACTTTGCTAAATATGGTATTCCAACAGCTGACAACTTCGACTTTGCTAAATATGGTATTCCAACAGCCGAGAGCTTCGACCCTGCTAAGTATGGTATTCCATCTGAAGGCAACTTTAATTTAGATAGCTTTGGCATACCAACAGCTGACAACTTCGACTTTGCTAAATATGGTATTCCAACAGCCGACAGCTTTGACCCTGCTAAGTATGGTATTCCATCTGAAGGCAGCTTTAATTTAGGTAGCTTTGGCATACCAACAGCTGACAACTTCGACTTTGCTAAGTATGGTATTCCAACAGCCGACAGCTTTGACCCTGCTAAGTATGGTATTCCAATTAATGGCGGTATCCCAAATTTTGGTGGTAATATCGGCGGGAGCGGTTTCCCGATTGTTTAATGCCAATTGTATAACTTTTAGGGCAAATTCAAGTTAGATACGATCTCAAAAGTTGGGGTTTATCTACCTTTTAATTACGGGATATACAACTTTCACTAAACAAAAATCCCACCCTATGCAAAAGTTATGAGATTATAATTATTATCTCTTGCTGGGGTGGGACAAATATTATCTATGGAAAATAGATAAAGCATAGATAAGTATTTCTATTTATATTCCTGCAAAGCTCCTAATTTACGGATTCCCGGCCAAATCATTGCGGTAGCAATTACTACTACAATTGTGCCAATCCCACCACCGACAACAGAAATAACTGGGCCAAACAAAGCAGCAGTCAAGCCTGACTCAAAACCACCTAATTCATTGGAGGCACTAATAAACACGCTATTAATAGCAGCAACCCGACCACGCAAATGATCGGGTGTTCTGATTTGAACTAATGTATGGCGAATCACAACGCTAATACTATCTAGTGCGCCACCAAGGATCAGCATTAACATAGATAGCCAAAAGGAACGAGAAAGTCCAAAGATAATTGTGACAATCCCAAAACCAACGACTGACCATAATAAGGCTGGGCCTGCTTTGCGTAACGGTGGTAAATACGCGAGGGTAATAGCCATAGTCAAGGCACCGATGGAATGGGCTGCTTGGAGATATCCCAACTCTACTGGCCCCACGTGTAAAATATCTTTGGCAAAAATGGGGAGAAGCGCGATCGCACCACCCAACAATACAGCAAACATATCTAATGTAATCGCTGCTAAAATCAACTGATTCTGCCAAACAAATTTAGCGCCAGCAGCAAGTGCTTTGAGTGAGATTGGCTCAGTTGTACGGATAGCTTTTTGCTCTTTAATCGCCAGAGTTAAAAGAAAACACAACAACGCACCGATCGCAGCTAATACATAAACCCCAGTAGCACTTCCTAGTAGCGCAATCCCAAATCCCCCGAAGGCTGGGCCGATGACTGCGGCTAACTGAAAGCTACTACTATTCCAGGTGGCTGCATTGGTAAAAGCATTAACAGGTATCAATTGCCACATTAGAGCATCACTGGCTGGTTTGAGGAATGCCCTAGCGACACCTGTTAATACTAAGCAGGCGTAAATTAGAAAAACTGCACCCTTGGTATAAGAAAGTACTCCTAAAGCTAAAGAACAGAGAGCTAGTAAGCTGACCGACATTAACATGGTCACTTTGCGATCGCGGCGATCGGCAACATCTCCGGCAATTAAGGTGAGAATAATCATCGGTAGGACTTGCGCCAGTCCCACACCACCTAAAGCGATCGCTGAGTTAGTCCGTTCATAGAGTTCCCAGCCAATCGCTACAGTTTGCATTTGCGACCCCACGAACAGCACCAGCCGTCCAATGGTAAATAACCGATAGTCTCGAAACTTAAAGGCTGCAAAGGGATCGTGCTGTACAACCTCAGATTTAGGGGGATTTGAGTTCCGTTTGCTCGAAGACATTTTTTAGTAGAGTTAAGCCTTCTTCAATGTTGGAAATTTGGTCTTCTGAAAGACCTTTTAACAGGTCGGTAATATGAGCGCGAGTTTGATCTTGGGATTGCTTGAGATGATGTTTTCCATCTTCAGTTAAATTGAGCAGCACCCGCCGCCGCTCTTGAGGATGAGCGCAGCGTTTCACGAAGTCGCGTTGTACCAAGCGTTCTATGGTTGCTGATGCCGTGGCAGAGGTGACACCTAAATGCTCTGCTAAGTCAGATAATGAAGCACCAGGATTGCGATTGATAAATGCTAGCGATCGCAATTGAGGTATAGATAAAAAAGCGGCACTGTGGGCACGCATATCCGCTCGGATAAACCGCATCACTAATGGAACTGTCTCCATTACTCTAGCGGCACATTCTTCGGAAGTTGCACCTTGATTAGGTTTATCCAAGGTCATGGGCTTGTTGTTCTCCTAGTTACATGGCCACCCGTGGATAAAGTTTTCCACCAAGGATGGCCAAAATGATTAATGTGAATAAGAGAATTGTACAATCCAGACCAAAGCCATAGATGCTAATGCCATTCAGCAACATGGTGCTACGTAAGCCATCAACCAGATAAGTCAACGGATTTAAATGGGAAATCAACTTTAACCAACTGGGCATCAACGAGATCGGATAGATGGCATTGCTCGCAAAAAATAACGGCATGGTTAACAATTGTCCGATACCCGTCATTCTTTCTCGGCTTTTCACCAAACAGCCAATAATTAATGAAAAAATACAAAATGTTCCGGCCCCCAGTATGACTAGCAGCAGTACTTGGAGAATAGCTAGAGGATAAAGATTTAGTTTGACACCTAATAAAAATGCCAATCCGTAAATGAATATTACCTGAGATAAACACCGTACCCCACATGCTAAACCTTTGCCCAACACCATCGCCACCCGAGGCGTAGGACTAGCTAAAAATTTATGGACAATGCCTAAATCTCGCTCCCAGATTAGCGTCATTCCACCACTAAAAATTGCCACGAACAGAATACTCTGAGCCAAAATACCAGCAGAAATAAAGTCTAAATAGGGTAAGTTTCCTGTTGGAATCGCGCGAGTCCGGGCGAAAACTTGCCCAAAAATTAGTAGCCATAAAGTTGGTTGCACAGCCCGAACTATTAAATCAGTGGGATCGTGGCGGAGTTTACGGATTTCTAATTCTGCGATCGCCAGGGTTTTTGTAACTAGCTCTTTGATTGCAGAGATCAAATTTACTCGGACGGTGGGTGGTGCTTTAACCCAACCGTTGAGCAGTACGTCTGGTTCTTGCTGTGTCACGGTAGTTGACTCCTGATGTTAACTGGTCGCCTGTATAGTGAATAAAGACATCATCCAAAGTTGCATTTGGGTTATCTAAAGAAGCTTTTAAGTCGCTTGGTGTACCTGTAGTAACGACTTCACCTTGCTGCATAATCGCCACTCGGTTACATAAGTTATCCGCTTCTTCTAAAAAGTGGGTTGTTAAAAATATCGTTGTGCCGTAATCAGCACAGAGTTGTAATACAAGCTGCCATACTTGAGTTCGAGCGATGGGATCTAGTCCGACAGTCGGCTCATCAAGAAACAGAATTTGGGGTTGATGTAGAATTGATATGCCGATTTCCAGCTTGCGGATCATCCCACCAGAGTAATATCGTACCAAGCGTTTCGCCGCATCTTGCAAACCCATGTATTCTAAAATTTCATAAATGCGGCGATCGCGTCCTTTGGCTGGTATTCCGTACAGCTTGGCGAAAATCAAAAGATTTTCGTAACCCGTAAGACTACCATCAGCAGAGAGCGCCTGGGGTACATAGCCGATAGCCCGTCTCACAGGATTAGATTGACGAGTCACGTCATAGCCAGCTAAGGTTGCTTTCCCTGCACTGATAGGTAGCAAAGTTGTCAACATCTTAAGAACTGTACTTTTCCCTGCACCATTGGGGCCAAGTAATCCAAATACTTCACCCTGTTCCACAGATATGCTCAGGTTATTAACTGCCGTTAACTTCCCAAAACGGCGCGTGAGTCCCTGAGTTTCAAGGATTAGCGGTTTTGGTTCGCTAGGAGGTTGCGATCGATTTATTTTTGCTGTCAGTATTGTCACAATTTTGATGCACTTCTATCAATTAGTTAAACTAACTATTAGTTTGTCAATATATTCGTCTGAAGTCAATAGACTTGGTACAAAAATCTGAATCAGACAGGACTTACGCAAAAAAATAACCCAAACCTTGATTTTTCCGGTAAGGGCAATTTATGTAAGTAAGCTGGCGCAATTAAAGCTAATTGGTGAAGGCTGTCATTTGTCCTTTGTCATTAGTAAGGACTTTAAGACTATTTATGTTTCGTAATATACTTGGGTTTTTCCGCGCCAACTTACTTAAACGCAAAATGCAAAAGAAAACTGCTGTATTTTGCTCTGTGAACGGCAAAATACGATCAGTCATTTAATTCCATCAATTCTTTTGTTTTCAAGTCAGCCGCAATAGGTTGAGAACATTCTCGAATTTGAGGAGAAATAGAACAAATAGCATCTGTCGTTGTTTCAAAACAATTTGATAACCCAATTGTTTCTAACAATCCTGTTCGTTCTAATAGTTGTTTGACTTCGGGTTGTAAACCTGTGAGAATTAAGCGGCAATTGTGGCGTTCCAAGTCGTGGTAAATATCCTCTAAAGCTACTAACCCAGTTGTGTCCATATTTGGCACAAACCGTAACCGGAGAATTAAATATTTCACTTCTGGTTCATCGCGGAGGAAGGTAGCAAACCGTTCAGCAGCACCAAAAAATACGGGGCCATCTACGCGATAAACGGCAATTTCTTTACCTAATTCCAAAGGAATACCGGGGGGAAATACTTCGGTTTCAGGTATTTTAACTAGGCTTAAATCGCTCATTCGTTTGATGAACAATGCTCCAGCTGCCATCAATCCCACTTCTACGGCGAGAACTAAATCAAACAAGATTGTCACTAGCCAGGTGAGAATCATCACTGCAAAGTCGGAGTAAGTAGCACGCATCAATAAACCAATGGCTTCCCACTCAATCATTCGCAGGCTAACCACCATCAAAATGCCAGCGAGTGCTGCTAAAGGAATCTGTGCTGCTAGGGGTGCTAAGGTTAAAACGATAATGGCTAAAGCAACGCCATGAATTACCCCAGATAGCCGAGTTTTGCCGCCAGAACGGACATTAACAGCAGTCCGAGCGATCGCACCTGTCGCCGGAATGCCGCCAAAAAATGGGATAATGATATTTGCTAATCCTTGACCAATTAATTCGCGATCGCTATTGTGCTTTTCGCTCACTGTCATCCCATCAGCCACAACCGCCGACAGTAACGATTCAATACTTCCCAGTGCCGCCAAAGCCAAAGCCGGATTAATCAGTTCTCGAATCACACTAAAATCATTCCAGTGGGGAATACCTTGGGGCATCGGTAAAGATTGGGGAATGCTGCCAATTGTCGGTATATTCAGATGGAAATAAGTTGCTATCCCCGTTGCCAACACCAACCCCACCAAAGAACCCGGTATTGTTGTATTAATTCTGGGCCATAAAATATTGGCTGCCATCACCACCATTGCCAACCCAACAGCATCCCAATTTAGAGCTTCTACATGAGTTAAACTTTGCCAAAGTCCCGGTAAAAAATGTTCGCTACGTGGTAGTTGTAAACCAAAGAAATTATTTAATTGACCACAAAATATAATTACGGCAATACCATTGGTAAAGCCTGCCGTCACTGGATAGGGAATAAACTTCACTAGCTGTCCCAGTTTGGCAACGCCCAAGGCAATTTGGATAATCCCAGCCATCACCCCAGCAATCCAAACTTTTTCAAGTCCGTACTTGGCGACAATTCCCACCAAAACTACAGCCATTGCCCCTGTCGGCCCTGTAATCTGTACTGGGGAACCACCAAAAATTGCCGCGACAATTCCCGCCACAATAGCAGTATAAAGTCCCGCCTTTGGTTCCACACCACTTGCTACCGCGAAGGCTAAAGCTAAGGGCAATGCCACCACTGCTGCTGTTAGTCCTCCCGTCAAATCGCCACGCAATCTACTAAACCAGCGATTCAAACGCATAAGCTGTGGTTCTTCGACGATATCAGAGATTGTCATATTCAATTTCAACTCTTATACAAAGTTTCTTGATGCACACTATGATATGCGGGTAATTAAGCATATACCAGCAGCTTTAAAGAGGATGCAGGTAAAAGCCCCTTTATTATAGACATCTCTGAAAAAAGTCAAAATTATCAGAAAATTGGGTATCGTTGTCCCACCATCCGCAACGCTGATTGCATTTATGTCATGGAACATGGGACATTAGTAGAATCTAGCTGGATAAATCTGGGATTTATGATAGTCTCTGGCGTGTACAATCAGATTTAAGAGAATTTACCCGTCTTTTTTCTGTCTCAATTACGAATTACGAATTACGAATTATTTATGTTTTTTGGCAATAATCAACCAGAATCGGGTGATAACAAGTGGCGTAGCCAGTTGGATAAATTTGTAAAAGCAAATCAGCAGGAATTGGCGGCACTGTTTTGGGGATTGTGGTTAGCAAATGGTGAGAGTCAGGGTACTGTTGGTATTGATTTACAACCAACGCCCCATTTTGTTTATTGTCCAAAAGAGCAGATAGAGAATTTAAATATTAAAGTTGAAAATCGACTTCAGGAAATTTTGGGAATTGTCGAGAATCATAAACCGGAAGTGGAAGTTGTGATGATTGGCATTGGGAAGGGTGAAATTAAGTTAATTCAGTTTGCACCTGAACCAGCGCCACCGATTTGTTTTGAGCAAGTTGGGAAGGATGTAGATGGATTATTAGAACTTTTAGAACAGCGCATGAACGAAAGTTTTAATTGATGACAAAATCAAATAAATGATGAGCCATTTTTAATTTAGAACAAGGGGCAATTTCTACTTGATTTCCTTGGCTATCTAAAAATATCGCTTGATTATTATCACTCCCAAAACCACTATTAGGTTGGTCTATAGGATTGGCAACAATAGCATCTAGTTTTTTAGTCTGTAGTTTTTCTAATGCTGGCTTGACAATATCACCACTTTGTGCGGCAAAACCAATTAATATTTGATGCGGCTGTTTAAATTTTGCTAATTGGGCGACTATATCCGGTACTGGTTCCAGGGGTAAGGCTTGGGGGAGCGATCGCTTGGGCAATTTTTCTGTACTATAATTTTTTGGCTTCACATCTGCCACGGCTGCTGACATAACAATAAAATCAGCGTTGGGTAAATATTCCAACATAGCGTGCTGCATTTCCTCGGCACTAATTACGGGAATTGCTTGTACTCCTAATGGTACATCCCAATTAGCTGGGCCATGTACTAGGGTGACGTTTGCCCCTCTGTGAAGTGCGGCTTGCGCTAAAGCTAATCCCATTTTACCAGTGGAAGGATTACCAATAAATCTAACTGGGTCAAGAAACTCTCGCGTTCCTCCAGCACTAATCAAGACTCGCTTACCTACTAAATCTCGTTTGCCTTGAGTGTGTAACAACGATTGGATATGAGCCAAAATTTCTGGAGGTTCTGCTAATCTACCAGCACCGATGCGATCGCACGCTAATAAACCCGATCCTGTATTCATCCCATGATATCGGCTATCTATTAATAGCTGTTGCCAATTTCGCTGCACCGATACCTGTTCCCACATATCCGTATTCATTGCCGGTGCTAACAGCACGGGACAAGTAGAAGCTAGCACGGTATTTGTGAGTAAATTATCAGCCATCCCATAGGCTAACTTGGCTAACGTATTAGCTGTCAAAGGGGCAATTACCATAACATTTGCCCATTCACCCAAATCAATATGCAACGGACGAGAGTGAGTTGCTTGCCAAAAATCATCATCTGTGTAGGCGGGATGACGAGATAGGGTGGCTATTGTCAGAGGAGTAATAAATTCTTGCGCTGAACGGGTGAGGATAACTCGAACTTCCACCCCAGTTTTAAACAGCCTTGAAACTAATTCACAAACTTTGTAGGCGGCGATACCGCCACCTACAGATATTAGAACCCTGTTCAACTTTGGATTAGTCATAGTAAAAAGTTAGGAGTAAGTAGTAATTTAGGAGCAAGTAGTTACTAATATTAATTTCCAACTCCTAACTTTTGTACAGACGCGATTAATCGCGTCTCTCCTAACTCTCAACTAAGCTTCATCGTAAGGTTCCAAATCTAAGAGGTAGATATAGGGTTCAACTAATTCTGGACGCTGAAATGCGATCGCTCGCAATAGATGCCAATCATTTAAACCATCAAAAGCATTACTGTAATTATCCAGATCCAGACGTTCAGCCAGTTCTTCTACTTCTGCCGGAGTAATGGCAGCAATTTCTTTCCTGGAAATGCTTAGAGTTGTCATAATGCTAGCCCCTCCCTTATGCAGCATTCGCCTTCAGCATGGGTTAAGTTGCGCTGAACGCAGCCACCCTATATATATTACTCATTAGAAGGCATAGATTTCGTGAAAATTTTCAGCATTTATACCAGAATTTATAAAAAATTCGTAATTCTGACTAGCCAATTACATTGACAACGAAATTCCGTAGCACCTCTAACGTTTGTAGATTTATTTCATGCCCCATATCAAATTCGTGGTATTCTAGCGCCACTCCTAGAGATTTTAAAGTTTCTTGCGCCTTCAAAGCAGCTTGCAGTGGGACAACTTCATCATATCTCCCGTGGCTGATTACAGTTGGTGGAATCCCTTTTTGATCTGCCGTTACTGCATCAGGGTGTAAATACCCACTCATAACAGCTAAACCTGCTAGGGGCAATTTGGAACCAACATCTAAAGTCATTGCCCCACCTTGAGAAAATCCACTTAAAATGGTACGTGACAAAGGTATACCAGTGGTACTTTCTAAAGATTGCAAAAAATCTATTAGTAGTTGCCGACTTTCTGGCAATCCTTCATACATATTCTCTACCCGCAGGTCATACCATGCCCTCCCTATCGGAGAATAGGGATAAGGATAAGGTGCATTGGGTAATATAAACTGGTAATTAGGTAAGTTGAGCAAGGGTAACAAAGATGCTACATCTTCGGCATTAGCTCCCCAACCATGCAAAGTGACGATTAAGCCTGCGGGTGGTTGAGAAGTTTCAGGGGGAACGGTAATAGCTTGTAAAGACAGAGGTTTACTCCTAAATTTTTTCTTCTTATAAATCCTATCTCTTCAAGCAGACTTAGTATTTAAGGTTAAAATTCACTCCACTACCCAATCTACAGCATCTGCTTCGGTAATATCGGGTACTTCTAGGCGATTTTTCATCCGGTAAAGTACTTGCTCTGGTAGTTTTGCAGTGCGATCGCCATTTCTTTTAAGCAGTTCTTCCCAAGGTGTCTCCAAATACACAATGCGAATACTGCCTTGGTAACTCACAAACAAACGAACTAGCATCCCCCGCAGTTGGCGGCTGAGGTTGGTTGCATTCCAAACAAAAGATTTTCCATCTCGCATATATTCTTTAGCGATCGCCTTAGCTGCATTCGCTACTACACCTTGATCGTCTTTAGGATCAATTCCCATTGTCTTTCGTAGTTTATCTAAAGAAATTACGCCCCACTCAGGAAGATTTTCTTTAATCCAAGTATCTTTTCCCGAACCAGGTAATCCTGACATCATCACCACCTGAAAACGCGTGTCATCATAAGCTGCATAGTCTGGGTTACTATCTTCTTTTTGAAAATAAACAAACCGACTGTGTGTTGACGGAAATACTCGCGGTTGCTCAAAGCAGTGATTTTCTTGGCAAAATTCCCGAAAAAACTCGATCCGTTCCAATAACTGTACTCGATCGTCGCAGTAGCGACCCTTCACATCTGCTTCTGCTAGCAAACTCAGCAGATCGCAACGAATGATTTGACTCGTTTTGATGACTGCTCGTTCGGGGTTGGGTTTGTCCCAAAACCACAAGGGTAAGCTACCATATTTTACCAAAGCCACAATTGCCTGCCGTTCATGGAAAGGCACATGCAAATCCCAGAGAATCTCCTGTGCCATTTTTGCACCTTGGAGAACGTGACCTTTGGAAGTGATGCCGCCATCTGCTTCTATTTGAGTAGAAGCAGGTTTAGCAACATCGTGTAGCAAAGCCGCAGCAAACAATACAGAACGTTCTTTAGCTGGTAATGCCCGCCATTCAGGTAATGCTACTAATGCCTCGCATACTAACTTTGTATGGATGAGAACATTACCTTCAGCATGATAGCGTGGGTCTTGGGGACAATTAGCAAGCGATCGCAACCAAGCAAATTTTGCTTCCAATGCCGACCAATTTATCGACCAGTCGCTTTCATTAGGGCAATAAGGAAATGACCAAAGTTGCACTGAAGTACTCATATCGCTATCCTAAGTTTTTGTATTTTTAATGACTTATAACCGTCCTTCGCCACCAAGTCTAGAAGGTGATGCAAACAAATCAGCATCAACACACAGATGATTTGGTATTATCGGTCGGTTGAGCCAATGCCCATCCGATTGCAGAATGGTTGTTAAAAAGCTGGAACGCACATATTTATACCGATAAGTAACGATATCTCTCGGCTCAACTTTGATGTATAAACCTTCCATCAAAGAACTTTGATCAGTTTGTTTGAGGGAGCGCTCAACATCAAGTCCAAGTTCCTGACAAGTTTGCTGGAAACGTTGCAAATGTGCAGCAGTTTGATAATGGGACTTACCTACCAACCCAATGAGTTGCTTGTAAGATTGGAGTTCACCAGCAAACAATACAGGTACTGAAACTAGTGGCAACCCAGCAAGTAACTGCTGACGTTTCTTAGTGCTTAGAAATACTTGATTGTCTAAATCCAGCACATCGTACTCTAGAAAGTAGTGGGGTAAGGCATCGTAAAATACCGTGTGCTTGGCATACAACCATTCTCCAAAGAGAATACAACGATTTCCCAAAACTTCCCAAAATGCTGCGGCGTGAGTGTGTGCCCACTGTTTAAACAAGTTAAAGTGCTTTTCTCGCACCCCACCAGTTAAATAGTGTCCACGGCTTTGTAGTCGGATTTGTCCATCACTTGTAAAGCTAATAGCTGCATTTGCGCCATCGACTTTTTCTTCAACTACTACGTACTGATTTTTGATAGCACTAAAAGGAATGCTATTGAGGTCTTCATCTCCAGCTTGCAACCGCGACCCTTCAATGTGATGGGTACGCGGATATTTATAAATTTGTTCCATGACTTTTCTACGTTGGTAACTACAATCAAATAATTTCGCAGCGAACTATTACGAACAAGTAAGTTTCCTAGAAGCTCTTATCTAAGAATTGTTACCATTCGTGATTGAACTGAATTTGATTGAGATCGGGGGACTACATATACCTTTACCAGAGTAGTATTTCTATAATACATATATTTCACAATTTCAGGTAGCCTTTACCGAAACAAGCAATGGTCTTGAAGTGAACCAAGGCTTATGCAAAACTTGAGATCCTTTGCTTCACAGCCTACTTTTAAGGAATCGATCAATGGCGCGTCTAGCCCTGCTGAGTGTATCTAACAAAACTGGTTTAATTGACCTAGCCCGTAGCTTAGTTGAAGAATTCGACTTTGATTTAATCAGCAGTGGGGGAACAGCCCAAGCCCTCAAAGATGCGGGACTCCCAGTTACCAAAGTTGCTGATTACACAGGTTCTCCAGAAATTTTAGGTGGCCGAGTCAAAACCCTACATCCCCGGATTCATGGCGGAATTTTGGCGCGGCGAGATGTTCCCCAAGATATTACAGATTTAGAAAATAACCAAATTCGCCCAATTGATTTAGTGGTGGTGAATCTATATCCTTTTGAGGAAACGATCGCTAAACCAGGGGTAACATTAGCTCAAGCTGTTGAACAAATTGATATTGGTGGCCCGGCTATGCTACGGGCATCATCGAAAAACTTCGCTCATCTGGCTGTATTATGCGATCCAGCCCAGTATGACGAGTATTTGCAGGAATTGCGGCAAAATAATGGGGAAGCATCCCTAGAGTTTCGGCAAAAGGCGGCTTTAAAAGGATTTTCTCATACTGCTAGTTACGATCAAGCGATCGCATCTTACCTGGCAGATGCACAGCAGTACACCCTTAGCGGCACACAATTACAATCTCTGCGTTACGGCGAGAATCCCCATCAACCCGCCGCCTGGTATCAAACTGGTACTACCCCAACAGGATGGGCAGCAGCAACGAAATTGCAAGGCAAAGAACTTAGTTACAATAACTTAGTTGATTTAGAAGCTGCACGCCAAATTATTGCGGAATTCACTGATACCCCAGCAGCAACAATTATCAAACATACAAATCCCTGTGGTACAGCACTCGGAAGTACGATTGCTGAAGCTTACGAAAAAGCTTTCAATGCTGATTCTACTTCTGCCTTTGGTGGTATTGTCGCACTCAACCGCCCGATTGATGCGGCTACAGCTAGCGAATTAACTAAAACATTTCTAGAATGTGTGGTTGCACCAAGTTGTGATGCTGAAGCTCAAGAAATCCTTGGTAAAAAATCTAACGTGCGGGTTTTAACTCTATCAGATTTGAGCAGTGGGAATAAGGATACCGTAAAAGCGATCGCAGGTGGTTTCCTTGTCCAAGCTAGCGATGACATAATTGCTGATACTAGTCAATGGCAAGTAGTCACCGAACGCCAACCTACCGCCGATGAATTAGCCGAATTACTGTTTGCTTGGAAAATTTGCAAACACGTTAAATCAAATGCCATAGTTGTCACAAGCGATCGCACTACACTAGGAGTAGGCGCTGGTCAAATGAACCGCGTCGGCTCAGTTAAAATCGCCCTAGAACAAGCTGGAGATAAAGCCAAAGGTGCAATTCTTGCCAGTGATGGATTTTTCCCCTTTGATGATTCAGTCAGAACAGCCGCAGCCGCAGGTATTACAGCCATCGTTCAACCGGGTGGAAGTTTGCGCGATAAGGATTCTATCAAAGCTGCTAACGAACTGGGTTTACTGATGGTCTTAACTGGTGTACGTCATTTTTTACACTAAATCATTGCTTAATGGGTGTGCAGTTTACAAAGTGTCACACTAAATACTTTCTTTATGATTGAAGCAATGATATTATCTAATCGTGTGTGAGGAGCAAGTTAAAAATAAAAAGCGCCTGGGGTGGAAACACGGCAACACTCCCAAGCGCTTTTTAATTTGTCAAAAATCGGATTGATTGTGAAGTTTTGAAAATGTCACTCAATATACTTGCCATTTAATAGAAGTAGTGATATTATCTAATCGTGTGTGAGGAGCAAGTTGAGAATAAAAAATGCCTGGGGTGGAAACACGGCAACACTCCCAGGCATTTTTTAATTTGCATACAAGAATTGGATTATTGGTGCAGTTTTGAAACTGTCACTTACTATAAACGCCTTTTGATTGAAGCAGTGATAGTATTTAGCTGTGTGAGGAGCAAGTTAAAAAATAAAGAACGTCTGGGGTGGAAACACGGCAACACTCCCAGACGTTTTTTAATTGGTATGTAAAAACGAGTACTTGCAAATATGCTGGAATTATTGAGATAATCACCTACAGTCTAAAATCCAGAAAACCTCACCCCAATCAAAAATTCAGGTGCAAATCACTCGGCTGACTCAACAAATTCAATTCATCATCGAAATTGATCGATTGAAACATGTGATGCGCCAAACCCTGCTTATTGATGGGTCACGCCGGGAAAATAGTGCAGAGCATTCTTGGCATTTAGCTATAATGGCGATCGCATTAGCAGATTATGCCCCAGAGGGTGTTGATATATTCCATGCCATCAAAATGCTGCTAATTCACGATTTGGTAGAAATTGATGCAGGTGACACCTTTTGTTACGATGTGCAGGGTAATGACAGTAAAGCCGAACGAGAAGCACAAGCAGCATTGCGTTTATTCGGACTTTTGCCAGCAGACCAAGGTAGCGAGTTGCGTTTACTTTGGGATGAGTTTGAAGCAGGAAAAACACCCACAGCTAAATTTGCCGCAGCCCTAGACCGGATACAACCCTTGCTGCACAATCAGCAAACTCAGGGTGGAACTTGGCGCATTCATGGTATTAGACGCGACCAAGTGATGAAACGGGTAGCACCAGTAGAAACAGGTGCGCCGGAACTGTGGCCCTTTGTTTTGCAATTGATTGATGATTGTGTCGCAGCAGGGTATTTAAAAGAGTCTCCTACACTCTAAATTCAGGGTTGATGTGCCAAAATTTCTTCCCACTCAGAGGGTGAGAGGGGTTGTAACTCTATCTGCATATCAAAGCAATCGCTAGCTGCGGTAACTAAATCTGCAATAATCTTTTCCACACTCAGATTTTGAGATAGTTGTACAGTCGTAAAAGATTCTGCACCAAATACTTGAGCAAACAGTTCAGTATCCGGTTGCAAACGGATTGAACCATGTTGCAAAATTATCCCACCACGTCGCAGTTGAGCGCTACCAATGAGTTTGGTACCATCTGGCAAAACTAAATCTGCACTGGTTGCTGTACCAAAACAATTAGGATTGTGGATGTAACCTCGCCCTTCTTTACCATAATGTAATTCTACGCCGAGCGATCGCCAGCCTTGAATCAAAAACTCACAAATTTTTTCGTACACCTGGAGGCGATTACCCGTAATTCCAGATGTGATTACAGCGTAAGTTAAATCACCTTGGTGTAAAACCGCCCGTCCACCAGTCGGACGGCGCACTAAATCCAGTTTTTGCCCTTGCCAAGTCAAATTTTGCCAATATTCAGGGTATTGGCGTTGATGATAACCAAGAGAAATGGCAGATGGCGACCAAGTATAAAAGCGTAGAGTTGACGGATGCTTTCTTTGCTGGTGCTGTTCTAGTAACCATCGGTCAATCGCCATCTGCACATTGCCAGCCGCCTCTAGCAAAGGAATTAGTCGCCACACTTTAGAATTCAAGGGTTAGGAGACGCGATGAATCGCGTCTGTACAGGAGTTAGGAGTAGAGACGCGATTCATCGCGTCTGTGAAGCGAAGCGATTAGTCAAGTTGCACCAAATTCAGATTGTAAGGCTTCATCGTTGTTATCTGCGATCGTTGCTACAATGGTAATCAGCCGAGACACTTCGCCAGGAGATAATTCTGCTAAAGTGCGTGTTGAAATCACAACCACTCGGTTTTCAATAATACCAAAACGTGCTTCAAAAGTGCTAGAGCAGTTCAACTCCAACAGATACCGCATCAACTTAGGTTCATCTTTAGCTGGTAAATTTAGCACCGCAGACCAAACCGTTATAGTGTCTTCATCAGTTGTCCCGTTGAGTTGGACAAATACTTCCACACTTCCGTACTTAAACTTCCAGAGATAACCACCCTCTGGAGTACGGCTAACCATCGCACTATCATCTTGTTCTAAAGAGTCGATGACATTTTCAATTACTTCCAGATGGTTAACGCTTGTCGTCTCGGCGATTAGCTCATTAACAGATTCGTTACTAGTTATAGTTTCTTGGTAGCTTGTCATACAGATTTTTTCCTCAACATACTCGCTGTTTTATCTACACATACTTTATAACTTGTGGACGCAGTTAGTTTAAGCTTGCTATTGCGGATTTTATATCTGGCAGTAGTATTGACGTAAAACCTTGTTTAGAAGATGTGGTTTCTAAACACTCTTTAATCCAAAAAAGCCTGCTTAGGCAGGCTTTTTTTAGGTAGCCCTAGACTTTAGTCTGTGGGCACTTTCATCTTTTTACACAAGATGAAATAACTAATTTAATCAACGTCTCTGACTGTTTTATTCACTGCGTTGGCTGCATCTTCAGCTGTGCGCTGAACATTTTTACTAGCATCTTCAGCCCCACGCTGAACGTTTTTTGTCACATCTTCGGCAGCATTCTGGGTATTTCCTTTCAGATTTTCAATTCCTCGCTTAGTACCCTTAGCTACGCCTTCTCCTAATTCACTAGCAGAACTGCCGATATCTTCACCCAGGTTCTTCACTCTTTGACCAAAGGGTGTACCTTGTTTGTAATTTTCGCCATATTGCTCTGGGCTGTCAATTCCCTTCCGATCAATATTTTTTTGAGCATTTTTCGCCAGCGCATCACCTCTGTCATTCGCTGCCTTATCATCTAATTTTGCTCTAGGATCTACATCACTAAAGTTATTCATCCCACCAGCCGGAGAGGATAGAGGATAATCTTTTGTGGGATCGTATCGTTTGGAATAAGGTGATTGATCTTCAGGTTGTGGTGGCTGTGTTGCTATTCCTGGATCGCCACAAGCTTGTGTCAGAAATATAAACATTCCTGCCAAAAAAACAGTTAAAACTTTCAAGGGACGAATGCTTTTGAGCCAATTCATTGCTTTTTTCATAGTACGAAACTCCTTGCATTTTTGTGACTAAGTTAAACTTCAACCAAGAGGGCATTTGAAATTATTTTTGCATTCCAGTATTCAGATAAAATAAGAGTTCTATCTGCCTACTGCTGGATTTGGTTGTAATTCAGGTCTGGCAGCGGCTTCATCTGCCTTATCGTTTAAAAAGCCAGAAGCTTCTTCAACATTCTCTTTGACAGTTTCAATCCGATCTTGAATCCGATTTCCTACATTTGGTTCATCCTGAATTAAACCACCTGGTTCAGGTTCTCGGAAGTCCTTGTCTGTGATAATTGGCAATTCTGCTTCTTTGTTGATTCGACCTGCTGGTGTCTCAGCACCAGGATAAAGTATCTTGGATTCTCTGTTTGTTGTAGCAATCAACAATTCCGAACTTGGTTGTAAGCTAGCTTGATCGTGTCCCTGATTACCTTTTGGATTTGCTAGTTTCGGATCGGGAGACATTCTGTAGTTGCCATACTTGTCTCCACCATTCTTATAAGGATTATTTGCTCCACCAGCTTGGACAGCAGGATTTTGTGGATTTGCACCTTGAGCATTTGCCCCACTACAAGCAGTGCTAACTATCAACAATAGTCCAGCTAAAAAGATAGTTAATATCTGGCGCAATCTTACTTTTTTCAAGAATAGTCTCACAGCGTTCACGTAGTCCTCCTTACCAAAATATTAATAAGTTAAGCTTTTGCTGAATCATTGAATTGGTCAGCAAGTTATTGTGCTTGTTTTGGTTGGCTTAGTTTCGATAACCTCTATTAAGGATATGAAGAATAAAATACTGTTTACCTCTAGCGCAGGCTACATTTTAATTAGTACAGAAATAATATTTTTATCTAACTCTAGAGAGATATAAAATAAAGTAATATAATCTTAGTAAAAAGAACTACATCAGCCTATTTGATACTTCAAAAGCTTTGAATAGGTAGCTGATGTAATGTAATATTTGAGGCATTAGCCCCTTGTTGCTCTACTTTTAAATTACTAAATTCATGAAGCGATTTTTACGCTGGCTAATTTTGGGTGGAACGCTATTTTTTTTAGCGAAAGCCTTGAAGGATAATTGGAGTGGAGTGACTGCTATCCGCATTGATGGGGTAGGATGGGCAATTATAGCGATCGCTACAGGGGTAACTTTACTAGCACATACTTGGGCAGGCTGGATCTGGACTTGGATTCTGCAAGAGTTAAATCAACCTGTGTCATCTCGCCAATTTATCCAAGTTTACCTAAAAACGAACATCGCTAAATATTTACCAGGTAATATCTGGCATCACTACGGGCGAATTGTCGCCGCCAAAAATGCCAACATTTCTGCTGGTGCAGCTACTTTAAGCGTTTTGCTGGAACCGCTACTCATGCTAGCGGCTGCTTTAATCATCATTGTTTTATGC
Source organism: Nostoc sp. DedVER02 (assembly GCF_034530675.2). NCBI lineage: Bacteria > Bacillati > Cyanobacteriota > Cyanophyceae > Nostocales > Nostocaceae > Nostoc > Nostoc sp. DedVER02. Next base: position 807,487 of record NZ_JAVRCP020000001.1, read on the forward strand.
AGTAGCCAATTTGCGGCGGCTGATACTACCTTTGTTATCCAAATACTGCAATTGCTGAGTTTAGCTGTAGTTCTTGCTGCGATTCATCCCCGGTTTTTAAACCCAGTTATTCGCTTTTTGTACAAATTGAAAGCAAAGAAGTCTGCTGCGACAAAACCAACTGTTCCTTTCAGTCTTAAAAATTACCCTGTACGCCCATTGTTAGGAGAATTGGGCTTTATGGGGCTACGCGCCACTGGGTTTATATTAACTATGTTGGCGCTAGGTTCGTTGAATGTAAATCAAATTCCTTTGTTGTTAGGGGCTTTTAGTTGCGCTTGGCTGTTGGGGTTTGTGATTCCGGGTGCGCCTGGTGGGTTGGGTGTGTTTGAAGCGACTGCATATCAGCTTTTGCAACATCACTTTCCAGCAGCTGTAGTATTTAGTGCGATCGCTCTCTATCGCCTTATTAGTATTCTAGCTGAAACTGCGGGTGCTGCTTTCGCTTGGTTAGACGAACGCCTTGCTAAATCATGAATCAGGCAAAAATTATTTGTGTCTATCTACCTTCATCTGTGAAAACACACGATAACCATCCAAATTCAATTGCGGATTACTGCTTTGTTTTTCTTCCATCTTAATCAAGTTATACTCTACGTTTTCTGCATAGATCGCAAACGTGATATTAAAAATCTCCATAAAATTGATTACACCTTTACACTCCTCTTCCGGATAGTTTTCGTAAAACCTAATCAAATGAGCAATTCGAGTTTCTAAATGTCTACGAGAATTTTTACAAATTAAAATAATTTTTAAAAGTATAATTACCAATGTTAAAGCATGACCTTGAGTAATTAATAACAGAAATAATGATGAAGGCTCTTTCCCATTTTCTATTGTCAAACAATCAATTACTCGATTACAGGTTCTCAAAAACAATTCTTTAGTAACAAATTCCCGATCGTAATCCTTCTTCCATGATGATAAAATAGTTATAAACTGCTGCTTCCAAGCCTCTACTGATTCTTGTTTGCCTACAGAAAGAAAGAGGTATTTTTCGAGATTAATTTTAAATTCCTCCAGTGTCTGATTTTGAGTTTGTTTAATAAATATATGGGCAATATTCTCATGGCTAAAAACACCTCTTTTTAAAACAATTGCTTTTATTAAACGCAGAGCCTGGTCTCCTAAAACACTAGGATTTTTATAACGTGTTGCGCTTGAAACGGGCGATTGAGAACGAGCAATATACATTGCTAGTTCAAACTTAAATTTTTCTTTTATCTGTTTAGAAAGCTTTCTAGCAGCCTCTTGTTGCTCTATGGGATTATTTTTATTAACAGATTGATCGATTAATAAATAAGAACTATAGCGATTAGCCCAATGGCCTTTCGATGATTCATCATATTTAGCAGCAAACAATTTCAATTCTTGGTAGTCTTTGCTGTTGACAAAATTTTCTAACCAAGTTTTACAAGTTTTTACTATGGGAGCATTATTTTCCTTAATCTTGAGATTTTCATTAACAAATAAGTTAACTAATTCTTGGATATATTTATCTTTTCTGTTAGTTTTCCAATTATTAACTATAATGTAGCAACACCGTTTTAATGTATTACATAGCTCTTGTTCATTATCATCTAAAAAAACACTATATATGCCAGGGATATAATCGGAATCCTCTAAATCCAGCCCTTCTATAAATAAACCTTTGAATTCTCGTAAAACATCATCTGGCGACAAAGTTTTGACAATTTCCATGAAGAAGCTATAAACCTCTTCTTGTGCAATTTGGACATTTATCTGGCTAGAGCTAGACGTAACACTATGGGTATCTTCCTGACTAATTGATAAACTATTAGCGTTCATTCTAGTTATCAGGATAAAAAGACTTCCTGTTCTTATTACTATCAGCTTAACCTTGGTGAACAATAGATCAATCTATTATTATGAAATTCAGTAATCTTTTTACACAAATTTGATAAAATTTGACCATAAATAAAGTATTAAACCAAAATTGTTTAATGCTTCATCAAAAAGAGCAGTGAAATTACTTAGTTTTAAGAAGTAAGTCCAATATAAAACTATATGGGCGAGTTGATTTACAATTAAATACAACTCGCCCATACCTTATATTAAGAGCCTTTTGGCGTTTTCGATTTTTAGTGGGGGTGGAGGGACTTGAACCCACACGACCTATTACGGTCAACGGATTTTCATCCTCCCGCAGTTTTCACTGCTACCTGATGACTATAGCCAAATCAGGTTTTGAGAATTGGACTCTCCCTTTACCCTCGACTTTACGTTAGGGTAGCTCCCGTCGGGTCTCTGCACCTTCCGAAAAGTTATGAGTTAGGAGTTAGGAGTTAAGAGTTTTAATTTACTCAGCACTCAACACTCATGACTCAGGACTTTCTTCGGCTTGGCTCAGGATTGCCATGTCTGTCACCAGATTTAGGTTTCCCTGAGTTTGAGAGCTTCCACTTGAGGGATTTCTCCTTCAAGGCTCAGTTATCTAAGTCCGTAGCGTCTACCATTCCGCCACACCCCCGCAGGTGTTTGGTAAATAACTAGTATAACTAGCTATTTTTTGGAGGCAGCAAATACCGCCTTATCTATTCCACCATCAATTGTGTCTTTTGTCCAACTAGATTGAAAATATTTTTTCTAGATTGTGCGATCGCTTCCCAAATCGGAAGTTTTTTTCGTAATTAACCTAGAGGAGTTTTCCATCTGGTGTGACTAAAGCATTAATTGGCTAGTAGATTTACGATGTTAGCATAAAATTACCTTTTATCAATCAATCTGGATAAAAAAGGAATTTTGGCGTAGTAATCTTGAAAGCATCATGATTATACTTCCCTCAGTTTGGCTGTTCAGCCTATTATGGAAAACAGATGCTTAGACCAAAAAAGTTATGATTGTCGCCCTGCTATATCTGATTTTGGCTGGAGCTTACCTTCTGGTAATCCCCCTTGCTGTATTGTTCTACCTGAAGCAGCGTTGGTATGTAGCTAGCTCCATCGAGCGTTTGTTGATGTACTTTTTAGTGTTTTTCTTCTTTCCGGGTTTGTTGGTTTTATCGCCGTTTGCAAATTTCCGACCCCAACGGCGACAAGTTCAAGTTTAACTAAATTGGTAGGTCATAAAATCTCATGCGACGGATTGACGCTATTGGAATTGGCTTAGGTGTTTTTATCGCCGGCGGCTTGGCTTATCTAGGATTGCAGCTAGTCGGCTTGGATAACCAGAAAGCTGGTATATGGAGCCAAGTCTTACTAGTCAGTGGATTAATTGGCTGGTTAGCGACCTATTTTTTCCGTGCGGTGGGACAAAAAATGACCTACCACCAACAACGGGAACAATATGAGCAAGACTTTCTGCAAAAGCGGCTAGATGAGCTTACTCCTGAAGAACTAGCACGAATTCAAGCCGAAATCGAACAAGAAGAGCAATCTCAGGTGTAAAGTTATCATTGGTCATTAGTCGTTTGTCCTTTGTGAATTACAAATTACCAATGACTAATGACCAATGACCAATGACCAATGACTAATAACTAATGACCGCGATTTCTGATTGCTTTGAAACCCTTGGGCACAATCATGAGTGCGCTCTGATTCCCTTCATTACTGCTGGCGATCCAGATTTAGAAACGACAGCAAAAGCGTTACAGGTTCTAGATCAAAGTGGAGCCGACATTATTGAATTGGGTGTACCCTATTCCGATCCTCTGGCTGATGGGCCAGTGATTCAAGCTGCTGCTACCCGTGCCCTGCAAAGGGGGACAAAGTTGGAGCAGGTGCTGGAAATGTTGCAAGAGATTACTCCCAAACTGCGATCGCCAATTGTCCTATTTATGTATTACAACCCAATTCTGCATCGGGGAATTGATAAATTTCTCCAGGAAATAGCTGCGGCTGGGGTAGCAGGATTGGTAGTACCAGATTTGCCCTTGGAAGAAGCAGCAAGCTTGCTCGAACCAGCTAAAAAGATGGGAATCGATGTAATTTTGTTGATCGCTCCCACCAGTGATGCAGAACGGATAAAAGCGATCGCTCATTCATCCCTGGGATTTATTTATTTAGTCAGCGTCACCGGGGTTACAGGGGTGCGATCGCAACTGGAAAACCGCGTGTCCGATTTACTCAAACAAATTCGTGGTGTTACTGAGAAACCCATCGGTGTAGGTTTTGGGATTTCTGAAGCTGCACAAGCCCGTCAGGTAAAGGAATGGGGGGCAGATGCTGCGATCGTGGGGAGCGCTGTTGTGAAACGTTTAGCAGAAGGTACACCAGAGCAAGGACTTTTGGCGATCGCCCAATTTTGCCAAAGTCTCAAGGCAGCCATCAAGACTACTAACACCAGCACAAATACTCCTCTTGATTAGACGAGAAAAGTAGATTAAAAAGTATAACAGTGTAGTTTTTTTAGCCTTGTTTGGTAGACAATTTGACCATTATGGTTTTGAATATTAACATCAGATATCATGATGTAAAAAAACTAGCTGATACGGTCGCTTATAGTTTGAGTATTATGTGAAGTCAAGTAGGCATAATTTATGAGTGTGAGTGTGAGAGTGAGTCAGTCACAAATGATTATAGTTACGTCGCAACCGAGGAGCATAGGCGATGAGTGAGAGTATGGCGTTTATCGGCGGGGTCGCCGTAGCTGGTCTGGCGGCTCTCGTATTGCTCAAAGGAACAAATACCCCCCTACAACCCAACTTTGCTGTTGCTCCGCAAATGCCAGGGGTAGTAGCACCGGGAATGCAGCCACAAATGTATTCTCCTTACGGCCCTTATGGGCAACCAATGTATCCCAATCCTAATCAGCCACCGACCGCTACCAGTGCTGACCAGCGCCTAGAGATGGAGAAGCTGAACACGCAGATGCAGTTGGAGCGTTTAAAAAACGATAACGAACAGCTGAAGGCTCAAAATCAACAACTTCAAGGCCAAGTTCAAAATTTCAATACTCAGCAGCAGTGGCAACAAGCCCAGCAGTTGAATCAACAAAAAGCAGCAGCATTCCAGCCGCAGCAAAATCCTTCTTGGTGGTCTTCACCCATGCTTTGGGCTGTGGGAGGCGCAACTCTGACTATTGGTGGTGGTGTTGTCGTCGCTGGGGTATTGGCTTTATTCTCGCCACGGCAGCGTCCAGCCCGTACTGTACAAGTAATTCACCCTTACCAAGGAAATACGCCGCCCTTGGTTCCAGTCCGTCGCGCTGAGTTTTTGCCTGCTTCGCGGATGGAAGCAAGACGAGTTGAAGCCCCAGAATACGACGAAATGCATTAATCGAGAAAATCAAATTAATAGATAAACACCGATTAAAAATCTCGTTTCCAGATTCTACCTGGAAACGTTTTTTATTTATAAACACCCTCTAACTGTTAAAAGCCACTTTTAGGAGTTTCTGTGGTATTGGGATTCTCCTTAGTGGCAGGTTGGTTAGTATCAGGAAGTTTCTGTTGAGTACTCTTCTGATTACCTTGATTTTTTAGCTGAGTTAGTGCCTGTTTTGCCAGATTTGCGGCTGCTTGCTTAAATAATGGTTCTATTTTGTTGCGCCAGTATTTAGTATTAGGCAATTTTTCTGGATGATTTCTATAATCTAAAACTTTATCCCACTTTCCATCATCTATTGCTTTATTGATTTCATTAGATAATGCCTCAGCTTTTGCCCAATCGTCCTGCCACTGGGCAATCATTTTGCCCGTCTCTTGGATACCAGAAGCAGCATCTGCCGGAACCGATTTTAAAAGTGCGATCGCTCCAACTATATCTCCTGAATCATACTTCTGCTTTGCTTGTTCTATAATATTGGCACTATTATCATTAGGCTGCGATTTCCCAACGTCGGGATTCGACCCCTTCGGCAATTCTAGTAATGGAGTTGCTACATCCCTAGATTTTGCTTTTGCCTTGGGAGTCGGTCGAGTCGCAATCAGGCTGCTATCATTTACTGTCTTAGTTGCAATGCCTTTTTCGCGCAGGCAAGAAGCCCATTCTTGATTATTGGTTATCACATCCGAGTGTGCCCAAGCCAAACGACCAGATTTAAGTTTAACTTCTATCCAACCTGCTTTTGTTCGCTTACCAGTTACCTCGAAACTGGTATTATCACCAACTGTTTGCAGAACATTATCAGAATTTATTGAACTAGGTTCAGAACGAATATTAGAATCTCCGACGACAACAGCCGAGCATTTATTTGCTAAAACGGTATCCTTACCTGTAAGATTTAAAGCTAAATTTTTCACATTTGGATAGACATTTGCTACCAAGGCAGCCGCACCACCAGCTAATAATATGCCAATTATTATTGGCCAAGGATCGGATTTACCAGAGTCTTGACGGGCAGGCTTGACAGGATTTGCTGGTGCAACTGCAATCGTTTGCAGCCGAGATACTTGAGGTCGGGATTTGGTGGATTCTTGGAGTGGAGAAAGTGTAGGTACTGGATTAATCGCATCTTTACATGCTTGCAGTGCTTCCGTGGCGTTTTGGTAGCGGTCTTTGAAGTGATAACGCACCATTTTTGACAAGACTGCCGCCAATCGGGAGTTTACGGTTACTGATTGCTGCCAAATGATCTCGCCCGTTTCCGGGTCTTCTTGCAATTCTGTTGCCTGTAATCCTGTTAATGCTTGAATGGCAATGATACCAAGAGAATAAATATCACTGTTGGGGCGGGGTTTACCTTGCCCTTGTTCTGTAGGCATATAGCCAGGAGTGCCGATAACTACTGTGGCAGATGGTTGTCCGCCCACTGTTACCAGTTGTGTACGCAGCTGTTTCACTGCGCCAAAGTCTACTAAAACTAACTTATTATCTGAGGCGCGACGGATGATATTATCCGGCTTGATGTCGCGGTGAATCACGCCTTGGCGGTGGACAAATTCGAGAATTTCCAGAACTTCCTGCAACAATTGAATTACTTGGCTTTCACTCCAGGGCTTACCAGATATAAGTTCTTCAGCTAGGGTATGTCCTTCAATATATTCTTGAACTAAATAAAATTCTTGGTTTTCGTCAAAGTATGCTAGAAGCCTGGGTATTTGGTCATGGTTGCCTAGTTTTTCTAAGGTTTCGGCTTCGCTGTTGAATAGGCGTTTAGCAGTATCATAAACTCTGGGGTCAGTTCCGGGCTTGAGGTGCTTGACAACGCAAATCGGGTTGCCGGGTCGCCTTGTATCTTGGGCAATGTAAGTTTGACCAAATCCTCCCATTGCGAGGACTCGAATTACTTGGTAACGATGGTCTAGTAGCTTGCCTATCATATTCACTCCCCAGAGTTATTACCTAATTTTCCAGCTAGTAATAAATATCTCCAAATTTTCTTCAATGAAATCCGCTATCTTGAGAAAAGATTTAGATTAAAAACGCAGCTTTTTAATAAACGCAGACTGTTTATTTTCTCTTTTAGTGCCCCTGTTTATTACCAAATGCCACCTAAAATAACAAACTCAGTTGCATGGCAGCAGGCTGAAATCCTCATGCAGCCTGCTTTCATTCGCGTTATCGACAATATCCGCAAGTCCCTTGATGAATCTTCCTGGACTGGAACTTACCACGATGTCTTGATTTGGCCGCCTAGCACCACTGATGAAATCAAAGCATTGGTGACTGAGTTGTTGCAAGCAATGGAAACTGCAACACCCCAAGAAGCAGATGAAATCAGAGAGACTCTGGCTCGTCTGCCGATGCCCCATCCAGGATATCATCTACGTTTGCAGCGTCAACAGCAAGAAGCGAGTATCGATTTATGGGAATTGTGTTATCAAGTGTGTTTTATTGAATACAGCCCAAACAAGGAAGGCGCTGATATTGATACTAGTTTAATCGATGAACTGGGTGAGGTGGATTGGCTGCGTTTGGATGCTAAGGCAAAAGAGCTAGTTGAACAGGCGTTTGCTAAATTGCCAGAGGGTTGAAGCCCTCAGAATAGAATACAAAGCCCACATACGTGGGCTTATGGGGTAAGGCGATCGCTTCTTCAAGCAGCAAAATCTTCAATCACGCGGCTGTAGTCAATTGAGTTGTTAGGTTCTGGCTGTGTTTTCAATTTGGCGATAAATTCTTCCATCCCTGGTATTTCTAATTGATGGAATGTGATTTGATTATCTGAATTCTTAGCCGAAATATCTGTAATAGCTTGTAGAGTCATCTTGGTTGTTTCTGAGCCAGTTTTCCTTGGGAGAAGAAATTCTTCCATTCCTGGTATTTCTAATTGGACAAATCTAGAATCATTTTTCATTGGTTCACTCAAATACTCCTGTGTATATCATGCTCATTACGCAGATACGCAACGCAATGGACACTTATCAAGCAAACATGAGTACGCGCAATACGCAAAGTACGCAGATTAGGGGAAATGCGGTATTCTGAAAAGTATGAATAGTCAGCAGTTTAATGAAGCTTTAGAAATGCTAAAGAAAGCACCTCGTAAGGTAGAGGTGTTAAAGTTGTTGCTGGCTGGACACACTAATAATGAGATTGCTCAGTCTAGAGGACGTGCGGAAGGAACTGTACGCAAGCAAATCTCAAATGTATATAAAGATTTTGGTATTAAAAGCGAATTTCCAGGCGATCATACTTTAAGAGACAAGTTAAAGGATCTATTTCTCAAGCACAAACCTGAGTGGGTAAGTAATTGCTCTCCTGCTATTACTAATGAAACTAGCAACCAATCGGAAAAGATAAACTATGACGGCGTGGCTTCTTTAGTTTTGTCAGATGACAAAATTTTAGAAGAATCTGGAGAAGAATTGATTTGGCTATCAATATACTTGAGGCGCTCGGTTTTGAGCAACACTTTAAGATGAACAAAGCATCACAATGTATAGGGTATAGACTTAAAAATCCTGGAGAGAGAGATAAACGATATCAACTATTTCTAAAACAAAGTTTATTCGGTGGTTTAAGTGTTTCTATTAATAAGCTTATTTTAGATCCATATCTGCTAAATTTTAAATATTGGGTATATATTTATGAATATAAACTTTTTTCCGAAAGTATAGCAGCGAGATTTTTAGTATTACCCAGTAAAGAAAATTTATTTTTGGATTCACTTAATCCTAAATACTGGAACACATTAGAAGTAGAAAGGAAAACATCAGGTGATTTTTATCTGAATGATCAACAGAAACCAGAGTATTATGATCATAATAAAGATGAATTAACTACAATATGTTTGAATGGGTTTAGTGAATATAATGTGAGTGACAGTAAAACTTATCTATGTATTCGTGAAGATAAGGAATTTGATTACACATGGCAAATGTTTATAAATTCGAGAGAGATATTACAAGAATTTATTACGTACTTTGGGAAAATTTTACTAAATATGGAGTTGTACGATATGTCTGATGATATTAATGTACCTTTTTAAAGAAGTTAAGGAATATAATCTTGATAAAATATTACGGAGAGCGCTTAGTCCAAAAACAAAATTTATAGATGAATATTGTTTATCGCCTACAAGGTGTTGAATTTGAATGGGATGAAAATAAAGCACAAAGCAACATTGAAAAACATGGTGTTAAATTTGAAGAAGCGACAGAGGTATTTTTTGACCCTTTCTACCAAGTGGGTGATGCTACCGCTAATAATGAACAGCGTGATTTAATCTTGGGTTATTCTCTTTCTCAACGCTTATTGCTCGTAGTTTATCTAGAACGCAGTAGGCGAACACGTATAATTTCCGCCCGTCCAGATACTAGCACTGAAAGAAAGTTATATGAACAAGCCTGATGAAGAACTCGAACTACACTTAAAACCTCGTCCTACAGAAACACTATCAATAAAGATACCAATAGATACATTGGAATCGCTCAAAAAAGTTGCAGCTAATCGAGATATGACACTTGAAGCATTAATCAAGTTTTACATTGGGCAGAGTTTGCGGCAAGATTTAGCTAAATTATTTTCTGAGCGCGTACTTGAATCAACTGCTGAAGTTCTAGCAAGGCATATTGAATCAAAAGAGGAAATTTTAACCATTATTCAAGAAATTCAAGCTAAAGCAACTCTTTAGTTACCTACCAGCGAAGAGTAACAGATAAATTAAGGAACAAAAAATGTCTAATAAAACAAACTACACCGAAGCTTGCAATAATTTTGAAAAAATTTACGAAGAGGCAATTAGCAATCGTGAACCTGTAGTTGTTACTCATGAAGGTGCTGAAAGCGTGTCCGTAATTCCTACTGCGGAACTTAATAGCATCATAGAGACAGCATACTTATTTCAATCACCTGAGAATGCAGCACGTCTTTTAGATGCTTTACAACGTGTTAAGGCTAAGACTAATAAAGAACTCTTGAAAAGAGCAATTGTTGAGGTACTTCAAGAGCAGAAAGAAGTACTTTATGATTTATTGGCAGAAATTATGGAAGATATAGCCTTAGAAAGGGCAATTAAAGAAGGTGAAAATACTGAAACTGTCAGCCGCGAAGCTATTTTCAAAATTTTGGACAGGAAAGGATAAATATAGAGTTCAGAAAAAGTTTTTAGAAAGATTTAAATAATATTCGGGATGAAGCCTTACTTAAAAAGATTAAGGTGGTTATTGAAAAGTAGAAAATAGCCAAAATCTAGCGGATATAAGTAATATTAAAAAACTCCAAGCAGATGGTAACTATTATCGCATCAGAATTGGAGACTACAGAGTTGGAATTGCAGTATCAGAGACTGTAGTGCTTTTTTTAAAGGTATTGCACAGGAAAGATGTTTACAGATACTTTCCGTAGTGTAAGCGATCGCTTTAAGCATAACCCCTTTCAACCCTAAGCCATTGAAGCTGCAAACGCTTATTTGCTAAGATTTCCAGTGCGACAACATTGAAACAGGGCAACTTCTCATCACTATGCCAACATCTATAATTGACGATAAAGACACAGCAGCTATCCAAGCCGCCAAATTTGGGGTTGCTATATGCGATCGCACCGCCTGGGGACGTATCAAGGTAGCTGGCGACGATCGCCTCAATTTCTTACACAACCAAAGTACTAACAATTTCCAAATACTCAAGCCTGGGCAAGGTTGCGATACAGTTTTTGTCACCTCCACAGCCAGAACAATTGATTTAGTCACCGCCTACGTTAGAGAAGATGCGGTAATCCTCCTGGTTTCACCCAATCGCCGCCAGTTTCTCATGGAATGGCTGGATAAATATATTTTCTTTGCCGACAAGGTGGAATTATCTGATATCACACAATATACCAACACCTTCAGCCTGATTGGTCCAGGAAGCGATGCTGTTTTAGAAAAGTTGGGTATTGGCGAACTCATCGGTCAACCTTATGGAAGTCACAAAGTATACACAATAGCTTCCGCCGAAGGAGTACGGATTGCTGTGGGTAGTGGATTAGCTGCGCCCGGATACACCTTAACTTTCCCCTATACTGACAAAGCGATAGTGTGGAACAAATTGTTAGAAGCTGGGGCAGTAGAGATGAGCGATCGCGCTTGGGATGCGTTGCGAATTTTACAAGGCCGTCCAGCCCCAGATTCCGAACTCACAGACGATTACAATCCTCTAGAAGTTGGTTTGTGGCAGACAATTTCTTTTAACAAAGGTTGCTATATCGGACAAGAAACCATCGCTCGATTAAATACATATAAAGGTGTAAAACAACACCTTTTGGGTATTCGCCTCAGTGCCCCTGTGGAAGTTGGAAGTGCGATCGCAGTTGGAGATGAAAAGGTTGGTAAACTTACCAGTTACACAGAAACGGCTGATGGTTACTTTGGACTAGGTTATATTCGCACCAAGGCTGGTGGCGTAGGCTTAAAAGTCCAAGTGGGACAAACTGAGGGTGAAGTCATAGAAATACCCTTTGTTTCTCATGATTACCCATAAGTAATTTAAGCCAAAATATCTTTTTCTTTATTCCTAGTGCCGTAACAAAATTCATCTACCCAAGAAGCTAGACTACGGGCATTAGTGGTTGGTATCACTTTGCTTTTAACATCTTGCGGTTGAATATTCGGTTTTTTGCTGTTGTTTTTAACCTCAGTAGTAATTGCTAGCGATCGCATTGCTTTGCCATCACTATTAATCTCAGTGCTAATTGCCAGCAATGCACCTACAGGAATTCTGACAGATGAGGCGTTGCTCTTAATCTCCGTAGCTAACGCTACAGATGGCATAGTTTTGGCTTTGCTGTTGATTTCACTGCTCATTGTCAGCGCCGAGTGCGACCCTATTGGTTGATATTCCTTTATAAAATCGGAGGCTGGCGTTTTTACCGGAGTATCTGGAGCAATTTTAGTTGCAAATGCAACTGCTAACTCAGGCTTGCGTGTGGGAACTACCTCAGTTGCAGCTGGAAATGATGGCGCAACTTGCTCGGCGCGTGACAAGTTAGAGTATAGAGTCTTGGCAAGAGAATGAAGCGCAATTTTACTGGCAGTTACAGCCGATGACAGATGTTTATCCTCAAAATGCTTCTCATCTGGCGACTCGTCTTCAAGTTGGCTGATATCAATAGAATCCTCTGATTTTATTAAACGTAACTCTTCATCAGGATTGAAGTTAAGACCTAAAGCAGCGACTATTTTATCTGGATCGTTATTCAGATCCAGCATAAAAGCAAGTATTTCATCAAACTGGGGTTCTAAAACAGACAGTGTTGCCAAAATAAAACCGGACAAAGGACGGCGCAGACCATCGTAAGTGGCCCATATTCGCATTTTGACCAGCCAGGTAATATTTTGCTTGTAGTAAATAAGCCACTTTTGTTTTAAGGATTGACGCAGCTGCTGGATATTCATTGGATGCCTCGCTTCAGTCAACAAGATTACAGACCTTGATTTTCGGAATTAGCTTTATTGCTGGGGATGAAACCGATAATAGAGCATCTGTTTGACTCTTTCACCACCTAGCAAATGATTTTCTATCAGTAGAGATACTTCATCAGGTCGAACACCGCTATACCAGACCATATCGGGTAACACTAGTACCATTGGCCCATTGCCGCATTGCCCCAAACAGCTGCTAGCCGTTATCGTTACACCAGGGATTGGTAAAGCTGCAAAAGCTGCTAATACTTTGGCTGCACCTTGTTTTTTGCAAGTGCGATTTTGACAAACCCGTACACATTTAGAAGAAGAAGGTTGGTCTATTGTCGGAAAGTTTGATGGTTGAGTTATGTTTGTCATTTATCATTTGTCAAAAGCTAATACTCCATGCCCAATGCCCAATGCCCAATGACTAATCTATTGAAAGTCCTTTTGAGGCTAGCCATTCAGGGTTGAATATCCGCGACTGATAGCGGGAACCACTATCACACAAGATGGTGACAATGGTATGTCCTGGCCCCAACTGCTTCGCTAGGGCAACAGCTGCACCAATGTTAATACCTGTTGAACCGCCCATTAACAACCCATCTTTTCTTAACAGTTGGTAAACTACCCGTAAAGCTTCTTGGTCATCGATTTGGATGGCATCATCAGCAGGTGCGCCTTCCATATTGGCTGTAACACGACCGTTACCGATGCCTTCGGTGATGGAATTTCCTTCTACATTGAGTTCGCCAGTTTTGACATAGCTATAAAGTGCGCTACCCAGTGGATCGGCAACAACGCATTTAATCGCCGGATTTTGTTCTTTCAAGTACAACGCTACACCAGCATAAGTACCACCAGTACCAGTTGCAGTTGTCCATGCATCTATTTTACCATCTGTCTGTTTCCAAATTTCTGGCCCTGTGGTTTCGTAGTGGGCGTGGCGGTTGGCTAGGTTATCAAACTGATTTGCCCAAATAGCATTTTCTAACTCAGCTGCAACTCTGCCAGATAGCTTGACGTAGTTGTTTGGGTCTTTGTAGGGTACAGCAGGAACGCGACGGACTTCTGCGCCTAATGCTGTCAGTGCGTCTATTTTTTCTTGTGACTGAGTATCGGGAATAATAATTAGGCATTTGTAGCCTTTGGCATTGCAAATATGTGCTAGTCCAATGCCAGTATTACCAGCAGTTCCTTCTACAACAGTGCCACCGGGTTTGAGTAAACCTTTCTTTTCTGCATCTTCGATGATGTAAAGTGCGGCGCGGTCTTTGACGGAACCGCCAGGATTGAGAAATTCAGCTTTTGCGAGGATTTCACATCCTGTTTCTTCACTGAAGCTGTTTAAGCGAATCAGGGGTGTGTTGCCAACAGCGCCGACGAAGCCATTTTTAATATCCATTTTGACTATACCTGTGTGAGTATCTATAAAAATTTTGGCTTATAGCGATCGCATTTCCCCACTCGGCAATCCAATAATAATCATAGTTGCCTAAGCGATCGCATCTGGCAGTGTGATAATTAGGGATTGCATAAGCTGGTTATATTGTTAGCAATTAATTTAAGATTAACGCGATCGCCTCTCCCCTTCACCAAACCAACAAATAATCATCTAACTTACGCAAGTGTCATATTTTTTCGTGGAGGCTGTCCAAAGTCAAAGGTCAAAAGCTTGCCCTTGAGCGTTCGCGTAGCGTCTCTCTTAGGAGAAGCGAAGGGTTGAAAAAACCTCTATTTTTGACCCTTGGCTTTTGACTCTTGACTCATATACAAGAAGACATGTGCTTCTTACTGTTTCAGCTAAAATAAATAACACAGTTATAAGGCGCGAAGCCATGAGCATTCAAGAACTAGAGCAGCAACTCCTCAGCCTCGATTTAGCAGGGAGGATTCGCATTCTCCAACTTTTGGCTCAAAGCCTGACAGTGCCCTCAGCATCACAGCCATCCCAATCCACTGACGAACTTGATTTAACCCGCGATCGCAGTCCTCAGCATCCCCTACGCAAAATCCCCATTACTATTCCTCCAGATTTTGACGAACCCATGCCTGAATTATGGGATGCAATGGATCAATGATTTTACTTGACACTCACGCTTGGCTCTGGTGGCTCCATACTCCAGAGCAGCTTTCCGAACGTGGCCGTACCCTATTAACCATAGGCGAAAACCAAAACTCGCTCATGGTTTCTGCCATTTCTGTTTGGGAAATTGCAGTCAAGCATAGTGCAGGAAAACTAACACTCCCCCTTGCCATCAATGAATGGTTTGCAATTGCAAAAACTCGACCTGGAATCACCATAGAACCACTTGATCCACTAGATGCAATAGCCAGCACTCAATTACCCGGCGATTTCCACAAAGATCCAGCCGATCGCATTATTGTTGCAATCGCCTACCGCCGCAATATAGAACTCATGACCTGCGATCAAAAAATTCTCAATTATCCACACATCAAAACAATTTGGTAAGTGTGGTTGCTCTTGTATCGCTAATATTGTAGGTTGGGTTGAGGAACGAAACCCAACAAAGCCTTAGACTGATTAGTGAGCGAAGCCGAACCACGTCCCCCTTATCCCCGCGTCTTTGCGTCCTCAAGTGCCCGCGTCCCCGCGTCCTCCTACAACCTGACTGCGGTCAAACAACCACCCATCGCCGACAATCTCCTCTAGGCGTTGCTTGAGTCGGGGGAGGAAATATTCTGGATCGTTAAGCTTTTGCTGAGTAAACCAAGCACCAAACGCTTCCTGTGTCTCAATTCCTTGGGCATTTGCCGCACCTGCTATCATCTTGAAACTATGCTCTTGAAGTTCCTCTAACTGGGGATGACCTTCACCTCGGTAGTTGCAAAAGAATCTTGCCGTTGCTCCTAACACAGCTTTTAGTTCATCGCCTTGACGCACTCTATTATATAAACCACGGATAAGTCTAATGGTTTGTCCTAAAGGTGCTTGAATTCTCAGCGTCAACCAGACTGCTTGAGCTAGGTAAACTAAACCGTTACTTTCATCCGTTAAGCTTAAATTACTCAGAGCTGTTACCAAATTACCGTATGCACTTATTTGTGCAAGTGTGGAAACGACTTGCTCGTAGAGTGCAATTGCTTTTGGGATGTCCCCTTGTTGGGCGATTACCTGTGCCATGTTGTTGAGTGTAGTGGCTTTAAGTTTGACATCGCCAATCTGCTCAGATATTTCCAAGTCTTGCTCGTAGAGTGCAATTGCTTTTGGGATGTCCCCTTGTTGACGGAATACCCCTGCCATGTTGTTGAGGGTAGTGGCTTTACCTTTGACATCGCCAATCTGCTCAGATATTTCCAAGTCTTGCTCCCAAAGTGCGATCGCTTTTGGGATGTCCCCTTGGTCGGCGAATACCTGTGCCATATTGTTGAGTGTAGCGGCTTTAAGTTTGACATCGCCAATCTGCTCAGATATTTCCAAGTTTTGCTCCCAGAGTGCAATCGCTTTTGGGATGTTCCCTTGGTCGGCGAATACCACTGCCATATTGTTGAGGGTAGTGGCTTTTTCTTGCAATTCCTCTTCAGGGCAAAGGTCTAAAGCTTGCTGATAATGGATAACAGCCTCTTGCACAAAACCCAAAAATCTTTCAGCACGGGCAATGGTTCCCAAGATGCGGTAATCCTGAAAAACTGCCAGAACTTGCTTACATAACTCCAAAGCTTCCACAAAGCGGGAATTGTTTACCCAATTGGTTGCAATCCTATGTCCAATGCTGACAGCAATCTCCTGCTCTTTTGCCAGCAATCCCAAACGTACAATTTCCAGTCCTTCTGCTACCGTTGTTTGCTCATTCTCCTCCCACCAAACTTTATAGATTTCCCTAACAGCTTGCTGTCGCGTTGCTTGCCATTCTTCCTGAATCAACACTGTTTCTAGCAACGATTCTAAAATTGTCGTCACCCGATAATTAGCTGGCTGAATGGGGTGAGTGGTGGCAGATTCGACTAAGCTGAGGCTGACAAGCTTTTGCAGAGAAGCAAGAGAGGGACAAATGGCATTGATGATTTCAACAGTAACGGGCAGATGAAACACACTCAACCGTGCGAGAAACTTTTGTTCTTCCAATTCCAAAGTATCCAGCAGAGTTTGTGCCAAAATGTCTTCACGGAATTTCTGCTCAGTCGCCTCCAGCCGATTCAATAATTCATCCGCCGCTATTCCTGGTTCCTGAATCACCTCTAACAACCACTTCAGCAACCGGGGATTACCATCGGCAATGTGGATAATCCTCTGAGTTTTTAACTGTTGCCTAACTTCTTTATCTAAAGGAAAGCAGATTTTATCAATATCACTGCTGCTCATCCCTGCCAAAGATTCCAAATGCAGGCGATGAGGTGGCAAGGTGTCTGATTTCAAATAACGACAGGTGACAATCAGCCGACTTTCTGCCCCATTTTCCTCCAATGCCGCACAAATCGCCCCTAAAATTTCGTAAGCTTCCGCCGTCATCCGCAGTGAACCATTTTTAACGCTAGTATCGGGAATGTTTTGCTCAAAGTCATCCAGCACCAACAGTAAGGGTTGGTTGTGTTCTTTTTCTATTGCTGCAAAAAAGTTTTGCAACCGTCCTTTCAGAGACACCTTTGGTTCGTTCAAAAGTGCGGGAACATCTGCAAACCGCTCAAACTTATTAGAAAGCTTATTCAGCAAACCTATCTCATCCAAAGGCCCAATCACCACGACTCGCGCAAAGTTAGAACGCTGCATCTGCACCCGCGTACATAACCGCGCCGCCAGGGTACTTTTGCCCAGTCCACCCATCCCCGCAATAAATACGCCGATTTGGTCGCTGCTTTCCTGCAAAGCCTTGAGACACCGTTGCAAAGGTCGTCTGCGTCCGACAAACTCAAACTGACTGGCAACTTTAACTTGATTATTCTCATCCAAAAATTCTTGCTCTGACGGTGTGAACTTGAGCTTTTCACGATTTCTTGTTCTCAGAGGTGTTACCAGTTCTGCAATGGGGCGCGTATCCCGATACATCCGCAACAGATGCCAGTCGGTGCATTCTTGCTCAATCATTTCCTGCTGCGCCGCTTTGACTGCTTCTTCAACAGTTGCCCCCGTCGCCAAAGCTTGATAAAGTGCCTGTGCTGCTACAATACCCGTGCGGTCATACACCGGACGCGCCCAGCCTAAAACTATACCTGCCCCAGCCTTCACCAATGCTTGCGCCATCGATGGTACTGTTCCCTTATTAGCAACCTGTCCCGTATGACAACCAGAGAGAAAAGTTACACGCGGCCAGCGTCCGCGAAAGGCTTTAGCTAAATCATTGACGGTAGTAAGTTGCATATTCCCCACCTCATCTTCAGTGATGAAGCAGGGGGTATTGTCTGGCAGTGTTGCACCTGTTGACAGCAAAGAGCCATAATCTTTTTTGGTATAAATTATCCCGTGTCCCGTGAGGTGAAAGACATCAAAATAGTCTTCTGGGTAGGATTTCACCAAATTGGCTAACTCTGCAACCGAGCCGCTTTCCTCGACAATCAACGCCAAAGGCTGATTCTTAGTTGCTTGCAAAATGTTTGCTTCTTCCTGCTCAAACCCCAGTGGTGGAACTCTGGGATCTTCAGGAGAAGTCGCTATAAAAAGTAACCGCAAGGGGCGATTTTGCACGCCAATCACTTGAGTTTGACGCTGCTGCACAGAACGCACTGGTAAGACGGAAAGATTCTGGCGTTCTATTAAAAACCCTGCACCATCATGTAGCAATTCCCAAGGCAGATGCGCCAAACCCAACGCCACCCGTTCTGTTTCCGGGTTTAACCCCTGCGCTTCGCTGGTTTGAATCAAATCTAGATAAATCGTTTGCTCATCTGTCTCATCCAGCGCCTTTCTCAGCCATCCTTCTTTACCATCCAGCCATTGATAAAGTTGCCGTCCCAACTGGGTGAGATAAGGTAAACGATCTCTTTGTTGAGCATAATAATTTTGCTCACACGAATCAATCAGCGCTGCCAACTCTGTTTTATCCAGGCGACGCGAGCCATAATCACAGCGTAGTTCAAAAGTTTGCTGTTGACTGAGGGCGAAGGTGAAGTTTAGGGGCATGGCTGACAGCAGGAGTTTCCACAGTAACCTTCACCGTATTATCACCCTTTTCCCGAAATTATCGCCGATATAGCGATTCCCTGTTACGTGAAGTACAGATAATATTTTGAAACGCAAAGGAACGCAAAGTAAAGCGCAGAGGTACGCAGAGATTTGTACCTCAGCAGACTAGGAAACGCTATAAGCTGTTACAAATTGCGTGATTGGCGAGATACTGCATTGGTGCGATCGCAGTTCAACTATAAAATCAGGACAGATGGGGGCAAATCTTTGCTGTTGTTAGGGCTGTAGCTATATTGATTGTTATATTCTGCCAGAACACAAGTTCATTCTGTCAGAACACAAGTTCATTCTGTCAGAACACAAGTTCATTCTGCCAGAACACAAGTCCATTCTGCCAGAACACAAGTCCATTCTGTCAGAATACAAGTTCATTCTGTCAGAACACAAGTTTATTCTGTCAGAACACAAGTTTATTCTCAACAATTTCTTGTCTAGCATCGTGCAATTACTGAGCTAGCAATCCAATCTTATTAAAAAAAACACCTATTTTTGCAAGCTTTACTGAACCGCTACATTGTCCCATTGAGACACTCTAGAAAGATAAAGTTTAGTAAGAAGCATAAATTGATGCCACGCAAACAAAGAAGCTCTTCTGTGCTAGAAAAAACCGAAAAGAGAGTAATCGGATTTAAATCGATTGATTCCAGCCTTGACTTTGGTGATTCTATCAGTTTAAACCACTTAACCCAGTTAACCGGACAACTCCGCAACCAAATTGACCAGTATAATATGATGCTAACCGCTATTGACACAGCAAAGGCAAAAATAGAAACCCTTGAAAAGAGCATTTGCGAAACCTCAGAACGCTTAGTTAGTGGTGTGGTGTTGAAGTATGGCAAAGATAGCCGGGAATACGAAATGACAGGCGGGGTACGCAAAAGCGATCGCATTCGTAAAGCCACCATTACCCGGTTAAAGACCACCGCAGACTCAAAAGCGGCTGCTACGCAGATAGTATAATGAGCGACAAGTAAGCATCATTACACCTAATACGGTTCGGATAAGATCCCCCCGCCTGCGGCGACCCCCTTAAAAAGGGGGTAAAGATCAAATTTAAATAGTAATTTTACTGGTGTTTTTAAATAATTACGTGAGTTACGATACAGCAGATTGATAAGTGACTGCTGACATCTTTTCATGATCTTAAACGGGATGGACACAGATGACATCTGAGAGCGATCGCCAAAGAGAACTTGAACAGCGAGAACGCACATTACGAGAACGAGAAGTTGAATTGCGACTCCGGGAAATGGAAACTAATATCCATGCTACTGATGCAGCTTTTCATCAAACCGTGAAGCATCAGCCAGATCAGCAACCTTGGATGAAAAAACTGATTCTGGGTGGAAAGCTGTTTGCTCTTGGTGTGGTAGCGCTAGTTGCAGTAAGAATAGCCTCAGTCTTGGCTGGGTTGATTATTGTTGGGGCGCTGGGATGGGTGTCTTACAAACTATTTTTGGAATCTAAAAAAACCAATCTTTAATTAAGGTGTAAATTTTATGAGTAATCAGGTAGCAACTGACAGATTTATCCAAGATTTAGAGCGGGTTGCTCAAGTGCGATCGGAGATGTCTGTATGTTTGAGTCAATTGGCCCAAACAATTAATAAAGCTGAGTTGGCTGGAGACTCTTCATCAGGAAAACTCAGCTTAGAACGAGATATTGAAGATATTACAGTAGCTAGTAAAAACCTTCGCCAAGGTGTATTTCGGCTTTTAGTCTTGGGCGATATGAAGCGGGGAAAAAGCACCTTTCTTAATGCCTTAATTGGTGAAAACTTATTGCCGAGCGATGTTAATCCTTGTACCGCAATCTTAACAGTTCTACGCTATGGCCCAGAAAAGAAAGTTACCATTCATTTTAATGATAGTAAAAGCCCGCAACAGCTAGATTTTCAAAACTTTAAATATAAATATACTATCGATCCGGCTGAAGCTAAAAAACTAGAGCAGGAGAAAAAACAAGCTTTTCCAGATGTTGAGTATGCAGTAGTTGAGTATCCCTTAACGTTGCTAGAAAAGGGAATTGAAATTGTTGATAGCCCAGGATTGAATGATACAGAAGCGCGAAACGAATTATCTTTGGGTTATGTAAATAACTGCCATGCAATTTTGTTTGTAATGAGAGCTTCCCAACCTTGTACCTTGGGTGAGCGTCGCTACCTAGAAAATTATATCAAAGGTCGAGGATTGACAGTTTTCTTCTTAGTTAATGCTTGGGATCAGGTACGAGAATCATTGATCGATCCTGATGATGTAGAAGAATTAAAAGCATCTGAGAATAGATTGCGGCAAGTATTTAAGGCAAATTTGGCAGAATATTGTGCTGTAGAAGGGCAGAATATTTATGACGAACGGGTATTTGAGCTTTCGTCAATTCAAGCACTCAGACGACGGTTGAAGAACCCCCAAGCTGATTTAGAGGGGACTGGCTTTCCGAAGTTTATGGATTCCCTTAATACATTTCTTACCAAAGAACGTGCGATCGCAGAACTCCGTCAAGTCAGAACCTTGGCAAGACTTGCTTGCAATCATACCCGCGAAGCAGTTGCAAGACGTATCCCATTACTCGATCAAGATGTAAATGAATTAAAAAAACGGATTGATTCAGTAGAACCTGAGTTTAACAAACTCACAGGTATCCGAGATGAATTCCAGAAAGAAATTATCAATGCCAGAGACACTCAAGCAAGAACGATTTCTGAATCTTTTCGCGGCTACGTTTTAAACTTAGGTGATACCTTTGAAACCGATTTCTTACGTTATCAGCCAGAATTAAATTTGTTTGATTTTCTCAGTAGTGGTAAACGAGAAGCATTTAACACCGCACTGCAAAAAGCCTTTGAGCAATATATTACCGACAAATCTGCTGCTTGGACATTGACTGCTGAAAAAGATATTAATGCAGCTTTTAAAGAACTTTCTCGCAGTGCTGCACAATATGGCGCATCTTACAATCAAATCACAGATCAAATTACAGAAAAGCTCACCGGACAAGACGTAAAGGTACATACCACTGCTACTGCTGAAGAAGATAACTCTCCTGGTTGGGCAAAATGGGCAATGGGATTGTTATCCTTATCTAAAGGAAATCTGGCTGGTTTTGCACTAGCCGGGGCTGGATTTGATTGGAAAAATATTTTGTTAAACTACTTTACTGTAATTGGTATTGGCGGCATAATTACAGCCGTGACAGGTGTTTTACTTGGGCCAATCGGGTTTGCGTTGCTAGGTTTAGGAGTAGGGTTTTTACAAGCAGATCAAGCACGGAAAGAGTTAGTTAAAACAGCAAAGAAAGAGTTAGTAAAACATTTACCACAAGTCGCACATGAGCAATCTCAGGTTGTATACAGTGCGGTGAAAGAGTGTTTTGACTCTTATGAAAGAGAAGTGAGTAAGCGGATTAACGATGATATTGTCTCTCGTAAATCTGAATTAGATAATTTAGTTAAGCAGAAACAAACCCGCGAAATAAATCGTGAAGGTGAGTTCAATCGGTTAAAAAGCTTACAAGAAGATGTAATAGCTCAATTGCAAAAAATAGAGGCGGCGTATAGTAACTTATTAGCTTACTATAGCTAACATATCTGTTACCAGCTTTTAGCAGATAATGGCTATTGGGAGGCTCTGCTTCTCATAAGTATAAATCAATACGGTTCAGTTAAGCATCTCTTTCTTGCCTCTGTGTTCTCTGCGCCTCTGTGGTTAGTAAAAAAACAAACTTTGACAAAGAGTTTTAGCCTTAACTGAACCGTATTAAAGTATAAGTAGCTAAACGTAAATAAATTAAAGTATATAGGACTAGTATTTGATTTCTGAACAAAATTAAGTATTGTAGAGGAGCCAGTGCGTTGCGGAGGTTCCCGACGCTCGATGACTCGCTAACGCTACGCTATCCGTTGTAGCAACTGGCGTTGTGTTAGAACGGAGTTCGTAACGCACTAGTATCAAGAGTTTGATGCGTTACGCTGTCGCTAACACATCCTACATATATTTTCAGCAATCAAACCGGATTCCTATAGCAGTCCTAAATCATTTGTAAAAATAAACTAACCGCAGAGACGCAGAGAGCGCAGAGGGAAGAATCAAAGATTTATTTTCACCACTCATTTAGCATTGTTGTAGTAAGGGCTTTAGTCCTAATAACGTTTACTATCAGCGATTAATTGCTCACTAGGATCTAGGATTTTATTAGATGTTGAATTATGCTTAACTACTTAATACTGTGAGACAGTAGCCCTAATGATTTGTATTACCACGCGGAGCCTGAGAACGAAGAACTATGCAACAACAATATGAAGGTTATAAGGATTTAGCAGATTCTCTCAAATCTGCATCTGCATTACTGAATTTAGAACGCAAGTCACAATTGCATCAAGATATAATTACCATTTGCAATCATCTCCTTAATCCTAGCTTTCGCATTGCGGTATTTGGCCCTTTTAATCATGGCAAGTCTACGTTACTGAATGCCATGCTAGGAAATCGCACCTTACCAATTGATTTAATTCCTACTACAGGTGCATCTATTACTGTCAAGTATGGCTCTGATGTACGAACTCGCATCATGTTGGTAGACGGTACAGAAATCTATCGCAGTGGCACAGAAATTTTACAACAATTTGCAATTCTTGATGGCAATAGACAGATGCGAAAAGATGTAGCATCTGTAGAAGTTTTTTGTCCGCATCCCTTCTTAGAAACAGGTGTAGAATTCCTCGATTTACCGGGAACAAATGATAGAGATGAACAAGATAATTTGGTCAAAGAACAGCTTTTAAGTGCAGATTTAGTTATACAATTATTAGATGCACGTAAGTTAATGACTTTAGGTGAGCGCGAAAACTTACGAGATTGGCTATTAGATCGCGGGATTAAAACAGTTATATTTGTTGCCAATTTTCTTAACTTACTTGAACTCGACGAGCAAAAACAAGTCCAAAATCGTTTGTTGTTTGTCGCAGAAAGCTTTCGAGCCGAATTACCTCCAGGTTTTAGTAATTTATATCGCGTTGATGCTTTACCTGCCTTAAGAGCCAGATTAAAAGGCGATGTTGCGGCTGCCAATAGTAGCGGGTTAGCGGCTTTTGAAACAGCTTTGCAAAATATTGTGGGGATTTTGCAACCAAATCGTGGTAGTGTGCGTTTGCCAAGAGTGGAAGCGATCGCTTCTCAAATTCAACTCTCATTAAAAGCTAAAATTGACCCACTTGCTCTTGAAATAAAATCTTTTGATGACAAACAAAATAGTAAAATCGAAATCAAACAAAAAGCAGCTAACTTAATTTATAAAGGCTTTGCTACCAGCATAGGAGAACTACGCGATTGGCTAGCGTTACCCAAGCTACTCACAAAATATCAAGCTGATGCGGCAGTCGCATTGGCAGAAAATAAATTTAAAGATTGGCAAATAGATACTCTTAAAAAAGACCTGAATCAATTACAATTGGCGGCGGCAAAATGGCTTTATCAAGCTTACGAATTTTTCCAAGAAGAAAGACCACAAGATTTATTAATTCCTTTTCCTAGCGAACCACAAGTGATATTACCCCCTAAGCCAAACAATAGCGATGATTTGAGTGAACCTGGTTCTATTGCTGTTGGTGGTGGTATTGGTTGGTTATTAGGCGGCCCAGTAGGTGCTGCTGTCGTCGGAAGTATTTCTTATTTGTTAAACAAGAATATCCAAAAACAAGACGAACAATTAGTAAAGGAATCTTATCATCAGGAAGTTGCTAAACTTTGTATAACTGCAATTGAAGATTATTTTTCTAGTTTTAGCAGCCAAGGGTTATCCATTTTGGCTGAATATGAACGGCAATCTGAAAAAGTAATTTGCTTTGAATTCAGCCAAGAACCGATAGAACTTACTAATAAACGTGCAAGTTTGCAGCAATTACAAAATGGTTTTAATCGGTTGCTACGAGAGTTAGAAAAAGTCAAAATACTCTCAAACCATCAATCTTATAAAGAACTACCAAAATCCACAAATATTAATAGAAAATATTCGCCACAGCCAGAGAGAGTTAGAATTTCCCCGGAAAAAGATCCTGTTATTAAACAACAACAGGAAAATACTGTTAAGAATACTCGCACAACGGTAGAATCTGTTTCTCCACCGCCACCGCCAAAAGCTTCTCCATCACCGCGTCCAGAAGAGGTGGAGGCGAAATTTCGTGATTGGGAACTCAATGAGGAAATAGCGCGGATGAAAGCAGAGATGCGTAGTCCTAACGCTTATCGTCAGACATCGCCTGGTTCTCAAACTGGTAAACAGCCAAATTCAACTCAAAGCAACAAAGCACCCAGTCAACCCAAAAGCCAGACGGAAAAAGATAAGATTACTCGCGCCTACGGTATTTTAGGATTACAAGCAAATGCTTCTCAGGCTGAGGTAAAACAGGCTTATCGAACTTTAGTTAAAAAATGGCATCCAGATTTATTTGTGAATCAGCCGCAACTGCTAAAACAAGCACAAGAGAAAATGCACTTAGTTAACGATGCTTACACAATTTTGAGTGATAAATAAACAACTAGATACTGGACTTATTTAAAAAGTTACATTTCATCCTAATTTCATTTCTGGCTGCCAAAGTAGTAAGTAAATATAGAATTAGGAAACTATGAGGTGAGACTTATGCAATTGCTATCTTTGAGGAATGGGTTTTTGGCATTAACCTTTAGTGCGATCGCCTCATCTAGCGGGTTCATGACAGGCTGTACTAGTACTGCTTCCCAGAACCAAAGCCAAGCACCAAAGGCAGCCACCACCACCAATGCTAACGACAAGCAGATGATAAATCACGGTGGTGGCATGATGAATCACAGTATGGGAATGGATTTAGGCCCAGCCGATGCTAATTTTGATTTACGATTTATCGACGCTATGATACCGCACCATCAAGGGGCTGTGGAAATGGCGAAAGAAGCGCAGCAGAAATCAAAACGTCCTGAAATCAAAAAGCTAGCAGACAATATCATCAAATCGCAGAACCAAGAAATCACTCAAATGAAGCAGTGGCGACAAGCTCGGTATCCCAAGGCGGAAGATAAACCAATGGCTTACGATAGTCAAATGGGTCATACGATGGAAATGTCGTCTGACCAAATGAAAGCCATGATGATGAGTCAAGATTTAGGTGCAGCTGATGCTGAGTTTGATTTGCGCTTTATCAATGCGATGATTCCTCACCACGAAGGGGCTGTAAAAATGGGGCAAGATGCTTTAAGTAAGTCTAAGCGCCCTGAAGTCAAGCAATTAGCCCAAGAAATTATCAAAGCCCAAAATACAGAAATTAAGCAAATGCAGCAGTGGCGAAAAACCTGGTACAACAAGTAATTTATAATTCGTAATGACGTTTGTTCGTCGCTACCGCTTCTATTGTGATTGCAATTCTAGCCAATTGCTCTCGCCCGACAAGCGTGCTATACCAATGTTGTAGCAACTACAGCAATCTCACAACTGGCCCGCGCCAGCACAATGGAACGACTATGAATTCACTTGGATCTAAGTCGAGGGTAGAACTACAAGAGCAAGGAATGTATCCTTTGAGCCACCCAAAAGATTGGTCATGGCCATTCTGGGCTGCTGTCCCACTATACCCCTATGGCAGGCGGCGGACACTTCGCAAGGAAATAGTTTTTGACACTATCTGGACTTTCGAGCAGCTTCAAGGCATTCTCTACACCATAGTGCCGATTCGTATGACTGTTGTCAAACTCGCTGCCGGAGGTCTTCTAGTCTATGCACCTGTTGCTCCGACAGCTGAGTGTGTCCGCTTGGTTAATGAGTTGGTAGCAAAGCATGGTGAAGTTAAGTACATCATATTGCCAACCAGTTCTGGTCTGGAGCATAAAGTCTTTGTTGGCCCCTTTTCTCGCCACTTTCCTCAAGCACAAGTCTTTGTTGCCCCGCACCAGTGGAGTTTCCCGTTCAACCTGCCGCTTAGTTGGCTAGGCTTTCCCCAAAAACGAACTCAAGAACTCCCAGAGGACTCAAGCCTTGCTCCTTTTGCTCTGGAGTTTGACTATGCAATATTGGACATCAATTTGGGACGAGGATCTTTTGCAGAAGTTGCAGTATTTCACAAGCGATCGCGCACTCTACTTGTAACTGATTCTATACTTTCTGTTCCAGTTGACCCACCAGAAATCGTACAATTAGATCCTTATCCCTTACTGTTTCATGCAAGGGATAATGCCTTGGAGACAATTGAGGACAATGAAGACAACCGCCGCAAGGGATGGCAACGCATTTCATTGTTTGCGCTTTACTTCCGTCCAAGTGCGCTGGAAGTTACTGCAATCGGACAGATGTTTCGTGATGCTTTTAAAGCACCACAGCGATCGCTAAAAACGTACTTTGGTTTATTTCCTTTTCGCTGGCGAGAAAGCTGGAAGCAGGCATTCGATGCTCTACGAGGTCAGGGGCGACCATTTGTTGCACCGATTCTGCAAATCCTGATTTTTCCCCAAGCACCAAGACAAGTCCTCAACTGGGCTGATACTGTTGCAAGTTGGGATTTTCAGCAGATTATTCCCTGTCATTTTGACTCGCTAATTTTGGCAAACCCGCATCAATTCCGGCAAGCATTTGCTTTCCTTGAGAAAAATCCTTCTGTAAGTAAGAACTTTTCTTCTAGCGAAAACCAGCCTCTATTGGAGGAAGACTTAAGATTCATTAAGGAACTTGAAGCGAGCCTAGTTAAGCGCGGTATTGCAACGCCACCTAAAGAAAAGGTGTAATCTGGTATTTTACTACTGCTTCCGTTGAGAGTTCATGGTCATAAACTGATGCCACTGCCCGTCATCGCCTAGTACATGAGATGTCATCACCCGATGATTATCACTCTTGAACTCTATTAATTTGCCATCTTCTCATCGCCTGTCATTGAGGGGCCCTCAGAATTAAGAGTAAATAGCGATTCCTACGGCGGGCTGCGCCTACGCTCTCGTAAAACTGGCGGTTCTGGATTAAGATTAGCGATCGCTAAAGCAATTATTCAGTCACACCAAGGTAGTTTCAACATGCAGAGTCAATTAGGCAAAGGTAGCACTTTTACTATTCAATTACCCTTTGATGTCACGCCAATTTCCCGATTTAAATTGCTGTATCGTCGCCAGCCAAAATTTAATTGAAGAAGAATTCAGAAGTCACAATTCAGGAGTCAGAATCAAGACGCTCGCAGGCTCGCTTGCCGCCGGCGCTATCAGTCGGGGATTCATACCGCGCAGGAATTGAAGACCACTAAATTTTCAATTTAGTGGGGGTTTTAAACCCGGTTATTCATCCGCTTTTTCGGTCAAAATTCATTCTGAATTCTGACTCCTGACTCCTGAATTCTGTTCGATAAAATTTTCTTACCAAACTTTACTCATATTCAAAAGAAACCCAGGCAATACCAACTCGCCACTAACACTAGCAGGATTATCTAAACATTCCTCTGGCAAGCCAGGACGATAAATATAGACTTTACGCTGCTTACGGTCAATCAACCAACCTAACTGTATTCCTGGCTCATTCATATATTCCTCCATTTTTTCTTTCAAAGTTTGGAGGTTATCGCTAGGAGATTTGAGTTCGACTACAAAATCTGGACAAATGGGTGCAAATCTTTTCTGTTGTTCTGCTGAAAGAGCATTCCACCGTTCTAGTTGAATCCAAGAAGCATCTGGAGAGCGTTCTGCACCTGTTGATAGCTTAAACCCGGTACTAGAGCTAAAAGTTATACCTGTACCATCTTGTTCCGACCACACCCATAGCTGCCCTGAGATATTAACTTCTCTATTTCCTGTCTCTGAACCAGTCGGAGGCATAATTACCAATTCTCCAAATTTATTTCGCTCAATGCGTAAGTCACGATTCACCTGACAGAATTCAAAAAATTGTTCGTCTGTCATTTGCATTGATGACGGGATTTGCAAAACCAAAGGAGATGAGAACATAAGTATTTCCTCCAGCTTTAAATGCCTAGCTCATTCACTATATTCTCACGCAAAAAAACAAAGACGCAAAATTATATCTTTGCGCCTTTGCTTTATCCGAAATCATTTTCAGATTTACTTGTTAGGCTGAGGAGTCATCCGCAGATATGGTTTGATTTCCTCGTAGCCTTTGGGGAATTTCTCTTTAAGTACTTCTGGATCTTTCAGGGAGGGAACAATTACAACATCCTCTCCATCTTTCCAATCGGCTGGTGTCGCCACGCTGTAATTATCAGTCAATTGCAGAGAATCAATCACCCGCAAAAGTTCGTCAAAGTTGCGTCCCGTGCTGGGAGGATAGGTGAAACTCAGGCGGAGTTTCTTATTGGGATCAATTACAAAAACCGATCGCACTGTTACAGCCGCATTAGCGTTGGGGTGGATCATGTCGTAAAGGTCAGCAACTTTACGATCCGCATCCGCCAAAATTGGGTAATTAAGGGTGGTGCTTTGAGTCTCTTCAATGTCTCCCACCCAGCCTTTGTGAGATTCTACGTCATCAACGCTGAGTGCGATCGCTTTGACATTGCGCTTGTCAAATTCTGGTTTGAGCTTGGCAACTGTGCCGAGTTCTGTTGTACAAACAGGTGTAAAATCAGCAGGGTGAGAGAACAGCACAACCCAGCTGTCACCTGCCCATTGGTAAAAATCGATGTCGCCGTGTGTTGAGGCTTGCGTAAAGTTGGGTACTGTGTCACCTAGACGGAGAGCCATGAGAGATTCCCTGTAGTTAGAAAGGCATATATATTTTAGTATGCTATGCCATCATGACATAAAACCCCCATTTCCCAATCGGGCTTTAGCAGTTTGAAACAAAATTTTAGGTTGTTAAGGCTCTTGTATAAGGGATAAAAAGTAGGTAAAAACTATTGACTAAAATACCAACCTAATGGGTCATAATGAATATATACAGAATGCTAGCTACAGCACTCATACAGCAGGGCAAACTAGATGAAGCTTTAGCTATTTGCCATCAAGTAATTGAACTTAATTATCACCTTCAAACCTGTTTAATTACTAGTGAAGCAATATATTGATCAGCAGGGATTCTCGTCTGTTATGGCTGCTTATCGCCAATTTGCTGCAAAAGTTCACCCAAAGGCGATATCTGGTTTCTATTACAGACTAGGTAATTATATATTATTTTATTACAACGATAGAAACGATGAGGCGATCGCTGCTTTTCAAGAAGCACTTAAACTGAATCCTGGTCATCAACACGCAGCACAAGCTCTTAACAAACTTCAACAGCAGTAGGGGCAACATCCCCGCGATCGCCTGATTTTATTCAGGTGAACCCAGGGAGGTTGCCCCTAGACTTACAAAATTTTACTTATAGCACAAGCCTTGGTGGTTAGGACATCAACAAATGATGAAACTTAGACACAAAAAGACTTTTCACCCAGTCCCTAGTCCCTTGCTATAACAAAGTTTACTCAGCAGTGACCAGTTCAGTGCTACCGCGTGTCCGTCGCCGTGTGAGGCTATTGTACAACATTACACCGATCGCTTTAATCAAATTGCCTTCCAATTCTTGGAACATCTTCATGTTCGTGCCAAAGGCGGCGTTTGCTTCCTCAACGATGCGATCGGTTGTCGCCTCATCAAGGGGTAATTCATCCAAATTTTGACGATACTTTGCTTTGAATGCCTTCTCATCAGGAATTTCTGGAAACTCATAAAAAGCTGTTCCTTGCCCATCAGACAAATTCATCGCCGTTACAGCAATGTTTTTGAGAATTTGTCCTCCAGATAAGTCGCCCAAGTAACGAGTATATGAATGAGCAATTAACAGTTCCGGTTCTGTGGCAGATATTTCTCGGATGCGCTTTACATAAGCTTCACCTGCGGGAGATAGTTTGATTTGCTCTCTCCAGTTAGCACCAAAGTAATAACTCAGGTCTTGCTCTAAGGTATACTTGCGGTTTAGCTGGGGAAAGTTGATTTTAGAAAGAATTGGGTGCTGGCGGTGCTTTTCCATTTCTTCTTCCATCGCTGAGTAGACGAAGTAGAAGTTAGCAACTAGTTTCCGGTAAGAGTTTTTTTCTACTACTCCTTTTAAAAAGCACTTGACAAAACCTACATTTTCTGCCATTGTGTGGGCTTTCTTAGTGCCTACACGTAATTTGGTTGCTAAATTGCTGCTCATGCTAAATTTCTCAACTTTAAAAAGTTAACTGCCGAGTTTTAATTCACTAACGGCTAAAAAAGCCATTAAAACGTTACCTTAAAACTATTTGATGAGAATTTATATTAAAATTTTTTAAGCAGCGAAAATTTTGTATTTTTTTACACAACAGCAAGACTGTGGAAATATAACTTTACATTGCCGGGTTTTAATTTTTTGTTGTTATTAGCTAACTTTAGCTTTCATTCTGAGTTTTCTTAAAAAACATTTAAGTAATATTTATAACATCATATTTTCAGTTAATAGCATTGCAAAGTGTGAACTAATACAGATAATCAAAACTCAAGTTAAGGGCATAAAAGAAATTATTAGCTAAAATGTGGAAACTTTACTAATAACGTAAAAGCTAATACTGAATTTATGGAAAATTTACAATTTTAAATTTCTTAATTCAGTATAATTACGTAAAAGTGGCTTTATTTTAAAATGAATTTCTAAAGAGAAAAAGCATGTCAAAATTGCTGAATAAAGTCTTAAGTGCTATTTTTCAGTGTGATTGTGTGGAGTGTTTAAATATATGGTTTCATCTATAACTCGAACATCGGGCATTCCTGGGGGTTCTGCTTCCGAAGTTGAAGGATTAAGCAAAGGGATTGAAAGCAGTTTTGGGTTGAATTTAATTCCACTACCGACAAATCCTTTATTTGGTACAGATGGGATTCGCGGACGAGTTGGAGAATTACTAAATGCACCCTTAGCATTGCAAGTTGGGTTTTGGACGGGGATTGTTTTACGTAACCATGCGACTCAAATAGGGCCAGTCATTCTTGGACAGGACTCTAGAAACTCTAGCGATATGCTGGCGATGGCTTTGAGTGCAGGGTTAACAGCAGCAGGATTAGAGGTTTGGTATTTGGGATTATGTCCCACTCCTTGCGTTGCCTATCTCACCAGTATCAGTGATGCCATCGGTGGAGTGATGATTTCTGCCAGTCACAATCCCCCAGAGGACAATGGAATTAAGGTTTTTGGTGCGAATGGTGGGAAGTTACCGCAAATACTACAGGCAGAAATTGAAGCGGGGCTGCGTGGGAAAATATCGCCTATTACTAAAGTTAGTAATTGTGGACGGCATTACTCACGTTCTGAGTTAGTCGGGCATTATGGCGAGGCGTTGAAAAAACCCTTGAACAGTGCCCTAAATCTTCAGGGAATGAAGATTGTTTTAGACTTGGCGTGGGGTGCAGCAGTCGGGTTAGCACCATCAGTATTTACGGAAATGGGGGCAGAGGTCATCTGTTTGCATAACGAAGCAGATGGCGATCGCATTAATGTTAACTGCGGTTCCACCCACCTAGATATTCTTGCCGCCACAGTCCAAGAACACAACGCCGACATCGGCTTTGCTTTCGATGGGGATGCCGATCGCGTCTTAGCAGTAGACAACACTGGTAGGCAAGTTAACGGCGATTACATTCTCTATCTATGGGGACGGCATTTACAACAAAACCAACAACTGCCAGACAACCTGATTGTATCTACAGTCATGGCCAACTTAGGCTTTGAGAAAGCTTGGCAAGAAATTGGTGGTAACTTAATTCGTACCGCAGTTGGCGATCAGTACGTGCAAGCCGAAATGCAGCGAACTGGGGGAATGTTAGGCGGCGAACAATCAGGTCATATTCTTTGCCGTCATTATGCTGTTACTGGAGATGGCTTGTTAACAGCCTTGCATATAGCAGCTTTGGTGAAAGAGGCGGGTGTTTCTCTTGGCGAATTAGTAGATCAAAGCTTCCAAACATATCCGCAACTATTGCGGAACGTGCGAGTTGTAGATCGCGATCGCCGTTTGGGATGGCAAGATTGCGAACCAGTGCAACAAGCGATCGCCCTTGCTGAAGCCGCAATGGGTGATTCCGGTAGAATTTTGGTTCGCGCCTCTGGTACAGAACCAGTAATCAGAGTTATGGTAGAAGCCGCCAATGCCGAACTTACCAACTACTGGACAAATGAATTAGTTTCAAAAGTCCAGCAACATCTGATGGACTAAATTAGCTATTAAGTAAGTGGATCAAATTAAATATCAAACCTCACCCTGCCTCCGGCTTCCCTCTCTTTACTAAGGAGAGGGATTGAGGGTGAGGTTTGATCTTATATTTAATTACGCCCACCTACTTATCTCAGCTTTTAACAAACGCCAATTTTCTGTCACAGCTTCTACAAATTGACCAGCCTTGGTTAACTGTAGAAGCTGTGATATTTGTATTGTTATATAGGATTGATGTTTGATTTTTGAAAAAACTCAGCAACACTTAAAAATACTTCTTTGCCTTTTACCTATTGCCTCTTAAGCCAATTAAGGAAGCAGAAAGTAGTTATTGCATAAGTAATCCCGATAAAGAAATTTAGGGGATTTAATAATGACGTATTTTCCTTATACTACGTATTTCTAAAAAAATATTTTATCTTTGTTACTAAATAAATTTAGTTGCTCTAAACTATGAAGGCAGAGAGAATAATTCCTATCTTTTACCTCCTACCTCCTGCCTTCAGTAACTTCAGAAATCAAAGCAGATTCCTATACTTGTTCTAAAGATAATATCATGCTTGTTTTTGTGATCCCACTCAAAAGTGCAAAAGTCTCCAATTCCTGGGAACGTGTTACACAATTATTTGAAAGATGCCTGAAATCAGTTTGCAATCAAACCTCACCTAATTTTCACGTTATTGTTGTTTGTCACGAAAAGCCAAAAATCGAATTCACCCATTCTCATATTACATACCTTACAGTTGATTTTTCTCCTCCCAATGAAACTAACCCTGTGGCTAAAGGAGATACAGACAAAGGGCGTAAAGTCTTAAAAGGATTGATTTATGCTCAAAAATTTTCTCCTACTCACACTATGGCAATTGATGCTGATGATTGTGTTAGCAAAAAATTAGCCCAATTTATTCAACAACATCCTGATTCTGATGGATGGGTTATCAACAAAGGTTATAAATATCAGGAAGCCAGTAAATATATATATATTAAAAGAAGAAATTTTTATAAAATGTGCGGCAGCTGTAACATTATTCGCTATGATTTGAACTATTTGCCTGAAAATGCCGAATATAATCGTGGCTACGGATACTATAGATATTATATAGATCATGGCAAAGTTAAGGATATTTTAGAGAATCAAGGAAAAGCGATTAAATCATTACCATTTCCCGGAGCAGTTTATATCTTGGATACAGGAGAAAACCTTTTTGATAATTCTAAAAGGTTGAAATTTAGCATTTTTAATCGCAAATTATTAAATCAATCAGTTAGAGATGAATTTGGATTGTACAACTTACAGCAATCCAAAGAAATTTCTCAAGTATAATATATTTCTCGATGCTGAGAGACGACAGCGCTACTATAGGAATCCGGTTTGATTTGGAGAAAATATCCGTAGGATGTGAGCGCAAAGAGTACGGCATCAAACCCATGACAATAGTGCGTTACGAACTCTGTTCTAACACACTCTACAATACCTACCTAATTTCGTTCAAAAATCAAATAGTAATCCTATATGCCGAAAATAAAGTCAAAATCCAAGAAATCTAAAAAATCGAAAAAGCAGGCTTCTAAGGAAATTTCTACTCTTAGCCTCAAAGAACAGTTAGCCCAAAAACGCAAAGCAGCCCTAGCACGAAAAGAACTCATTAGTTTATTCACCACCGCTTCTTTGAGCGGTATATTCATTGGCATTGTGCTTTTTTTTGTAGCTGGAATAAAAGCAGCAGTCCCTGGTGTATTGGGGATAATAGTTATATCTCTTTCCTACAAATACCCGCGCCAAGCACTATATGCTTTCATCATTTATGTCCCTATTGGTGGGACTATCACTTACTACTTAGGTAATAGTCCCATACTCCAATTAGCTAAAGATGCCTTTTATGTCCCTGCGCTAATTGGACTTTGGCAAACTTGCCGAAAACAAGGGCTACCCCTAATTATTCCCAAAGGAATTAAAATTCCACTTTATATTGTCTTGGGTTGCAGTCTTCTAACACTATTATTTGTCAATGGTGGGCAGCAGTTTAACCCGCCTAGTGTAGGACTATTGGGAAAAGCAGAGAAAGAAATACCTTTAGGTATGGGAATTCTAGGACTGAAAGTATTTTTAGGATATGTCCCCCTACTTGGTTGTGCTTATTATCTAATTCGAGATAAGCGGGATTTTCTCTTTTTATCGCGCCTCCAGATTGTCCTCATACTGGTTTGTTGCGTGTTGGGATTTATCCAATACCTTTTACTACTAACAGGTATATGTCAAGGTACTAGAGGTCTTGAAGGCAATGCCCTATTTGTCACATCATTAGAAGCCCGGTGCTATTTTGGTGGAGCGCTCTTATATAGTCCTGAAGAAGGAGTGATTCGTCTACCAGGAACATTTGTAGCCCCTTGGCAATGGGCGTGGTTCTTAATTTCCAGCACCTTTTTTACCTTTGCCACCGGCTTCACCGATCCCTCCATAGTTTGGCGGCTAGTCGGTTTAGGTTCTTTAGTGACAGTCTTTATCAATGCTGTAATTTCTGGACAAAGAATCGCCTTAGCCTTAGTACCAATCTGCTTCGGGATTTTGCTATTGCTAACTGGTCAAATTGGCAACCTTAAACGATTTATCCCCATAGGGATAGGACTGGCTATGGTTCTAGGAATTGTAATGGTAACTAACCCTACCGTCGTCGAAGAGAGAACTGCAAGTTTTACCAGTCGCTGGGACGCTTCACCACCTCAAGATTTTATCATCCAGCAATTTCAAGAGAATTGGAAAGACGTAGACGGCCCTTTGGGAAGTGGCTTAGGTCGAGCAACTAACTCTGCCCGCGTCATGGGTAAAACTAAGCTGGTGGAAACCTACTACCCGAAAGTACTTTTTGAAGTTGGAATTCCTGGAATACTATCTTTTCTAGGTTTGGTAACAACTTTAACAGTTATTGGCTTTAAAACCTATCGCTCCATAAAGAACCGTAATTTCCGCAGTTACGGAGCGGCTTTATGGGTGTTTATATTGTTTATTAGCTACAACACCTACTACTATCCTTTAGATGTCGATCCTGTTGCTGTCTATTATTGGTTTTTCGCGGGAGTTCTTTTTAAATTGCCAGAATTGGAGAAACAAGATAAAGAAGATGCCAACCCTCACCAAAAAAACAAGAAAAAACGTCTTAAAACAATTTAAGTCAGAGGAAAATAGTTAATGAAAATTAATTCTTATAAACTTATTATCAAAGTGGAAAAATCACTTAATAAAACTCATGGATAATTCTCCTTTAATTTCTGTAGTTATCCCGACTTATGGTAGAGAGGAAGCGCTACGAGATAGTATTGTAGATGTGCTGAAACAAGACTATCCAAATTTTGAACTTTTAGTAGTAGACCAAACTCCAACGCACCAACCAGAAATTCAAGCTTACCTAGAAGAGATGGCGATCGCAGCTAAAATTAAATGGTTGCGGTTAGATTGGGCAAGTTTACCAGGAGCGCGAAATTATGCCGTGCGGCGAGCTTCTGGTGAAATAATATTATTTATTGATGATGATGTTCAGTTAACCCCTGGATTGTTAGCAGCCCATGCGAAAAATTATGTGCAAAACCCAGAGGTGGGGGCTGTAGCCGGTCGGGTCTTTGACAGAATGAAATTAGGTGATTCTGGAGGAGATTTACAGATTGAATATCTGCCTCCCGAAGCTATGGACCCAGGAATTGCTTGGTATCATATTGATTTAGTACATACGATAAAACCCCAGCAAGTGTTGACAGCTAGGGGTTGTAATATGTCATTCCGCCGTGAAATCTTTACTAAGTATGGGCTGAGGTTTGATGAGAGGTTTCGCGGTAGTGCAGTGCGTGAAGAGTCAGATTTTTGTTTGCGAGTGCGAAAAACTGGGTATAAGATTTGGTACGACCCAGAAGCCCATTTGGTGCATTTAGGCGAAGAAACAGGGGGTTGTCATGATATTAGTATGCGATCGCTAAAATATCAACTCACCTTCTATCACAATCATTTCCTACTAGGGCTGAAAAACCTGACTGTGACTCAAGCTTTGCGTTTATATGGTCGTTTATTTGACTGTCACGTTCTGGGACGACCACCTTGTAACAAAAGTGGTTCACCCGTCAAAATTGCCACTCGCGCTATTTTCTACATTTTGGGTTTTTTCAAAGCCTTGGGTACTGTCATCCAATCACTATGGAACGATGGCCAAGTTTACAGCCGATTGGATGAACAAGTTTAGTTACTGGGAATTGGGAATTGGGAATTGGGAATTAGTTATTTAAAAAAATGACAAATGGCAAATGACAAATAACAAATAACAATGAAAATCTTAGTTGCTAGTCACACTTATATCGTAGACCTCAACTGTGAAAAATTACGCGCTTTATCTCAATTAGAACCGGGAGTTGAAGTGACAGTTGTAGTCCCAAAACGCTGGAAACCAGGCGGCGTGCAAAACAGAATTATTGAAACTGAATACCGTGATGAAGGCACATTTAGAATAGTTCCCGTTTCTAATTTTAGTCAAAACCATCAGGGACTACTTACCTTTGGCGCTGATTTGATATCTTTGCTAAAACAATTTCGTCCGCAAATCATCCAAGTAGAACAAGGATCTAGGGGACTGGCTTATACTCAGATGATTGCCTTAAATCAGCTATTAGGACTTAAGGCAAAAAATGTATTTTTTACCTGGTGGAATTTACCATATAATCTAAAATTACCAGTTGCTTTATTAGAAAAATATAACCTCAACCACAGCCACGGCATTATTTCTGGCAATCAAGACGGGGTAGAAGTTTTACGACAACGAGGATATAAAGGGGCAATTAAAGTCATGCCTCAACTGGGCGTAGATGAAAGTTTATTTACTCCCCAAGCCCAACCAGAATTAGAAGCTAAGTTTGGTATTGATAAAGGGGATTTTGTCGTAGGTTTTGTTGGTAGATTTGTACAAGAAAAGGGTTTGCTAACGCTTTTACAAGCCTTAATTGCATTGAAGAATAAACCTTGGAAATTATTGCTGCTGGGACGGGGAGAATTGCAAACTGAATTAGTCAAAATTGCAGCAGAAAACAATATTGAAGAACGGGTAATTTTGATAGAAAGCGTTCCTCATAATGAGGTTGCAAACTATATCAATTTAATGAGTACTTTAGTACTGCCTTCAGAAACAACTTATAAATTTAAAACTTTAACTTCTGCTGGCTGGAAAGAACAATTTGGTCATGTACTAATTGAAGCAATGGCTTGCCAAGTACCTGTTATTGGTTCTGATTCTGGTGAAATTCCCTATGTAATTGGTGATGCCGGTTTAGTATTTCCTGAAGGTGATGCCCAAGCCCTTGCTAATTGCTTAGTTCAATTGATGGATAAACCAGCTTTTGCTCATAGTCTGGGAAAAATGGGTTATCAGAAAGCAATGGTGAAATATACAAATAAAGCTTTGGCTAAACAACAATTAGAGTTTTATCAAGAATTAGTCATTAGTCATTAGTCATTGGTCATTAGTGAATAATATTAATTCCGGCTAATTAGTTATAATGAACGCGCTATATGCAGAAAAACTTTCTCCTCTGCTGCCCTTATGATAAGTCTTTAACTGGACATGATATAACAAATGACAAATGACAAATAAATGAAAATATTACAAATTGTTCCCTCAATTTCTCTGATTTACGGCGGGCCTAGTCAAATGGTACTAGGATTAGCTCCAGCGTTGGTAAAAGAGGGAGCGGAAGTTACAATTCTCACAACTGATAGTAATGGCGATAATGGTCAAACTCCTCTGGATGTTCCTTTAAATCGCCCAATCAAACAAGATGGCTATGAAATAATTTACTTTCGTTGTGCGCCGTTTCGTCGCTACAAATTTTCTCTAGATTTATTAAATTGGCTAAAACTTCATGCTCACGAGTTTGACATAGCACATATTCATGCTCTATTCTCCCCAATAATTAGCGCTGCTGCTATTGTGTGTCGTCAGCAAAAGCTACCTTATATTTTCCGTCCTTTAGGTACTCTCGATCCGGCTGATTTACGCAAGAAGAAGCAATTAAAACAGCTTTATGTTGCACTTATAGAACGTCAAAATTTAGCTGGTGCGGCAGCAATTCATTTTACCAGCGATCAAGAAGCTAAAATATCAGAACGATTTGGAGTATCTACACCAGATTTGGTGATTCCCTTGGGTGTGATTCCACGTCAATCTTCTATTAAAAATGTATGTAGTCAATTAGAACTGCCAAAAGATTTACCGTTGGTGCTGTTTATGTCACGAATTGACCCGAAAAAAGGGTTAAATTTGTTGATTCCGGCGCTAGAGAAGCTGTTAGCGCTTGGTTATAAGTTTCATTTTGTCTTAGCTGGGACTAATCCTCAAGAACCAGATTACGAACAAAAGATCATATCTCAAATTCAAAATTCATTATTGCGATCGCACACTACGATTACAGGCTTTGTTACTGGTGAACTCAAAGCTAGTTTACTACAAGCTGCTGATTTATTTGTCTTGCCTTCCTACTACGAAAATTTTGGGATTGCTGTAGCTGAAGCAATGGTTGCAGGTGTACCCGTAGTCATTTCTGACCAAGTGCATATTTGTCAACAGATACGCGATAGCGAGTCGGGTTGGGTGGGTGCAACAGATGTCCAAGTACTGGTAGAGTTACTGCAAGAAGCTTTGCAAAATCCCGCAGAACGACAACGACGGGGATTAAACGCCCAAAAATATGCCTTGGAGAATTTTAGCTGGGATGCGATCGCAAAGCAAACAATCCAAGCCTACCAAAAAATTCTCACAAACAAACGAATTTAACCCAACGCAGACAAGAGCAGTTTTTCCTAAATAGTTGCTAGAACTGCTTTGACAACGATATCCGCAATCACAAAACCAATCCCAATTAATATATATTTTTCTCAACTCACCCTCCCTGAGTTGTTGATGCTTGTTTTGAGATATTTTCAGACTTACTATAGACTTTCAGCTTAAAATAACTAAGTCAATCTTCAAATCAAGCTTAATCTCAGTATTTAAGTTTGTAACCCTTAAAACTTTTCATACTGAGTAAATCAGGCAAAAATATGGCTACGAAAATTCCTGTCACAGTGATTACAGGCTT
This sequence comes from Nostoc sp. DedVER02, assembly GCF_034530675.2. Taxonomy (NCBI): domain Bacteria; kingdom Bacillati; phylum Cyanobacteriota; class Cyanophyceae; order Nostocales; family Nostocaceae; genus Nostoc; species Nostoc sp. DedVER02. Next base: position 847,656 of record NZ_JAVRCP020000001.1, read on the forward strand.
CTTAGGTAGTGGAAAAACCAGCCTAATTCGCCACCTGCTACAAAACAACCAAGGCCGCCGCATTGCTGTTTTAGTCAATGAATTTGGCGAACTCGGTATTGATGGCGAATTGTTAAAATCTTGTCAAATTTGCCCGGAAGATGCTGAGGGCGACACTAATATCTTTGAATTAACTAACGGTTGCTTATGCTGCACCGTGCAAGAAGAATTTTACCCGACGATGCAAGAGTTAATCAAGCGGCGAGAAAGCATCGACTGCATTTTGATTGAAACCTCTGGTTTAGCCTTACCAAAACCATTGGTGAAAGCTTTTCGCTGGCAAGAAATTCGCAACGCCGCCACTGTGGATGCTGTGATTACCGTGGTGGATTGTGCGGCTGTTGCAGCCGGGACATTTGCTAGCGATCCAGATGCGATCGCAGCCCAACGACAAGCAGATGATAATCTAGAACATGAAACACCTTTGCAAGAACTGTTTGAAGACCAACTTGCTTGTGCAGACTTAGTGGTGTTAAATAAAATTGACTTGGTGGATGCCGAGACAAAAGCCAGAGTTGAGGAATTAATTAAGCAAGAGTTACCCAGAGTGGTGAAGATTGTCGAGAGCGATCGTTCTCAACTAGACGCATCTATATTATTAGGATTTCAAGCCGCAGTCGAAGACAATTTAGATTCTCGTCCTAGTCATCACGATACCGAAGAAGACCACGATCACGACGAAGAAATTATCTCAACTAATTTAATTTTGGATCGTACATTCGACCCAGAAAAGCTGCAACAGCAGTTAGAGAAATTAGCACAACAACAAGAAATTTACCGGATTAAAGGCTTTGTGGCAGTGCCAAATAAATCCATGCGTTTAGTGATGCAAGGTGTAGGAACTCGATTTGATAAATTTTACGATCGCCCCTGGAAACCCGAAGAGGCGCGGCAAACCCGCTTAGTTTTCATCGGACGTGATTTGAAATCTTCAGAAATCGAATCGCAACTTGTAGCTTTATAAGTATAGCTAGATCCCCGACTTCTTTGAGAAGTTGGGGATCTATAAAGCTGAGGTTACGAGCTATGAATAATTAATGAATTCAAAACAATAACTGAAAATTATTCACTTTACAACAATATGACGATTTCTCAACTTTTTAACTTCGCCAACCTTTTTGTGTTGCCTTTTTGGGCGTTGATGATTTTATTGCCAAATTGGAAAGTTACACGGCAGATAATGTCATCATATTTACCATTTGTGCTGTTGGCTGGAGCGTATTTATATTTGTTTATCAGCAGTATTACACCAGAAAATGCCCAAGCTTTATCGAATCCACAATTAGCTGATATCGCTAAATTTTTTGCAGACGAAACGGCTGCTGCAACGGGTTGGATTCATTTTTTAGTGATGGATTTATTCGTTGGTCGTTGGATTTATTGGGAAGGGCAAAAAACAGGTGTTTGGACAATTCATTCCCTTGCACTGTGTTTGTTTGCTGGCCCTATGGGATTACTGTCTCACGTCTTGACTGACTGGATTACTAAGGCATTTTTCCCTAATTCTCAGCAGAATGAAACGGTGACGGTAGAAGAAAAAGCTACTTCATAATTTGGCACATAGTTTAGCAATCATAAATTGTAAAAAACCAAATCCTCGACTTCTTTGAGAAGTCGGGGATTTATGACTTAATAATTAGGGAATCAGTTTACTCTCATTACCAATTACCTGATTTTAAAATCATTAACCGTTGTCGTGTCTATAATCGGCATCTAACCAACAGCGTGGTAAAACTTCACCTGAAGGGAAAACGAGATTTTCTTTCTTAAAAGTTTCAGGTTGCTGTTCTTCTTGACCTTCTTGGTCTTTTGCGTGAACAACATCATTATTCGGGTCAAGTAATTCCTGAATTTCAACAATCTTGACTAATTCACCACTATCTTTGACTTGTAAAAGCATAGAAATTGCCTCAATGAGTTTGCATGAAAGTTCAAAGCGAGTCCCAATATAAACTCGCTCAAATCTAAACTGATTTTGAACGCGGAGATTCCTTAATTGTTAAAGGAAATTTTTATCAGATATTCACACATAAATTACACGAGATTCATCTATGTGTATCTGTATTAATTTATATAAAATTGACAATATAAATAAACAGATCCCTAATTTAAACTAGAATCAGGAAATGCTGATTAACAAAATTGTCTAACTAAGATAAATTTAGTTTTATCTATTTAAAAATCCCGTTGATATTTTTCCAAAATATCAACTAAAGTAACCTGGCATTGTAGGGGTAGTAAATCAATTAAAGGAACTTCACGTTTCCCGCCGCCAATTTTTATTGGAATCGCTCCCAAAACCTGTAAAACTCGGTCTTCATTTACAGAGTTAGAAGTAATTAAAGGATACAGTTGCTCGGCAACAACTGTATGCAGTTTGGCATTAGATAAATAAAGATGCCATTTGGCAACGTCTATGTAGACATTTTCGCCAATTTCAGCTGCTAGGGCTTCCAGTAGTTCTGTGGTGTTAGTCTTAGCCATAAAAATAACCCTACATTAAGAAAAAGTGCGAAATCTCAGGCTTTTTTACATTATGGCTCAATTAACAGCCTAATCCTACTACCAGAGGTTACAATCGCCCCAGCATGAGTAATCCATCTTCAGGTGGATTTTGGTGGAGTTTCGGTGTAGTTAGCGATCGCACTAATATAAATCAGATGCGCTAACACGATTCCTGTCCAACTTAACGTCAGCAAAGGCAGCCACTCCCAGGTAGTGTCTTTCAAAATGTGGAAAAACCACAATCCAGAGTTAATCGTAGCAGCGATCGCTACATGCACAGCAAAATTCATCCGGTCATCGATCTTGCGGTAATCAGGGTCTTTGCGATCGGGTTTGCGAGGCCAACGAGGAGGCATAAATATTTGTTACAGATTTAAATACACCCTATTCATTCTAAGGTTTTTGTGGCATTGGTTGCTATTAGACCCTTACAAGCAGTCATAATTGAATTGCCAGTCATAATTGAATTGTAAGTCAAGAGCTACTAGATTAAATCCGATGACGATCTTTGAGCAAATAGACCCCGATCTCCTCTATCCAGATAGTGACGGCAAACCAATGGCAGACAATACAGAACAATATCGTTGGATTGTCCTGATTAAGGAGAATTTAGAGATTCTGTTTGCTAATAATGACGATATTTTAATTGCAGGAGATTTACTTTGGTATCCCGTCCGTTCTCGGCTGATTACACCAACTGCACCTGATGTAATGGTTGTTTTCGGTAGATCAAAGGGAAAACGTCGTTCTTACCGTCAGTGGCAAGAAGATAATATTCCACCGCAAGTAGTCTTTGAAATTCTTTCTTATAGTAATGATACTAAGGAAATGGAGCGGAAGCTAGAGTTTTACGATACTTACGGTGTTGAAGAATATTATTTATACGATCCTGAAAGCTTTCAACTAGATGGCTGGTTGCGGCAAAACAACCATTTGAATAAACTATGGCAAATGGATGGTTGGGTCAGCCCCCGGTTAGGAATTAGATTTCAAACGGGGCTTGGAGAGTTGGTAATTTACCGTCCAGATGGACAAAGATTTTTGAATTCCCTGGAACTCAATCAACGGGCAGAACAAGCTGAGTTATTGGTAGAACAAGAACGTCAACGCGCTGAACAAGAACGCCAACGCGCTGAACAACTGGCAGCATATTTGCGTAATCTCGGCATTGATCCTGACAATCTCCCGTGAGTATCGAGTGGGGATGAGGGAGAAGAATTAATAACCAATTCCCCATTCCCAATTTCCCATTTCCTAAAAGCTTATTGCCCTGGCGGGAAATAATCTCCTGATTTCCCCCCACTCTTACTTATTAAACGAATCGATTCAATTTGAATCGACTTTTCTAAGGCTTTTGCCATATCGTATAAAGTCAGTGCAGCCACAGAAACAGCAGTTAAGGCTTCCATCTCTACACCTGTTTCAGCTTTAGTTTTGACTGTAGCTTGAATTTGATAACCAGGTAATTGGGGATCGGGTATGATTTCGACCGCAATTTTTTGCAAAGGCAACGGATGACATAGAGGAATTAAAGCGGCTGTTTGCTTGGCTGCCATAATCCCCGCCAATCTTGCAGTTGCTAATACATCGCCTTTTGGGACATTTCCGGCTTGAATAGCAGCAAAGGTTGTTGGCAGCATTCGCACATTGGCCTCGGCTACTGCTTGGCGGGCGGTGGGTGCTTTCTCAGACACATCTACCATCTGTGCCTGTCCGTGTTGATCTAGATGGGTTAAGCTGGCAAAATTAGATGAAAAATTATCTTGCGCCATTTAGTTAGAACGTGTTAATATAGATTGTCGGTGAGGGCGTGTAGCTCAGTGGACTAGAGCACGTGGCTACGGACCACGGTGTCGGGGGTTCGAATCCCTCCTCGCCCGTTTTAAAAGTTAAGAGTTGAAAGTTAGGAGTGAGAAATTAAAGTTCCTCACTCCTAGTTAGGAGTGAGAAATTAAAGTTCCTCACTCCTAATTTTTAAGTTTTTCAAGGCATAAACATCTGGAGCTAAACCTAGTGCAAAGCGCAGGGAGTTAGATAGGTTTTTGCTCGACTGGGTGAGGAAGATGACAAGTGCAAGAGAAGTTATTGCAGCACCATAGCCAAACATATCGCGGTAGCCTACAAGTTCAGCGATGCTACCCAAAAGAGGAGCAGCGATCGCAATTCCCAGGTCAAGCCCAGCTACGCATAGAGCAAAAACTTGCCCTCGTTCTTGCGGCAGCGAGCGGTCTGCCATCAGCGTAATCATCATCGAGATTAGTGTACCACCACCAGCACCTTCAGCGATCGCAGCCAATAAGAAAAACATCGCGCTGTCAGCCTGCCATAGCAGTATTAACGCTAGAACGTAGAAAAAAATACCAAAGGTAATAAATAAACCACGACCAAAGCGATCGCTTGCCTTACCAGCAAACACCCTGATACTAAAACTAGAAATTGCCGCAGCTGTAAAAAATAGTCCGCCGTTGAAGTCTACCTGACTGGATTTGAGGAACAATGACACAAAGGTATGTACAGCACCGATAGACAAACCAACCAACAACATTACTATCGTTGGAACTCTTACCTGTGGACTATTCAAAATTTGCCAAAAGTTGCGATTATTTTCCTCAGTTTGTTCCTGTGTTTGCACTGGCGGATTCGTGACTTGTATAATCCCCAAGAAAGCAAGAAAACCCAATTCGGCGGATAACAGAAATAATATTCCGTAACCACTTGTAGCTTCTAAATATCCTCCCAACGCGGGGCCAATCGCTAAACCAAGGGGAGTTGCGAGAGTCATGTAACCAATGATTTCGCCACGAAGTTCTGCGGGGGCTAAATCTGCTATTAAGGCACTGTAGCCAGTGGTAAAAGCGGCAACACTAATACCGTGAAAAATCCGCACCAAGATTAATAATCCGATTGATTGGGTTGCCAAATAACCAAAGGGTGCGATCGCGGCTACTATCGTACCAATCAGCAAGACAATTTTTCGACCACGTTTATCGGCTAACTGTCCCAGGGTTGGGCGAGATAGCAATAAGCCAATGGCGAAACTGCCCATTACAATCCCAATTTCTTGCTTACTTGCGCCCACATCATCGATGTAAAGCGGTAAGGTTGGTAAGAGTGCAGACAAACTCGACCAGAATAATAAACCTGCCGTAAATAAAACTACCAGGTTGCGCCGCAGTTCGGTGTCAAAAGTATTAAATGCTTTCAAGGTAGATGCAATTTAATGGTTTTTTGTCATTTGTCATTTGTCCTTTGTCATTTGTATAGAGTCAACCAATATTTACTCTTAATTATTTGCTAATGACCAATGACCAATGACCAATGACCAATGACTAATGACTATTGTTACGTTACTTAACATTTTTTGCTACAACTTCTCGCACGCGATAGATAGGCCGCCCTTGGGATTCATGGTATGTACGCATGAGTAACTCTGCTAAAAGACCGAAGCAAAATAACTGCACTCCAGTTACTAGTAAGAGAACTGCTAAACTTAGCAACGGGCGATTGCCAATCATTTCACCTAAAGCTAATTTGACGAAAGTCAAGTAAATTCCGATCGCAGTCCCCGAAACCATTGAAATCAAGCCCAACAGCCCAAAAACGTGCATTGGGCGGGTGAGGAATTTTTTCATAAACAGAATAGTTAACAAATCCATCAACACCCGAAATGTCCGCCAAATTCCATACTTACTACGACCAAAGCGACGGGCATGATGACGCACGGGTACTTCAGTAATTCTAGCTCCTTCGATGTACGCTAAAGCAGGTAAAAATCGGTGTAGTTCGCCGTAGAGGTTCATATCTGCCAACAGTTCTGCACGATAGGCTTTCAGCGAACAGCCATAATCATGAATATTCACGCTAGTGGTGCGGCGAATTAGCCAGTTGGCAATTTTGGAAGGAAGTAACCGATTTACAGCACCATCTTGGCGATTTTGCCGCCAACCACTTACTAAATCGTAACCTTCATCCAGCTTTGCTAATAACATAGGGATATCAGCCGGATCATTCTGGAGATCAGCATCTAAAGTAACGATCGCTTTCCCCACTGCATAATGAAACCCAGCAGCCATCGCCGCAGTTTGTCCGTAGTTACGACGCAAAATCACCGCCTTTAAATCAGTGCGGGTTTGCGCCTCTTTTTTCAGAAAATCCCCAGAACCATCTGTAGAACCATCATCAACACAGATTATTTCATAATTTACCTGACTAGAAGATAAAGTAGATGCGATCGCTTCTAATAAAAGCGGCAAACTCTCCACCTCATCATGGATTGGTAGCACCACCGAAACATCTGGGACAATTGCTGAAATCGCCCCATTTTCCTCACTCAACCCTCGATCAACAAACCCACTCCTCATATACCTCTGCGCCCTCAGCGTCTCTGTGGTTCGTAACTCTTAAAAACTCTACCAGCCCCTCGTAGCTGCTGATAGTACGACTGACTAATAGCATCTCCCTGTTCCGAGAGAATATCAATCCCAATCCCATCTCGTCCCTGATCTTTCCCAGAACTATGAATGTAATAACCATCAGCTAAATAAAGCCCGACATGAGTTGCCTTTTGTTGAATAGTGCCAAAAAATACCAGATCCCCAGCCACTAATTCTGCAATAGTAATTGGTTGGGTGAAACCTTCCTGTTGATAGGCATCTCTAGGTAGCCAAATACCCACCGAAGCAAACGCCGCCTGCATCAACCCAGAACAATCATAATTTGGCCCAACCGTACCACCCCAAAGGTAATAATTGGATTGTTGCATCGCTTTTTGGGTAAAAGCAATAACCTCTGCTAGGAGTTTTTTAATTTCAGATTCAGAAAATGTTGCCGCCTGATAAGGTACAGTAGCAGGTTGTAATGAATCAAAATCTGAAAGAGATACCCATCCCGGATAGTCATCTTCGCACAAATACACCTCGACCGCTAAATTTTGATGATTTGATGTTACCCACAAATGTCTTCCAGATGCAGATTGAGTTGATAAACGTGTACATTCAGGAGAATCATATAAATTAAGGTCAGCAAAACACTGATACTCCCCTGATTTTGGATTTTGGATGTCGGATTTTAGATTAAAGGACATTACTAGAGAATGATTTTTTTTAATAAAGACGAACAACTCGAAAATATTGGTAATGGCATTTTAGATGCAACTTGGGCAGAATTTCCGACTTTAGCCCGGAATCAAATTGCCTTGACTTGGGTTGTTTACGATCCACCAGTGCTAGTAAATACTGGTGGGGCGCTGACTCCCAATGCTTTTTGGGATCATCCAGTCCGTGGTTTTACTTATCGCGGTGTTGAACGGATTTATCCCGCCAGTGTAGTCAAGTTATTTTACCTAGTGGCGGTAAATGAATGGCTAGAAAAAGGCATGAGTCAAACCTCCAAGGAGTTGGAACGCGCTTTGCGGGATATGATTGTCGATTCTAGTAACGATGCTACTAGCTTAGTTGTAGATATTTTAAGTGGTACTACATCAGGGCCAGAATTACCAATCGGGCCTTTTGAAACTTGGAAATATCAACGTAATATCATTAACCGCTATTACCAATCTTTGGGTTGGGAAGAAATGGAGACGATTAACGTCTGTCAAAAAACTTGGGGTGATGGCCCTTATGGACGGGAACGGGCGTTTGTGGGAGAGTTACTAGAAAATCGTAATATGTTGACAACAAATGCGATCGCTAGGTTACTGCATAGTATTGTAGGTGGAGTGGCGGTTTCTAGTACGCGATCGCAAGCAATGATGGCTTTACTGAAACGTCCTCTCAACGATTTGTCCCCTGACACTGAGGAAAATCAGATAACAGGTTTTTTGGGAGACGGACTGACTAAAAATGCTCAAATTTGGTCAAAAGCAGGCTGGACAAGTCAAGTTCGCCATGATGCTGCATATATTGAGTTACCAGAACAACGCCCTTACCTCTTAGTGGTATTTACTGAAGGTAAAGCCCAGGCTAAGAATCGGGATATTTTGCCCTTTGTTTCTAAGTTAGTTGCCGAAGCGATCGCTAGTTTATGAACAGCAAGATCCCCGACTTCTTCAAGAAGTCGGGGATCTGAGGCTTCAGATAGGATTGGTATATTTCAACTTAAATTCATCAAACTTCACTACTTTTGAATCAGGTTTACGAGTATCAAATCGATAACTACTTATCGTACCCGTTCCCGTATCAAAAATACTAAAAACTGTAATATCATTACTCGAAATATAAGGCATCGGCTTACCATCTTCACCCAACAAGGGGGAAATTGTTGGCACTATCGGTTCTAAACCATTGGGATCGCCAAGCTTAACATAATCCTCTTGATATCCAGTTGGCACTTCTCGCTTTCTGTCACCCCAAGCAGCACCGTAAGTATTGCCCACATTAGATGTTTCTAAAAAGTGCATTCCACTAGAACTAACAAAACGATTCCACAAATGGGAATGTCCATAGAATACTAATTGCACATTAGCCGCTTCTAATAAAGGCACAACATCGCGGATAATATAATCTGCATCTTTGGGGTATTCGTAACGCACAGCTTTGATATTATCCTCATCCCGTTCAACTATTTGAACAGGTTCAGTATAAGCAGGAACTATGTTATCACCTAGAGTATGAGGCGGATGATGGAACATCACAACTTTGTATTTTGCTTGTTGAAACTCAGGGCTGTTGAGTTCTGCTTCTAGCCAATTATATTGTTTGCTACCTTTAGCAATCGGCTCATAAATCACCTGTCCATAACCCCAATCTTCAGGATTATTTAAATCCTTTTCGGCTTCTCGATATCTACCTTTATACTTCCCATTTAAACTGGGAGTCCGCCACATATTCGTAGCGTATAGTACTACCAAACGTACATTACCAAAACTAACTGCATAATACCTTTTTTCACCCTCTTTACTTTTTGGTAAAGAGAAAATTTCTTCGTAAGTCTTAGTATTAAAAGAATTATCTATTAAAGATTTGTCTCGATAAATTTTTTGAGCAACAACGCGGGGAATTGTATCATCAAATTCATCATTTAAACTTCCCGTTCTGGCAAATCGCCCCATCACCTCATGATTACCAATGCAAGAAAACATGGGTGCATTTTGAATTATTTGTCCACCAGTGTAGGTTGTCTTAACGTTGTTGTGCATCATTTCATATTTAGCACGACCTTGTAAACCGGGAAACAACGCACCACCACCATTATCATCAAACCATTCGGAGGCGCGATCGCTAACATTGACCAAATCACCAGCAAACCACACTCCATCAACTCGTCCAACGGTTTCTACCACCTTTTGCAGATTTGCTGCTGTCATCGGCTTTAATTGATGGTCAGAGGTAAGTAAAATTTTTAGTGGTGTATCTGGTTTGGGAGTAGCTGCAAGACTAAAAACATCACTGCTAATACTTTCCTTATCCTCTCGCACACTCGTAACACGATAGTTTATCCGCACACCAGGAGTTAACCCAGTTACCTCAGCTTCATGTCGCCAAATGTCACGCCAGACGGGTTTTTGATAAATTTCGCCGTCTTTGGTTTGGTTTCCAACTCTTGATTGTTGGTCTTCACGAGTGCGACTGAGTTTGGTAGTATTTGCCTTAGCAGTTTGTTTAAGATTTTCACCGTAGGTTACTGTGTGATTAACACCAGCAAACTCAGTAAACCAAACTACTCGCACTGAGGTTTTAGTTGGCAATTGCAAAAATGGATCGGTGAGTAGTTGGGGTGCTGATGTCATAATTGTTTGCCCAAATGAACGCACGCTTACCAGAGTAAAGCATATAACAAGCGCAAATATAGCCACTAAGGAAATTTTACGGCTGCGTAAACGTTTGAGCATGAGTAACATACCAAATTTTATCGGGTGTCTATGACTGAACGCAATTTTATTATTAGCTTGTTGAAAGCGGCCTATTTTTATTGCTTAATTTTGGGGCTGTTTTTCGTGTTCTTTACACCCTCTGAACGCTGCTGACTAATTTTGCTTTCGGGTAAAGTGCTATTAAACTAACTCTCTAATTTTATGCTTCAGTTTCAACCTTCTGGCTTTGGACATAAACTTATCCATACATCATTAGGGGCAATGGTTTACTATACCCAAACGAATGCACCTTGGGCGAACGCTGTTACTGAAGACTTACCTCCACTGCTGTTTCTCCATAACTTTGGTGGTGGGGCATCTGCCTATGAATGGTCTAAAGTTTATCCGGCTTTTGCCTCTAATTACCAAATTTTAGCCCCCGATTTAATCGGCTGGGGAGAATCGGCTCATCCCGTCCGGGATTATAAAATTAGAGATTATCTCAGTACGATCGCAGAGTTTATCATCGAAACGTGTCGCCAGCCAGTAACGGTGGTAGCCTCGTCTCTAACAGCCGCTTTTGCTATCCGCCTAGCTATTGTTCAACCCAATTTATTCAAAGCACTGTTTTTAGTGTCTCCCTCTGGATTTGATGATTTTGGGCAAGGTGCTGGACGCAGACTTCCGCTTTCGGTAATCAATGCGCCTCTGTTGGACAATTTTATTTATATCCTTGGTGCTGAAAATGAAATTGCAGTCAGAAATTTTTTACAAAGTTTTCTGTTTGCTAAGTCACAACGAGTATCTCAAGAAATGGTGGATGCTTATTTAACCTCTGCACAACAGCCGAATGCCAAATTTTCCGCCTTGGCATTTTTACGTGGCGATCTTTACTTTGATCTGAGTTTATATATTCAGCAATTGACAATTCCTACTGTGATTTTTTGGGGAGAAAAAGCACAATTTACCAAGATCAAACTAGGACGACGGTTAGCAAATTTAAATCCAAGAGCAATTCGAGATTTTTATGCGATCGCAGATGCCGGAATATTACCTCATTTAGAAATGCCAGAAATTGTGATTGGTCTATTGCAACGATATCTTGGGTAACTGGGGACTGGGGATTGGGGATTGGGGACTGGGGGCAGGGGGCAGGGGGCAAGGGGGCAGGGGGACAAGGAGAATAA